>JBDKER010000003.1:0-188988 GCA_039795165.1 Verrucomicrobiota bacterium | reverse complement strand
GACTCGTGGCCATCGGAATCCGCATAGCCGGCGGCATCGAGCCAGTGACGCCCCCAGCGTTCCCCATAACGGGGACTGGCGAGTGCTGCGTCGATGGCATCGTGCCACGCGGTCTCGGGATCGCGGTCCCATGCCGCCAGAAATGCCGCGAGGGCCTGCGGCTCCGGTGGAAGACCCAGCAGATCGAAGCTGAGCCTGCGGAAGAGAGTTCCCGGTTCGGCCTGCGGCAGGAAATCCAACCCGGCCGCACGAAGCTTTGCCCCAATGAAGGCATCGACCGGATGGCTCTCCCCCGCAGGAACTTCCGGCAACCGGATGGGACGGAAGCTCCAGAAGCTGCGTTCCTCCTCCGTGATGTAGATATCCGGAATGTTTTCAGGTTCATCCCTGTCCACGGGTGCTCCGGCCGCAATCCATGACTCGATGAGCGACACCTCCTGCGGCGACAGCCTGGTCTCGCCCTTCGGCATCTCACCGCTTTTCACGAGAGCCAGGAGATGACTGCGCGCGGGATCTCCCGGTGCCACCACCGGTCCTTCATCCGTCTCCTTCAGCAGAAACCGACGCAGCCGCAGATCAACTCCGCCCTCCTTCCGCCCACCCTCGCCATGGCAATGAAAGCAATGCGCCTTGAGGAGAGGCCTGACCGACTTCTCAAACGAAATCTCCGAAGCCCCCAGTCCGCCCGAAGTCAGCATCAACAGCAGAATGAACCAGCGCATGCTTCAGTCACGCTGGCCAGAGCCGCCGTCTTGCAGACGGATGGACGGAATCACCAGAGCAGCCGTCGCCGGAAACCCCTCACTTGGCTGCCTTGCGGAGCGCAGCCGCCTTGTCGGTGGATTCCCAGGTGAGTTCCTTCTCCTGCTTGCCGAAGTGGCCGTAGTTGGTGCTGCGACCATAGATCGGACGCAGCAGATTCAGCTGCTTCACAATGTCGGCCGGCTTGAACGAGAAGACTTTCAGGATCGCGGCAAGAATCGCGTCGTCGCTCACCTTGCCTGTGCCGAAGCTGTCCACGTGGACGCTCACCGGGCGCGGATGACCAATCGCGTAGGCGAACTGGACTTCGCAGCGTTCCGCCAGCCCGGCCGCCACAACGTTCTTGGCAACCCAGCGGCCCATGTAGGCTGCCGAACGGTCGACCTTCGAGGGATCCTTGCCCGAAAACGCTCCACCTCCGTGGCGGCCCATGCCGCCGTAGGTGTCCACGATGATCTTCCGCCCAGTCAGGCCGCTGTCGCCCTGCGGGCCACCCACCACGAATTTGCCCGTTGGATTGATCAGATACTCGGTCGCCTTTGTCAGCATCTCCTTCGGCAGCACCTTGCGGATGACCTGATCAATGCAGAATTTCTCGATCTCCGCATGCTTTGCACTCTCCGCATGCTGCGTGGAAATGACCACATTCACAATCCGCGTGGGCCGGCCATTCACATACTCCACCGAAACCTGGCTCTTCGCATCCGGCCGCAGCCATTTCGCCAGCTTGCCCTCCTTGCGGATCCGGGTCAGTTCACGGCCAAGGCGATGCGCGTACATGATGGGAGCCGGCATCAGTTCCGGTGTCTCGTCACAGGCATATCCAAACATGATGCCCTGATCGCCCGCCCCCTGTTCCGCATGCTTCTTCCCGTCTGCCTTCTTGGCATCCACCCCCTGAGCAATATCCGGACTCTGCGTGGTCAGGTAGTTGTTGATGAAGATCCGGTCGGCGTGAAACACGTCGTCATCATTCACATAGCCAATGCCGCGGACCGCATCGCGGATCACTTTGTCGATGTTGATGACATCACCGATCGGCTTCTGCCCGATCTTCGGAATGGTGATCTCGCCGCCGACCACCACGATGTTGCTTTTCGCAAACGTCTCGCAGGCTACCCGGCTTTTGGGATCGACCGCAAGGCAGGCATCGAGAACGGCATCCGAAATGGTGTCGCAGACTTTGTCGGGATGACCTTCGCCGACGGACTCCGAAGAAAAGATGAATGAGCGGGACATGGCTGATGGATCGGATTGAATCTTGGAACGCCGGAGACTCTTGCAGGCACCATGGTCTGCGGCCCGGACGACAGTTCCTGCCCCGGTAGCCCAGCAAGGTCAACGGCTTTCTCGGTGTCCCCTACCGCAGCGCAGCACATCCGGCACGGGCAATTTCGGTTTTGACGCCGCAGGGGATGCGGCCATGAAGAAGACAGCATGCCCAAATTCAAAACTGCCCCGCGGGGAATCTGCTATCTGGTTGGAGCCGGTCCGGGAGATCTCGGACTGGTCACCCTGCGCGCCAAGGAATGCATCAGCCGGGCCGATGTGATCGCCTACGATTACCTCGTGAACAAGGAAGTGCTCCAGTGGGCCCGCCCGGATGCTGAAATTCTCTACGTGGGCAAGCAGGCCGACCAGCACACCCTTCCCCAGGACCGCATCAACGCCCTCCTTGTCGAGAAAGTGCTCGCCGGAAAAACCGTCACCCGGCTCAAGGGCGGCGATCCCTACGTATTCGGCCGCGGGGGCGAGGAAGCGGAGGAACTGCGCGCCGCAGGATGCCGCTTTGAAGTCGTTCCCGGCATCTCCAGCACCATTGCCGGACCCGCCTACGCAGGCATTCCCGTCACCCACCGCGACTTCTGCTCTCAGCTCACCATTTTCACCGGACACGAAGATCCCACCAAGGAGGAAAGCTCCCTCGATTTCCGCAAACTGGCGGAAGCGGACGGAACCAAGGTCATGCTCATGGGCGTCGGGCGCATGGCCATCCTGGCCGGAAAGCTGGTCGAACACGGAGCCAACCCCGACACCCCGGTAGCCCTCATCCGCTGGGCCACCACTGGCCGTCAGCAGACCCTCACCGGAACCCTCGGAACGATCGCCCGCCGCATCGAGGAATCCGGCTTCAAACCACCGGCGGTCTGCATTATCGGTGGTGTCGTCGGCCTGCGCGACCGCCTCAACTGGTTCGAGGAACGCCCGCTGCACGGACGCCGCATTGTGGTCACCCGCACCCGCCAGCAGGCCGGAGCCCTCACCCGCGAACTACGCGAACTCGGGGCCGACGCTTACGAGATTCCCACCATCCGTACAGAAAAACCAAGCGACCTCCTCGCTTTCGGACGGCTCGTGCAGGACGCTCATAAGTACGAATGGATCATCTTCACCAGCCCGAACGGGGTCGATGCCTTCTTCGATCTCTTCTTCAAACTCTACAGGGACGCCCGGGAAATCGGCGGTGCCAGACTCGTCGCCATCGGCCCCGGAACCGCCCGCAAACTGGCCGAATACCACCTCGCCGCTGACTTCGTTCCCGAAAAAGCCGTCGCGGAATCGCTCGTCGAGGAATTCACCGAATTCGCCGGCAGTCTCGAAAACACAACCATCCTCTGGGTGCGCCCGGAGGAAACCCGGGATGTCGTCGCCACCAGCCTGGGTAAACTCGGAGCCATCGTCGATGAAGCCCTCGCCTACCGCACCGTTCCGGAGACAGGCGACCCCACGGGTGGACAGGCACGCTTCCGCGAGGAGGGAGCCGATGTCATTACCTTCGCCAGTGCTTCCGCAGTGGAGAACTTCTTCCGGCTCGGACTGACTCTGCCGCCGGACATCCGTTTCGCCAGCATCGGACCCGTCACCACGGCCGCCCTGCGCCGACTCGGCCACAAGGCGCACATCGAAGCCCGCCAGCACGACATTCCCGGCCTCGTCGCCGCCATCGCAGAACATTTTGCGCCGTAACCGGGCGGCCCGGGCCATTCTGACCCTGCACTGCGCCAGACAGTTCCACCCGCAGGTGCCGCTTTTCTGGAATGTCGGCCCCAGCCTTCGGTAGCCGCGCAACTTGTTTCCGTTTCCCTTTCCCGATTCCACGAGGCGGGTTGCATTGCTGCCGACCCCGCGTATCGATATGAATTCGATTTTTCCTTTGCTGGCCCGCATTCTGCGGCGTTCTTCTCTACCGCCATCAATCCGATGAACAATTTCACTCCCCGAGCCCAGCAGGTCCTCGCCCTTGCCCGCAAGGAAGCGGACCGCTTCAATCACAATTACGTCGGCACCGAACACCTGCTGCTCGGCCTCATCAAGCTTGGACAGGGCGTCGCCGTCAATGTTCTCCAGAAACTGGGGCTCGATCTCGAAACCGTGCGCATGGAAGTCGAGAAGCAGGTCGGCAGCGGCCAGGAACAGAAGATGGTCGGCAACATCCCCTACACCCCCCGGGTCAAGAAGGTGCTCGCCCTCGCCAGCAAGGAAGCCCGCGCCCTCAACCACAGCTATGTCGGCACCGAGCACATCCTTCTCGGTCTGCTCCGCGAAGGCGAAGGAGTGGCCGCGCAGGTCCTCAAGAGCCTCGAAATCGACATCGAACGCACGCGCAACGAAATCCTCAAGGAACTGGATCCCAATTTCACTCCGCAGGAACACGAGAGCGACGAGGATGCCTTCCAGGAATCGGTCGGCCCTGCCGAACCCCGCAGCCGTCCCGGCTCGAAGGAAAGCAAAACCCCAGCTCTCAAGGCCTTCGGCCGCGACCTCACGGAACTTGCCACCAAAGGTGAAATGGATCCCGTGATCGGGCGCGCCGACGAAATCGAACGCGTCATCCAGATCCTCTGCCGCCGCACCAAAAACAACCCGGTCCTCATCGGGGAAGCTGGCGTCGGCAAGACCGCCATCGTCGAAGGCCTCGCCCAGGAAATCGTCAGCGGCAACGTGCCCGAAATCCTCCGCGACAAGAAAGTCATCACCCTCGACCTCGCCCTCATGGTCGCCGGCACCAAATACCGGGGACAGTTCGAGGAACGCATCAAGGCTGTCATGGACGAAATTCGGCGTCACCGCAACGTGATCCTCTTCATCGATGAACTCCATACCATCGTCGGGGCCGGTTCCGCCGAGGGGGCCATGGACGCCAGCAACATCATCAAGCCCGCCCTCAGCCGCGGTGAACTGCAATGCGTAGGAGCCACCACGCTCAATGAGTACCGCAAGTACATCGAGAAGGATGCCGCACTCGAACGCCGCTTCCAGACGGTCAAGGTCGAGGAACCAAGCGAGGACGACGCCGTCCGCATCCTCATGGGCATCAAGCCCAAATACGAGGCCCACCACAAGGCAATCTACACGGACGAAGCCATCACGCAGTCGGTCAAGCTCTCGTCCCGCTACCTGACCGGACGCTTCCTGCCCGACAAGGCGATCGACATCATGGACGAGGCCGGGGCACGTGCCCGCATTTCCTCGATGACCCGTCCGCCGGAACTCAAGGAGATCGAAGCGGAAATCGAACGCATCCGCAACGAGAAGGAAGCAGCCATCAAGGACCAGGACTTCGAGAAAGCCGCCTCCCTGCGCGATGGGGAACGCAATACCCGCAAGAAGCTGGAATCCCTCATCGAAACATGGCGCGCCAGCAATGAGGAGAAGCGCGTCACGGTGGGCCTCGACGAAATCATGTCTGTCGTCAGCAAGTGGACCGGCGTTCCCCTCAACCGCATGGAAGAGAAGGAAGCCCAGAAGCTTCTGAAGATGGACCAGGAACTGAAGGGCAAGGTGATTGGCCAGGATCATGCCGTGGTGGCCATCTCCAAGGCGCTGCGGCGCAGCCGCGCGGACCTCAAGGATCCGCGCCGCCCGATCGGCTCGTTCCTGTTCCTCGGGCCGACGGGGGTGGGCAAAACCTTCCTTGCCCGCAATCTTGCCGAATTCATGTTTGGCGACCCGGATGCTCTCATCCAGATCGACATGTCGGAATACATGGAGAAGTTCACGGCGAGCCGGCTCATTGGCAGTCCTCCGGGGTATGTGGGCTACGAGGAAGGCGGCCAGCTGAGCGAGGCTGTGCGGCGCCGTCCGTACAGTGTGGTGCTTTTCGACGAGGTCGAGAAGGCGCATCCGGATGTCATGCATCTTCTTCTCCAGATCCTCGAAGAAGGCACCATCACGGACAGCTTCGGCCGCAAGGTCGATTTCCGGAACACCATCATCATTCTGACATCGAACGTCGGGGCGGAACTCATCAAGAAGCAGAACGTCATGGGCTTCGGCGCCATCGGAGCCGACGCCCACGACTACGCCTCGATGAAGGACAAAATCACGGAACAGGCCAAGCGGCACTTCAAACCGGAATTCCTCAACCGACTCGACGACCTCATTGTCTTCCATATGCTCGAGAAGCCGGACCTCATCCGGATCGTCGATCTTGAGATCGACAAGGTACTCAAGCG
Organism: Verrucomicrobiota bacterium; assembly: GCA_039795165.1. Lineage (GTDB taxonomy): Bacteria > Verrucomicrobiota > Verrucomicrobiia > Verrucomicrobiales > V1-33 > V1-33. Next base: position 182,770 of record JBDKER010000003.1, on the reverse strand, counting down.
GGTCCGGGACAAGAACATCCGGGTGGAACTGGACGAATCGGCCAAGGAACTCCTCATCGAGGAAGGCTATGACCCGGCCTACGGTGCGCGTCCGATGCGCCGGGCAGTGGAACGCCACCTTGAAGATCCCTTCGCGGAACACCTGCTGCGGGGAGACATCAAGGAGGGCGACAAGGTCCGCGTCGCCCGGCGCGAAGGAGAACGCACTCTCAAGTTCAGCGTCGAAGAGGAAGCCCCCCCCGCCGAGGGAGAGGCCGCCGTGGTCGAGGGCTGACACGATCTCCGCCCGGCATTTGCCGCCAATCACCCGGGACCTGCCCCCTGTCAGGGGCGGTCCGCCCGGACGTGCGCCCCCGTTCCGTTTTCCGACCGCGGCGACCTAGGAGCCTGTTGAATAACCCGGGCTGGTAGCGCGGCGAGGAATTCTTCCACAAGGCGAGGCGCAACAAAGGAGAAGGTCGAGACCTTCGACTGCGGCGCAACGAAGCCTGCTGGAATAAGGCCCGCCGCCCGCAGGGGTTCCCGTCACTAAACCCACGGCGCAGCCGCTCATCCAAAACCACCGTGGACTCCGGATCCGCTGCCGGGCCCGGTTCTTCAACGGGCTACTAGCGCGCTGCAGGTCTCCGCGGGAAATGTCCGGTCCCGGAGATCGGTCAGTCCTTCCGGCGGCTGCTGCTGCCTCGGGACCGCTCACTGCTTCCGCTGGAACGCTGACTGCTGCGGTTCCGGTCGCTACCCTGCTTGCGGATCTCGGAGCCTTGAACGGAACGCCCTCCGCGGGTCTCCCAGGTATTCCGGGAGAACTTGTAGCCTCTGTCCGCAAACCATTCCTTCGAGTGCCACCCTTTCGGTTCGTCCTTTTCGGCGCCCTTGAGACGATAGAGCCCGGCATTCCCGCGGGAACCGCCGCCACCTGCTGAACGCGGCTGAGCCCACTCCGGCGACCTGCCCTTCCCATGGTCATGATCATGCCGGTCACCCCGGCGGCAGCAGCAGGGATTCCGGCGGCACTGAGGGCATACCGCCCGCGGTCCATGCCAACCCCCAGGCCAGTAGGTTGGGCCGGATATCCATCCAACGCCCCCTCCCGCCCAGGAACCTCCATAGCCATCGCCCCAGCCATCGTCAGGAAAGCCGCCGTAGCCGGAGCCTCCATAATAGGGCGGACCCGTCACGCAGCCACTCAGCAGCATCACGGGCAACAGCGCGGCAAACCGGAGGAAAAACCATTTTGTTTTCATGGTGGCAATGACACTCTCAGGAGATGGAACGCAGGCCACCGCGAATTATTCAGGCCATCATGGCGATGGTCCTGACGCTTTTCCTGCAGCCCGGGATACTCAGAGCGGCTCCTCTGCTGGTCATCTCTGAATTCATGGCGCTCAACCAGAATGGCCTCCGCGACGAAGACGGCGACCGCAGCGACTGGATCGAACTCCACAATCCCTCGCCGCAGCCGGTGTCACTTGCCGAACTCGCGCTGACCGATGATCCGGGCGACCCCCTGCGCTGGAAGCTGCCGGCCGGAACGATTCCCGCAGGCGGGCACCTCGTCATCTTCGCCTCCGGCAAAAACCGCCTTACGCCCGCTGGACCATGGCATACCTCCTTCCGTCTTGCCGCGGAAGGTGAATATCTCGCCCTGACATGGCAGGGCATTATCCTGAGCGAATTCGCTCCCGCCTTTCCATCTCAGCTGCCCGATGTCTCGTTCGGGCTGCTCCCCGGCTTTTCCTCACCCCAGTTCATGACGCAGCCGAGCCCCGGTCTGCCGAACATCGTCTCGCCGCCCGTCGCACCCGTCACCTTCACCCCTCCTTCCGGAACGTTCAGCTCCCCGCTTCAGATCAGTCTCACCACGGCAGATCCAGACGCGGTCATCTGGTACACGCTCGATGGCAGCCCGCCCGTGCCCGGCGAGGCTCTTCGCTACACGGGGCCGTTGCCAGCGACCGCTTCAACCCGTCTGCGGGCCGTGGCTGCTTCCGGGGCGCTTACCAGTGCGGTCACCTCAGCCGCATGGATCCGCATTTCGGCGGAACTCGCCGCATGGCAGTCGCCCCTGCCCATTCTCCTCATCGAGAACTTCGGGCAGGGCACGGTGCCGGCCAAAGGCTGGAGCAGCAACGGCTCCGGGATCCGGCAGGTTCCCCGCCAGGAAGCCGCATGGTTCATCTTCGCACGGAATGGCGGGATGGCTTCCCCGTCGTCCGCTCCCCAGCTTTCCGGTTTCATCGGAATCCGGGGCCGCGGAGCCATTTCCACCACATGGGCTCAGAAACCCTATCACCTCCAGCCACGCGACTCCGCGGGAGCGAAAACCGATGCTTCTCCACTCGGGCTGCCCGCGAATGACGAATTTGCCCTGTACTACCCCGACCCCACCGGTGGCGACTTCCGCGACCCCACCATGCTCTTCAATACATTCGCGTATGAACTGAGCCGCGCCCTCGGCCGCTGGGCTCCCCGGTTCCGCTTCACGGAGGTTTTCCTCAATGAGGACGGTGGCCCGCTGACCACCGCAGACCGGCGGGGTGTCTACGTTCTGCTCGAGAAGGTCTCGCGGGGCAGTGACCGGATTCCCATCGACCGGCTCAGCGCCAATGGGCAACGGGGCGGAGCGCTCCTCAGCATAAACCGCATGGACCCGGAACCGGAAACCGGATGGCCCGCTCCCAACGGAGCGACCGCTCCCCAGTTCTTCCACACGGCCGGACCAGATGGCATCCTGCAGACCCCCGCCAACAGCTTCCCGGTTCAGGGCGACGATCTCCCCTCCTGGGCACAGGCCTTCCTCAATTTCGATCAACCCTCCGGAGACACCATCAGTCCCAGTCAGCGCAGCGCCCTTGAAGCATGGTTCCGCGGCTTCGAGCAGACTCTCCATAACGACAGCACATGGCTGCACCCCACCAACGGATACCGGGCATGGCTCGATACCCCGGACTGGGTCCAGGGCTACCTCCTGCACAATCTCATCCGGCACAGCGACGCCCTCCGGCTCAGTCTTTATCCATGGCTGGGAAACGACCGCCGCCTCCGCATGGGGCCACTCTGGGATGTCAATTTCGGCGGCTACTACGTTCAGGGTACTGCAGCGGCCGCCCCATGGTACCGCCGGGAACAACTCTGGTTCCCCAGACTCTTCGCAGATCCCGATTTCCTTCAGCAGTACACCGACCAATGGGCCACATGGCGCGCCGCCAGCCTGAGCGACGCCGCCATGGCTCAGATCATCGACGCCCAGGCTGCAGAAATCACCCCGGCCAAGGCGGTCGCTCAGGGTCTGCCATCGGCCGGGGAATGGCACGCACGGCTCGCAACCATGAAACAATGGCTCCAGGACCGCGCCGCATTTCTCGATGAACAATTCCTCCCCATCCCCGCCATCGTGCCGCACGGCGGAAACGTCCCCGCAGGAACTTCCTTTTCCATCACCACCAGCGCGGAGTCCGCCGCATGGCAATCCGATGGCGACCCGCGCGCCAGCGGCGGTCTGCCGGCCCCGGGTTCGTCCACCGCACCGGGCGGCCTCATTGGCCGAGACGTCCGCATCACAGCACGCTCGCGCTCGGGCACCACATGGAGCGCCCCGGCCAGCGCCGTATTTGTCACTGATGCATACGACCCGGCACCCGGCGATCTGATCTTCTCGGAAATCCATTACCACCCCGCCAGCCCCACCAGCTCCGAAGACTCCGACGCCGGACGGACCTCCGAAGACTTCGAGTTCATCGAAATCCTCAACCGCAGCACGCGGAAAATCAGTCTGCTCGACTGCAGTCTGCGCGGTGCTGTCACCTACGCTTTCCTGCATGGCAACCAGTGGTCGCTCGAACCCGGCAGCCGCATCGTGGCCGTCGCCAGCCAGACTGCCTTCTCCAGCCGCTACGGCCCCGGCATCCAGACAGCCGGCGAATTCCAGGGCCGCCTCCCGGACAGAGGCGGATCGCTTCAACTCACCGCGCAGGGAGTGACCATTGATTCGCTCTCATGGAACGACCGCGCCCCGTGGCCCGAGGCGGCTGACGGCCCGGGGTACAGCCTGACGCGTATCACGACCAGCCCACCGGAATCAGTCAGTCCGCCGGAAGCGTGGCGCTCGAGCGTGGCCATCGGGGGTTCCCCGGGCGGCAGTGACGCGGTCGCCTTCAGCGGCGGCGACCCCTCTTCGTGGACTGGCTATGCTCTTCCGTGGCCGCAGTCTCTCGAACTAACTCCAGCACCCATGGGCTGGGCACTTGCCATCTTCGTGCCTCCAGGAAACGACGACGCGAACTGGATTCCCGAGACCGCCCCGTCTCCCGCAGGCCCATGGGAAATGCCCGGCGGCTGGATCTACGCAGGTGAATCGCGCACTCCCGACGGTTTGCGCCGTCTTCACTGGACCACTACCTCCCCGCTTCGGTTCCAGCGCGTCCGTGCCTCCCGCCGGTAAGACATCGTCCGTCAGCCGCCGCTCTGCCTCTGGGGCGATCGCCCATTGCGGACCGGCATCGAAGTGATACGTGACTTGTGCCGGCCTTCCCTCACTTCGAGGAGCACCCGCGTGAATTCCTCCATGTCCGCCACCCGGATAGCTCCGATCTGCGTGAGCACTTCCCCGTAAGCATCGGTCGCCTGACCTCCCACAATCACCGGAATTTCGTCAGGCAACAGACTGCGCAGCCTCACCATCTGCCCGGGCAGATCAGGATCATCCGCCGGATAGACAATGCTCAGCGCCACCGCTCCAATGCTGTTCATCATGACCGCACCCACGATCTCTTCCGCTGGAAGCGAAGGACCCAGATACGTCACATTCCAGCCGGATTTGCGTGCCAACCCCGCCGCGATGGCTGCTCCCATTTCATGCAGTTGCCCAGTCGGCGTAGTGACTAGCAGCCTCGGAGCGGACTCCGGAGTGCTCACAGGCCGCAGTGTCCGGCTCAGGTAATCCTTGATGGCACTGGTGGCTCCATGCTCCTGCGCCGCGGTGAGGTACCCACGCTGCCATTCAACACCCACCCTCTGCAGCAAGGGCACCAGCACCCGCTCCAGCATCCCGGAATGCCCCATCACCAGCATCGCCTCGTCGAGCGTCCGTTCCAAGCCCGGAACATCGTACCCGCAGACGCAGTCCAGCGCCCGCTGCACCAGCACCCCGGCATCCACCGGAGCCACCGCCCGGCCTGGAGGCAGCGGCGCTCCCGGCACATCGCCGAGCCGCTCAATCATGGCCTTCAGTTCCGCCGTTTCCAGCCTCGCAATCTGCCCGATATTCAATCCCGTGCGCGTCAGCCGCGCCAGCATGCTCAGGCGCTCCACCTCCTCGTCCGTGTAAAGCCTCCGCTGTGTCAGACTCCGCCCCGGACTAACCGCCGCGTACCGCTTTTCCCACATCCGCACAAGATGAGGGCTCAGCCCCGTGCGGAGGGCGACAGCCTTCATATTGTGGAGTGGTTCCATGAAATTCGAAAGTGTGGGCACAGACCGTGTCTCGGTTGCCCTCCGGAACGACCGCCCGTCAATCGGGGAATCACGGCGGAAGGCACAGGTTGGGACGATGGAGAGAACGCCTGCGCCTCACTCCGGGATGCCCCGACCCGGGAGAGCGATTCCCCTTGCCCCGCAGAAGTCCGGGTGAACCATCAGGACTGCACGCATGGAAACGCGCCACTTCATCATCGGAACGGCCGGCCACATCGACCACGGAAAGAGTTCTCTCGTCCGCGCCCTTACCGGCACCGACCCAGATCGACTCCCGGAGGAAAAAGCCCGGGGCATGACCATCGACCTCGGCTTCGCTCACCTCGTGCTGGATGACTCCGCTTCCGGAATGCGCTGCGACATCGGCATCGTCGACGTCCCCGGACACGCGGACTTCGTCAAGAACATGGTCGCCGGCGTCGGCAGCATCGACGCCGTCATCCTCGTGGTCGCCGCCGACGATGGATGGATGCCGCAGACCGAAGAACATCTGCAGATTCTTGATTATCTCGGTGTCCGGAATGCCGTCGTCGCGCTCACTAAAAGCGATCTCACGGAGGATCTGGAAGATGCCGTCGCGTCCGTGCGGCATGTGCTCCAGGATTCCCCATTCGCCGACGCAGCCATTGTGCCCGTCGCTGCTCCGCACGGCATCGGTCTCGATGACCTGCGGGCTGCCCTCTTCACCATGCTCCGCAGCACCCCGCCACCAGCCGACATCGGAAAGCCACGGCTCCCGGTCGACCGTGTCTTTTCACGGCAGGGCATCGGCACCGTCGTCACCGGAACCCTGACAGGAGGAACATTCCCACGCGGAGCCGCAGCGGTCGTGCAACCCCACGGACAGGCAACCCATCTGCGGGGCCTCCAGCATCACCACAGCCCGGTCGAAACGGCCACGCCCGGCCGCCGCACGGCCGTCAATCTCGCCGACGTCGCCGTGGCCGAACGCGAACACCGCAGCGGCGTTGCGAGGGGGGACGTCGTCACCCTTCCCACACTCGGTACAGCAAACGACACCCTCGATGTCGTCATCTCCTGCTCCTCACGGGAATCCAAGGGCGACCGCCCGCTCCGCAATGGCCAGAAAGTCGTCTGGCACCACGGCTCTGCCGGCATCGAGGCCAGACTCTACCTCCAGGGAGTCCGGCAACTCGATCCCGGTGCCAGCGCCCCCGCTCAGCTCCGCTTCCGCGGAAGGGTTTACGCGTTCAGCGGCGACCGCTTCGTCCTGCGCGACGTGGCAAGACAGCGCACGCTGGCCGGCGGCCTCGTCATCGACCCGGATGCCGGCCGTGCACATTTCCGGAAGCCGAAGTTCCGCGCGTGCCTGGAAACCTGTGCAGCCAATGCCGGGGACCCGGCCATCCTCATGGCTGCCCTGATGGCACGCGACGGTGCCCGTCTGCGGGAGTCGCTCCTGCTCAAGAGCCGCTGGAGTGCCGGAGAACTCGAGACCGCCGCCGCCGAACTCACCAGGGCAGGCACCCTGCGCGCCGAAGGGCCCTGGCTCATCGACTGCGCATGGTGGGAAAGCCAGGTCGCCGCCGCCGGCAGTCTCATCAGGTCGTGGCACCGCGCCCGACCCGAACTGCCCGGCCTAGACGCCGCCGAATTCCAGAGGCAGGCCGCTGCTCTCCTCCCCGACAAACGCCTCCTCGATCCCCTGACTGCTTCGCTTGCAGCCGTCGGATTCATCCGCAGCGGCCGCCACTTCCGCCACGTCGCCCACCGTCCCGCTCTGCCACCCCAGCTGCAGGCATCCGGGGCCCGACTCCGGGCCGCCCTCGCAAGGAATCCCGTGGAACCACCCGGCATAGCCGAACTCATCACCAGCCCGCTCGACCGCCAGGCCCTCAAATTTCTCTGCGATACCGGCGAAGCCGTCCAGCTTGACGAGAAAGCGGTTCTCCTTTCGGATGCCCTCGAATCCCTCAAGGAAACCATCACGGGTCACCTCGCGAAGACCGGCGGAGCCACTGCCAGCGACCTGCGCACCGTCACCAGCACCACCCGCCGCATTCTCATTCCCCTGCTCGAACGCATGGACCGCGAAGGCCTGACCAGACGTGATGGCGATTTCCGCCGGCTCCGGCAACCCCCGCCACCAGGCGGAAAATAGGACGGACGCTGCGGCATGGACGGCATTCCACGGAGACAGGCCCCGCGCCGGGCCATTCACCGTCGGTCTCCCGAAGACACAGTCATTTGCCGCCCCTGGGAGCCGCGAGGATCTTTTCGATCCGCACTCCCACCGCATCCTCGAGAGCCATGAGCGCCTTGTTGTAGTCCGCACGGGCCTCCGACCTTCCAATCTCCATCTGCTGCGCAAGATCGGAAAACTCATACTGCATCCGCTTCGGCCGCGTGTAGTCATTGATGTCCACCGTGCTTGCCTCAAGCTCCGCGATCGCTTTCGCCGCATCGCTGGCCTGCTCTGCCACCGCCTTCTCAAACCCTTCCAGCTGCGCCCCGGATTCCCGCAGCCGCCGGATCGCCAGCGAAACTTCGGAACGGATCCGTTCCCGCTGACGGCTGATCTGACCAGCCCATGCCTTCGCCTCCTCAGCGAACGCTTTGTCGCGCTTATTGATTCCCAGCCAGTTGAATAGCGGAATGTCAAAAGCCACGCGCACCAGCCACTGGTCCTGATTGCCCGTGCGGCCATCGTTCCAGCGGCGATCCCAGCCCCCATCGACAAAATTCGCAAATGGAATGCGCGCCGCCCGTTCCTCCTTGACCCGCGCGAGGGCAATGGCCTGCCGTGCCCGGCTCTCAATCACATCCGAACGGTACACCATCGCCAACTCCGTCAGCCAACTCACATCCAACGCCGTCGGATTCACCACCCGCCGCACTGCCGTGCCCCCAGTGTGAATCCGGTCCGGCGAGGCCAGACCGCAGAGCGATCCAATCCAATCCCTCAGCCGGACGACATCATTCTCGGCTTCGCGGATGCCGATGATGGCCTTGTGCATGTCAATTCTGGCCCTTGCCTTGTCCATTGCAAAGGTCGGCTGATTGAGTTTCTCGAGTTCCCCGAAGAATTCCCGGTAGCCCTCCCGCCGTTTCTGCTGCGCCGCCAGTTCGCTCTCCATGGCGGCCAGATCCTGATAGAGTCCACGGATCTCCCGCACAAGTTTGTCTTCCTCCGCGAGATACTCCGCCTCAGCCAGGGAAATCTCCGCGGCCGCCCTTTCATAGAGAGCCTTGCGTTCAATCGGGTTCGGCAAATTGAAGCGCAGCAGCATCCCAAACTCATCACGCGCCGTCCAGTTCGGCGAATTGACGGTCTCGCGCGACCGGCTCACGAGCCGACGCTGCACGTTTTCCTGCTCCCCATCCCGCCTCGTCGCCGTGCCGAACAGGTCCGACTGCGTGCGCGTGCGTTCATTCGAGGAAGCATCCTCGCGGACCTCGTACACCCTCGTATCAATGGTCTCCCGCCCATTCCCCGGAGTCACCCGCCGCTCAATCTCCCGGTAGCGCCGCGTGGAAGCACGCCCGGAATCCCGATCCACGGTCGATTCGCCGTATCCCAGTTCCCCGAAAGGAGCCAGCGACCGCGTCGCCGAGGTCCCCGCAAATGTCTCCGATGTCGTCTGATACTCCCGCGCGGTCTCCGTAAACGGCACACCAATGAAATCATCATTCTGCCATCCATAGCTGAAACGCAGTTCCGGATTCTCCCACTCGAACGCCGCCATCCTCTGCGCCTGCGCCGCCGTGATCGCCACCCGCCGTCTCTCCAACTCCGGACTGGTTGCAATCGCCAGCAGAATCAGTTCATGCTCACCCAGCGGACCCGAGGGCGGGACCATGGCAAGGAGCGCCTCGGGACTCGGCACCTCCGTCACCGGTGCCACAGACTTCGACTGCTCACCTTGTGCAGCCCGCACCTTCTTCCCGGACTCCACTGCCGGCGCAGCCGGAACCCGGCCGGGTTGCCCTTCTTTCTTGGGGCCACGCCTGAAAAGCCCAGCATGGGCGCTGCTAAGGAAGCACAAAAGAAAACCAGCGGCACTCGCAGACAGGGTAAGTCGGGTCATCGGAAAACGGAAAGGGTGGGAGCGCTGAGATGAACGTGCGAAAAAGGGGAAGGTCGCCGGGATGCAAGCAGGAAACCGCCATGGGCGCAAGCTCCACTTCCACGGCAGCCGAAACCGGAAAGGCAACCACCACATTCCCTTAGTCCAGATGAAATCCTCCTGAAAAACCAAGGTTTCCTGCCGCCCCGGCAGCCGGTACCGCCTGCCGGACGGCAGCGAGCAACCTCTCCGGTTCGTCCGGTGAGAGCACCACCACCTTGCGGTCCCACCGCAGCACCACCGCCTTCGCCGGATCCGTCACCGCCGCCCAGTACCGTCCCAGGCGGCGGTTCCAGTACAGGCCGCTCCACGAAAAACAGCCTCCCACTCCCCACAGGCGGAGACTTCCAGCCATCGCCCGCGGGTCCGCTTCCACCGACTGCAACGCTTCAAGTGGAAGCCGCCAGCGCCACAGCAACCGCCGCACCACCACCGCCTCCCTCGACACCTCATACCCCCGTACCGCGAAGAGCCCACAGATCCCGAGCACCAGCACCATGGCCAATCCCACCCAACGGAAAGCCGGCCCCCGCGCTGCCGAGGCCACCACAGCCACCAAAACCGCCACTCCACAGCCAGCCGTGATCAGCCACAACAACCGATTCCAGTAGGCTGCCTTCAGAAAAACCGCACCTTTTTCTTCGTCGCGCTCCACCTTGTCATCAACGAAAAACCCCGGCCGGGATCACCAGCCGGGGCATGAATTCATCAGTCCAGTGAACCTCTCAACGCTTCACTTGGCCGCAACCACCGGAACCGGGGGCGGGGCAATCGCATCCTTGATCTTCTCCAGCCCACGGTACTGCTTCCCATTCTTCTCGACCATCCCACGGGACACCAGATTCTGCAGCTTCTCATAAGCCCGCAACCGAAGCATCTCCTCCCCACCACTCACCGCATTCCGCAGCTTCAGATTCTCGTATACAGCTTCAAACAAATCGTTGAACTCGTAGATTTTCTTCTTCATGAGCGCCGCCACCAGCTCATCGGTCACATGATCAGGTAGCCGACGGGAAAACCTTGTTCGTTTTGGAGTAGCCATATCATGGGACTGTAACACGAAGTGACGAAATTGCGACTCTTTTCGTTATAACAAAGGAACTTTTCTCAGAAACGATAGGGTGTCCGGATATCCCCTTCGCCGGCCAGCGGCGGGCTCGCATGCGCTTACGAATCCCGATCGCCAGAATCGACTGCAAATGAGGTCTTTATCCGAGGACCCAAGCGGGTACGAACCGGGCCTGGCGTCGGCATGGAAACAGAGTCGCTGGCACCCCCCGGACTTCTCGGGAATGCTGATCATCCACGCTTCCTGACAGGTACACGGGAGTTTCCAGTGCCAGACTTACCCCCGGGCTGGACATCAGCGGGCGGAAGCGGGATGGGTAACGGCTTGAGGGCGGACGCTGGATTTCCCCGGGGAGGCTGAACTGGAGCCGGCCTCTGCTGACTTTTTTTGGTTTCCCCGGGACTCTCAGTGGCTGGTTTCGACTGCTTCGTCCCCGGCGCAGGGGAACTGGCTGAAGCGGTCCCGGAACTCCTCTCCGCCGGTTCGGAGGCAGAAATCATCGGGATCATGGCACTTCCGGGAGGCAGATTGCTTTCTTCGTATTCCGATCCATCATCGAAGGCACCGATACAGCGAATCCCGGTGGGCCCAATTTCGAAGGCTTCGCGGCTGCACGGCCAGACCGCTTTGTTGTACTCCTCGACAACCTTGGCTCCGAACGCCTGAAAATCAGGCGCTGATCTGCCAAACACGTAAACCGTGAAGTGGTCGGGCATGAGGACGACCACGTGTTCCCCGAAAATCCGACTGAACCTTGCGTAGAACTCCTTGCAGAGAAAAACCGACGCCGTCAGATGACTCTCTGAGCGCAGGGTAGCCCTGATGGCCTTGCCCTTGGAATCCCGCTCGACCACAGAATTGATGGTCTCGAGAAGGCGCGCCGCGGCGGTCTCCCCCTCGCCCTGAAACTCCTTCCAGGTATATCCGGCCTCCTCGAATTCCTCGGCGGTCAGATGGGCAATGCCCAGTTCCTCCTCGCGGGACGGAACAATCGCCGTGAATCTCGACCCCGGAACGGTCCGCGAGACACTGGAACGCAGCGCAATTGGCTCGATCGCGAGACACCTCGGCTCAAGCTTGCGGACCTTCTCCTCGGCATGGCCCCGCCCAGCCGCAATGAGCGTGACGAACAGACAGAATATCCAGCGCATGAGCCGATTGTCGCACAAAGCTTTCCAGATGCAAAGCCGAACCAGCATACTGACCATCTGACGCCCGCTGGCCATGGACCAGCCGGCGCAGGCACTCAGTCCCGCTCCAGCAGACCCTTCATGGCCAGCGCAAGGATCTCCATGGTGTGGCTGACCACAGGTGCGCCCGGCAGTCCGCGCAGATGCGACTGAATCTGCGTAAGGCAGCCGATGTTGCCCAGCGCTACCCTTGAAGCACCCGTTGCCAGAATGGCCTCTGCCTTGCGCCTTCCCAGTTCGCGCGCGGTCTCCGGCTGGTCGATGTTGTAGGTCCCGGCACTGCCGCAGCAGATGTCTCCATCGGGAACCTCGCAGAGAGTCACTCCGGGAATCCGTCCGAGGAGCCGACGCGGTGCGCTCCTCACCCCCTGAGCATGACTGAGGTGACAGGCATCATGATAGGCAATCCGCAGCGGAGACTTCACCGCAGGAAGCTCAGGCAGACCGATGCGGTCAAGGTACACGGAAACGTCCTCCACACGATGTGCGAAAGCCTTCGCCTCCGCCTCCTCCGCGCATCCCTTCAGCATCAGTGGGTACTCGTGCAATCCAGATCCGCATCCGGCCGCATTCGTGACGATGGCATCGACTTCCTGCGGAAAGGCCCGCAGATTTCTCCGGGCGGCGGCACGGGCTTCCTCCCCGGCACCCACATGCCAGGCAAGAGCCCCGCAGCAGCCCTGTTCGGGGGGCACCACCACTTCCACCCCGGCAGCGGTGAGCACCGCAATGGTGGCCTCGTTGATGCCTGGAGCCAGCACCTGCTGAGCACAGCCTGCCAGCAGGGCCACGCGGCCCCGACACTTCCCCTGAGCAGGATACAGCGGAGCCAAACGCCCGGAAGGCGGCAGCGCAGCCGGCAGCAGATCAAGCATCGGCCGGAACGCACGCGGCACCACCGCATGCAGGGGCCGGCTCATGATCCCCAGTCTGGCCGCCGCCCGGAAGCGCTGCGGATACGGCAGCGTCCTCAGCAGCACCCAGCGCCGCACGCGCTCGGCCGCAGACCTTTCCCGCCGCTCCTCCGTCCATTCACGGAAAGGACTGATCAGCTCCCGGTACTTCACCCCGCTGGGGCAGGCGGTTTCACAAGCCAGACAGCCCAGACAGCGATCCGTGTGCGGAAGGGCTTCCGGCAGCGGCAAGACTCCCTCGAGCACATCCTTCATGAGCAGAATCCGACCGCGCGGCGTGTCCATTTCCTGCCCCATGACCTGATACGTCGGGCAAGCGGGCAGACAGAATCCACAGTGGACACAAGTCTGCACGGCCTCAGCCATGGCTGCGCCCGCGGGTCCCGCTTTCTCGACTGAAATCTCGTGCTTCATGTATCGTCAGCATGCCGGACGTCTCCAAAGGATGCCCTCCCGCCCGCCATGGCAGCACCCATCCCGGAAATCAACCTCGCGTCCCTGCGGAACCACGGTGACTCTCAGCCGAACCGCAGCGCCCGTTCAACCTCCCGGATTCCCCGCGTCATCGGCACCGTACGCCCGCTCCGCAGCACAACCACGTGGTCGCCTTTGAAAAGCGGCTGCAGTTCCCGCACATGATCAAGATTCACAATGGCCCCGCGGCTCACCCGCAGAAAATGGGCCGGGTCGAGCTGCGATTCCAGTTCACTGAGCGTCTCCCGCAGCACGTGCTCCTTGCCTCCGGCATGCACGACCACATAGTTCCCCGCACTCTCGATGCACTCAATGTCGGCCACCCGTACAAAGGAAATGCGGTCGCCCGACTTCACCGGAAGTCTCGCCAGATGGCGCTGACTGAGATCCGCCAGCAGTTCCATGAGGCGGCGTGCTTCCTGACCGGAATCCCGACGCGCCATGTGATCCCGTGCCCGCTGCAGCGCTTCGGCAAACCTCGCCGGCTTGCAGGGCTTGAGCAGATAATCGAGTGCGTGTGCGTCGAATGCCCGGACGGCATGCTGATCCCATGCCGTCATGAAAATCACGATTGGCCATTCCTCCCTGGGGAGAGCCTCGAGAACCCCGAAGCCGTCGCGGCCCGGCATCTGAATATCGAGAAAGAGCAGATCGGGATGGTGTTCCCGCACTGCCGCCACCGCTTCGTTCCCATCCGCACACTCGGCCACCACCGCGATGTCCGGATGGCTGCGCAGGAGGTGACGGACGCGTTCGCGCGCCGGAGGTTCGTCATCGGCAATGACGGCTCGGAGATTCAGGGGAGATGCCATGGGAGGGAAATCACAATGCGGGTGCCGCCTTCCGGAAGTGCTTCCATGCGGAGATCCTGCGCTCCTCCGTAAAGCGCCCTCAGCCGGTCCCGCGTATTGGCCAGCCCAATGCCGCCGCCGCGGGCCGCCGAACCACCTGCAAAACCAACCCCGTCATCGCTCACGGACAGGATCAGGCGATCGGCTTCCCGGCGGGCCGCCACCGTAACCGTCCCCGGACCCGGGCGGGGCTCGACTCCATGCCGCACCGCATTCTCCACGACCGGCTGGAGCACCAGCGCCGGCACAAGCGCCCTCAGCAGTTCCGAAGGAACTTCCTCGCGGAAGGAAATGCGGTCGCCGAAGCGCGTCCGTTCGATGTCCGTGTACAGCCGCAGCAGTTCCATTTCCCTCGCCAGCGGGACTTCGTGCGTACCCGTGCCCTGCAGCGACGCCCGCAGCAACTCGCTCAGACTCAGAATCATCTCATCGGCTGCCTCCGGACGCGTGTGCACCAGCGAGGCAGCCGCATTGAGGGTATTGAAGAGAAAGTGAGGGTTGATCTGCAGGCGGAGGGCATCGAGCCGGGCGTTGGCGAGACTTGCCTCCAGTTCCAGTGCCCTCCGCTCCCTCTGCTGCGAACGCCGCAGAAAAGACAGAGCACAGGTCACGCTGACCACCCCGCCGTAGATCACGGCATCAATCACGGTCCGGAAACCGAAGGGCCCGAACGGTCCCCTTGGCCGTCCGGCTCCTCCGGGAAAGGGGTTTCCCGCAGCAGGTCTTCCTCCCGCCATTCCCCGCGGCGGTCCGGGCCGCTCTCCACGCATGCCTGGAGGTCCCGGTCCGCGATCCTGGGGAGATCCTTGATTCAGCGGCGGTCCCTGCTGCCCCGGAACACGGTCGCCCGGCCCCCGCGGCAGACGTTCGGGCGTGAGCCAATGGCAGACGAGCACTGCCAGCGTGCAGCCCGCCGCATGCGCGAGCAGGTTCGCTGGAAGCGGAACCTTCCGCCAGAGCAGCCAGCGCGTCAGCAGCAGCACGAGCGGAAGCAGCAGCAGCCACGGTTGCCAGAAGCTCACCGACCGCTGCAGTGCCTCGCTCCATTCCAGCGGACCCGTCAGCACAAACTGCGCCGCAAACAGCAGAACCAATCCCGTCCACACCCCCGCAAGGGCAAGGACCGAGACGAAGAATGGCTGCCACCCGGAAAACGGTCGTTCGCCCGCAGCCACGGACTCCCCCGCAGGCCCCGGGAACGGAGTCCCTGCGTCGTCCTGCGCGTCCACGACATCAGCTGCGTCCCGCATGGTCATTGGTCTGGAATTCCCGCCGGCAGAGAAGCCTCATGGCGGCGGTGTGGGCCCATGATTCCATCGGCACACCGTTCCCGCCAGCGCCATGGGACGAACCATCCCATCCGCGGGACCAGCCCGCCCGCATCCCGTGATGAACTCCAGTTCACGGCACCGGAGCCAGCCAGAGCGCATCGGCATGCACAAATCCCCGCGCCCCTTGCGACGAAAGTCTGATCTTCACAGCATCTCCCGCCTTGCCAGTGACTAGACCAAGGCTGTGGAATCCGTCCGGTCGTCCCGGAGCCTTCCGCTGGTTGAGCACGACGCTCCGGCCATTGATTTCACAGACCGCATTGTCCGCCCGGTTCTCATGGGCCACCCACCGCAGCCTCACATCCCACGCGCCGTCGGACGGCAGTTTCGCCGTGAAGACCGCTACTGCCCCGCTGCCGCCCGCCGCATAGCGGTAACCCGTCCCCACATACCCCGGCAGACCCGTCCCCTTCGTCCACTCACCCGTCAGTTCAGCCTGGTCATCATCGACCACCAGTCCAGGAAAGGCCGTCGGCTTCAGGCCCGGCTTCGGCTTCCCCGGGGCACCCGGCGGAACCCAGCCATCCGGCACTTTCAGCGGAGCCCGCAACGCATCCCGACGCGCCCCGCCCGGCTGCTTCCAGAGTTCCCTCAACTCCTCAAGATGACTCTGGTAGACGCCGCGCGGCGTCGTTCCGCGGGTCACCGCCACCCACGCAGCCTTACCGACCACCTCGCCCATCATGCCGCACGTTCTCATGACCCGGACGGTGCCGAGCGCCTCATGTGTCACACTGATGCAGCGGCCCGCCATGAAGAGATTGTCCACGTCCTTCGAATACAGGCAGCGGTAGGGAATGGGATAGCCATTCTCACGGTCCACACCCTTTCCGAAATGCGCCCGGCTGATGAACGGGTTATCCGGAAACTTCTTCGCATACTGCTCCTTCGGGTAATGAAGATCCAGATCCCACGTCGTCGGCACACAACCATCGGGAAAGGGACGCTTTTCGACAATGTCACGGTCGGTCAGCACGACATCGCCCTCCAGCAGACGGCTCTCCCGCGTTCCGCCCATGGCCGCCACCCAGGCCAGTTCAGCCTCGGGATTCCCATGCTTCCGCAAGGCCCCGAAGGCACCGTAGACGGCCCGCAGATTCCAGTCGCGCACCAGTTCGAGGTCCCGCAGAGGATGACGGTCGAATCCGCTTTCCCAGAACCATTCACCCTTGTGAAAGACATCGCCGGACTCGCCCGCCCGCCGAGTCGGCGGGAAGTCGCCCGGCTCCAGCGCCAGAGCCCAAGGGGTCTCCGGCCACGGAGTCGGAGCAGGAGAAGGCTTCCAGCTCCACATGTTGCTCATCCCCAGATGGCCCTTCTCCAGCATGGTGAACGAGGCCCCCGCGAGCGCTCCGACAGTGCCGTGGCCCGTGCAGTCGGCAAACAAGGTGCCCCGGAAACGGGTTTCCCGGCCCGTCCGGGTATCAAGGGCAGTCACGCTGCGGATCACCCGGTGCCCGGGTGATGGCGGTTCGCCCTGCTCCACGGCCACGACATGGTGATTGAGATAAAGGGAAATGCCCCGCTCGGCACGGATGATGGCTTCCTTGCGGGCATCGCCGAATTCCTCCGCGATCCCCGGCGAGTGCGTCGCCCGGTCCGCATATTCCTCCGTGATCTCTCCAAGGTGCGGATAAAGCCCCCGCATCGTCCCACCCTGGGCCCAGACCTGAATCTCGCTGGAACCATTGCCGCCAAGCACCGGGCGATTCTGAATGAGGGCCACCGTCAGTCCCTGACGCGCTGCCGCCATCGCCGCGCTCATCCCAGCGTAACCACCGCCGCAAACCACCAGATCATATGGCCCCGATTCAGGAGCCTCGGCCGGCCAGCCCAGCAGCTTCCGCCTCGACTCTGCCGTCTCCGGCGGCGCCGCCGATTCCTCATTCGTCAGGTAAATGGCATCGCAGCGGCCATCAAAACCAGTCAGGTCATGCAGCGCCAGCGTCACCTCGCCCTCCGGCAGATCCACGGATCCTCCCGGCTGCCAGTGCCAGCCACCCACGGTCCCGAATTCCTGAGGCAGAGGCTTTCCGTTGATGCGCAACTGAAACCGCCCCGGCGCACCGGGCGCTTCCCATGGCGCAACCCAGTCCTTGGTCCTCACAAAGAGACGCCAGCGGCCCGCCGCCGGAATGCGCACCCGGGTCTCCGCATCCGCCACCGGACGCCCAAGCCCATGGGCCAGCAGGTAGGGCGACCCCATGATTTCAATGAACTGCGTGTCAAGAGTCCAGCCCCCATGCCCCGCAAACGACTCGGCTTCGACCAGCAGTTCCGCCGCCCGCGACGGAAGCATCATGGCCACAGCCCCCAGCAACCCTGCTGCCGCTCTCTGTTTCATGGCGTTGCTTTTCCTCCAGCCCCGGTTCCGGAGTCCGCCGTCACCGCGGCCGCAATTCTCATCTGTGTGCATAATGTAAATGGTATCTCGTCAATCTCATAACCAGCATCCGCAAAGAAGGCAATGTGCCCGGCGGACGGCCGCTCCACCGCAATGCCCGCAACGGCAGCCTCTGCCGTCACCTTCTCCGATGTCCACTTCGCCGCACGGAAATCCGTGCTGTCACTGACCGCACGCCACAGCCGCACTTCCTTTGGTGCTGGCTCGGCCGTCATGCTCAGCTGCAGCCGGCCATCGCCCGAGTCCCCGTGCTTCCATGAAACGCTGGGAAGGGGCTGACCGGTGATCTGATGCCTCACGAAGGCGGCCACGCTGTTGATGGCACGCCACGGTCCTTTCGGCTCGCCGCCACTGCCGTCGCAGTCAAGGTTATGCCCGGCATTCGGTGAATAGGAAATCCACTTCCGCGCCGGGAGCCCGTCCCAGTACAGGTTGAGCGCATCCGTGCTCCAGTAGGGATCATTGGTCCCGCACACGATCAGCTTGGGCATGGTGAACTTGTCGCGGTACAGAAAGGGATCCACCCAGCCCCAGAGCCGCTTCGCATTCTCCGTATCGGGAATCGGTACAAGCCCCCGCTCGGTGTAGTCCCGGATGCTGTCGCTCACCCGCCCGAACATCTTTACCTGATGCGGCAGCTGCTCCCGCATGTTCAGCGTATCAATCACCATAGGGGCAATCGCCTCGACCCGCGGGTCCGACGCTGCCGTCAGCCACGTTGTCCAGCCACGCTTGGAGGCCCCGCTCACAATGAAGCTCTTCAGTTCCTCCTGCCATTCCCGCCGGAAGCATTCCTGCAGGGCATCCATGCACTTCACCAGACTCTTGGTCATCGGAAACAGCAGCGGCCACGAAGCATCACCCGTCTCAAGATAGCGGACAAAGGTTTCCGCAATCAGCGCATCTTCCTTCTTCCCGCCAAAGAGCGGCTGACGCGGTATTCCCAGCAGAAAGGCCACCGGAGCCTTGATCCTCGCGGCCAGCATCGCTCCATACGGGTAATCCTTCTCCTTCGCGGAGCCCCCGCTGTTCATCAGAAAAAGCTTGCCCGCAAAAGGGGTCTCCAGCGGCCGGAAGACAATAACATCGTGCTCCCACCGGATCCCCTGCCACTCCTGCGAAGTCAGCCTGAGCAGGCGGACTTCACACCCGTTAAGCACCGTTTTCGATGCCTCGCTCCACTGGAAGGCAGGCTCGGGACGCGCAAGGTACGCCTGCAGATCGGCACGCGCAGGAATCAGCCCAGCCAGAAGAAGGGAAAGCAGGAATCGTTTCATGGTCAGTTCGCAGTCATGGAGAATTTCATGAGGACCATACACGACTGTGCCTGCGGTGTCATCCATTCCCTCCTCGTGGCCGGGTTCGGCATGTCCAGTGCCAAATCGTGCTTGCACCGACCGGACGTCCTGCTGATGAAGTGTAGAATTCCGTTCATGCGCCGCTTCTTCCAGTCTCTGCTCATTCTGATGGGGTGCGTGCATCTCTGCGGAGGCGGTCTTGGATTCCTCCAAGTCATGGCGTGGACGGGCATGGCCATCTCGTATTCCGCGGAATCCGGTGTCTCGGAAGGCCTGCGCAGAACATTCGACGGCGAACATCCCTGCCCACTGTGCCACGCAATCGCATCCGCTGAAAATCCGGACGAGAACAGCGGATCTCCCCTCTCCACTCTGCCGGTCTCCATCGAACGGCTGACCAAGGAAATCCTCTGGCTGACCGAGAATCCCGCAACCCCGGCATGCGCTGCCGCCCACCCCGCCGAAGCGGGCTTTACCGAGCCAATCGTGCCCGCTTCCCGGATGGCAGCAAGCCCCCCCGTACCGCCCCCGCGGACGGTAGCCTGAGCACCCCTCCTGCCAATTCCGGTTTTCCGCCTTCCCGCTGAGCGCCGGAACGCCCGGCCGGAACCACGGACAGGGACGCGGATGCCCGCAGGCAGCCTCGTGAGCCCACAGGGCAACGCACGGCCGCCGATTTCACGGCATCTCTCCTCCACTCCCCGTCCGAGCCAATTTGGAGTGCTCCGCTGTGCGCATGGCCGCCGACTGGATACCGGCGGACTGCAGGCGTTTTCCGTTGTGGGTTTACCGCCCGCGCCATCGCCCAGCGGAGCCTCCACCATCACTCTTCCCCGGTCTCACGCGAGCGCCCCGGGGAAAATTCCTTGCCGTCCGCTCTGCCTCCCACGCACATGATTCCGATCATCCCATCGCGCCAGATCATCGCGCTTCCCATCCTCCTGTGTTCGCTGCTTCTGCATCCCGCTGCGCATGCCCAGACGGCCCAGGCACACTTTGAGGCACGGCTGGTTCACCCTGCCGAGATCACTCCGGACGGCTCCACCCTCCTTCTGCTCTCCAGCACGGAAGGCCGCCTCTGCGTTTTCGATATCCACGGAGCCGCCGCCGACTTCCCTGCCCTGCGCACGGAGATCCAGACGGGACAGGAACCTGTCAGCGTCCGCACCCGCACCAATGACGAAGCATGGGTCGTCAATGAAGCGAGCGACAGCATTTCCGTCATCTCGCTGAGCAAGGGCATCACCACGGCCACCATCCCCTGCGCGGATGAACCCGCCGACGTCATCTTCGCCGCAGGCCGCGCATGGGTCAGCTGTGCCCGCAGCAACCTCATCCGCGTCTTCGACCCGGTCTCCCGCAGTCTTCTGCACACCATCCCGGTTCCGGGACTCTACCCCCGCGCACTCGCTGCCGATCCCTCAGGGCAGTTCATCTACACAGTGTGTCTGCTCTCCGGCAACGGAACAACCGTCATCCCGCCTTCAGCAGCACCACCACAGCCTAACCCGTCCGACCCCTCACTGCCGATACCACCCCGCACGGCTCTCATCGTCCCAGCCACCGACCCACGCGTTGCATGGAAGGTCGGAGACCATGATCTCATCGCCATCAGTACAGGTGCCTCGCCTGCCGTCACCGCCACGGTTTCCGGCCTCGGCACCCACCTCTTCGCCATCGCACCCAACCCGCAAACCGGCCAGCTCTGGATCGCTAATTCGGAATCGCTCAACCTCATCCCCACCGAACCCGCCCTCCGCGGCCGCTTCGCCCGTCACCGGCTTTCGGTCGTTTCCCCGCAGCACACCATCGCAGCCATCCATGACCTCAATCCGGAAATCGGCAGCGACGGCGAGCCTTTCCCTGACGCTATCGGCAAGGCCCTCGCCCAACCCCACGCGCTCGCCTTCGAAGCCAGCGGATCGCACCTGTGGGTCGCCGCCTTCGCCTCGGACCGCATCGCCCGCATCAGCACAGCCAACGGCCGCGTGACGCACATCACCGACCTCCGGCCACCTCCGGCCGGAAGCCGCCAGATGCGCGGCCCACGCGGACTCGCCCTGCACCCCACCTCCCCGCGGCTCTACGTACTCGGGAAACTATCCGATTCGCTCACGGTCATCAACACCACGGACGGCAAGGTGATCTACGAACGCCCTGTCAGTTCCCACCCTGCTCTCCCGCGCCCGGTCGCCGAAGCACGCGGCTTCCTCTTCGATGCCCGGCTCTCTTCCAACGGAACCGTGAGCTGTGGAACCTGCCACCTCGATGCCGACACCGATGGACTCGCATGGGATCTCGGCGACCCCGCCGGTGCCATGCTCACGGTCGCGGGAGCGAACCTCTCCGCCCACGACACCACCCCGCGTCCCCGCACCATGCACCCCATGAAAGGCCCCATGGTGACTCAGACACTCCGCGGCCTCCAGAACGGCGCCCCCTTCCACTGGCGCGGCGACCGCCCCACGCTCCAGAGCTTCAATCCCACCTTCGACGCTCTCCTCGGAGGATCGGTACTCCCCGCCGCCGACATGGAAGATCTCGCTGCCTACCTCCTCACGATCCGCCATCACCCCAACCCCAACCGCCAGCCCGACCGCACTCTCCCCTCTTCCACCGCAGGAGGCAATCCGGTGCGCGGACGCGATCTCTACAACCTCCACAACAACCACTGCGCCATCTGTCACGCCCTGCCCACAGGCTCGGACGGAAACATCGATCTACCCCAGGAGGTCGGATCAGCACAGCCACTCAAAAATCCTTCCCTGCGCACCACTTACCAGCGCACCTTCTTCGACCCGCGTCCCGGAGCCAGTTCCCGCAGCGGCTTCGGCCTCGGACACGACGGCACAGGCTTCGCGCTGCCCACCGTCCATCCCTACGTCCTCGATGAACTGGTCACCCCAGCCGACTTCGCAGACGTAACCGCCTTCGTTCTCTGCTTCGATACGGGCACCGCACCCGCAGCCTGCCGCCAGATCACCGTGACGGCGAGCACCGCCGCCGCAGCCGCCACCGAACTCACCCTGCTCGAATCGCAGGCGCGCATCAATGCCACCAGCGACCTCGCCGTGCACGGATCCCTTGCCGGAAAGCACCGCCGCTTCCTGTACGACCGTGCCCTGCAGCGCTACCGCCCGGACCATGCCGCAGAACCTCCGCTGAGCCGGCAGGAACTGCTCGCCCAGCTCGGAAACGAAGATGCCCTCACCTTCATGGGAACCCTCCCAAGCCAGGGAGGAAGGCCTGGCGGCGACCGCGATGGCGATGGTGTGCCCGACCGCAGTGAGCCATCACCTTCGCCTCAACTCTCATGGCACCAGGGCACCGGCATCGTTCTGAACTGGACCGCCGCCGCACCGGACTGGTCTCCTGAACACGCCCTCTCTCCCGCCGGTCCATGGCTGCCCATGCCCGGACCGATCCGCGTCAGCAGTTCCTCCATCGATGCCATTCCCCCTCAGGGTCCGGCGGGCTTCCTGCGCCTCCGCCGCACATGGTGACATCCCCACGATTTATCCAGAACCCACAGCTCTCAACAAAAACCACGAAACCAAAATGAAGACATCCATGAAACACAGCCTCGTCACCGCACTGGTGCTCGCGCCTCTGCTGGCAGCAACCGCCTCCACCGTCACCCTCGGCGACCCCGTTCCCAACACCGCCGGACCACCAACCGATGGCGGCATCGGCTACCGCTGGACCGTCACCATGGCCGATAATGACTCCGCCACCTTCCAGCGCCACGTGGGAGCATGGAGCTGGGAAGACAACAGCCTTTTCAATCAGGGCGCCGGAGAGCCCCCCGTCGGATGGACCCATACCTCGGACTGGGTCGCTCTCTCCCTGACCGCCCCAGCCATCTTCACACTCCGTCTCGAACGCCAGGAAGGCGTTCCCGCCCCCACCTCGGGAAACCCCAACGCCGTCGCCGGCACCGCATCCATGTTCCCCAGCTTCTCGATCTGGGCAGGCTGGGACGGCGATGGGGCCGACAACCATACCTACAACAACCGCGGCGACATCAGCTGGGCCGAAGACCTCAACTACCTCGATCATCTCGACAACTCCACGCTGACCGCAGTGGAACGATCATGGAATCTGCCTGCCGGAAACTACAGTATCGTGCTCGGCAGCAATGCTCCCGCCACGGACACCCAGCGCCAGGGATACCGCGCCACCATGAACACGATCCCGGAACCATCCGCGGCCGCCCTCGCATCGCTGGCCTCACTCGCCGCATTCCGCCGGCGCCGTTCCTGAAAATGCCCCGCCCGCTGCCGGAACCACCCCGCGGTTCCGGCAGCGGCCCTCGCTCCCGCCGCCCCCCTTGCTCCCCCTTATGAAATTCCTGCGGTACCCCGTCGTCCTTTCCGCGCTCTGCGCTTCCACCGGCCATGCCCACCACGGCCGAGACTTCCTCCTCCTCCAGGACTACAGCATCCCGGTGCCCTTCTCAGGCGTCATCACGGGCGGATTCGAATGGGCCTCGCAGCAGCCGTCGGACACCATGGAAATGGAAACGGGCGTATTCTCCGGAGTCGCTCCCCGCACCGGTCTCGGAGTCAATCTCAAAGGGGGAGACGAAGGCACGGGCTGGAATTTCAGTGCCGTCGCTCCCTACGTGCAGTGTCAACTGACTCCACCGGATGCCCGCTTCCCTCTCCGCATCGCCGCCATCGCGGGATGGAACTACGCCGTGACCCGCAGCCACGACCACCATGGCCACCACCATGCCCCGGCTGCCAAAACCACACCCTCCGCCACGAAATCCAAACCTCTGCGCAGTACCGCCGCCGCGCCTGCGCCAACCCCACCGGCACCGGCCCCACCCGTAGCCTGCGGTCCCGACTACGGCCCCGATGCCCCGCCATGCGATGACCCTTCCGCCACGCCACCGCACGACCACTCCTCGCACGATCACGGCACTTCCAGTTCCCACGACCACGACTCCTCCAGCGCTCACGACCACACCGACTCCGCAGATGCTCACCTCCATTCAGCCGGCAGCCTGACCTCCGACGACATTCTGCACGCCCACCGCGGCATCCACCAGCACGGAGTGAATCACGCCTTCGCCAGACTCATCATGGAAGCCGACCTCTCCACCGCTGACAAAGTTCTCTGCAATCTCATCGCCATCTTCCCGGAAACCGGCAAACCCGCATGGGGCTACGCCGCCGGCTACCGCCATTCCTTCAGCCACTCCTTCGCCGTAGGCATGGAAGGAATCGGCGACTTCTCCCCGGATGGGATGCACGAACTCATGGCCGGTGCCTACTGGTCTCCAGGGCACCGGACCCTCATCCGCGCCGGAGCCGGCTTCGGACTGACCAGAGAATCACCAGACTTCACCCTCCGCGCCGGGCTCGTCTGGCGCTTCTGATGCCGCGCCAGAGAGGTCCGCTTGCTTTACTTCTCGAGATCAATGGCGCGGATAGCCTTGCGCAGAAACCGGATGCGGGCCGCCACGGCCTCGGCTGGCTTGCCGCCCGCTGCCTCGGCAATCGATTCATCCCCCGCGAGCAACTGCACGAGCCAGCCACGCACCATCACATAGTGACGCGAGTCCGTTCCCAGCGCCGTCACCGCCTTCAGGCTTTCCGGCTTGTCCGGATCCCCCAGTGCCCGCTGCACCGCCAGAATCTGCCGCCCCAGCGCGAGGGCCTCCGCATCCTCGGAAGACTGCGGCTCCACACCGGCTGCCGTCAGCAGAAGCAACGGAAGAATGGCCAGCACGCGGATCATGACAGCATCAACAGGTTACTTTGTGGCAGCCGCCCGTGCCTTCACGAACGCCGAAACCGCCTGTTCCAGATCCGCCCGCGTCAGCGCACTGCTCACCTGCGTGCGGATCCGCGCCTTCCCCTGCGGCACCACCGGGAAGAAGAAACCAACTGCATAAACACCCGATTCCAGCAGCAGCGACGCCATTTCCTGCGCCAGCCGCGCGTCACCCAGCATGATGGGAACAATCGGATGTTCCCCGGCGGAAATCTCGAAGCCCGCCGCCCGCATCGCCTCCACATACCACCGCGTGTTCTCCCAGAGCGTGTCCCGGAAGGAACTGTCCCGGCTCAGCATCTCCAGCACCTTCACGGAAACCGCCGCAATCACCGGAGCGAGCGTATTAGAGAACAGATAGGGCCTCGACCGCTGCCGCAGCAGACTGATGATCTCGCGCCGCCCGCTCGTATAGCCACCACTGGCTCCCCCCAGCGCCTTGCCAAGCGTGCCCGTGATGATGTCCACACGGTCCATGACCCCGAACTTCTCATGCGTGCCCCGTCCCGTCGGCCCCACAAATCCCACCGCATGCGAGTCATCCATCATCACCAGCGCACCATAGCGGTCGGCCAGATCGCAGATCTCCCCCATCGGCGCATACGTGCCATCCATGCTGAATACCCCATCCGTGGCAATCATCACATACCGCGCACCTCCCTCCCGGGCCTCGCGCAGCTTCGCCTCGAGATCCTCCATGTCACGGTTCTGATAGCGGAATCTCCGTGCCTTGCACAGCCGGATCCCATCAATGATGCTGGCATGATTGAGCGCATCGGAAATCACCGCGTCTTCCTCCGTAAGGAGCGTCTCGAAAAGCCCTCCATTGGCATCGAAGCAAGACGAATAGAGAATCGTATCCTCCGTCCCCACATAGGCGGAAATCGCCTGCTCCAGCTCCTGGTGCAGCGTCTGGGTCCCGCAGATGAAGCGCACACTGCCCATCCCGTAGCCCCAGCGGTCAAGGGCCTCATGCGCCGCCGCAATCACTTCGGGATGATTGCCCAGCCCAAGGTAGTTGTTGGCACACATGATGACGACCTCGCGGCCATCGGCCAGCTTCGCCCTTCCTCCCTGCGGACTTTGGATGAGACGCTCGGTCTTGAAGAGCCCATCCCCCCGGATGGTCTCGAGCGTGGCGGCAACATGCTTCTGGTAGTCTCCGTACATGGCAAAAATCTGGTGGCTCTCCCTTTCCTACTGCGGCAGCCCCGCCGGAGGCGACTGCCCGCTGGCAGCCCGCTCAAATGGTTCCCCGAACCGGGTGAACCCATCCGCGAAACCACCGTGACTCAGAAAGAATCTCCCGCGCTCCACTCCCATGAACCGGTCGCGCCGGTCCTCCCGCCCAGTGGCATCATGACTGAAGGTAGCCGACGTCAGCTCCGACCAGGCTCCCGATGCTGAACGAATCCACTGCGGGCCAAACAGGGCCTTGCGCCGCAGATGCCCAGTCGTTCCCCAGAAATTCTCGCTGAACGAATGCAGCCCGCGCAGCCACTTGCCGTCCTTCGGTGCGCGGAAGGTCGCCAGCCGGAACCATCGCTGCTGCCCGGGATGGTACCACCAACCGGTGTAATCCGTATGCCCACCCTCGGGACGGCAGGTCAGCCAGAACTTCTGCGCTTCTCCAGTCTTCCATGGGTAGACGAGATGACTGTGCCCGCCGGTACCCTCGCCGCCAAACGCACTGGCCTCGACACCTTCCCCCTTCGCAAGCAGCTGCACGTGATTCTCCGGACGAACGTCCTTCCGGGAATCCGCCCCAGCCCCTTCCGCCGCATCCCAGACCGAGAAGATAATGCGGCGCTCCGTCGCCGAATTCACCTGCATGCCAAAGTAGCCACGCGCAAATCCGCAGGCCATGTAGAAGGTCGTCACCGGATCGTCCACGGCCGTGACCTCATTGTAGAATCCAGCCACTTCCAGATCCTTCGGTACCTGATAGGCAAGATGCACCGACGCCGCATTGCGACGCGGCTTCCGGTTGAAATGCGCTCCCCCGGCGGCTGCCCCGTCCAGCACCAGCTCGACAATGTCCCCGGTCTCCGAACCCTGCGGACCCGCCGGCGCCAGCGCAATCCGCCCGTACCCCGGACCGGGTACCGCAAAGGTCCCGAAATCCAGCCGCTGTACGTCTCCGGTTCCCGTGAACTTCCGTTCCCTCGACTGACCCGCCACTTCCAACCGCAGCTCCGACGTAGCTCCCGCCTTCAGCTTCACGGCGAGTTGAATCTTCAGCTCTCCACCAGACGAAAACTGCCCGAACCAGACTGCCTGCTGGCCAGAATCACTCCAGCTGCGCACCACCTGTTCCCGTTCCGACATCTCAATGGCCTCGGGATCCGGATGACTGTAGGCCGTGCCACCGGGAATCCGCAGCTCCGCCGCAGCCACGCAAGGCAACACCAGCAGTGCCGGAATCATCGGAAGGCGGAAAAGCATTCCTCCGTTATGCGCCCATCCACGGTTCCTGTAAAGGCAGAGCGGTCACCCGGTTATCCTACTTTTCGCACGCCGCCAGCAGTTCGTCCGGACTGAGCGTGGCCGTTCCGACCTTCCCCACGACAATGCCGCTCGCCATGTTCGACAGTTCCGCCGCATCCGGCGCGCTGGCTCCCGCCGCAAGCGCCAACGTAAAGAGAGCAATCGCTGTGTCCCCCGCGCCCGACACATCAAAAACCTCCCGCGCCCGCGTCGGCGTGTGATAGACCGGCTTGCCCGGTTCCAGCAAGGCCATGCCATGCTCCCCCAGCGTGATCAGCAGCATGCGCGTCTCCCATTTCGCAAACAGGGCCTCGCCCAGCGATACCAGCGCTTTCATCAGCTCCGCTTCACTCACATCACCAGGATCCATCAGCCCAGCCGCCGCAAAGGCTTCCCGGCGGTTCGGCTTGATCACCGTGGCCCCATGCCATCTCAGCGGATTGCCCGGATTCGGATCCACTGAAACCAGCACTCCCGCCGCCGCCGCTTCCCGCAGCACCACATCGACCAGTTCCTGCGTCAGAAATCCCTTCGCATAATCCTCAAGGATCACCGCATCCGTCTCCGGCAACTGCGCCCGGAACCAGGCAAGGGCCCGCGCAAGTGTCTCCGGTGAAGGCGGACGGATGGTTTCCCGGTCAATCCGCGCCATCTGCTGACTGCGCGCAATGATGCGCGTCTTCACAATGGTCTCGTGTTCATGACTGACCAGAATCCCATCCGTGGCAATGCCGCCAGCCTCCAGGAGCCCCAGCAACTGGTCAGTCAGAAGCCCCGCTCCCGTCACCCCCAGCACATCAACCCGCCCAGCAAATGGGGCCAGGTTGCGCGCCACGTTGGCCGCCCCTCCCGGATAGGCATCCTCCCGAACCACATGTACCACAGGAACGGGAGCCTCGGGGGAAATCCGCGTCACATTCCCCCAGATGAACCGATCCAGCATGATGTCGCCGATCACCATGACCCGCAGCCCCCGGAACCGGGACAGCTGATCCTCCATGAATTGCCTTTGCATCGCCTGTGCTTAACCGCTGCCAGCGCCAATGCAAGATGCGCCTCGCCGCCACCGCCGGGGAAAACGATGCCAATGGGCACACCAAGCCCGCACCGCACCCGCTCGGCCGCCAAATCCCCGTCAATCCAGGAGATCGGCCGGAAGCTGCCCGCCGTTCGCCGCGATGCGCTGCAGCATTTCCCGGTGCAGCCAGATGTTCATCTTCGCGGAATCCTTCATGTCTCCCTGATAACCCAGTTCCTCCGCGAGTTCGCGCCGGGACGACAGACTGCTGTCAATGCCCACCAGCTTCATCATGTCCACAATCGATTTCCTCCAATCCAGCCCTTTCTCCTTCGAAGCCTTCGTCAGACCATCAAGATAGGCCGTCACATCGAAATCACGCGCCAGCACCACTTCCTCCGCAGCGACCGCTGCCTTCGATGCCACCTTCGCCACCTCCGTCACCACCTCGCCAGCGGAAACCTCATCAGCCACAGCAGCCGATGCCGCCGGAGCCGCCTGCGGAGTTTCCTCTGACTCTTTCTTGCCGAAAATCCGTCCCATGAAGTTGGAGAACATGCCCATATGTCGTCGTTGGTTGGTGGTGGTTAGACTATCAAGTTCGCACACGCCTTCGGACAAGGGGAAGACCACCAGCCTACGCATCCGCGTAGCATGCAGACAAGAGAGCCGGCTCCCCGAAAGGAGCCGGCTCGTAAGAGATCAGCGTTGCTGAATCCTGTGGATCAGAAGCCGAAGCGGACACCGGCGCGGACGACGGTGTAGTCCTGCGTGTCGGACGCCCATGTGTAACGGGCGTCAGCGAAGAGACCCCAGCAGTTGCTCACGCGGTAGTCAAGACCGCCGCCAGCATGCCACACGTCCTGGTTTTCGCCATTGGTGTGGTAACCGCCACCGCCAAACACATAAGGAGCGAGGCAGAGGCTGCTGATCGGGGCACGGAGCACGAGGCTTCCCGTGAAGAGGTGAGTCACGCTGTCCGTAGCCGACCAAGTCGCATCGACCATGAAACCGACATTCGGCGTGAAGAAGTAGTCGTAGGCAAGACCGCCGCCGAAGGCGTCGTCAAGCTCGCCACCCCCGTTCGGGAGAAGGCCGGAAGCATAGACGCTCACGGAGGAAGAACCGGCATTGAAGCAGTCGCACACGCCCGGAACCTTAAGGTCGGGCACCGGGCCTTTGGCCGGAGCCTTGCCAAGGGACGGGGTACCGGCTGTTGCGGTAGCGAGGCCGCAAGCTGCGGCAGCAAAGATGGAGATGGTGGTTTTGTTCATATTTACCAGGTTTTGGCGGGGGTTGTATTGACGGGTTGTGTTAAGGTTTCAACTGAATTTCGGTTCTTTTTTCGGGGAGGCTCTTTTTTCGGGGATGCCTTTCCCAACCCGGAAGGGTCACTCACGGGATTTGATCTCGATGAGCATCTGGGCATTGCTCGGAAACTTGTTCATGAAATGAATCAGGCGCTCGGCCGCTTCGACGGGCTTGTGACCCGCCAGTCCGCGACGGATCAGATGGATTTTCTCCATCTGATGCGGCGGCAGCAGCAGTTCCTCCCGGCGGGTTCCGCTTTTGAAGATATCCACCGCCGGGTATATATACTGCTGCGCGATCCTCCGGTCGAGTACCAGTTCCATGTTGCCGGTACCCTTGAACTCCTGAAAAATCAGTTCATCCGCCCGGCTGTTGGTCTCGACCAGCGCCGTCGCCACAATCGTGAGCGACCCAGCCTCACGCGTGTTGCGTGCCGACGCAAAGAGACGCCGCGCACCCTCGAGCGCCCGGGCATCCACTCCGCCTGAAAGACTTCCCTTGCCGCTGCCATGACCACGCATCGCATTATTGAAGGCCCGCGCCAGCCGGGTGATGGAATCCAGCAGCATGAAGACATGCTCGCCGGCCTCGACAAGCCGCTTGGCACGCTCAATCGCGAGGTGCGCAATGCGGATGTGCTCGCGCGGATCCCGGTCGTTGTTGCTGGCCATGACCTCGGCACGGGGCAAAGCCCTCGCGATCTCAGTGACTTCCTCGGGCCGCTCATCAACAAGCAGCACCATCAGCTTGGTGTCCTCGTAGTTTTCCTGCACTGCTTCCGCGATGTGCTGCAGAATGGTCGTCTTGCCCGCCCTCGGCGGGGCCACGATGAGCCCGCGCTGCCCGCGCCCGACCGGCGCAATGAAGTCGATGAGCCTGGTCGTATGCCTTCCCGGAACAGTCTCCAGGAGGTAGCGCTTGTTCGGATTAATCGCCGTCAGTTCTTCGAACAGAGGCAGCGTCCGGTAGACATCGGGAGCGCGGCCATTAACCGTCCGGATTTCGACAATCTGCGGCCCCCTCCCGCCGCGGCGCATCACTCCGTCAATCCAAACCCCTTCGCGCAGACCATGCTCGCGCACCAGTTCAGGACTGACGAAGGCATCCGAAGGCATCGGCTGAAAGCCGCGCTCCCGGGGCCGCAGAAAACCAAATTCCTTGCCCGGTGAAATCTCGAGAATCCCGCTGCAGTCCTCCGGGGGACCGAGCACCGGTTCAGGGCGCGGACCACGATCCGGTCCCGCTGTGCCCACTGGCCCATCCTGCGGCTGACCTCCCGGCGGCATCTGCGCCTGCCGGTCAAGGTAACGCTGCTGCTTGAGAAGCCGGAACTTCTCCTTCCGCTGTTTCCACCGTTCCCATTTCGTGAGCCGGCGGGACGGGTCGGCACCAGCGCCTGCAGGAGAAGGCCCACCGGTTTCCCCCGGCGCTTCGTCACCCTCCGGCATCCGGGGCATCGCCGGACGCCGCCCATCGTGGCCTCGACCTTCACCCCGGCGGTCGGATCGGCCTTGGCCGTCCCGGTCCCGCTCCGCCCCTCTTGCCGGGGCACGGGCATCACGATTGCCGGAACGTCCCGGACGACCCCGGCCAGTAGGAGCAAACCCCGGCTCCCGCCGATCACGCGGCGGCTGACCGCCAAAACTTTCCCCGGCCGCAGGCACAGCCTCCGCCGGCTCCTCCAAAACCGTTGCGGCGGCGACCGGTTCGGCGGGCGCCGCCGGAACCCTCACCGGAATCACCAGAGGCTCGGGCGCAGCAGCTTCCGCCGGGGCATCCTCCGCTGACACCACTGCCTTCTTCGCCGCCACCCGCCGGACCACCTTCTTCCTCACAGGCACCGGAACTTCCACAGCCTCCTTCACCGCAAGCGCCGCAGGCAGCTCAGGCTCCCGAACTTCCGGCGTGATCTTCTTCTTCGCCGCTGCCTTCCGCGCCACCTTCCGCACCGGCGCAGCCACCTCGATGGCAGGCACCACCTCCGCAGCAGGCAGCACCTTCTTCGCCACAGCCTTGCGGGCAGACACTTTCTTCGCCGCCGTTCGCTTGCGGGCAGGAACCACAGGCTCCGGGGAATCCAATTCGGAATCGGTCATGAGATCAGTCAGGGAATGGGTTGATCGAGGAAGCCGGCGTCATTCATCAAGCTGCGCCGCCACTTCGTCGGAAAATTCAAAGTTCGCGTAAACGTTCTGCGCGTCATCAAGGTCATCGAGGGAATCGAGCAGCTTCAGAATCTGCCGCGCCACAGCCACGTCCGTGACGGGCGCAGCCACGGACGGCTGGTAATTGAGACGGATCGACGTAGCTTGCCACCCCCTGGCCCGCAGTTGTCCCGCCACCGAGTACAGTTTGTCGGGAGCCGTCACCACGAGGTGCTCGCCCTCATCCGTCTGAATGTCGTCGGCTCCAGCCTCAAGCGCCACTTCCATGACCTCATCCTCTCCCGCCGCTTCGACGGGAAGCCGGATTTCCCCAACCCGCAGAAACAAATGCGCGACGCTGCCGGCACTTCCCATCGTGCCACCACCCTTATTGAAGGCGGAACGCACATCGGCCGATGACCGGTTCTTGTTGTCCGTCACGCACTCCACCAGCATCGCCACCCCTCCGGGCCCGTAGCCTTCATAGGTGATTTCTTCCGGAATCGCCCCCTCCAGCTCCCCCAGTCCCTTGCGAATGGCACGGTCAATGTTGTCGTTAGGCATGTTGGCCGCCCGCGCCGCGAGCAGGGCTGTGCGCAGACGGGGATTCAACTCGGGATCCCGGCCACCAAGGCGGGCCGCCATGGTGACTTCCCGCGAGATCTTCGAGAAGACCTTGCCCTTCTTCGCGTCGACACGCTCTTTGATGTGCTTAACCTTCGACCACTTATTGTGTCCGGCCATGGTTGCTGGGGTAATGAGAAATGGGGAAATGAAGAAGAGGGCCAACTTGCGGTTCCGGAGAATGACAGGCATCCGCCGCCCAGATGTACGGGGAGATTCAGATGCAGCCATCCGCCCGGGAGGAAACCCGTCAGGGGCAATGTCTCCGGCGCATCGGAAGCTGGACAGTTTCTGAAGTCCCGGCTCCCGGAAACGCCCGGCTGACCACAGGGTGGATTCAGCCGTCAGAGGAAACTTATGCCGCAGAGTGCCCGCACCGCGCCTGCTTGGCAACATTTTTTTTGCCTGACAGATTCCACTCCATTTCGCGTTTGCGCGCACCCGGCGCGGATGCCTTGACTGCACAGATGCAGCCAGCCAGCCTCTTTGATCTCAGCGGAAAGACGGCGGTCATCATCGGCGGCACCGGCGAACTCTGCGGAGCCATGGCCGAAGCCCTGGCCGCATCGGGAGCCCACGCCGTTCTCGCAGGACGCAGCGCGGAAAAGGCCGAGGCCCGGCTGACGAGGATCAGAAGTTCGGGCGGCCACGGATCCTTCATCCCGGTCGAAGCTGCCGAACGCGGCAGCCTCTCGGAACTGCTCGCCACCACCCTCGCTGCCCACGGCAAGATCGATATCCTCATCAATGGAGCCGGTGCAAATTCCCCAACCCCGTTCCTGGAGATCACCGACGAAGAATACGAACGGCTTTTCCGCATCAATACGACCGCGGTCTTCATGGCCTGCCAGATCTTCGGCAGGTACTTCCTGGAAAACCAGATCCGCGCCTCCATCATCAATGTCGGCAGCATGAGCGGTCTCCTCCCCCTCAGCCGGGTCTTCACCTATTCCATGACCAAGGCCGCTGTCCATAACCTCAGCCGCAACCTCGCCCGCGAATGGGCCCCGCACGGCATCCGGGTCAACACCCTCGTGCCAGGCTTCTTCCCCGCCGAACAAAACCGCAAAGTCCTCAATCCGGAACGCGTCGAAAGCATCCTGCGCCACACTCCCATGCAGCGCTTCGGAAGCGCAGGGGAACTGGCCGGAGCCACTCTCCTCCTCGCCTCGGATCAGGCCGGCAGCTTCATCACCGGCTCCGAACTCGTGGTCGATGGCGGATACAGTGCCATGACCATCTGAACGGCCATGCCCATGCGCTCCACAAAAATCCTGCGGGCTCTGGCCGCCACCGCGCTCGTCCTTTCCTCCTGCCAGCAAAGCCGTCCCCTGCCCATGAATTCTCCGTCCGGAATCCCCCTGCGCGGGCAATTCCCAGACGGACGGATCGACCTCGCCGACGGCAGCCGCTGGCTCGTCCAACCCGCCGGACAAAGCGCCTCGCTGCGCTGGCGGCCCGGTGATCCCATCCAGGTCCGCCGATCCGGTCATCCGGTCTGGCCCGCCCTCCTCACCCATCCGGTCTCAGGCACCCGTTCACTCGCCAGAAACCTGCCCCGCTGATCAGCCACCCATGCAACGATTCCGCCTCGCTCCCGGTTCGCCCGAATTCTCCGCCATCGCCTTCGGTACATGGCGCCTCATCCGCCACGGCACGGAAGCCTCCGCCAGCGATCTCCTCTCACTGCTGCACACCTGCCTCGATGCCGGCATCACAACCATCGACACCGCCGAAATCTACGGAACCTACCGGGTCGAAGAACGCATCGGCGACGCCCTCCAGCACGACCCTTCCCTCCGCACCCGTTTCGAATTCATCACCAAGGCCGGCATCTACGCTCCCTGCGAATTCCACCCGGAACGCCGCACTTCCTTCTACAACACCAGCGCCAGCCGGCTCGTCCGCAGCGCCGAGAAATCCCTGCGCTTCCTCGGCCTCGAAACCCTCGACCTCTTCCTCGTCCACCGACCCGACTGGTTCACCCACCCGGAAGACACCGCCGCCGGGCTCAATCAGCTCCTCCAGTCGGGCAAGGCCCGCTCGGTCGGCGTTTCCAATTACACTCCTTCCCAGTTCGATGCCCTGAGCCGCTTCATGGACCAGCCACTCGTCACTAACCAGATCGAATTCAGCCCGTTCCACTGCGACCCAATCTTCGACGGCTCTCTCGACCAGTGCTTCGCCCGCGGCATCCGACCGATGGCATGGTCTCCCACCGGCGGCGGACGCCTCTTCAAGGAAGATGACGAAGCCGCCAGACGCTTCCGCGACACAGCAGCATCGCTCTCCGCAAAATACGGAGGAGCCACTGCCGACCAACTCTGCTGCGCATGGATCCTCAGCCACCCGTCATCACCGCAGGTCATCAGCGGCACCACAAGGGCCGACCGCCTCGCACAGTTTGCCCGCGGAGCCGCCATGACACTCGAACGCGAAGACTGGTACGCCCTCACCGAAGCCGCCCGCGGCAGCCGCATACCGTAAGAGTCCCCGCTCGGGAAGAGCAGACCTGCCTACACCATCCGATTATCCCGGAGTGGACAGAAATTGAGAAGTTCGATCTCCACTGCGTGCTTCTTCTCGGGCTGACGCTCCACCACTGTCACCGAGCCATACTCAATGTGGAAGTGCGCCATGTTCGCCAGCCGCTGCCCCAGCAGCATCGCCAGAATCACCCGGATGATGCCCCCGTGACAGGCCACCGCGACACGCCGATGCGGATTCTCCGCGAGGATTTTGAGCAGACACGGCCCCACCCGCTCCACCAGCGCCGCGGCCGATTCCCCGCCGGGAATGCCACTCCCATCCAGCACCTCCAGCCAGTCAAAGGCACTCA
Source organism: Verrucomicrobiota bacterium (assembly GCA_039795165.1). GTDB lineage: Bacteria > Verrucomicrobiota > Verrucomicrobiia > Verrucomicrobiales > V1-33 > V1-33. The sequence continues at coordinate 147,472 of JBDKER010000003.1, read as the reverse complement.
CCCCGAACTTCTCCTGCACTTCCTCCCAGCGCAATCCCGTCCATCCACCGAAATCCACCTCCCGGAGATCCGGCAGCACCACCGGATCCAGCCCCGTCCTCCGCAGCAGCGGCTCCACGGTCTCCCTCACACGCCGCATCGGACTCATGTAAACCGCATCCAGCGCCACCCCATCCATCCAGCGCTCCACCGCTTCCCCCTGAGCCCGCCCCACCGCCGACAAACCCATGTCAATCTGCGATCCCCCGAAAACCCGGTGATAGCGGTCCTCAACTTCTCCATGCCGGATCAGATACAGCTGCGTCGGATGATTCGGGAGATGCGCCTTCATGAAAGGCGCGATCACAACACCACCACTACCCCCCGCGCCACCGGAAATCCGGAAATAGCCAACCTCAGCCGCCAAATTGCCGGATGACGTCCGCACGGACCGCGCCAATGTCCCCGGATGTATTCCGACGACGATATTCAGTACGCCCTCGAAACCACCGAGGTACTGCACGAACCGGACCGGCGCATCGATACCTTCGGATCCACCAGCTTCGAATTCCGCCTCATCTCGGAACTCATGGACGACGTCGGACAAATCAGAGTCCGCAGCGGCCGCATCACTGCGGAAAAACCCCGCATCCTCAAACCAGAACCCTTCGGTGAACTCGACTTCGAAGGATTCGGTGAACCCGCCCGGGCCTTCGCAGAATGGCTCAAGGAACGCCTCGAAAGCTCCGCCCTCCTCCGCTACGGCTTCAGCTTCCGCAAAAGCGATGTCACCGAAAGCCTCGTGCACGATTCCCTCGCCGCCGTCAGCGACCGCGTCATCGCTGAAGCCCGCTCCTCCGGAAATCCCCTCGTCGCCGTCATTCAGGGAGTCGATGACACATGGGAAATCAGCCTGCTCCGCTTCACCATCGAAATGATCCAGAAATCACAGCGCATCAACCTTTTCGACTTCAAGCGCCGCGGATTGCTCTGACATCCCCGGCCGCCGGCGCCTGCCACCACAGAGAAGCCCGCTGAGCGCCCAGAGCGACAGTAGCACGCCAGCCCCAGCCATCACACAGGCACGCACAAACTGCGCGCCGCGCGGCCCACGCAGGTCAAAACTGAACACCCGGCCGTGCCACTGCCGCGTCCATTCACGGAACGGATCCCCCTCGGCCCGCACGTTCTCCTCCTCGATCGGCGCATTCACCAACCCGGCATACTTCACCGTCGAGACCAACCGCACCGCCGCCACGTCTTCCCATGGCACCGCCGACGGCAGCGTGAAATCAACATTCACCTCGCGCGCCTCGAAATCCAATCCCCGGATCCGGCCGGACTCCAGACTGCCTCCGCTCTTCCGGTCCACCGCGACATAAACGTCCGCTTCCTGCCAGCCAGCATCGGTACTCACGGCCTGGCTGAACTCCAGCATGCGCCGCAGCGTGTCCTTCGAGAAGAGCTTGTGATCCTCCTTGATCAGTTCCTTCAGCGCGAGCGTCTTCTCCACACTGCGCTTCAGTTCCCCACGCTGCGTCAACCGGGTCAGCCGCACGGATTCCACACGCCCCCCGCGCTCCCTCAGAACCTCCTGCAAGCCCATCACCGCCAGCGGCAAACCGGGAACCAGCAGCAGCAGAGCCACCCCCCAGCGCGGAGCGGCCGGCCACAATCCGCGCGCCTCGTTCGCCAGCGCCCTCTGCAGCAGCCACCCCGAAACCGCCGAACACAGAATCGCAAAGGAAAACAGATAGATCCCCATCGAGGGCATGATCCTCACATAATCACCCACCTTCACCAGCATGATCGCCATCGCGATCACCAGCACATCCAGCATCGAATACTTGGCCGACCAAGACGTCACCTGAATAATCCCATGCCGCAGCCCTCTCGGCAGCCAGTGCTGACCCGCCGCACACAGCAGACAAAGCAGCAGCTTCACGAGCGGAAACACCATGCTGAAAGTGAAGATCAGTAGCGCCAGAAAATGATTCCCCGTCCCGTAGAAATCCCGGATCCCGGACCACACCGAGTACCACCGCGGTCCATCCACCGCATTGGCCACCAGCATCGCCGGAACAAAATACGCAGGAATCAGCGCAATCAGACCCGCCAGCGCCCAGACCACCGCCCAGCGGTCCCAGGCGACCGCAGAGGGTTGGACGACAGATGCCGGAGCGTTGGAAGGAGTCATGACCCTGACATCTGCCGCAGTTCCACCCCGCTGTCCAGCACAGCCCCATCCTTCTCTGACAAAGAGAAAAGGCCCCGGAGCACAAGCCCCGGAGCCTTCCCTGTCATTGTTTCGGCTTCCGCCCGCGCTCAGTTGGCTGCCGCAGGCTCAATGGCCAGCAGTTCCACCTCGAAAATCAGCGTGGCATTCGGCCCGATCTTTCCACCCGCTCCCTGAGCCCCATAGGCAAGATCGGAAGGAATCACGAACTTGTACTTGGATCCCACCGGCATGAGCTGAACGCCTTCCGTCCATCCCTTGATGACCCGGTTCAGCGGAAACGAAATCGGTTCACCACGGTCCACGGAACTGTCAAACACCGAACCGTCAATGAGAGTGCCATGATAATGCACCTTGACCGTGTCGGTCGCCGCTGGCTTGGCTCCCTCGCCAGCCTTGAGAACTTCATACTGGAGCCCGCTTGCGGTCGTCTTGACGCCTTCGCGCTTGCCGTTCTTCTCAAGAAAAGCCTTGCCGGCCTCGGTATTCTTCGGGCCTGCCGCCGCGGCCGCCGCCATCTGATGCTTCTGAATCGTCTCCTGCAGCTGCTGGTCGCTGAGGGATGGCTTCTTGCCTTCCATGGTTTCCTTGAGGCCCTTTACGAGCGCTTCGAAGTCGGGCTTGAGTCCCTGCGACGAAATGTTCTTGCCGATCAGGCAGCCAAGGGCATAGCCCACATCCGAAGCGGTCGGCTCGGCCGGCACGGCGGCGGCACCTTTGCCTTCCTGGGCTTGCATCATGCCAGCCGAGGCCAGCGACAACAGTGCTGTAAGAATAGTCTTGCGCATCGGACTGCCTTCCGTCCCCCTCTTCCCGCCGTCAATCGCACACTGCAGACGGTTGAACGGACCCCGCTTTCACCCGGAAGACCTGCCATTGACGCAGCCGGCCGCATGCCCGCAGCAGCACCACGGGACCGCCCGGATCCATCCATTCCCCACTGATCTGCAGCGGTCCCGCCACGGCAGACCGTAGCTTCAGATCGCCCGGAAACACCGCTCCCGGCACAGCCGCAGAAGGATCCGACTACGCCAGAATCCCATTGATGACATGGCCATGCACATCAGTCAGCCGCCGGTCCACCCCCGCGGTCCGGAACGTGAGCCGTTCGTGGTCGATTCCCATGAGATGCAGCACCGTCGCGTGCAGATCATAACACCATGTCACCCCCTCGGCCGCTTTACCGCCCAGTTCGTCGCTACTCCCATGCGACACCCCGGCACGGATACCCGCCCCTGCCAGCCACGTCACAAAACTCCCGCCGTTGTGGTCACGCCCGGCATTCCCCTGCGTGAATGGTGTCCGCCCGAACTCCGTGGTCCAGATCACCAGCGTGTCGTCCAGCAGCCCGCGCTGCGCCAGATCCTCCAGCAAGGCCGCAATCGGCTGGTCCACACTCACCGCAATCGCCGGCAGCTCCGTCTGGATGTTCCCATGATTGTCCCAGTTGTCCGCCGCACCCTGCGGCCCGCTCCAGACCTGCACCATCCGCGTGCCCCGCTCAATAAGCCGCCGCGCCAGCAGACAGCGCCGCCCGAAATCCTCAGTCTCCTTCCTCTCCATCCCGTAATTCCTGCGCGTCACTTCCGATTCCCGCGAAAGATCAAAGGCCTCCGGCGCACTGAGCTGCATCTGCGCCGCCAGTTCATAACTCGCCAGCCGCGCCTCCAGCCGCGTGTCCCCGGGCCGCTCCGCGGCATGACGCACGTTCATCGCCCGCAGTACCTCCCTTGCCTCGCGGTCCGCATCCCCACCAGTGAACGATCGCTTCCGCAGCGGAAAGAGATCTGGCACCGGCTGCTCCGCCCCGGCCTGAATCACCGTTCCCTGATGCCGCGCCGGAAGAAACCCAGCACTGAAATTCGCCCGCTGATTGTACGGAAGACCCCGCGCATCAGGCAGCACCACGAACTCCGGAAGATTCTGACTGAGGCTCCCCAGCGCATACGAAATCCATGCCCCCATGCACGGAAAACCCGGCAGCACAAAGCCCGTGTTCATCATGTAGCTGGCCGGTCCATGCACACTCGTCTTCGATGTCATGGCCATCAGGAAAGCCATCCGGTCGACCTGCTTCGCCTGCTCCGGAAAGACACTCGATACCCACCGCCCGGACTGACCGTGCTGCTGAAACGCAAACGGACTCTTCATGACCGCTCCGCAGTCGCCGGTCTGCCCCTCGGGCCGCACCTTCGGCCCCAGCATCTGCCCATGGTGCTTCTCCAGAGCCGGCTTGTAATCAAAAGTATCCATCGGACTCGCCCCGCCATTCATGAACAGCTGAATCACCCGTTTCACCTTCGCCGGATGATGCAGGCCGCCATTCAGCTCCGCTCCGCCAGCCACCGCCTCGCGCGTCAGCATCTGCGCAAAGGCCAAACCCGCCAAACCACCACCCGCCTGCCACAGAACTTCCCGCCGGCTCATCCGGCAACCAGCATCGGCAGCATCCATCTTCTTCATTTCCCCCTCCCCATACGTTCCACCCGACCCGCTTTTGCACCCGCACGCACCAGGCCCACGTTCTCCACCCGGGTTGCCCCTGTAAACTTTCGTATAACATCACTGATCTTGCCTGTCCCCCGTCCGCGACCACAGTGCCAGTCATGAAAATCGGACGCTTGCTCTCCGCCCTCACTGCCATCTTCCTCCCTGCCGCCGCCCTCGCAGAGGAAAATCCCCTCCCCTCATGGAACGAAGGACCCGCCCGCAAGGCCATCCTTTCATTCGTGACCCGCGTCACCACGGAAGGTTCCCCGGACTTTGTCCCCCAGCCCCAGCGCATCGCCACGTTCGACAACGACGGAACCCTCTGGAGCGAACAACCCATGTACTTCCAGGCCTTCTTCGCCTTCGACCGCGTCCGCGCCCTCGCCCCGCAGCACCCGGAATGGAAGGAAAAGGAACCCTTCGCCTCAGTCCTCCGCGGAGAACCAGCCAAAGCCCTCGCCGGCGGCGAACACGCCCTCGTCGAAATGATCATGGCCACCCACGCCGGCATGAGCACCGAGGACTTCGAGAAAACCGTGACCGACTGGATCGCCACGGCCCGCCACCCGAAAACCGGCCGGCCCTTCACCGAAATGATCTACCAGCCCATGCTCGAACTGCTCGGCTTCCTCCGCTCCAAAGGATTCAAAACCTTCATCGTCTCCGGCGGCGGCATCGAATTCATGCGCCCATGGACCGAACGCGTCTACGGCATCCCCCCGGAACAAGTCATCGGCTCCAGCATCCGCACAAAATACGAAGTCACCGACGGCAAGCCATCCCTCGCCAGACTCCCGGAAGTCAACTTCATCGACGACAAAGCCGGTAAACCCGTCGGCATCCAGCAGCACATCGGCCGCCGACCCCTCATGGCCTTCGGCAACTCAGACGGCGATTTCCAGATGCTCGAATGGACCACCTCCGGCCCAGGCCCGCGCTTCGGCCTCCTCGTCCACCACAACGACGCCGCCCGCGAGTTCGCCTACGACCGCACCTCGCCCATCGGCCGACTCGACCAAGGCCTCGACGAAGCCGCCAAACGCGGATGGACCGTTGTCAGCATGAAAGACGAGTGGTCGCAGATTCATCCGCCGAAAGCAGATTGAACTTTCGGTGGCTGCACCCTAGCATGCATTCCTTACCACCTATGCACTTTCCTCACGTCGCCCCATCTCTGACTCTCACTGCGCTCGTAACGCTGATCGCAGCCTCCAGCATCTCCGCTCAGACTCTCCCCACCACGGGCACTGTCGAGACGCGGATCGGAACACTCGAACTCAGGAATGGCTACCCGACTCAGGAATCTGCGGCCAGAGTCTTCGACTCCATCGATCACCAGCGCGCCTGCCAGGCATACCTCTGGGCTCTTCCCCTCATGGCCATGCAGCAGTGGCAGCAGGAACACCTCACCAAATTCGGTGCAGGCAATCTGGACTACGTCGACTACCTCACCTTCAAGGACAAACTCGGCCTCCTCACCGCCAACGCCACCACGCCGTACATCATGTCGTTCCCCAACATGAAGGAGACCGGCCCACTCGTCTTCGAAGTCCCCGCCGGACCCACCGCCGGCGGCTTCACCGACTTCTGGCAGCGCCCCATCACCGACTCCGGCCAGACCGGCCCCGACAAAGGCGCGGGCGGCAAATACCTCATTCTCGGTCCCGACGATCCGGAGATCCGCCCCGAAGGCTACTATGTCTTCCGCTCGCCAACGGTGAACATCTGGTCCGCTCACCGCGCCCTCGATCCCGATCCCGTAAAAGCCAAAGCACTCGTCGACGCTCTGCGCATCTACCCCTACAGCCAACGCAGCAACCCACCTCCCACCCGCCACATCTCACCCGCCGGCCGCAAATGGAGCGGCGAACAACCACGCGGACTCGCCTACTGGGAAGGGCTTTCAAAAGTCATCAACGAGGAACCGGTCATCGAACGCGACCGCATAATGATGGGCATGCTCCAACCGCTCGGCATCGAAAAGGGCAAGCAGTTCAACCCGACCGATCGCCTGAAAGCAATTCTCACTGATGCCACCATGGTCGGCGAAGTGATGGCCCGCACGATCGGCTATGAAAAACGCTTCGAAGGCGTAAAGGTATGGCCCGGAAAAAACTGGGAAATCTCGCTCTGCCTCAAGGAAACCAACCAGGAGGCACCCCACCACACCCAACTCGATGAACGCAGCTCGTGGTTCTACGAAGCGGTCGGGGTTTCGGTCGGCATGATGGGCCGCACGGTCGGCTTCGGCCAAGTGTACCTCGAGTCGTCCAAGGACAAATCCGGGGAATGGCTCGATGGCAGCAAAACCTACAAACTCACCGTCCCCAAGGACGCACCCGTCGCTCAGTTCTGGTCATTCACCGTCTATGACAATGAGACCCGCTGTTTCGTGGATACTGGCGTTCCCCCGGACCGCTCCTCCCGCGACAACATCGTCAGAAACCCCGACGGCTCCGTCGACCTCTACTTTGGTCCCACCCCACCCTCCGGCAAACCCGAAAGCAACTGGATCAAGACTCTCCCCGGCAAAGGCTGGTTCACCTACTTCCGTCTCTATGGACCAACCCAGGCATATTTCGACCGTTCCTGGGTTCTCCCAGATATCGAACCCATTCCCTGAAATGCTCCGGCAACTCACGGTCTGCACCCTCCTCGGCCTCTGCGCCGCCACGGCCCGCGCCCAGTCTTCCGCCACGTCCCCGTTCCAGCACACCATCGAGAACAAATCCCCGGCTCCCGGACCCGCCCCCGCCGGCATGGTCTGGATCCCCGGCGGGGAATTCTCCATGGGATCGGATGCGAAAGACGAATCGCTCTGCGAACAACCAGGCGTCACCCGCGACGCCCAGCCCGTCCACCGCGTCTACGTCGATGGCTTCTGGATGGACAGCCACGAGGTCACCAATGAGGAATTCGCCGCCTTCGTCGCCGCCACGGGCTACCGCACCATCGCCGAAATCGCCCCGACCAAGGAGGAATTCCCCACCGCTCCCCCGGAAAACCTCGTAGCCGGTTCCACGGTCTTCACCCCCACCGAAAAGCCCGTCAAACTCGACAACTACTTCCAGTGGTGGCGCTACGAAGTGGGCGCCTGCTGGAAACACCCCGAAGGCCCAAAATCGCATATCCGCGGCAGGGAAAAATTCCCCGTCGTCCAGATCGCCTACCCGGACGCCGCCGCCTACGCCAAATGGGCCGGCAAACGCCTCCCCACCGAAGCCGAATGGGAATTCGCCGCCCGCGGCGGACGCGCCGGAGAACCCTACACATGGGGCCGGGAACTCAAACCCGGCGGACGCTGGATGGCCAATACCCATCAGGGGAAGTTTCCCGTGAATGACTCCGGCGACGATGGTTTCCCCGGCCTTGCCCCCGTGCAGTCCTTCCCGCCCAACCCCTACGGCCTCTTCGACATGGGCGGCAATGCATGGGAATGGGTCAGCGACTGGTACCGGCCCGATACCTACGCCCGCCGCAAACTGCTCGGCACCATCGAACGGAATCCCACCGGCCCATCCGCCCCCTACGACCCCACGGAACCCACCGAAAAGAAACGCGTTCACCGCGGCGGCTCGTTCCTCTGCTCGGTTCAGTACTGCACCCGCTACCTCGTCGGCTCCCGCGGCAAAGGCGAAGAAAAAACGGCCAGCAATCACGTCGGCTTCCGCTGCGTGAAACCCGCCCGCTGAGCCAACCCACCCGGAGGCTCCCCACCCATGAGCCAAGTCACCATCATCTGGTCCATGGTGGCCTCGGCCTGCCTCGTGCTCGCGGCCATCCACCTCCTCGTCTGGTCGCGCCACCGCCAGAGCCGCGACCGCGTCGCCCTCGGCATCCACTGCCTCGCCACCGCAGCCATGGCCTTCACGGAACTGGCCCTCATGCGCTCAGCTTCCACCGATGCCAGCGCCAGCCTGCTCCGATGGTACCAGATCCCCGTCTGGGTCAACTATACCGCTGTCGTCCTGTTCACTTCATGGCACCTCAAGGCCGGACGACCATGGCTCGGCTCCCTGGGCATCCTCACCAGAACCATCGCCCTCTTTCTGAATTTCACCTCCGGCGTCAATGTCAACTTCGCCGCGATCACGAGTCTCCGGACCATCTCCTTCCTCGGCGAAGCCGTGACCATTCCAGCAGGCCCGCCCAACCCCTTCATGCCGGTCGCACAGCTTTCGCTGTTCCTCCTCATCGCCTACCTCATCGATGCCGCCATCACCGTCTGGAAACGCGGCGAGAAAAGCCGCGCCATCCTCGTCCCTGCCACCATGGCCGCATGGATCGCCGGAGGCACCGCCCACGCCATTCTCTCGTTTTGGGGCCTCGCCGATGTCCCCATGGCAGCCTGCCTATACTTCCTCGGCATGATCGCCACCATGGCTTTCGAACTGAGCCGCGATACCCTCCGCGCCGGAAGCCTCGCCGAAGAACTCCGCACCACCAAAGAAGACCGCCGTCAGGAAGTGGCTCACCTCGGGCGCGTCGCCACCGTCAGCGGTCTCTCCGTGTCCCTCGCCCACGAGATGAATCAACCCCTCGGAATCATCCTCAGCAACGCCCAGGCGGCTCAGCGCCTCCTCGCCAAAGATCACCCGGACCTCGCCACCGTCCGCCAGATCATTGCCGACATCATCAGCGAGAACCGCCGCGCCTCCGAAGTCATCCGCCGCACGCGCGACCTCCTCCGCCGCGGAGAAGTCCGCCAGCAGCCGGTCCTCCTCAACACCATCGCATCGGAAGTCCTCAGCCTCGCCGGACCAATCCTCCGCGATCAGCATGTCGCTGTCACCTGTGATCTCGACCCCACTCCCCCCCCCATCCTCGCCGACCCCATCCAGATGCAGCAGGTTCTCCTCAACCTCGTCCTCAATGCCTGCGAAGCTATGGAAAATTCGCCGCCAGACCAGCGCCGGCTCCACCTGTCCACCCGCCACAGCAACGACTTCATCCACCTCACCCTCAAAGACTCAGGCCGCGGCCTGCCACCCGACCCCGAATCCGTCTTCACCCCATTCCACACCACCAAGGAACAGGGCCTCGGCATGGGCCTCCCCATCTGCCGCTCCATCACCGAAGCCCACCACGGCCAGATCTGGGCTGAACCCGGCTCCCCCACCGGCGCCGTCTTCCACCTCGTTCTTCCCGTCGCACCCTCACAGGGAAATCTTCCACCCCCATCATAAACTTTAGTTTCATTGCATGCGCCCTCCGGAAATGGTAGGATACCTACCGGTCGATTCGCGACCCAGCTAACCCATAACACCCATCAGTGAAAAAGCACTCCATCCTAAAACTCCTTGGCGTCGCCCTCTGCGCCGCCATCGCTCCGGCCTCGGTCGGCGCCGCGGAAGCCGCCAAACCCAATATCCTCGTGATCTGGGGCGATGACATCGGCCAGTTCAATATCAGTGCCTACAACCGCGGCATGATGGGATACCGCACTCCCAACATCGACCGACTCGCCACCGAAGGAGCCCTTTTCACGGACTGGTACGGCCAGCAGAGCTGCACCGCCGGACGCGCCGCCTTCATCACCGGCCAGTCCCCCATCCGCTCGGGCCTCACCAAAGTCGGTCTCCCCGGTGCGCCGGAAGGCATGAAGAAGGAAGACCCCACCATCGCCACCGTCCTCCGCGCCCAGGGATACATGACCGGCCAATTCGGCAAGAATCACCTCGGCGACCGTGACGAAATGCTCCCCAGCAACCACGGCTTCGACGAGTTCTTCGGAAACCTCTACCACCTCAACGCGGAAGAGGAACCCGAAAACCCCGACTACCCGAAGGATCCCGCCTTCAAGAAGCAGTTCGGCCCCCGCGGCGTCATCCACAGCTTCTCCGATGGCCGTGTCACCGACACCGGACCCCTCACCCGCAAGCGCATGGAGACCATCGATGAAGAGGTGACCACCAAGGCCCTCGACTTCATGGAACGCGCCAAAAAGGCCCAGAAACCATTCTTCCTCTGGTGGAACTCCACCCGCATGCACATCTTCACCCACCTGAAGGCCGAATCCGAAGGCAAAACCGGCCTCGGTGTCTACGCCGACGGCATGGTGGAACATGACGGCCACGTCGGTCAGGTCCTCGACAAACTCAAGGAACTCGGCCTCGAAGACAATACCATCGTCATGTACTCGACCGACAACGGCGCGGAAACCTTCACCTGGCCCGATGGCGGCACCACCATGTTCCGCGGTGAAAAGAATACCCAGTGGGAGGGCGGCTACCGCGTTCCCACCCTCATCCGCTGGCCCGGCGTCATCAAACCCGGCACCGTCATCAATGACATCGCCGCCCACGAAGACATGCTGACCACCTTCGCCGCCGCCGCCGGCGACTCCACCGTCGTCGCGGACCTCAAGAAAGGCCGCACCATCGGCGACCGCACCTACAAAGTCCACCTCGACGGCTACGACCTCGCCCCCGCCCTCAAGGGAACCGCCCCATGGCCCCGGAAGGAATTCATCTACTGGACCGACGACGGTAGCGTGGCCGCCCTCCGCTACGGCAACTGGAAGATCACCTTCCTCAAACAGGAAGCCGAAGGCCTCAAGGTCTGGCAGGAACCCTTCACGGAACTCCGCGCCCCGCTCATCACCAACCTCCGCATGGATCCCTTCGAGCGCGCCGAAGAGGAAAATGCCATGGGCTACCAGCGCTGGTACCTCGACCGCATGTTCCTCATCGCCCCAGCCGCCGGATACGTGGGCCAATGGCTCCAGAGCTTCCGCGAATTCCCCCCGCGGCAGAAGCCAGGCAGCTTCAACCTGGAACGCGTGATGGAAGCGGTCACCAAACCGCAGCCGAACTGAGTTCCACTCTCCTCTGACAAGACGCCGCGGGTTGTTCCTCGAACAGCCCGCGGCGTTCTGCGTTTCAGGAATCAGCTTTCCCCTCCAGCAGCAGATGCGCTCCGCAGACGCCCAGTCTGCACTCCGTGGCTAGCGGCCCCTTGGCTTCATCCGCCCAGCCTCCCGACGGCCCGGCTTGCCGGATTCCCGGCCCGCCCGCAGCCTCAGCGTCCTTGGCCCACCCGACCGCCCCGCCTCGCCAGTCTGCACAAGGCCGGCAAAGAGAACGACCACCACCGCCGTCCGCAGCACGACGGCCACCACCGCCAACGGAGGCGGCAGCCTCTTCACCGCCAGCACCACCAGCACTTCGGCCGTCAGAATCCACGCCGCCGCCACGCAAATCCACGACAGCAGCGCCGCCATCCCTCCAGCCCGATGCTCCCACCATCGCCCTGCCGCCAGCGCCAAAGCCCCAATCCCAAGCGCCACCACCCCAAAGGGCTCCGGCAAAAAGACCGCCAACCCCGTCACCACAACCGCCACCACAAGCCGAACCCAGTCGCGCAAGCCCATGTAAACCGACTGCCTCCAGCCATCACTCCAGCCAACCGGAACCGCCGACGACAGCCCGATCCGCCATCGTTCCGCCATGACCGCGTTTCCCATCACCACCAGCGGCACCGCCAGGAGAACCGCCGCCTTTCCCACCAAACCCTCGTCCCCCGTCCACGCAAGCCAGACCAGCGCAGCCGCCCCCGCCACCGCCAGGCCAGGGAACACCCGTCGGACCACCGGAGCAAACCCCTCGAATCCCGCACGCCAGCCGTCCCGGACTCCCGGAAAACCAACCGCCAGACCCACCACCAGCAGCAGCGCCGGCCAGTCGCTCAGTACCAGCCAGTACAGCGACATCGATCCCAGTTCCACCGCTCCCTCCGCAACCCGGCCTTGCCCGTCCCGTGCGAAAAACCCACCCCCGCGCAGCAAATCCCCCACAGCCATCAGCGCAGGCACCCACAGCAGCCATGCCTGCCGACCCAGCAGCCGCACCCCCTCCCGGAAAACCCCACGGCACGGATTCAACCACAGCACCGCAGCGGAACACACGAACGCCGATGCCACCCACGCCCACAGCTGCCATCCGGGAGAGTTCATCCCCGCAGACTCAGCGGATCAGCCCCCAGTGCGGCCGGAACGGCCAGTACACCACAAAGGCAGGTCCCACCAGATTCCGCTCAGGCACCGGACCCCAGTTCCGGCTGTCGAAACTATGCGGACTGTTGTCCCCCATCGCCATGTAACCCCGCTGACCAGGCTCGGCAGGCAGCGTCACCTCGTCGGTTTCCGCCACATTCACAAAACCAAGGTAGTTGGCCACCAGCGGCGGCTGCGGCATCGACGGCATCTGGTACCCGGGATAATCATAGCCCGTCACCGATGGCCCGCACTCCATCACCTTGCGAATACCAGGATCCTGCGCCGGAACCCCATTCACCAGCAACTGCGGCGGCCGTACCTGCAGCCGATCCCCAGGCAACCCCGTCAGCCGCTTGATGTAATGCTGCGACTTCGTACCCGGCGGCGGCACAATCCCCGTAATCCCATTCGTGCTGAAGACAAACACCTCCCCACGCGATGGCCGCCGGAAGTGATACGACATCTTGTCGACCAGCAACTGGTCGCCCGAATCAATGTAGCCCCGCGCAAAAACATCCCCGCCCCGGAACACCAGCCGCCGCGGCCTGCCAGTAGAATCCGCTCCCGTCCTCAGCTTCTCAAACTGCGCCCCCGGACTGTCATCCGCCCGGATATTCACACTGAGCGACCGCACCGCCGCATCCATGCACAACTCACCAAGCAACTGCCGCGCCGGCGCATACACCGTCAGCTGACCCTTGTCGAAATACAGATCGGTGAACGTGAAGAAATTGACCTTCGACCGCTGCCGGTAGCCAAGAAATTCCGCCTCGCCCCACTCCTTCGGAATCTCCCGGTCCACATAATTCCGTCCCCGCCACACATACTCCCAGCCCTTCACGGCAAAATTCGGCAACTCCTTCCGGTCCTCCACCCGCTTCGCCGTGATCCCATTGAGCGTCGGCTGCATCGACGCCGTCGGAATCTTGAACGGCTGCAGATAGTACGCCCGGATCCCAAGCGCCACAATCACCGCCACAATGATCACTTCCAAATTCTCCCGGAATGGCGAAGAACGATACCCCGGCACCGCCGTCTCACAGCTCCGGATCAGCTTCGGCTCAATCTCCGTCAACGCCGACCGATCCCGCTCCTTGAGCGCCTTGCGGAACGCCGACCGCATGTCCTCGACCTCCTGCAGCCGCTCCGGCGGCATGAGATCCCGCTGGTACGCCACAAACTTGTCCACGCCCTTGGAGAGATCACGGAACTTCCTGAGCCACGGCGGTGTGAAGAACGGTATCATGGGGAAATCTCGGTACGTGGGGCGTCAGTCTCCCGTCTTGAGCACCTCCACAAAGGCCTCCTGCGGAATGTTCACCTTGCCAATCATCTTCATGCGCTTCTTCCCCTCCTTCTGCTTCTCCAGCAGCTTGCGCTTCCGCGTGATGTCCCCCCCATAGCACTTGGCCGTTACATTCTTGCGCATCGCCCCGAGGCTCTCCCGCGCAATGATCTTCCCACCAATCGCCGCCTGAATCGCCACCGTGAACAACTGCCGCGGAATCACCTCGGACAGCTTCTTCGCCAGCGCACGCCCCCGGCTCTCTGCCTTCTCCCGGTGCACAATTGTCGCAAACGCATCCACCGGATCCCCGTTGATCAGCATCTCCATCTTCACAAGACGCTCCCCACGATACCCCGCATGCTCATAATCCATGCTCCCATACCCACGCGTGATGCTCTTCAGCTTGTCATTGAAGTCGACCAGAATCTCGTTGAGCGGCAGGACGCAGGTCAGCATGACCCGATGACTATCAAGAGTTTCCGTGTTCTCCAGAGCCCCCCGCTTCTCCGCCACCAGCTTCATGATGTCTCCAATGCAGTCATTCGGAATCAGAATGAAGGCCCGCACCGTCGGTTCGCGGATCTCCTCGATGGTCCCCGGATCCGGCATGTACGTCGGATTGTCGATCTTCAGCTCCTCGCCGTTCGTCAGCGTGATCTCATAAACCACGCTCGGATACGTGGAAATAATGTCCATGCTGTACTCGCGCCGCAGCCGCTCGACCACGATCTCCATGTGCAGCAGCCCAAGGAAACCACAGCGGAATCCGAAGCCCAGCGCCGCCGATGACTCCTGCTGATAGCGGAAGGCACTGTCGTTGATCTGCAGCTTGCCCATCGCCAGCTTGAGTTGCTCGAAATCATCCGAACTCACCGGATAAATCCCGCTGAAAACCATCGGCTGAATCTCCTTGAAGCCCGGCAGCGGCTCCGGGGCCATCCGCGTCGTCTCCATGATGGTGTCCCCGATCTTCACCTCCGCCGTGCTCTTCATGCTGGCCACCACATACCCCACATCCCCGGCAACCAGTGACTCGCAGCGCGCCTGCTTGGGCGTGAATATGCCCACTTCCTTGATCTCATACGACTTGTTGGTCGCATACATCGTGATGCCCACCCCGCGCTTCAAGGTCCCGCTGACCACCCGTACGTACATCACCACCCCTCGGTACGAATCAAAGACACTATCAAAGACACTGGCCCGCAGCAGCCCATCCTCCGGAACCTCCGGCGGCGGCACCCGCTCAATGACCGCTTCCAGAATGTCTTCGATCCCAATCCCCATCTTGGCACTCGCCTTGATGGCCTCCTCATGCGGAATCGCCAGAATGTCCTCCAGTTGCTTGTAGACCGCCGGAAGATTGCTCGAAGGCAGATCGATCTTGTTGATCACCGGAACAATCTTCAGATTCTGCCCCATCGCCAGATGAAGGTTCGCCACCGTCTGCGCCTCCACCCCCTGCGCCGCATCCACCAGCAGCACCGCCCCCTCGCAGGCCCCCAGACTCCGGCTCACCTCATACGCAAAATCCACATGCCCCGGCGTATCAATGAGGTTCAGCTTATATGTCTTCCCGTCGCGCGCCTTGTACGCCATCGTCACCGGATGGCACTTGATCGTGATGCCGCGCTCGCGCTCCAGATCCATGGCATCAAGAAGCTGATCCTGCATCTCCCGCTGCGTCACCGTGCGCGTCGCCTCCAGAAGACGGTCGGACAGCGTCGTCTTGCCGTGGTCAATGTGGGCAATGATCGAGAAATTGCGGGTTTGGGTGGCGACAGACATTCCAGTGCAGAAGAAAATAACGAAACGAACTGCCAAGCCTACGAGCGGCCCAACGCCTTGTAAAGCGGCGCGGCAAACATCAGCGCTTCCGCTCCGGCAGGCCACTCAGCCGCAACCCGAGGAAACTGTGACGGTCCCCGCCATTGCTGTCGGCCACCATGACCAGCAGCCGGGATCCATCCGCCAGCTCCGGTCCCGCACACAGCCCTTCGTAGTTCGTGAATCCACAGGGCAAATCCAGCAACAGCCGCTTCCGCACCGGTCGCACCGCCTCGCCCACAAGAGAAGCCAAACCATCAGTCGGTGTCGCCCCACGGAAATCCGCAAGGAAAATCCTCGCATGCAGCCCGCCGGATGCAAACCCCCGCTCGAGCAGCAGCAGCAATCCGCCAGGCAGCAGACATAGGTCCGCCACCCCATTGCCTGCCCCCTGAAACCTCGCTCCGGCCGGTTCCGTCACCCAGCAGAACTGCCGCAGCGGCCGCCCCTCCTGAGAAAATTCCTGCAGCCGCACCGCCGTTCCCTGCGCCCGGCCCGCCACCGGACCATCGACGGAAAGCGCTTCCTCATTGGCCGTCCAGCATCGCCCCGAGGACGACTCCAAGGTCAGTGACTCCAGTGCCAGATTCGGCCGCACCATCGCAAACTCGGACGGGAGCCGCCACGGCGCAGAAGCCCGGCCATCCGCCGCCGCAAACGCCTGAATTCCCGGCCCGCCCTCCGCACTCACATGAAACCGACCCGACACCCCATCCCATGCAATCCCCTCGAAATCCTTCAGCTTCGTCACCACCGGAACCGGAGCCGCCGGCTCCACCCCAGTCACCTGACCCCGCCCATCCACCGCCAGAATCAGCGGAATCACCGCCGCCACCTTGTCGGACACCGCAGCATAGCGGTTGCCACCCACCCACGTCAGCCCACTCAGATCGCTGAACGACCGATCCCGCAGCTGAAACGCCCGGCCATTGCCCGCAGGAACAACCCGCAGGTCACTTCCCGGTTCCGCTGCCCCGCAGAGGCAAGGAAGGAAAACCGCGACCGCCGCCACAACCTGCCGCAGCTTCCTCACAACTTGTCAGGCTTGATCTCCTTGTGCTTGCCCCCGAACTTCGCCGCCAGCTTCTTCAGAAACTTCTCCCCTTCCCGTCCTTCCTCGGAATTCGAATAAATCGAAATCGTATTCACCTGCATCTTGGACGTCTTCCCCAGCATCTTCTCGAACTTCGTGTAGATCAGCTTGATGATGTCATCCTTGTCCATGGCCGGTTCACCCGCCATGCGCGTTCCCGGTGCACCGTCGCTCAGCACATAGAGCGTCGTCGGCTTCCGCTCAAAGGCCGCCACCATCGCCAGATCAATCCGACTGCCTCCCTCCGTTCCCGCCAGCTCCTGGATGTCCTCGGTGAGAATCGCCGTGTACTCGATGCCAAGGGCATCCTTGCCGGCCCGCCCGTACTTCTCCGTCCTCGTCCGCCCGAAATCCGCACTTCCGCCCCCATAGTACCCTTCCATGAACCGCGTCGCCTCGTTCTTCATCTCCTGCGTCGCCGTGACACTCTTCGATTTGAACAAATCCCCGTTCTGACCAAAACAGATGATGTTGAACTGCGCCGACGGAGGCAGCCCATCAATCACCTTCTTCAACTCACGCCGCAGCGCGGTAATCCCCGCCGCTGACAGATTCGTCCGCATGCTGCCAGATGTGTCGATGCAGAAAATGATGTTGTTCCCCATCGACGTCAGCCCCAGAAAGTTCGCCGTGAACCCAGGCTGACTCCCCGGCCCGAAACCCGATCCCATCCCGGTTCCACGCCCCGTTCCCTTGCCGCCACCAAAGCCGCCACCGCTCCCCGGCGTCCCGCTCATCATCCCGGACGTCACCGACAGCGTGCTCATGTCCGCCAGCGTCGACGACGTATCCGGCAGCGTGATGGCCCCGCTCGTCTTCGCCGCAATCTTCATCGCAGGAGCCTTGTTCACCATCATCTGACGCCGCTTCTCGTTGATCTTCGTGTTCCCTTCCGTCCCGCCTCCCCCGCCACTCAGAAAGTCAATGTTCTCCTCCGTCCCCGCATTCGAGGTCGTCCAGACGATCAGAATCGCCGCAATCAGAAAGAGAATATGCAGCAGCAGCGAAATCGTGAACGATCCGCCGCCAATCTTCTTCCAGTAGGCCATGAACGGCCCATCCTTCTTCGGAGCTTCCTCCCCATCCAGCAAGTCACCCGCAGAAGCATCCCCGGGCAGCGACGGCGGAACCACAGGCTTCACTTCCGGAGAAACAGGAGAACGGGATGGCTTCATAGCAGATTCCTCAGGTTTAGTCGTGCTCTCAGACAATACAGCTCATCCCGGAACGGCCCACTGCCGGGCTTTCCTGGAGAAACCGGAAGCCACCATCAGAATTCCTCATTGACTGAAAAAGTAACGTTCGCAATGCCCGCAAACTGCATCGCATTCATGACATCCACAACCTTCTCCCACGGAGTCGTCGACTCCGCAGTGATCGTCACAATGATCGGCGTCCCTCCTTCGGCCTTCGCCTGCTGCGCCAGCCGTTTGAAGTTCGCCTTCAGCTCCCCCTGCGATACCGGCTCATCATTGTGGCTGATCGCCCCGTCCTGATCGACCGATACCTGTTCCTCCATCGGAGTGTCACTCGCGTCATCCCCTGGCTCCGTCGATGGCAGCTTCATCTTCAACTCGGTCTCCACCTGGCGGTTCCCCGCCTGCACCATGAAGAAGAGCATGATCACAAAGACCACGTCGATCATTGGGGCAATCTGAAAGCCCACTTCCTCTTCCTTCTGACTCTGATGGCGGTGTCGCTTCATGAAGATAGTTCAGCGGTTGTGCGTGGCGTAGGCCACCGCAGCAGTTGATTGAGCAATGACCGCAATGGCCGCCTGCACTTCCTTGGCAGGCGTCGCCCGGTCAGCCCGCACCAGAATCTCCAGTCGCGTACCCCCCTTGCCGTCCGGCATGGTGTCCGCAATCTTCCGGAGTTCCTCGGCCAGTCCCTCCCGGTCCTGCCACTCTAGCCCCCCGAAGGTCATAAGGGCCTTCTGCTCGTTCTTGTTCCAGCGCACGTTCACCGTCCGCTGGTTCTTGTCAGGCTTCCGCTCCTTGGCATCAGGTGCCACCGGAAGCGCAATCGACTTGTCGAGCTTCTCAATCTGCGCCGTCGTGATGCTCATGAAGAAAATGAGAATCACAAGGAGCACGTCAATCATCGGAGCGACCTGAAACTCAGGCTCCCCGCTTTCCATGCCGCCGCCGCCGCCGCCCATAGGTTTTTAGAGTGAAGGTTGGTTGAAGTAATTTATCCGTCAGGCTCAGGCCTGCACGGCGTCGCCCGCGCCACCTTCCACCCAGGCCGGCGCATTGGCGTAGAGTTCCTGGTCGCCCACGTGAACTCCCTCAGCCAGATGATACGGGAACTTCCGGAAGAGGTTGGCCACTTCGTTCTCCATCTCGTGCACCGATCCCTGGAGACGGTTGCGCAGGAAGTAGAAGCCCATGAAGGCTGGCACCGCGATCACCAGACCAGATGCCGTCGCCACCAGCACCTCGCCGATTTTCTCGGAAAGCGCTTCCGTGTTCTGGGTGGCTCCGCCTTTGCCCAGTTCTCCGAAGGCCCCGATCATCCCGAACACCGTTCCAATCAGACCCACCATCGGCGTGCAAACCCCAATGACGGAAAGATAGGACAGCCGCGTCGCCTGACGCTGCTGCTCGCGGTTGATCTCCGCAAGGATCGCTTCCTCGGTCGCATCCTTGCCATCCCCCACGTTCACCAGACCAGCCCGCACCACATTGTTGAAGGCACAGGGATTGTCCACGCAGCTCTGGTGAGCTCCCACATAGTCGCCCGCCCGGAAATAGTTCCGCATCTTCTCCAGCTCGCCTTCCGGCATGAGCCGCTTGAGCGAGGAACGCTGCACCCCGTCAATCACCAGCCAGACCATCCCGATCGAGAACAGGAAAAGAAAGATCATCACCGGCCCCCCGAGGACAATCATGTCCCAGAGAGACTTTTCGGAGAATCCACCCTTCGCTTCTTCCTCGGCCGCCAGCACAAGCGGAGTGGCGAGCAGGGAAAAAACGGTGGCAATGGGGAAGGGACGCAGAAGACGTTTGGCGTTCATGGCAGGTGTTTGGGAAATTCGATGATGGTTCGGATGGGGTCGCTTTTGACAGATTCTAGGAAACAGGATTCGCTCTTGGGTAGGCTTTTTCTCGGAAATCATTCGGTTTTTTCAGGAGCCGCACCTTCGGCCGGCTTTTCACCAGCCTCTTTGCCGGCCGCCTCGGCCCCACCGGCGCCAATCACCTTCTCAAGATCTTCTTTCTCCTTGCGCGCCGGTGCCTCCACCCACGTTCCCTTGTAGCGCTGGAGAATCCGATCAAGTGCCACATTGGCATCTTCCAGCCGCCGCAGCCGCATGAGGGAACGCGCGGCCCCGAACTCCGCACCCGGCAGCAGAGCGGCCTGGGTTCCGAAAAACACCGGAATCTGCAGATAGGCATCAAGGGCCTCCTTGTACGCCTCCCTCTTGAACTGAATGTCGCCAATCAGATTGTAAAGTCGGGCAAGCACCGCGGAATTTTCCGTTCCCGCCAGCAGCGTGTTGGCCTTCTGCAGGGCCGGACCAGTCATCCCCTTCTGAAACTGCTGAAGCGCCTCCATCATCCCGGCACCCTTCTGGTAGTCACTGCTCAGCTGCATGTTGCGCAGCTCCGGAAAAATCTTGTCGGCCTCCGCATTGTTGTTCTTCCGGATATGACATTCGAGCGCAATGAGCGTCGCAGGAACGTACCACGACCCCGGCTTGTCCTTCCAGTTCCGGTGAATCGCCCGCACGGCCTCCGCATTCTTGAGCGCTTCATCGTAATTGCCACGGCTGAGGGCCTCGCCCGCATCCGCCAGTTCGGCCGGAAACGGCCAGTCCACCCGGGCCACATTCGACGCCGGAATGCTCGCATAGCCATCCCGGCCATCCGCTTGGCGGATCTTCTTCTGAATGTTGCTGCCGGAAAGAGTCACCTCGCTCCAGTCGACGTCCGCCCCATTGGCGAAATAGAGCCGCTGCGCACCCGCCGGGCCCGCAGATAGAACCAGCAGCAGAGAAGCCGCGGCAGTCAGGGATCTGATTGAGAAATTCATGACAGAAGGACAGGCCATCAGAGTTTGCGGTAATTTTCCTGAATCTTCTGGAAGTCAGCCTCGCCCTTGATCCGCTCGCTGATCTTCGGGGTCTCGACCGCTTCCTTGTACACATCCTTGGCGTCCGTGTATTTTTGCAGGGCCTCCTTCGTCTCCCCTGCCCGCAGATAACCCCGGGCCACCCACTTCGGAAACTTCAGGAATGATAGATAGAGGCGCTGGAAATAGTTGAACGCGTCACCATAATCCTGCTGCGCAAAACGGACTTCCCCAAGCAGCCAAGTGGCCTCCGCCTTCGTCTCGGGCGGCGTCGTCTTGTCCCCAAGCAGTTCCTTCAGCATCTTCTCAGGACTGTTCGCCGGATCCTTCTCGGCATCCCCAAACCGCTTCAGCTCCATGAGCGCCCGGGATTTCCCAAGGAGCGCCTCGCCATACTTCATTCCCGGAAATTCCTCCGTGGCCACGTTGAACTTCGCAAGAGCCGTTTCGTAATCCTTGTCCTCAAGGGCCATCTGACCCAGCCCCACCGCTCCCCAATCCACAAAGGCCGACTGCGGGAAGAACTGCAGCAGCCGGTTATAGCATTGCGCCGCCTTGTCCCGCTCGCCCGCCTTCTGCAGATGATCGCCCACCACCGCGAGGAGCCGCCCACTGTAATCCTCAGGGCGAAACTCGGTCGTCAGCTGCTGCATCAGCTCATCCGAACGCTTCGGCGCATTGTCGACAATATATTGCCCCTTGTCGTCCTTCTTCCGGGGCTGCTTGGCCTCCAGATTCCTGTACAGCAGGGACTTCACATAAACTAGCCGCGCCTTGCCGATCGCCGACAGATCCTTCTCCCCGAGCAGACGGTCCAGTTCCGCCTCAGCTGGCTTGCCCAGTTCCTCCACCGTCGGCGGCGGCGGACGCTTCGGCGGTTCGCTCTTCACCGCAGGGTCCGTAGTCGCCGCAGGATTGGCAGGCGGCACCGGAGCCGGCTTCCGCTTGGGTATGGCCGCCACAGCCAGTTGCTGCATGAGATCCTCCACCCCATCCTTGCGCGGATTGTTGATGTTTTCCGTGATCGTCTCGGCCAGGAACTGCCGGCTCTCCGCCTGCGCCTTCTCCCGCGACTCCACCCGCTGTTCCATGAATTTCTTCACCGCCGCTTCGTCCTTCTTCTCCTCCGCAGCCGCTATCTCATCCGCAAAGGCCCCGTCGCTCCGCCGCACAATCGCTGTGCAGATTTCCCCGACCGCCGCAAGCGACTGACGGTTCTCGGGCCACTGCTTCCGGAAACCTTCGTACAGCGTGATGAGTTCAGGCCAGCGGCTCTGCGCCTTCAGCATCGGCGCCGCCTGCGTTAGACTGTACTCAGCCACCTGCTCCGCTGCCGCATTCTTCACCGCATTGACATAGGCATCCGCGGTGGCCGTCTCCAGAGTCTCCGGCGTCAGTCCCGCATCCTGCATCTCGGACCCGGTCATGTCCTTGTAGGCATCCCCGATGAGGGCATAGGCATCCGCCACCGATGGAGTGCCAAAATGGTTCTTGATGATGTCCTCCGCGTACTGAATCACATTCCGGAACTGAGGGTTCCCCTTCTTGTTCTTCTTCTGCCGCTCTTCCCCCAGCACAAGGAACGCCCGGCGGTACTTCGCATCCGCAATGTACTGACCCGATGGATACTTCTCAATGTACGCCTTGAGGGCCTCCACCGCTCCGTTGTAGTCATTCTTGAAGAACCACGTCAGCCCCCGCATGTACTCCACTGCCTCCCGCTGCGGATCGTCTGCGGGCGCCGAACCGAGAAACTTGTCGGCGGCATCCCGCGCCTTGTCGAAATCATACTGCTCAAGATAGTTCTGCACCTGCACCGCCAGAAACACACTCTTGTTCGGCGAGTCCTTGATCAGATCCATCACCTCCTCGTAGACCGTGTTGATCTTCGCAGGATCTCCGCTCCGCGTCGCAATCGTAATCAGCATCTCCGCAACCTGCTGCGTCTCCTCACGATCGGGATGCTTGCTCAGGAACTGCCGGCACAGCTTCTGCGTCTCCTCCCCCATCTTCATGTTGTCCTGCGTCAGATCAGCAGGCGTCAGATTGTAATGACAGTATGTAAGAGCATAAAGCACACTCGGCGCATCCTCGAACTTGGGGAACTTATCGAGAACGTACTGAAAGGCCAGCCGCGCTTCCCAGAACCTCCCAAGGGCCGCAAAACAACGCCCGATCCGGTAAAAGACGACCGCATCGTAGTTCTGCTCCTTCTCAAGGGCCTCGATCATCGCCTTGGCCTGCGCCTCGTACTGCTTCACCCGCGCCAGTTGCTGCTGGTTGGCAATCACATTCGGATCCTTGGGACCAACCCGCGCCGACAGGCTCTTGATGAGACGCCCATAATCATCCCGCAGCTCCTTGAGCGTATCGACCACTTCCTTGTGCTTGCGCAGATTTTGATAGGCCGGCAGCGCCTCCTCAGGCTTGTTGTCTCCCATGAGCGCATCGGCCAGCTTGAGCGCCGCAAAGTTGATCTCCGAAATCATCGGCCGCATCCCCGGTGCCCGCTTCACCTTGTCCAGCAGCGCCACCCCCTTCTCCGGCTTGTCGTCCGCATACAGATCCACAAGATAAAGCGCCAGCCGCACATCGGATGATGTCTTCACCCCCGGAGCCAGCGTGGTCTCCAGCAGCACGATCGCCTTGTCCTTCTGCTCGTTCTCCTTGTAGGAATCCGCCAACTCGATCATCACATCGTCCCGCAGCGCCGGCTCGTTCTTGAGCGTCTCATACTGCTTGACCGCCTCCGGCCACTTCTTCTGTGCCCGCATAATGCGCGCCAGCCCCAGCTGGGCATACCGGATGTTCTTCCCAGTCGGATACTTCTGCGTGTACTCCGTGAATGTCTTGAAGGCCAAATCGTAATTCGGAATGTTGAAGAGACATGCCCCCAGCGTGAAGTAGAGCGGCTCCAGCTTGTCAGGCGTCGCCCCGGTCTTCTGCGCAATCGTCATGAGCGCCGAATAATTCGCCGCCGCATTGAGCCAGTCCCCCTTCGCATAGGCATCATCCCCATTCTTGATGATCGCATCGGGATCACCCAGATCCACGGCCGGCAGCGCAGGCGCCTTGTCCCCCGCCGCCGCGTCAGCCGGCTTGGCATCGGGTGCCGCCGCATCCTGAGCCGGAACCGCCGCCGCTAAAGCCAACACGCTGACCGGTACGAGGAGACGCAGGGAGAATTTTGAATTTCTTTTCACGGCGGAATCGGGAGCTATCGGGTGTTCTTGCCTCGGAGGTTGCCGGGTGTATCGTTTCGACCCCCTCTTTGCAATGAGAATTTGCCCGCCCGAATAGAACGCCCCATCAGGTGAACCGGGCATGAAATCATCACAGGAATAGGCCCCGCTCTCAGGCCCCACGGTCCAGTCCCGTGTCCTCCCACGAAACCGGATCCTCAACAGGCTCAAGATGCGTGAACACCGTCAGGCGCGGCACCGCCGCCCGCAGAGACGCTTCGATCTCCTCGGCCTCGGCATGACCACGCGCAATAGTCCATTCCCCGGGCATCAGCAGATGCACGGAAAGAAAGCGCCGCGTCCCGGCCTGACGCGTCCTCAGGGCATGCCAGTGCACCCCGCGTTCCCCACATGCCTCAAGAATGCCGCGCGCCCTCGCCAGTTCCTCGGCCGGCAGTCCCGTGTCGATCAATCCCAGCATGGCCGCATGCATCAGCTTCACCCCGGAAACAATGATATGCGCAGTCAACAGCAGCCCCACCACCGGATCCAGCCAGTCCCACCCGGTCACCACCACCAATCCCACCGCAACAACCACCGCCGCAGATGTCCACACGTCCGTCATCAGATGCTGCGCATCCGCCTCCAGCGCCACGGAATGCCGCGCCCTCGCCACACGGAACAGCACCCGGGCCACCACCAGATTCAGCAGAGACGCCACCACCGATACCACCAGCCCCACCCCCACCATCGCCAGGGGCTGCGGCGCAATCAGACGCCCCACCGCATTCCACCCGATCCCCACCGCCGCCGCGAGAATGAACAACCCTTCGCAGCCACCCGCAAAATACTCCACCTTCGTGTGCCCA
The DNA here is from genome assembly GCA_039795165.1 of Verrucomicrobiota bacterium. Classification (GTDB taxonomy): domain Bacteria; phylum Verrucomicrobiota; class Verrucomicrobiia; order Verrucomicrobiales; family V1-33; genus V1-33. The sequence continues at coordinate 122,438 of JBDKER010000003.1, read as the reverse complement.
TACGCATGATCCTCGTCAGCCGGACGGGCCGCCAACGCCAGTGACCCATACGCAATCAGCGCCGCCGCCACATTCGCCAGCGATTCCAGCGCATCGGAAAGCAGGCCGACCGACCCCGTCAGCCGCCACGCGGCCAGCTTCAGAAAGAAAGTGACCACGGCGACCGCCAGCGACAGCAGCGCATAGTGAGTGAGGGGACGTTCCGCCACGGTCATTCCACCCCCACTCCACCACACATCTTTCCATGACAAGCCCACGTCTTCACGGAATCACCCGGCGAAAACCCAAGCCCGTTCATTTTGCTGGACACCACCCAGCGCTTGCCTCTATTCCGCTGCCACCAGCAGCATCGGCTGCACGGTGACCTCCCCCCCCCAACCACTCACTTCCCCACATCACCATGGCCAACTCTCTTCCAAAACTCCACAACGCCATGTGGCCAGGCCTCGTCGGCAAGGAACCCGGCACGGACCACCCACCCATCAGCCTCGACCGCATGCTCGACCTGACCGCCGCCGCCGAAGTCGATGGCACCCGCTACGAAGGCGTCGACCTCTTCCTCTTCCACCCGCACACCGACCCGGATGCCAGCGAAGCGGAAATCCGCACCATGGCCGACCGCATCGCCGCCAAAGGCCTCAAAATCGGTTCGCTCGTCGCCCCAGTCTGGCCCGGCACCGTTGGCGGCTGCGCCTTCGGTTCAGATGACGACCGCCGCAACTTCGTCCTCGCCGTCGAAAAAGCCTGCCGCATCGCCAATATCCTCAAAGCCCACGGAGCCCGTTCCTACGGTGTCATCCGCATCGACTCAGCCGGCGGTCCCTCCGCATGGGCCGAAGACCCCGCAGGCAATACGAGGAAAATCGCTGAAACATTCCGCGAAGCCGGCAAAGTGGCCGCCGCCCACGGCGAACGCCTCGCCGCCGAAGGAGAAATCTGCTGGGGCGGCATGCATTCATGGAAGGCCATGCTCGATACCCTCGAAGCCACCGCCATGCCCGAAACCGTCGGCTTCCAGGCTGACCTCGCCCACACCTACCTCTACCTCCTCGGCTACAATTCCCCAGCCGATGCCCTCCTCCAACCAGGATACTCGGAAGCCGAATTCTGGGCCGCCTACGAGAAAATGACGGACGCCCTCCGCCCATGGACCATCGACTTCCATGTCGCCCAGAATGACGGATCCGTCCACGGCACGGGAAGCCATGACAAAACCGGCCGCCACTGCCCGGCCGACGACCCCAACGGAAAACTCGACATCGCCCGCTGCGCTTCATACTGGCTCCGCGACGCCGCCGCCCGCGGCATCCAGCACATCTGCTGGGACGGCTGCATGTTCCCCAATGCCATGCTGGAAACCCCAGCCACGTGGAATACCATCCTCGCCGCCATGAAGGACGTCCGCGCCTCGGCCGGCTGGAACAACTGACCAGCAACGCCCTTCCATCGCCGCAAAGGCCGGCACCGCTGCGGACCACCCCCCCGTAGCGGTGCCTTTTTTGTCTCGACTTCTTCCGTACCAAACCGCATCAATTTTTCTAATTGGCGTCCCCTTCAATCCGTCTTAACAGGGACAACCCCATTCTGCCGCCCATGAGCACCCCCCCTCCACCTCCCCCGCCACCCGAATACCAGGGCTACGAGGAACCCCAGTACTACGAGGCCACCCCCGCTCACGAAGACCGCCCCAAAACCGGCTACTGGCACCGCCTCGGCGGCGGCTCCCTCAGCATCAGCATCATCGTCCACGCCCTCTTCCTCATCCTCGCCCTCTTCATCATCTGGCGGACCTCCAACAACGTCGAAGAACCCCCGGACTTCCTCCCCGGCGGCGGCGGTGGCGGCGGCGGCGGCGAAAAACACGCCGCCCAGAAGAAGATGCGAGCCGTCAGCCACGCCCAGCCGAAAATGAAGCTCGCCTCGGCGAAATCCTCAGGCGTCACCCTCCCGGACGTCCAGTCGTCCATGACCGATTTCTCCGGTCTCACCCAGATGACCATCGGCGGCGGCGGCCTCGGCACCGGACAAGGCATTGGACGCGGCACCGGTTCCGGCAGCGGCGTCGGATCAGGCATTGGCTCGGGCTGGGGCCCCGGCTCAGGCGCCGGCTTCATCTCGCTCCCCAAAATCATGCAGAGCCGCTGCTCCCCCGCAGAACGCGCCCAGAAAATGCGCGAGAACGGCGGCAACGAACAATGCGAAACCGCCGTCAAGAAGGGCCTCAAATGGCTCAAGGAAAAACAGAACCCGGACGGCTCATGGGGCAATAACGACCGCGCCGGCATGACCGGATTGGCCCTGCTCGCCTACCTCGGCCACTGCGAAACCCCGGAATCCCCAGTCTACGGAGAAACCGTCCTCAAAGGAATCACCTTCCTCATCGAACTCGGCCAGAAAAACGGCAACCAGTTCAACGGCATCTTCTCCCAGGCCCCCAGCGGCATCCGCAGCACCTACGAACACGGCATCGCCACCTACGCCCTCGGCGAAGTCTACTCGTTCGCCAAACTCGGGAAACGCGAACTTCCCGGCCTCCGCCAAGGCTTCGAACGCGGTGTGCAGATCATCATCGAAAAACAAACCAAGGACGGCTCCTGGGGCTACAAGGACGGCATCGGCTACGATCCCTACGGCCGCAATGACCTCTCCGTCACCGGTTGGCAATTCCAGGCACTCAAGGCCGCCAAACACACCAATCTCAAAATCCCAGGCCTCGCCGGGTCCATGAAAAAGGTCGAGAAATACCTCGAAAGCACCCAGACAGCCGACGGTGGCTTCGGTAACGCCGACCGCGCCCAGCACTACAATCAGTGGAACCTCTCCGGCGCCGCCCTCCTCGGCCTCCAGACCATGGGAGCAGGCAATGCCGGCAAGGTCAACAAAGGCATCCGCTGGCTCGTCGATCAGTTCGAAAAAGAACCCCTCAGCTGGAACTCTGACTGCTACCTCTACACATGGTACTACAATACCCAGGCCCTCTTCCAGAAGGGCGGCGAACCATGGAAGAAATGGAATGCCCAGTTCCAGAAGGAAATTCTCGCCAACCAGCTCGAGGACGGCAGCTACAAGGTCGAGGGAGGCGGTGAAGTCGCCGCCGCCACCTCCACCGCCGCTGGCGGCAGCGCCGAAATCTACCGCACCGTCCTCTGTACCCTCATGCTAGAGGTCTACTACCGCTACCTCAAGGTCGGTGACCGCGAAAGCAGCATGGGCGAAAGCAACCTCATGCCCCTCAAGTAAAAGCGCAGCCCTCGCAAGGCTCCCCACGGGAAACTCTGAACCACCAACCTTCACAGAAACGGCCGTTCTCCACTTCATGGGGAACGGCCGTTTTTCCGCCCACCACACGCTCCAGGCTCCAATTCCATTGCCTCCCGCCGGAAATCCTGACACCCTCCCACCCCATGATCCGCCCATTCGCCGCCGCCATCACCGCACTCGCCGCCGCCTTCGCAGCGGATACCCCTGCCGCTGAGCCGCAATGGATCCCCCTCTTCAATGGCAAGGACCTCTCCGGCTGGACCATCAAAATCGCCAAACGCCCCCTCGGAGAAAACTACGCCAGCACCTTCCGCATCGAAGACGGCATCCTCAAGGTCTCCTACGACGGCTACCAGAAGTTCGACGGCCACTTCGGCCACCTATTCACCAACCTTTCCTATTCCCATTACATCCTCCGCCTCGAATACCGCTTCTCCGGCTCCATGGTGCCCGACGCCCCATCCTACGTGAACCTCAACAGCGGCATCATGGTCCACGCCCAGCCACCCCAGAGCATGCGCTTCGATCAGGGCTTCCCCGCCAGCCTCGAAATGCAGTTCCTCGCCGACGAAGGCAAGGGCCCCCGCCCCACCGGCAACCTCTGCACCCCCGGCACCCACGTCGAAATCGACGGCAAACTCGTCACCCGCCACATTGTCACTTCCTCCGCCCCCACCTTCCCCCCGGACCAATGGGTCAAAGCCGAAATCGAAGTCCGCGGCAGCTCCACCATCATCCACCGGATTAACGGAACGGAAGTCCTACGCTACCAGCGGCCCCAGCTCGACCCCGCCAACGACAACGCCCCGGCTTCGGACCTCCTCGCCGCCGGAGCCCCCGCCATCCTCTCCCACGGCCACATCGCCCTCCAGGCCGAAGGCCAACCCGTCTGGTTCCGGAAAATCGAACTCCTCCCACTCAGCACAGGGAACTGAAACCACCGGCCTTCAGCTGGGATACCCCAGCAGCTCCAAAGCCGGACGGCAGACCTCCGTCAGCTGCTTCTGCTCCGCCTCAGGGAGCGTCCGGTAACTCGACCGCGCCGCCCGCGGCACCGCAGATGCCTGCCGCAGCCACGACTCATCCACCAGCGAAGGATCAATGAACCGAATCAGCCGCTCCAGCTGCTCCCGGGGTGCCGCCTGCACATCCTCGAACTTCACGTCCAGACGCCTTTCGGCCGGAATCCCTCGCAGCACCCGATCTCCCCTCATCACCAAGTCGTTCCAAAGCCACCCCATGTGAGCCGAGGTGACTTCCGCATCGTCCACAAAATTGCGCAGATCAATCGTCTCCAGCAGCGCCCGCAGCGCCACCCGCTCCATCCCATGAACCAGCCTGCGCAGCAGCGGATTTCCCGGATTGAGAAGATACCCCACCGATCCAAACCGCCGCATCACACTGCGGCACCTCGCCCGCAGCAGAACCGTCCCACGGTCAGCCCGCATATCATGAAGAGCCGCCGCAACCAGCCGGAAAACAGGATGCTGCAGCATCGACAAGGCCGTGTCGCGCCCATCCCGGTACACATGCACAAACCTCGCCTCGGGAAACATCTTCACAAGCTTCGCCGCCCAGGTCAGCGATCCCCCCGTCCGCTCAACCCAGACCCGCCGCCCCAGCCGATCCCGCAGGTGATCAAAGACACACCGGAAATGATCCCCGGTGGCCCGCCCCGGCTGCTGCCTCAGCCATTCCCTCCAGCTCATCATGCACCGCATCAAAGCGCTCCGGATCCGGACTGTGGTGCGGAACTGATGCGTGGATGATCGGCGGAATGGAAGTCTTGGTCCATCGCATGTCCGGCACATTGAAATCACAGACGCCCTCGTCCCAATCCATTCCCACACCTATCATTTTTACTGCAAGCGGATTAGTTACTAAGCAGAGATCAGCAAATTCATCCCCGGACATCCAGCTCGACTGCAGCGCATCGGGGGCAGTGCCCAAAAATGCCTCCGAAAGACTCAGAACCTCCGGATGCATGCTCAGCAGACTCGAAATCATCGTCGATCCGCAGCGGCCGGTGCTGAAAACCACAACAGGGGCAATCTGTCTACTCATATGATCCGGTTACCCTCGTCATCGCCAAAAGCCACCGTTTTCCACCTGAAGACCGCTCTGCAAGCCACCACCCCGCTTGCCTCATATCGCTTTCCCGCAAAGTTCCGCATCCCATGACCCCCGCTGAACGATCAGACGATCAGGAAGAACTCACGGTCCATCAGGTCCTCCCAGGCCGCCCACTCGTCGACGAGGCCGCCTCTTCCTCCATGGGGCCCGTCACACGCAAGATCCGCCGCACGGAAAACGCCCTCCAGCAGCGCGTCGAATTCGAAGCCCTCGTCTCCCGCATCTCCAGTCTCTTCGTCCGCCTCCGCAGCGAGGACCTCGACTCCGGCATCGCCGAAGCCCTCCGCCAGATGGGCGAATTCATCGGCGTCGACCACTGCCACGTCTGCCGCGTGCACAGTCATTCCCAACTCATGGACCACACCCACCACTGGTCCGCCAGCGGCTCCACCCCCGCATGGCACGGCCACACCGGTCTCGCCATCGATGACTACATCCCATGGGCTGCTCAGCGCCTCCGCCGCCTCGACGGCATCGCCGTATATTCCGTCGATACCCTCGGACCAGAAGCCGCCACGGATCAGCAGACCTTCCGTTCCCAGGGCATCAAATCCGTCATCTTCGTCCCCATGGCCGTCGGCGGCGAACTCATCGGCTTCATCGGACTCGATTCGGTCCGCCTCGCCATGCAGTGGACGGAAGACGCCATCTCCCTCCTGAAAATCGTCGCCGCCATCATCGCCGACGCCCTCGAACGCCGACGCACCGAAGACGCTCTCCGCCAGGAAAATGCCTTCAATCACGCCCTCCTCAACGGAGCCGGTGCCCTCATCATCGTCCTCGACCCCGACGGACGCATCGTCCGCTTCAACCCCGCCGCCGAAACCACCACCGGCCTCTCCGCCGATGCCACCATCGGTTCCTGCCCGTGGGACCTCTTCCTTCCCAGAGACGAACGCTCCGCCGCCCGCAGAAGCTTCAGCCGCATCGCCGCAGGAGCCCCTCCCAGTGCCCACGAAGGCTCCATCCTCAGCCCCTCAGGCGACCGCCGCGTCATCTCATGGTCCACCACGTCCATGCAGGGTGCCGACGGACGCGTTGCCTACGTCATCCTCAGCGGCATCGACATCACCGAAACAAAACGCCTCGAAGCCGATGTCCTCAATGTCGCCGAAGAAGAACAAAGCCGCATCGGACACGACCTCCACGACGGCCTCGGCCAGCACCTCACCGGCATCGAATTCATGAGCCATGTCCTCCAGAGCCGCCTCAGCAGCCGCCATGCCCCGGAGGCCGCCGAAATGGAGGAAATCACCCGCCTCATCCGCGAAGCCATCGCCCAGACCCGCGATCTCGCCCGTGGCCTCTCCCCGGTCGTCCTCCAGTCAAAAGGCCTCGCCGTCGCCCTCGCCGACCTCGCCGAAAGCACTTCCCGCCACCTCCGCGGCGTCCATTGCCACTGCTCCACTCCTCCATCGCCTCCCCCCATCCCCAAGGACACCGCCATCCACCTATACCGCATCGCCCAGGAAGCCGTCTCCAATGCCGTCAAACACGGGAAAGCCACCGAAATCAGTATCCGCCTCACCCACAGCGACGGTCAGACCACCCTCGCCATCGACGACAATGGTTCCGGATTCCCCGGCTCCACCCCCGCCAGCACAGGCATGGGCCTCCGCGTCATGCAGTACCGCGCCGGAATCATAGGGGGGCGACTCTCCTTCACCAGACTCCCCTCCTCCGGTCTCTCGGTTCAATGTACGCTCGGTACCATCTGACCCCATCCTCCTTCCCCCTATTTTTCCCACAGGGATTCTCCAGGAACCTTGCAAGGCTCGCCTGCTTCCGATAGTATCCCGTGGAAATTCCACCACCGCGCCGGCCTGTCATGATCAAGAAACGCGTCTACCTGGTCGACGACCACCCGATCATGCGTCAGGGCCTCGCCCAGCTCATCAACCATGAGCCGGACCTCGAAGTCGCCGGTGAAGCCCACGACGCCGCCTGCGCCCTCACGGAAATCATCGGACTCCGCCCAGACCTCGTCATCATCGATATCTCCCTCCCCGGCAAAAACGGCCTCGAACTCATCAAGGACGTCCGCGCCCACAACAAACAGGCTGCCCTCCTCGTCCACTCCATGCACGACGAAAGCCTCTACGTGGAACGCGTCCTCCGCGCCGGAGCCCAGGGCTACATCATGAAGCAGGAAGGAGCCCGCCGCGTCCTCGAAGCCGTCCGCAAGGTCCTCCAGGGCGACATCTACGTCAGCCCGGCCATGTCCGGCAAAATCCTCGAAATCTTCTCGGGCCGACGCCCCACCACCCAGGACCCCGTCGAAGCCCTCAGCGACCGCCAATTCGAAATCTTCCAGATGATCGGCCAGGGCAAAGGCACCCGCGCCATCGCCTCGGACCTCAAGGTCAGCGTCAAAACCGTCGACGCCCACCGCGCCAACATCAAAGACAAACTCCACCTGAAGTCAGGCACGGAACTCGTCCGCTACGCCGTCCGCTGGGTCGAAAACCAGAACCAGAAATCCTCGTAGCACCAGAGACCACACGGACACTCATACCACCGCCCCGCCACACCGGCCACCTGTCAAGACATGGTGCCCGGTTTTTCTTTTCAAGGATCCGCAGGGCACCATTTGCATCCGCCGGAGGGAACGTCTAAACGCCGCTTTCACCTCTCCAGCACCCGACCAGTCGCCCCCCCATGATCCCAGAAACCGCCGTCTTCACCAAAGTAGCCGCCGAACTCAAAATCAAGCCTTCCCAGGTCGCCGCCACCGCGGAACTGCTCGCGGGAGGCGGCACCGTCCCCTTCATCGCCCGCTACCGCAAGGAAGTCACCGGCATGCTCGACGAAGTCCAGATCACCAGCGTCCGCGACCGCCTCCTCCAGATCGCCGAACTAGACCAGCGCCGCACCGCCATCCTCAAAAGCCTCGACGAACGGAAACTGCTCAGCGACACCCTCCGCAGTCAGATCGACAAGGCGGAAACCATGGCCCGCCTCGAGGACATCTTCGCTCCCTTCCGCCCGAAACGCCGCACCCGCGCCACCATCGCAAAGGAAAAAGGCCTCGAACCCCTCGCGGAATGGATCCTCGCCGCCCAGGCCGATCCCTCCGCCAACCCGGCCGCGGAAGCCGCCAGGTTCCTCCGCGAGGACGGCGAGGAGGAACTCCGCGTCAAGACCACCGAGGAAGCCCTCGCAGGTGCCCGCGATGTCATCGCCGAACGCCTCGCCGACGACGCCGCCATCCGCAGCGCCGTCCGCAAGATCTACGAGGAAGAAGCCACCGTCACCAGCAAGGTCCTCACAGGCAAGGAAGCGGACAACGACGCCGCCAAATACCGCGACTACTTCGAATGGAGCGAACCCCTCGCCAAAGTTCCCAGTCACCGCCTCCTCGCCATGCGCCGCGGCGAAAAAGAAGGCTTCCTCATGCTTCGCGTGACCGTCCCGGAAGACCGCGCCCTCGACTCCGTCAAACGCCTCGCCGTCACCGGCCGTGGCCCCGCTGCCGACCAGATCAGCCTCGCCGCCGGCGACGGCTGCAAGCGCCTCCTCTTCCCTGCCATGGAAACCGAGTCCCGACTCGCCTCCAAGAAAAAGGCGGATGCCGAAGCCATCCGCGTCTTCGCAGACAACATCCGCGAACTCCTCCTCGCCGCTCCGCTCGGCCAGAAACGCCTCCTCGCCATCGACCCAGGCTTCCGCACAGGCTGCAAAACCGTCGTCCTCGATGCCCAGGGAAAACTCCTCCACCACGACGTCATCTACCCGACCGCCGGCAGCCAGACCCAGCTCGTCGAAGCCGCCCGCACCGTTCTCACCCTCATCGAAAAGCACCGCATCGAAGCCATCGCCATCGGCAATGGCACCGCCAGCCGCGAATCCGAAGCCTTCATCCGCCGCCTCAAACTCCCCCCAGCCATCGCCATCGTCACCGTCAACGAAAGCGGCGCTTCCATCTACTCCGCCAGCGACGTCGCCCGCGAGGAATTCCCCAACGAAGACGTCACGGTCCGCGGAGCCGTCTCCATCGGCCGTCGCCTCATGGACCCCCTCGCCGAACTGGTCAAAATCGACCCGAAAAGCATCGGCGTCGGCCAGTACCAGCACGACGTCGATCAGCATGCCCTCAAAAACGCCCTCGACGACTGTGTCATGAGCTGCGTGAACGGCGTCGGCGTCGAAGTCAATACCGCCAGCAAACAGCTGCTCAGCTACGTCGCCGGTCTCAACAGCGCCATCGCCGAAAACATCGTCGCCTTCCGCAACGAAAACGGCCCGTTCGAATCACGCGCCCAGCTCCGCAAGGTCCCCCGGCTCGGCGACAAGGCCTTCGAACAGGCCGCCGGATTCCTTCGCATCCGCAACGCCCCGCACCCGCTCGACGCCTCCGCCGTCCACCCGGAACGCTACGCACTCGTCGAACGCATGGCCTCTGACGCCGGCTGCTCCGTGGCCGACCTCATCCGCGACGAAAACCGGCGGAAAGCCATCGACCTCGGAAAATATGTCAGCGATGACGCAGGCCTCCCCACCCTCCAGGACATCATGGCGGAACTCGCCAAACCAGGCCGCGACCCCCGCCGCCAGTTCGAAGCCTTCTCCTTCACCGATGGCGTGGAAAAACCGTCCGACCTCACCGTCGGCATGAAACTCCCCGGCATCGTCACCAACGTCACCGCCTTCGGTGCCTTCGTCGACGTCGGCGTCCACCAGGATGGCCTCGTCCACGTCAGCCAGCTCGCCGACCACTTCATCAAGGACCCCAACGAAGCCGTCAAAGTGGGTCAGCAGGTCCAGGTCACCGTCACGGAAGTCGATCTCCAGCGGAACCGCATCGCTCTCTCCATGAAATCCAAACCGGATTTTGAGAAAAAGGAACGGAAACCCGGCATCGCACCCCAGCAGCCTTCCGCCCGACCCTCCAGCGACCGCCGCCCCGCCCAGGGCGGCGGCATGGGCAATCCCTTCGGTGGCGACTGGTTCAGCCAAGCCGCCCAGAAGGGCAAACGCTGACCCTTGCCACGGCCACGTGCGGGAATCCGGGCACGCAGCCGGACCCTGCAACATGCCGCGGCGTGCCCATCCATGGCTTTTCAGCCAAATGACAGCCTCCGCCAAAAAATCCTCAGCCGCCCCTTGCATCCCTCACGCTGCCGCCTATGCACTTCCCTCCGGTTCGCCGGTCTGGTGCCCCGTGGTGTAATGGTAACACAGCGGATTTTGGTTCCGTTATTCAAGGTTCGAATCCTTGCGGGGTAGCCACGCTGCCCCCACGCACCCAGATCAGGCACAGCTCCCGATGTCTCATTCCACGCGGAGACTCGCTCTCAGTCGAGGAACTGAAATTCGCTCGCGTTGAAGAGCACCCTCGCCGCCGCAGCCAGCCCATGGCGCTCCCCCAGCCCCGTCATGGCCTCCAACTCAGCCGCATCCGGCTCCCGCAGGAGCGCCAGCCGGAACATCGCCCGGACCCGCTCCACAGCCGTCAACCCGCCCGTCTCTGCACGCTGCCCCAGCGCCTCGCTGTGCCGCAGCACAAATTCATTGTTCAAAAGCGCCAGCGACTGCAGTGGCGATGCCGAAAATCCCCGCACCGGCGCCGTCAATCCCAGCTCGGGAAAATCCAGCGCCTCCATGAATGGATCCGCCATGCCCCGCCACACCACCCGGTAAATGCTCCGCCTCCCCGCCCCGGGCGCCGTCCAGTCATAGGCCGTGTAATCCAGCTTCGGAGTCGACTGCGGCCCCGGACTCTTCGCAAAATGCTCAATTCCCGGCCCACCCACCGCGGGATCCAGACGATTACTCACCACCAGCACGGCATCGCGGTATGCATCCGCATCCAGCCGCTGACGGTTCATCCGCCACAGCAACCGATTCTCCGGATCGACCGCAAGCCCACGCGATCGCTCCAGCGACGCCTGCTTCCACGTCCGGCTGGTTACAATGAGCCGATGCAGGGCCTTCAACGACCCCTTCGCTTCATCCCGGAACCACACCGCCAGCCAGTCAAGCAGCTCCGGATGGGATGGCTCGCCCCCCATCCGCCCGAAATCACCCGGCGTGTCACAGAGCCCGCGCCCGAAATGATAATGCCACACCCGGTTCACTATGCTCCGCCAGCTCAGTGGATTCCCCGGATCCACCAGCCAGTCGGCCAGCGCCGCCCGCCGCAATCCCTCAGGTGCCCCGTCCGCCAGCGGAAACCGCCCCGGCAACCCCGGCACTGCCGACAGCGCTCCCGGTTTCACCACCGCCCCCGGCTTGTCCAACTCCCCCCGCCGCAGCAACCGGATTTCCCTAGGCTCCGCATACGTGATCAACCCCCGCTCGTTCCGTGCGGCCCGGCCCGCCGCCCATACCGTCACCGGAGCCGGCAACCCCGCAAGGCGCACCGCCACCCATTCCCCAAGCACATGAGCCGCAATCTCCAACCGCTGCGCCTCGCTCCGCTGCCCACGCGGCACCGCCAGCGCCGCCACCACGCCGTCGGGCAGCAGCGTCAGCGACTCTCTGGGCCCCCCAGCCACCGAAAGCTTCCACCGCCCCAGCAGATGCGCACCGCCCTGCAGTTGCCGCAACGTGAACTGCAGCCGATCCCCCGGTTCCACCACCACCGGTCGGCTCAGCACAAAGACAGCCGCATGCGGCTGCCCCTCACGCGGATGAATCGCCCACGACGTCTCCGCCTTCCCATCGATGCTGCCGGCTATTCCAAACGAGTCCTGCGAAAACCCGGAAAACGCTTCGGCCAATGCCAGCCGCTCAGGCTCCGCCGCTCCCGCCCGGAACAACCGTACCTCGAACTCGCTCAAATGCACATTCCCATTGGCTGGCCGACCCGGGCCCTGCGCAGGAAGCGACTCATCCGGCAGCAGATCCAGCCGGAATCCGCTGACTTCCCTGAGCCCAGACGCAGCCGTCACCACCGTCACATCCCTGTCGGGCAAGGCCCCGGACGCGAGGAGGGACTCATCACCAAGCCGCCGCAGCACCACCCCGTCTCCCGCCCAGAAAACCTCGGGCCGCAGCACAGTCCACGCCGCCACGCCGCCTCCCCGCGCCGCCTCCCATGAGGCCACCAATTCCTCCTGCCCGGCAGCCAACAGCACACCCGCATCCCTCCGCGCCACCGCCTCCCGCAGAGCCGTCCACCGCTTCCGCTCCGCCGCCACCTGCGCATCCGCATCGTACTCAATGTCCCCTTTCCCAATCCCGGCAAACACCGCCTGCAGGGCAAAGTAATCTTCCTGACTGACCGGATCAAACTTATGCGCATGACACCGCGCACAGTTGGCCGTCGTGCTCGCAAAGGCACTCATCGTCTGCGTAACCAGATCGTCCCGGTCCAGGTACTCGAAACTCATCAGAGCCGTGCCCGCCGCACTCATGTCGTAGGTCCCCGCACCAAGAAACCCAAGCGCCGCCATCAGCTGACTCTCCTCCGGATAAAATACATCCGCCGCCAGCTGCTCCCGCACAAACCGCGGCCACGGAGTGTCGCCATTCAAGGCCCCAATCACATAGTCCCGGAACCGCCACGCATTCTCACGCTTCACGTCGTGCTCGAATCCATGCGAATCCGCAAAATGGATCACGTCGAACCAGTGCCGCGCCCAACGCTCGCCATACCGAGGCGACGCCAGCAACCGGTCCACCAGCCCCTCCCATCCCCCGGATGCATCCTCCGGCCACGCCGACACATCCTCCAACTGCGGCGGCAATCCATGCAGCGCAAAATGAAGCCGCCGCACCAGCGCAGTCCGCCCCGCCTCCCCGGAGAATTCCAGACCCTGCTCCGCCAGGGCCTTCCCAATGAACACATCCACCGGGTGCCCGGCACCCGGCACCGCCGGAGCCACCAGCGGACGCAGCGACCACCAGCCGCCATCCTTTCCACCAGCCACCTCCGCCACCCGCGGATCCACCGCACCCTCCCGCACCCACCGCTCCAGCACCGCAATCTCCCCCTCAGGGAGCTTTCCGTCCGGTGGCATCTGATGATCCTCATCCTCCCACCGCACCATCCTCATCAGCAGGCTCTCATCGGGCTTTCCAGGCACCAACGCAGGCCCCCCGTCTCCCCCCTGCTCCCACCCGGAACGCGCATCCAGCGTCAGCCCTCCCTTCATCTTCCCCCCGGCATGCGAATGACACTCGAGACAGCGGTCCCGCAGAATCGGCTCCACCTCGGCACGAAAACGCTCCACAGCCGCTTCCTCCGCCGCCAGCACAGCAGGAAACACCACCAATATCGCAGCACGGAACAGCATCGTTCCCCTGCAACGCCCCCCAAACCCCAATCTTTCGCTACCAACTACCCATACCCAACTCATCATCCTTCCTCAGTCCACCGCATCCCATGCCCCCCGAAACGGATCAAGGACCACTCCCTCTCCGCACCCGACTGCTGGCCTGCCTCGCCATCGCAGCCGGCTTCCTCCTGCTCTACGACCTCGCCAACTGGCTCGCTCATCAGCGGAATACCACACGCTGCCTCGCCTTCGCATGGGAACTGCAGATCCCACGACTCACCCCCTTCGTCGTCCCCTACTGGAGCATCGATATCCTGCTCGTAGCAGCCCCCCTCGCCACCCAACTCCACCAGCAACTCCATACCCTGCTGCGCAGACTCGCCTTCGCCCTCCTCCTCTCCTGCTCCATTTTCCTCCTCTGGCCCTGCCGCTGCGGCTTCCCCAGATCCATCCCGGACGACTGGACCGCCCCACTCTTCTCCCTCCTCCACACGTTCGACCTGCCCTACAACCAGGCTCCCTCTCTCCACGTCAGCGAAGCCATCATCATCGCCCCGGTCTTCCTCGCCAGACTGCCGCAGCCATGGAAACCATGGGCCACCGTCTGGCTTGCCGCCGGCTGCGCCGCCACTCTCCTGACCCACCAGCACCATCTCGCCGACCTCGCCTCCGGAGCCCTTACGGGCTGGCTGGCCCTCCGCCTGTTCCCGGAGAAAACCGCAGATGCGGCCTGATCTTCCCCAGCGTCTTTTCCCCCATCCCCGGCACCCTCAGCAGATCCTCCGCCACCCGGTAAGGCCGCCCCTCAATCAGCCGATTTGCCATCGCTTCCCCAATCCCCGGCAGCCGGATCAGCTCATCCCGCGCCGCGGTATTCGGATCCACGGCCCGGATAGCTTTCCCCGTCGCCTTCCCCGTCGCCACCGACAATTCCGCGTCGTCCGCCCGCTGACTCCGCCGCTCCGCCGGCAGCCGCTCCCAGTCCGTGTGCTTCCACACCCCGCGACCCAGCTTCGCCGCCTGCAGTTCCAGATCCCGCAGCCCCGCCCGGTACTCATCCTGACTCTGCCCGGCCGGTGTCTCCCGATGCACCCCAAAGGCCCGCGCCAAACCCTCCGCCACCAGCACAGCCGCCAGATCCCTCCCGTCCTCCAGTGTCACAAATCCATACACCCGCTCATGCCGCCCATCCCCCAGCGCCTTCGTAAACGCCGTGTGCACCGTAAACGGACGCGACAGCAGCACCCCCACGCGCTCCCCAGCCATCCGCCCGAACGACTTCGCCAATGCAACCGACGTCTCCACGCTCCCTCCCTGCGACGCGATTCCGAAATACTGCCGCTGCTCCCGCAGCCGCCGCGCATCAGTCTCATCTCCCACATGCCACTCCACACAATCAGCACCATACAGCCGCACCGTAAATTCCCTGCCTTCAGACGACCGCACCCGGAAACTGTCCCCATCAGCCCACGGCACTGGCACCGCCACACAACGCTCCAGCCGCACCAGCGGCTCGGCCGCCAGCAACCCCGCCGCCCCCAAAAGCACCTGCAGCAACCAGCAGCTCAGAAACTTCATCCGCCCCCATATCACGCCTGCGGCAATTCCACAACCCCGCCCCGCAATCCGATCTTGCATGCCGCCTCCCGCTTTCCCATGCTCCCACCACCATGGAAAACGTCATCATCATCGGCTCCGGCTGCGCCGGCCTCACCGCCGCCCTCTACACCGCCCGCGCCAACCTCAACCCACTCGTCATCACCGGCCGCATGCAGGGCGGCCTCCTCACCACGACCACCATCGTCGAAAACTACCCGGGCTTCATCGAAGGCATCGACGGATTCCAGCTCATGACCAACATGCAGCAGCAGGCGGAACGCTTCGGAGCCCGCATCCGCTCGCTCGCCACCGTCGAACAAGTCGACCTCTCCCGCCGTCCCTTCTCCATCACCGTCGACGGCGAACGCATCGAATCCCAGACCATCATCATCGCCACCGGAGCCGGCCACCGCCACCTCGGCATCCCAAGCGAACACCTTCTCGAAAACAAAGGCGTCACCTACTGCGCCACCTGCGACGGTGCCCTCCCCATGTTCCGCAATAAACCCCTCGTCGTCATAGGCGGCGGCGACTCCGCCTGCGAAGAAGCCCTCTACCTCACCCGCTTCGCCTCGACCGTCCACCTAGTCCACCGCCGCGATTCCCTGCGCGCATCTAAAATCATGGCCGAACGCGTCCTCTCCCACCCGAAAATCAAACCGTCATGGAATAAAACCGTGACGGAAATCCTCGACGTCAGCAAAGACGAGGTCACCGGCGTCCGCCTCGCCGATACCATCACCGGCGAAGCATCCACCCTCGACTGCGCCGGAGTCTTCATCGCCATCGGCCTCGTCCCCAATACCTCCCTGTTCGCAGGCACCATCGACATGGACGAAAGCGGCTACATCAAACCAAAAGACGGCAGCCGCACCAATGTCCCCGGAGTCTTCGTCGCCGGCGACTGTGCCGACAAAGTCTACCGCCAGGCCATCACCGCAGCCGGCATGGGCTGCATGGCCGCCATCGACTGCGAACGCTTCCTCATGGGCTCACACTGATCCCCTCCCCACCTCGCTCTCCAGCCAGTCCTTGAGACGGAATTTCGACTCCCAGCCAGTCGCCTCACGGAATGCACCCGCATCAATCCGGTTGTCCCTCACATCCCACGGCACACCCGCAGCTTCCTCCACACGGATCGGCTTCCCGGTCGCAGCCTCCACCATCCCGATCAGTTCCGATAACCACACGGCCTCGCCGGAAGCAAGGTTCCAAATGCCCTCCAGCCGCCGCCGGATCACTGCATCAAGGGCTCCCGCAAAATCAGCCCCGTGCAGATAGTCCTTCCGGCTGTCTGGCCCCCACCTCGTGAAAATACCGCCCTCACGGGCCAGATACAGCAGCTTCCCAATCACCCCCTGCGGATCGTCCGGCCGCGACGGAATCCCGTACAGGTTGCTGATCCGCAATATCGCATGCGGCAACCCTGACGCACGGATCATCTCCTCCGCCTCCAGCTTGCCCGCCGCATAACGCCCCTTCGGAGCAGCCAGGTCAGCCTCCCGGCTCGCGCACTCACCGGCTTCCCCATACACCGCCCCAGTCGACAGAAAGACAAACAACGGCGGAGCCTTAACGCCACGGCAACGCTCCAGCAGCTTTCCCAGCAGAGCCAGATCCGGCCCAGGACCATCCGCCCGCTCCGCGGTCGCCGGTACGACGCTCCACGCCGCATGCACAACCGCTTCCCCCTCCATCCCATCACTCCCCGTAAGTAGTTCCTCCAGCGCTCCGATGCCACTCCCTGCCTCCCGACTCCGGCTGTACGGCCGGATGTCCCAATCGGACGAGCGCAGCCGCCGCAGGGCCCGCCCGGTTCGGCCGGAACTGCCCGTCAGAATCACCCGCGGCCTGAAAATCATGGCCTCACGTCGCCGATGCTTCCCGTGAATGCAACGGTGCTTCCGTCATTCTTCCTTTCCACCCGCCCGCTGCATCACCACGAAAACCAGACGCCCACCCCGCCACTTCGGACCACCAAGAAAGACCGGACGACCTGGCCGGATCACCGCATCACTCTTCACCAGCACCTTCTTGTCCTGCCACAGCTGCAGATGCACGCTCACTCCGCCACCCTCGGCCGGACCCCGCGAATCAATCCGCAGACACAGATCCTTCGACGGAACTACCCACGACTCGTATTCCTTGAACACCTTCTGCGTGTGCCGCCCCATCAGATGATAGTGCCGGAAACCGAATACCTTCGCCAGCCGCACCGACAGCGCCTGCTGCAGCCCCGCATCAATCTCCACCGCCTTCTCGGGCAAAGGTGACCCGGCATCGTCGCTCGCGAAATACAGCAACCCCTCCACGACCGCCTCCGCCGCCGCATCATTGCCAGCCACACCCTCATCCGCCACTCCCAGACCGGAAAGCAGCAGAAGCAGAACACAGATCACTCGCAGTCGCATGGTCATCCCGGAAATTCAGTGCAGTTCCCCAGGGTTCACCGCCCCCGGCCCACGCCCGCGCAGCAGAAAAACCGTACGGCCGTCCCCACGTTCCTCCCTCATCACCACTGCACGCTCATCCCCGCCAGGCTCATCCCCCGCCACCGCAAACGCCCGGATCTCATGATCATCCGGCAGCGCCTCCAGATTCTCCAAGTCAATCACCGTCGCCTCAGCATCCTCCGATACCCACGCCCGCGCCGTCACCCGCTCATCCGGCGCATAAACCTGCACCAAAGGCAACCCCTCCGCAGGATGCCTCGCATTCCAGATCATGAATCCCGCCGCCACCGCCGCAGCCGAAGCCAACGGCGCAAACCACTGCCACCGCCGCCCCGCCCCCCGCGGCACCACCCGCCCCTCCCGCGCCACCGCTTCCATGATGCTCCCCGTCAGAAACTCCGCCGCTGGCGGTTCCACCGCCGCCACAAGGGACGACCGCAGCAGATCTCCTGTCCGCCGCGCCGCCATTCTCTCCCGGAGCCACTCCGGCGGAACAGCCTCCTCCAGTTCACGCAGCCGCTCACGACTCAGCACTCCATCTATCCAGCGCACGCACTCCTCTTCCTCAGGATTCAGTTTCGGATCGTCATTCATAAAGTCTCCTTCTTAAAATCGTCATCCCCAGGCCCCAGATCAGCCAGCAGTACCTGCAGCCGCTTCCTCGCATAAAACAACCGGCTCATCACAGTCCCCAACGAACACCCTACCGACTCCGCAATCTCCTGATAGGTCATCCCGTCCAGTTCCTTGAGCAGAATGACCGCCCGATGCTCGGGACTCAATGCCTCCAGCGCTTCCCGGATCCGCTCGCCCAGTTCCTTGTGAGACAATGCCTCGTCCGGACCCACACCCCCGCGCGGAACCGTCACCGCGCCAGCCTCGGGTACCGAACCCCGGCTGTCATCAAATTCCCCAGCGGACCCTCCGCCGCGTACCTTCTGCCGCCGCAGCCAGTCACACACCGCATTGTGCGCAATCCGATGCAGCCACGTGTAGAACTGCGCCCGGTCCTCAAACTGCGGCAGCGCCCGCCACGCCCGCAGAAACACCTCCTGCGTCAGATCCCACGAATCCGCCTCGTTCCCCGTCATATTGTAGATCATCCCGTACAGCCGGGCACGGTACCGCACCACCAATCCCTCGAAGGCTGCCGCCTCACCCGAGCGGGCCCGCCGCACCAAATCCCTATCACCCTCATCCCCACGGTCTCCCCCCACCACCGGAACTCCGGCAGCAAAGACAGGCAGGGAACTGGCAGACACCGCTTCCACTGTTTCTTCCGACGATCGACCCGGCAGATTATTCACTGATTTCTCCAGACTAGCCTCCCCATACAGTCCCCGCAACCCGTACCATCCCACCAGCTTTCCCTCCCAACCGTGTGTCGATAATGTCACGGCCTCCAGATTGGCATCCGCCCACCTCGCTCCATTAGTCCTCCCAATGGGTCGCAAGCCTCTCCGTCCGGATCAGCAACTCGCGTGGGTGCAGAAATCAGCCGTCCACGCCGACGCCAGCACCCCTTGCTGCACCGACGACGGCGAATCCCTGCCACCAACCCGCGGCGCTGAACCCTGCATGGAACAGGTCCTCCACGGCCTCTCCGACGCCTGCCTCATCATCGATGGACTCGACCGCATCATCTTCTCCAACGACGCCGCCAAGGCCATGCTCCGCCCCAAGGGCCGCATCCTCGGCAGAAAACTCGACTCCCTCCTCGGCGACCGCCAGGTGAGCCTCGCCGCCGCAGAAGCCTCTTCCTCAGGCAAAGCCGCCATCCTCCGCGTCACCCTCCGCCTCCCCGGAGACGCATGGCGCGACGACGGCCACTTCCAAGTCTCCCTCGTTCCCGTCTGGCTCAGCGAAACGAGACGATTCGTCCGGATCGCCCTCCGCGATGAAAGCGCCCACCCCCAGCGCGGAACCCCAACCGCCCTCGCTGCCGACGTCGCCGTCCAGCTCAAAAACCCCCTCTCCATCGTCCAGGGATACCTCGAAAACCTCCTCGATGGCATGATCAGCGACCCTGTCCTCCTCCGCCAGTCCCTCCTCACCATGCGGAAGCATACCCTCCAGATCGAACGGGTGATCGACTCCCTGGGCAAATAATCAACGGAAAGGCACCGCCTCTTCCGGGGTTGAGCCCGCGCCGCTCCGAAGCCATCGGCTCCCCCATGCCCCTCTTCAGCAAGGCCCGGACCTTCCTCCTCGCCTCCCGTCCGAAAACCCTCCCGGCAGCCATCGCTCCCGTCGCCGCAGGATGCGCCCTCGCGTGGAAAATCCACCACTCGTTCAACCTCACCCTCGCGCTCTGTACCCTCCTCAGCACTCTCGCCATCCAGATCGCCACCAATTACTTCAATGACGCCGTCGACGCAGGAAAAGGAGCCGATACCTCCCAGCGCCTCGGACCCCGGCGCGCCACCGCAACCGGCCTCGTCTCGCCCCGGGCCATGCTCACCGCCGGTGCCGCCGCCCTCCTCGCCGCCATCGCCTTCTCGCTTCCGCTCGTCGCCGCCCGCGGATGGCCCATCCTCGCCATCGGCATGCTCGCCCTCTACTTCTCCTATGGCTACACCGGCGGACCCGCACCCCTCGCCTACCTCGGCCTAGGCGAACTCTTCGTCATCCTCTTTTTCGGCCTCATCGCCGTCTCCGGAACCGTCTTTGTCCAGACAGGTTCATGGACACCGCATTCCCTCATCGCAGGCTTCCAGGCCGGCCTCCTCAGCACGGCCCTCATCGCCATCAACAACCTCCGCGACCGCCACGAAGACCAGCAGAGCGGCAAACGCACCCTCGCGGTCCGCACCGGACCAGCCGCCGCCCGCGCCATGATCACCACATGGTGCCTCCTCCCCTTCGCCCTCGGCTTTCTCTGGCTCCTCTACCCCCATACCCACCGCCTCGCATGGTGGCCTCTCCCCGCCGCCGCCCTCGGATGCTTCGTCTCATGGAAAATCATCCGCACCGAACCATCCCGCACCTACAACCGCTACCTCGCCCTCGCCGCCCTCCAGCTCATCCTCTGGACCGCCCTCTTCTGCGCCGCCTGCCTCGCTCCCTGATCCACCCGCGGGCCTTGCATTCCCTCTCCCCCTCGTCCATTACCCCGGCTCTCCAACCAACCCCAGCCCCCCCAACACTCCCATGCTCAAAGCCGGAATCGTAGGCCTGCCCAATGTCGGCAAATCCACCCTCTTCAACGCCGTCACCCGCACCCGCAAGGCTGAGGCCGCCAACTACCCCTTCTGCACCATCGAACCCAATACCGGCATCGTCACCGTCCCCGATGACCGCCTCGATGCCCTCGGCAAACTCTCCAAAACCCAGAAAATCGTCCCCGCCGCCATCGAATTCGTCGACATCGCCGGACTCGTCAAAGGAGCCAGCCAGGGCGAAGGCCTCGGCAACCAGTTCCTCAGCCACATCCGCGAAGTCGATGCCATCGTCCAGGTCGTCCGCTGCTTCGAAGACAAGGACATCCACCACGTCTCAGGCTCAGTCGACCCCATCCGCGACATCGATGTCATCAATACCGAACTCGTTCTCGCCGACCTCCAGTCGGTCCAGAAACGCCTCGAACGCGTCATCAAGAAAGCCAAGCAGAACGACAAGGAAGCCAAGGCGGAAGCCGCCCTCTGCGAGAAACTCATCCCCCACCTCGACACCGGCAAACCCGCCGTCACCGCTGAACTGAACGACGACGAACGACGCCAGCTCCGCCTCTTCTTCCTCCTCACCGGCAAACCCACCATCTTCGCCTGCAATGTCGCCGAAGGCGATCTCGCCTCGGCCTCCGCCGACCCCGCCTCCCATCCCCACGTCGGCAAAGTCATCGACTTCGTCAAACACAGCCACGATGCCGAAGCCGTCGTCATCAGCGCCGCCATCGAATCGGAACTCATCGACCTCTCGGAAGACGACGCCAAAGCCTACCTCGCTGACCTCGGCGTCGCCAGTTCCGGCGTCGCCAGCCTCATCCGGAGCGTCTACCACCTCCTCGGACTCCGCACGTACCTCACCACCGGCGAAAAGGAAACCCGCGCATGGACCATCCGCGCCGGCGACAAGGCACCCGCCGCCGCCGGCGTCATCCACAGCGACTTCGAACGCGGCTTCATCAAAGCCGAAGTCGTCTCGTACGACGACCTCGTCGCCGCAGGCTCGTTCGCCCGCGCCCGCGAACTCGGCAAACTCCGCATGGAAGGCAAGGAATACGTGGTCGCCGACGGCGATGTCATGGACTTCCGTTTCAATGTCTGATCCCCACCCCCGCCATGGACGACTCGCCTGCCCCCAGCTCCAAACCCCCCATCGAGGTCCGGAAACCTCCAGTCCTCTTCCGCGAAACCCAGACCCTCATCAGCCGCATCGAAAAAGCCGTCCGCGGTACCTTCCTCGCCTACTGGACCTCAGGAAACGGCTCGGTCTGCCACAACGACGTCGCCGCCTTCTACGAAGTCCTCAAACACCTCGGCCGGCAGAAGACCATCTACCTCTTCCTCAAGTCCTCCGGCGGCAACGGCCAGGCCTCCCTCCGCATCGTCAACCTCCTCCGCCAGTTCACAGAACGTCTCGTCGTCCTCGTCCCCCTCGAAGCCGCCTCCGCCGCCACCATGATCTCCCTCGGTGCCGACGAAATCCGCATGGGCCCCCTCGCCTACCTCACCGCCGTCGATACCTCCCTCTCCCACGACCTCTCCCCAGTCGACCGCAATAATTACCTCGTCAGCGTCAGCCAAGACGAACTCAACCGCGTCATCCGCCTCTGGAACGATGCCGCTCCCGGCAACAGCGACGACTCCAATCCCTACAAATCCCTCTACTCCCACATCCACCCGCTCGTCTTCGGCGCCATCGACCGGGCATCCTCCCTCTCCATCAAAATCTGCGAGGAAATCCTCTCCACCCACGTCACCGACCCAGCCGAACGCGAACGCATCAGCCGCCACCTCAACAGCGACTACCCCAGCCACAGCTACCCGATCATGCTCAAGGAAGCCCGCCGCATCGGCCTCAAAGCCACCTCCATGCCGGACCGCCTCAATGACATGCTCATCGACCTCAATGCCCTCTACTCGGAAATGGGCCAGCGCGCCCTCACCGACTACGACGAACTCAATTACCACGACAACGAAATCCTCAACATCATCGAAGGCTCGGGCCTCGGCTTCAATTACCAGAACGACAAGGACTGGCACTACCGCAAGGAGGAACGCCGCTGGGTCCCCATGAACGACCACAGCTCATGGCGACGATTCTCGCTGCGCGGCGACCGCATCGCCCAGTCGGTCTTCCACATCCGCTGACCCCACCCCATGCAGCGCCTCGCCGGACACGCCATCCTCGTCACCGGTAGCTCCACCGGCATCGGCGAAGCCATCGCCCGGCGCTGCGCCACCGAAGGCGCCGCCGTCTTCCTCCACGGCCACGACCCAGCCGAAACCGCAGAAACCGCCGCCAGCCTCGGCTGCCCCTTCCTCGCCGGCGACCTCGCCGACCCGGACTTCCCCACCCACCTCATCTCAGCCGCCACCAGCGCCCTCGGCCGCCTCGACGGCCTCGTCAATAATGCCGCATGGGTCGTCCGCGGCAGCATCGAGAGCATCACTCCGGATTTCTTCGACCGCATCATGGCCGTCAATGTGCGCGCCCCGCTCCTCCTCATCAAGGCAGCCCTCCCCTTCCTCACCGCGTCCCGCGGCTGCGTCCTCAACATCGGCAGCGTCAATGCCTACGCCGGCGAGGAAAATCTCCTGCCCTACAGCATCAGCAAAGGTGCCCTCCAGACCCTCAGCCGCAACCTCGGCGACACCCTCCACCGCAAGGGGGTCCGCGTAAACCAGATCAACCCAGGCTGGGTCCTCACCCCCAACGAACGGAAAGCCAAACAGGCGGAAGGCATGGCCCCGGACTGGCCGGAACACCTCCCCCCAGCCTTCGCCCCAGCCGGACGCATCTTCCACCCGGACGAAATCGCCGCATGGGCCGCCCTCTTCCTCAGCCGCGAAGCAGGACCCGTCAGCGGTGCCGTCATCGACGTCGAACAATACCCCATGATCGGCCGCAATCCTCCGAAGCTCTGATCCCGCCTGCCCGATAAAGGCCGCGCCCACTCCCCCATGCCGCACTACTTCATCACCGGGACGGATACCGACGCCGGCAAAACCTACGTCACTTGCCTCCTCCTCAAGGCCCTCGCTGCCAAGGGCGCCTCAGCAGTCGGGTTCAAACCAGTGAGTTGCGGATCCCGCGACGACGCCCTCGCCCTCCTCGCCGCCAGTTCCCCGCCAGCGGACCTCGAGACCATCAACCCCCTCGCCTACCGCCAGCCCCTCGCACCCATGGCCGCCGCCCTCCTCGAACAGCGGCCCTTCCAGCCGGAACCGATCTGGTCGGCATGGCAAACCCTCACCTCGCAGTACGACCACGTTCTCGTCGAAGGAGCCGGCGGATGGGAAGTTCCCCTCGCCCCAGGCCGAACCATGGGCGACCTCGCCGCAGAATTCAATCTCCCGGTCATCGTCGTCGCCCATAACCGCCTCGGCGCTCTCAACCATACCATCCTCACCGTCCGCGCCATCATCCAGCGCGGTCTCCCCTGCGCCGGCATCATCCTCAATCACGTCCACGACGAACGCGACCTCGCCAGCATCTCCAACCGCGCCATCCTCGAAACCATGCTCGGCATCCCCATCCTCGCCGAAATCATGCACGGCGAAACCTCTCTCGACTGGGATGCCCTCGGCCTCGCCTGATTTCCCCCCGGCACGGACGAACCCGTGCCGCCTGCGACCGAAGATCAGCCGCTCCAAGGCAAGTGACAATTCCGTAACATAAGGAAAGCGGTAACCATACTTTCCGGCGCAATCCACTGCTTTCCTGTGACAGGATTGTCACGCAGCAGAACTTTCCACCCCGCCGTTTGCCGCCTAATCCGGCGGCCATGTCACTCTTCCGATTCTGCTCCGCATCAAAACCGTCACGCAGCAGCCTCCTGCTCAGCACGGCCCTCCTCGCCGCTTCCCCTTCCCCCTCCAGCGCAGACGACGCGGCCCTCCTCAAACTCTTCGAAATTCTCCGCGACCGCGGCTCCATCTCATCCTCGGAATACCGCGAACTGATCGCCGTAGCCAAATCACCACGCACCACCCCGGCAGCCAGCCCCAGCCCTGCGCCAACCGCCTCCGCGAGCGCCTCGAAACTCGAGAAACGCATCGCCGACGACGAAAAGAAAATCACGGAACTCGACCGCAAAATCGCCGACTCGAGAAAAAAACTCTTCGACCTCGACGAAATCGTCGACGGAACCTCGTCCGATCTCCTCGAAAAAGCCCTCGAAGGGAAGTGGTACGAAAACATCAACTGGCGGGGCTACACCCAGTTCCGCCTCACTTCCCTCTTCGATGAACCGGATACCCCGGTCCACCTCCAGAACGACCGCTCCGTCAACGAAAACGAAAGCTTCCTGATCCGCCGGGGCCGCATGATCCTCAGCGGCGACGCCACCGACCACCTCTTCGTCTACGGACAGCTCGACTTCGTCGGCGGACAGGGCGGCAACGGAGACAACACCCTCGCCATGCGCGACCTCTACGCGGACATCGCCATCGACGCGGACAAGGAATTCCGCTTCCGCGCCGGTCAGTCGAAAGTCCCGTTCGGCTGGGTCAACCTCCAGTCTTCCCAGAACCGGATCGCCATGGAACGTCCGGAAGCGCTCAACACCGCCCTCGAAGGGGAACGCGACCTCGGCCTCTTCTTCTACTGGGCTCCCAAGGATGTCCGCAGCACCTTCAAATCCCTCATCAAGGACGGACTCAAGGGCTCGGGCGACTACGGCGTGCTCGGCCTCGGAGCCTACTCGGGTCAGGGCCTCAACCGCTCCGATGCCAACTCGGACAGCCACATCGTCGCCCGCGCTTCCTACCCCTTCAAACTCCCAGGAGAACAGATTCTTGAACTGGGCGCGGCCGCCTACACCGGGAAATTTGTGCCCACCACGGGCTCCATCCGCGTCGGCGATGAGTCCATTACCCCCACCTTCGCCGACAGCAAAGGCCTCACCGATGAACGCGTCGGCGTCACCGCCATCCTCTACCCCAAACCCTTCGGCATCGAAGCGGAATGGAACTGGGGCCGCAGCCCCCAGCTCGCACGCGATTTCCGCACCATCGGTTCCGAATCCCTCGAAGGCGGCTACGTCCAAGCCAACTACCGCATCCAGCACGGCAAAGCCAACTGGTACCCTTTCGTCCGCTATCAGCGCTACGACGGTGCCCGCAAATTCGGCCGCAACGCCCCGTGGGATAAGGTCTCTGAATTCGACGCCGGTGTCGAATGGTCCCCATGGCCCGAAATCGAACTCTCCGTCATGTATACCCACACCTTCGAACGGACCAATACCAGCGTCGCCCCCTACAATACCGTCGAAGACGCCGACCGCATCAGCTTCCAGCTCCAGTGGAACTACTGACGGAACCATCACGCGCCGCCGTGACGAAAATGACACACGGCACGCATGGCAACTCAGCCCATTCCTCCACAACGTAAATAAACATCCCCAAACCCGCCAGAACCCCTCCCCGATCCTTTCCAGAAAGGCCCCCCTCCATGAAACGCTCCACCTTCCTCTCCTGCGCAGCTCTCGCTTCCGTCGTCCTCGTCTCCTGCGGCCGCTCCGGCGGACAACGCCTCCAGATCAATGCCGCCGGATCCACCACCCTCGGCCCAGTCGTCACCATGCTCTCGGAAGCCTACCGCAAGGTCGATCCCTCCGTCAGCATCACGGTCTCCCTCGGTGGCTCCGGCCAGGGCATCAATGAACTCAAGGAAGGCCGCATCCAGATCGCCAACTCCAGCCGCCGCATGAAGCCGGAAGAAGCCGAGGAAATTCAGAAGAAACACGGCAAGACACCCACCGAATTCGAAGTCGCCATCGATGCCCTCGCTGTCTTCGTCCACCCGGAGAACCCCCTCAAGGAAATCTCCGTGGAACAACTCAACTCCATCTACTCCTCGGAAGGCTCCGTGACCACATGGGAAGCGCTCGCGCCCGGAAGCATCACCGGCGAAATCAAACTCCTCGGCCGCGAATCCAATTCCGGAACCTTCGAGTACTTCGGCGAAACCGTGAACGGAAAATTCGCCGACGGACCCAAGAAGGGCAAAATGAAGGATTTCCGCAGCGGCATCGCCGAAATGAACAGCTCTCAGGCAGTCGTCGATACCCTCGCTTCGACCAAAAATGCCATCGCCTACGACGGCATGGCCTTCAAAACCGACAAGGTGAAGTGGCTCGCCATCTCGAAAAAAGCCGGCGAACCAGCAGTCCTGCCCTCGGTCGCAGACGCCCAGTCCGGCAAGTACCCCCTCTCCCGTAAACTCTACATGTACACCCTCGGAGAACCCTCCCCCGAAATCAGGAAGTTCATCGACTGGGTCCGCTCCCCCGATGGCCAGAAGGTCGTCGCCGACGCCGCCTGCGTCCCGCTTCCCTGACCCCGCCACCCCCAACAAGTCCACCCATCCATGAGCAATCCATCAGCGGAAAGCGGTGCCGAATCCCGCTCCCCATCCGCGGTGCCGGCCGGAGGCCCCGTCCAGCCGCAGGCCTCCCGGCGCGGTTGGGCGGACCTCGCCGACCTCATGGAACGACCGGTGGAGTTCCTCATCCGGCTCTGCGGCTGGAGTTCCATCATCTGCGTCGCCGCCATCTTCTACTTCATTCTCCAGGAGGCCGCCCCCATTCTGCCATCCATGAACTGGAGCGAATTCTTCGGCTCCATCACATGGCGACCCACCAGCGCAGAACCACGCTACGGTGCCCTCGCCCTCATCATCGGCAACTTCGCCGTCGCCATCGTCGCCATGGCCATGGCCGTCCCCCTTGGCCTCGGCGCAGCCATCTACATCAGCGAATTCGCAGGGCCGCGCACCCGCGAGACCATGAAGATTGCCATCGAAATCCTCGCGGCCATCCCCTCCATCGTCTGGGGCTTCATCGGGCTCACCATCATCAGCCCCATGCTCATCCGCTACGCCGGCGCGGAACTCGGCATCAACCTCCTCAATGGAGCCATCATCCTCGCCCTCATGAGCGTCCCGCTCATCGTCTCCATCTCAGAAGACGCCCTCCGGGCCGTTCCCGATTCCTACCGGGAAGCCGCCATGGCCCTCGGAGCCAGCAAATGGGAAACCGTCTACCGCGTCCTCTTCCCAGCCGCACGCAATGGTCTCCTCGCCGCCTGCATGCTCGGTGTCGGCCGCGCCGTCGGAGAAACCATGGCCGTCCTGCTCGCCACCGGCAACGTCGTCCAGATCCCCACCTCGTTCGTCGATCCCATCAAGACGCTCACCGCCACCATTGCCGCGGAAATGGGAGAAGCCACTCCCGGACACCCCCACTACCAGGTCCTCTTCCTCATCGGCATCCTCCTCCTCGTCATCACCTGCGCCATCAACCTGATCGCCGACTTCATCATCAAGGGAGCCAAAGCCAATGCCAGCACCTGAGACCGATAACCCCTTCGCCCCCACCGAGCACGAGGCCCGCAAGGACCGCACCACCGCCATCATGCGGTCGGTCTTCCTCGCAATGAGTGCCGCCCTCATCATCCCGATGCTCTGGATCATCGGCATCATCTTCGTGAAGGGCTGGCCGGCCCTCTCATGGGAGTATCTCACAGAAAATCCGCTCCGCGGAGGATCCTCCGGCGGCATCTGGGGCCCCCTCATCGGCACATTCTACCTCACGGTGCTCTGCCTCCTAATCGTCGCTCCCATCGGCATCCTCTCGGGCATCTACCTCAACGAATACGCACCCGAAAACCGCTTCACCCGCGCCATCATGATCGCGGTGACCAGCCTCGCCGGCGTGCCCAGCATCGTCCACGCCCTCTTCGGACTCGGCGCCTTCGTCGCCGCCATGAAGATGAACAAAAGTCTCTTCGTGGCCGCTGCCACCCTCGCCGTGATGACGCTGCCGGTCATCATCACAAGCACCCGCGAAGCCCTCGCCGCCGTTCCCCGGAACTTCCGCGAAGCCTGCTGGAACCTCGGAGCCACCCGCTGGCAGACCATCCGCACCATCGTGCTGCCCAATAGCATCAGCGGCATCCTCACTGGCGTCATCCTGGTCGTCGCCCGCGCCGCCGGAGAAACAGCTCCCATCATGCTCACCGGAGCCGTCGCCTCCATGTGGGTAGAGGATTCCGGCTGGGCGAAATTCACACCCTACCGCCTCGACGAACAGTTCATGGCCATGGCCATGCACCTCAACAGCATCGCCCGCGACGTACCCGGCATGCCCATCCACATGAAGTTCGGCAGCGCCCTCGTCCTGCTCCTCCTCATCCTCACCATCAACAGCGCCGCCGTCCTCCTGCGACTGCGCCTCCGCCGCGGCAAACGCTGGTGAGCTTCTTCCCGCCATGACCCCTCACATCGAATTCAGGGACGTCTCCGTAACCTACAGCGGACGCACCGCGCTCGACCGGATCTCCCTCTCGGTCCCCCGCAATACCATCCTCGGAATCGTCGGCCCAGCCAACTCCGGCAAAACCACCCTCCTCAAAACCATCAACCGCACCATCGAGTTCATCACCAGCGCCCACGTCGGCGGAGATGTCTTTGTGGCGGGCGAAAACGTCCGTGCGATCCGGAATGTCTACGGCCTGCGACGCCGCATCGGCATGGTCTTCCCCCTCCCCGTGGGCCTGCCCATGAGCGTCTACGACAACGTCGCCTACGCCCCGCGCCGCATGGGCATCCACGACCGCGCCAGCCTCGACGCCATCGTGGAACGCTGCCTGCGCGACTCCGTGCTGTGGGACGAGGTCAAGGACCGTCTCGACCTTCTCGGAACCAGACTCTCCGGTGGCCAGCAGCAGCGGCTCACCCTCGCCCGCGCCCTCTCCCTCGACCCCGAAATCCTCTGCCTCGATGAATTCTCCATCGCCATCGACCCGGTGACCACCATGAAGATCGAGGAGGTCCTCTCCCGCCTCCGCGAACGCATGACCATCGTGCTCGTCACCAACCTCACCCAGCAGGCCCGCCGCATGGCCGACCACGTAGCGTTCATCAACGCTTCGTCCCTCGTCGAATGGGGCGAAACCTCCCAAATGTTCACTTCCCCGGAAAAGGAAATCACCGGCCGCTACCTCAACGGCGAATTCGGCTGAACTCCCCCCACCCGCGCCATGCCATCTCCCATCAGCATCGACGTTCAGAACTTCAACCTCTGGTACGGCAGCTTTCAGGCCCTCACCGACGTAAGCGTGCAGATCCGCCCGGGCATCATCACTTCCCTCATCGGACCTTCCGGCTGCGGCAAAACCACCCTGCTCCGCTCGTTCAACCGCATCAACGAACGCTACGGCAACGTGCGCACCACCGGGCGCATCACCATCCTCGGCAAGAACATCCTCGATGAAGATGTCTCCCTCGCGTCCCTCCGGAAACGCACCGGCATGGTCTTCCAGCGGCCCAATCCACTCCCCGTCTCCATCTACGAAAATGTTGTCTTCGGCCTGAGGGCCCACACCCCCGCTTCCCAGCTCTCCCGCAGCGTGCTCGACCAAGCGGTCGAATCCGCCCTCCGCGAGGTCTCGCTCTGGGATACCGTGTGCGACAACCTCCGCCGCAAAGCCACGGAACTAACCCTCGAACAGCAGCAGAAACTCTGCATCGCCCGACTGCTCCCGCTCAAACCGGACATCATCCTCATGGACGAACCCTGCTCGGCTCTCGATGCCGCAGGCATCGAACGCATCGAGGAACTCATCTCGGAACTGAAACGCACGTTCACCATCGTCATGGTCACCCACAACATGGCCCAGGCACGCCGCGCCAGTGACGAATGCATCTTCATGCTCATGGGCGAAATCATCGAACACTCGCCCACCCTCGACCTTTTCACAGCTCCGCGGCACGAGAAAACCGGCATGTACATCGAGGGCCGCTACGGCTGATCCCCACGACCATCCTCTCTCCCTCCCGGGCACCACCGTGCTCCGGACTCCGTTACAAAACTGACACGCACATGAGCACTGATTCCCGCCATATTCTCGGGGTGTTTGAAGACGCCATCAATAACCTCAAAGCCGACATCCGCCAGATGGGGGACATCGCCCAGCGCAGCCTCGGCCACGCCATGCAGGGCCTCTACGAAAGAAATCCGGACCTCTGCAACCGTACCATCGCCGACGACGACGAAGTCGATGAACTCCAGAAGAAGATCGACCGCGAAGGGATCGAAATCATGGTCAAATACAGCCCGGTCGCCCGCAACCTGCGCCGCGTCGTCGCCACCATGAAGGTCTCCACCGCTCTGGAAAGGATCACCGACCACGCCGTCAGCCTCGCCCGCCGCGCCCGCCAGATCATGCAGCACCCTGCCACCGAGGAAGTCGAAGGCATCCGCGGCATCCACGAACTCGTCGCCGCCCAGCTCAAGGACAGCGTCGATTCCTTCTGCAATGGCGACCTCGAACTCGCCCTCCGCATCCAGGGCCGCGATGACGAAATCGACGCCGCCTACAAGGCCTTCCACCGCGACATCATCGCGCGCATGGAACAGAATCCCGTCCGCATCCGGGAACATGTCGACGCACTGTTCATCACCAGCCTCCTCGAACGCATCGGCGACCAGTCTGTCAATATCTCGGAGGACGCCGTCTACCTCCTGACCGCATACGATATCCGCCACGGAGGAGAACGGCCGCCCGCAGACGCCCAGCGCCGCACCATCTGACCGGCTTTCCCGGTCTCCGTTCCGGCCCGCTCTTCCCACTCTTGCCGAGTTGGAATGACATGCCAGCCACGGAGCACACGCCACTCACGCAAACCGCTCTCCGCTCCACCGCAAAATGGCTGTGCCCGGGTCAGCTTTTCAGCCGGTCCCGGGCACAGCGTTTCTGCAGCAACCCCGATTGGATACTGCTCAGGCGTGGTAGCCTTCCTCACCGTGATCGGTAAGGTCGAGTCCGATCGTCTCGTCTTCAGCAGACGGACGCAGGCCCACCACGGCCTTCACAATAAAGGTTATCACCACCGTCGCGACCACGCTCAGCACAATGGTCACCGCCCCGGCCTTGATCTGATTGAGCAGCAGGCCGTCCTTGACCGCGGCAACAGTCGAATTGGATGGGTCCGCGAGCACACCAGTCAGAATGGCTCCCAGGGTCCCACCCACTCCGTGAACACCAAAGGTGTCGAGAGCGTCGTCATACCCCAGCTTCGCCTTCAGCACGACCACCGCAAAGTACGGAATGATGCCGGCCAGCAGCCCGATGATCATGGCTCCGTTGAAGGTGATGAACCCGCAGGCAGGGGTCACCACCACCAGACCTGCAACAATCCCGGAACAGAAGCCCAGCACACTCGGCTTGCCGCGGTGCAGCCATTCCACCATGCCCCACACGAACCCAGCCGTCCCGGCCGCCAGCGTGGTCGTCACAAATGCAGTCACCGCGAGAGCATTCGAACCAAGAGCCGAACCCGCATTGAAGCCGTACCAGCCCACCCAGAGCATCCCGGTACCCACCATGCACAAAACCATGCTGTGCGGAGACATCTTCTCCTTGCCGTAGTTGTGACGCTTCCCGAGCAGGATGCACAGCACAAGGGCACTGAATCCCGAACTCATGTGCACCACCGTACCGCCCGCAAAGTCCAGCGCCGCAATCGGTGCCTTGTCACCAGCGAGGCCACCGCACATGAATCCGTCAGAATCCCACACCATGTGCGCCAGCGGGAAATAAACCGCAAACATCCACAGCAGCACAAACAGCATCACCGCAGCAAACTTCATCCGCTCGGCAATCGCCCCGACAATGAGCGCTGGCGTAATGATCGCAAAGGTGAGCTGGAAAATCACCCAGATCCCATTCGAAATGTCAGCGCTGCCTTCGCCAGTCTTCGCAGGATCAATCCCCCGGAAGAAAATCATGTCCAGGTTTCCGATGAATTTCCCAGCCCCGCTGAACGCCAGACTGTAGCCGCACAGCCACCACAGGATCGTCACCATGCCCGCAATGCCAAGACACTGCGCCAGCACCGAAAGCACGTTCTTCTTCCGGACAAGCCCGCCGTAGAAAAGCGCCAAGCCCGGCAGCGTCATGAATAGCACCAGCGCCGTCGATGTCATCTGCCAGGCCTGATGCCCGGGATCAAGAGGCTTGGGCGCTTCCTCCGCCGGAGCCTCCGCCGCCGCCGGAGCTTCCGCGGCAGGTGCCGCCGTTTCCGCCGCGGCAGCCGGTGGCGCCGCGTCCTGTGCCACCGCCGTCAGGCCTCCGAAGGCCGTCCACATGCTCAATGCTATGATTCCAAGAATTGTTTTCATGCTGTTGATTTCTTCTGGTTTTCTGTTCTCACACCGCTGCCTCGTCCTTCTCCTGGGTCCGGATCCGCACCGCCGACTCGACCGGCGAAATGAAGACCTTGCCGTCTCCAATCTTCCCGGTGCGCGCCGCCTTCACGATGGCTTCAACCGCTCCCGCCACCCGGTCATCGGAGGTCACCACCTCCACCTTGATCTTAGGAAGAAAATCGACCGTGTACTCGCTGCCGCGGTAAATCTCCGTGTGTCCCTTCTGACGCCCGAAGCCCTTCACTTCAGTCACCGTCATGCCTTCGATCCCGATCTCGTGGAGGGCCTCCTTGACGTCCTCCAGCTTGAAGGGCTTGATAATTGCTTCTACTTTTTTCATGGTTGATGGGGTTTGTGGTTGCCTGGGCCCGCTCCGGTGCACCTGCAAAGCAGACGACTTTTCGGGGGAAGCAAGCACCGTGCCAAGTATCGGCAATTGTCGGGAAATTTTTTTCCGAGGTTTGCGATTGATTCGCTGACAAGTGCCGGATCGGCGCTTATAGACTTTCCGCTATGCCAGACGCAGAAACCAGCCTCCGCCAGCTTGCCGCCCTGAAGAATCTCGGGGAAAAAACCGCCCTTTGGCTCCTCGATGCAGGAGTCAAAACCAAATCGGAACTCGCCAAGCTGGGAGCCATCGAAGTCTGCCGCCGCATGCTCCAGGCCGGTCATCCTGTTTCCGTGGTGGCCGCCTACGCCATCGAAGGAGCGCTCACCGATACCCATTGGAACGAGATCCCGGCTTCCAAGAAACTCGAACTGCAGCGCCTCTTCGCCATCATGAAGCGCGAACTCGGCCCGGTCGAAATCAAGCGCGCCCCCCGCAAGAAATCGGTGCCCAAAGCAGCGGCCAAGACCACGGCCAAGACCACGCCGCCACGGAAGTGAATGGCTCCGGGGTGCGCCCCGCGAACCGAGACCCGGAAGCACCCGCCTCATCCTGACCGGACTGGGTGTCCATTTCCTCAAGTCAAATACGCAAGAATCACTGGATCGTCCGGTTTTCCGGGAACACAGTGGCGTCGCATTTTCTCAGTCCCCCCCATCTTTCCACTCATCTCAGCACCCCATGCCAGCCAAAGCGAAAAAATCCTACAAGAAGGTGAACGTGGCCATCGTCGGCCTCGGATTCGGAGCCGAATTCATTCCGATCTACCAGCGCCACCCGCAGGCGAAGATGTACGCGATCTGCCAGCGCACGCGCTCGAAGCTCGATGCCATTGGCGATGCCTTCGAAATCGAAAAGCGCTACACCGATTTCAATGAGATGCTCAAGGACCCGGACATTGACCTGGTCCACATCAATTCCCCCATCCCGGATCATGGCTGGCAGTCCATTGCCGCTCTCAAAGCCGGCAAGCACGTCTGCTGTACCGTGCCGATGGCCACCAGCATCGAGGAATGCAAGCAGATCGTCGACCTCGTCAAGAAGACGGGCCTGAAGTACATGATGGCGGAAACGGTCGTCTATGCCCGCGAGTACCTCTACATGAAGGAACTCAAGGACAAAGGGATTCTCGGAAAGCTTCAGTTCGTGCAGGCTTCGCACCAGCAGGACATGGACGGATGGCCAAACTACTGGCCTGGACTGCCCCCCATGTGGTACGCCACCCACTGCGTCGGACCCGTAGCCGGACTTGCCGAAGCCGACGCCGAATATGTCAGCTGCTTCGGTTCCGGCACCGTCCGCGAGGAACTGCAGAAACACTACGGCAGCCCTTTTGCCGTCGAAACTGCACACATCAAGTTCCGCAACAGCGACCTCTCGGCCCGCATCATCCGCAGCCTCTTCGACACAGCCCGCCAGTACCGCGAGAGCATCGATGTCTACGGCGACAAGATCTCTGTGGAATGGCCCCTCATCGAACACGAACCGCTCGTCATGCACCGCGCCAAGTTGCCGGAACCCAAGATCCCCAAAAAGGTGACGGCTCCCGACTACGCCAAACGCCTCCCGAAAGCCATTCAGCCATTCACCACCAAGGGAGTGTACGATCTCGGGAAGAAGACGCACCTCAGTTTCACCCAGGGGGCGGGCCACGGAGGCAGCCACCCCCACCTTGCCCACGAAATCATCAGCGCGCTCGTCGACGACCGCGAACCCTTCCCCAATGCCCGCCAGTCAGCCAACTGGACGTGCGTGGGTCTCTGCGCACACGAATCCGCCATGAAAGGCGGACAGATCATCAAGCTGCCGGCCTTCACTCTGTCCTCCTGAGACGGGCCGGGGCGGCACCCCCCTCCGATGCCTGCCTTCCCGAAAGTAGCGCTGCTCATCGAAACCTCGAATGCCTATGCCCGCGGTCTCCTCGGGGGCATCCAGGCGTTCATCAGGGAACATCGGCCATGGTCGGTCTACCTCGATGAGCAGAGCCGCGGCGACGAGCCACCCCACTGGCTCACCAAATGGAAAGGCGATGGCATCATCGCAAGGATCGAGAATCCGGCCATTGCCCGTGTCATCTCGACACTGGCCATTCCGGCCGTCGATCTGAGTGCAGCCCGGCTTCTGCCGGATCTTCCCATGCTGGAGATCGACGAGGGTGCCGTCGGCCGCATGGCCGCAGAACACTTTCTCGAGCGGGGTTTCCGCCATTTCGCATGGTGCGGCGATCCCCGCTTTGTCTGGTCGAAGCTGCGCGGCGATGGCTATGCCGCGGCCCTTGCGGAAGCCGGGTTCGCCGCCTCGGAATACCAGCCACCGCCGGCCAGCGCGGAGACGGACGACGACGCGGGCCTCGAGGCCCTCGGCCAATGGCTGCTGCAGCTACCCCGCCCGGTCGCTGTCTTCACCTGCTACGATATCCGCGGCCGCGAAGTGCTCGATGCATGCCGCCGTTTTTCCATTCCCGTACCGGACGAGGTTGCCGTGCTGGGCGTCGACAATGACGAACTCCTCTGCGCGCTCGCCTTTCCACCTCTCTCGAGTGTCGTTCCCAATGCCCGCCGCACTGGCTACGAAGCCGCCGCGGTCCTCGAAGCTCTCATGGCCGGTCGCGATCCCGGCCCCATGACGCGACTCATTCCGCCCATCGGCGTAGTCACCCGCCAGAGCACTGACGTGCTTGCCGTGGAAGACCGCAATGTGGCCCGCGCCGTGCGCTACATTCGGGAACACGCCTGCGAAGGGATCTGCGTCGACGATGTCGTCTCCCATGCCGCCCTCTCGCGCCGCCTCCTCGAAACCCGTTTCAAGAAACTCCTCGGCCGCAGCCCGCACGACGAAATCACCCGCGTCCAGCTCCGCCGCGTCAAGGAACTCCTCGCGGAAACCGATCTTCCCCTCGCAGAAATCGCAGACCGCACCGGTTTCCGCTATGTCGAGTATCTCTCGGCCGTCTTCAAGAACAAGGTGGGCATGCCGCCCGGCCAGTTCCGCAGCGAACACCGCCCCCGCCGGAAGGGAAAGGGCTGAACCAAGCGCCCCGCACCCGCACCCATCAGCGCACCGCGGCAGGCCAGACCCCATCGGGCATCGCCACCGGCCGCAGCTTCGCAGGATCAATGACCGCATGCCGGATCCGCTGTCGTTTCCATGTCCATGTGACGTGCACCCGGCCATCGGCTGACTGCAGCACCGCCGGATAACTGAATTCCCCGCCCTTTTCATCCTCGAGGACCAGCGCGGCCTGCCAGACCATCCCGTCCTCGGAAACCGCGACATTGAGCGGCGAACGCGGCCCACCCCAGCGCGGCGGCAATCCCGGCGCATGGTTGTACACCAGCAGATGCCGTCCGTCCTTCAGCGTCACCGCATCGGTCCCGCTGTTCGGATTGGGCAGATTCGTCAGCCCCATTTCTCCCCAGCGGTGGCCCGCATCGGGGGAAGCAATCCGGAAGATCTTGCCGTTCCGCGTCCGCCCCACCGCCAGCAGCCCGTCCCCACCCGTGAACAGAATCGATGGCTGAATCGCGGCAATGGCCTTCCCATCATGCACCGCCGCCGTCCGGCTCCATGTCCTCCCCAGATCCGTGGTCCTCTCGAAATGCACCCGCCAGCCATCATCTTCGGTACTCGACCCGCAGAGCAGCGACCCGTCCGGCAGCACTACCGGCTTGTTCTTCACCGGCCCGATCATTCCATCAGGCAAACGCTCGGGCCGACTCCACGTTTTTCCCCCGTCACCGGACGTCATCCGCATGCCCCACCATGCCTCCGGGGACGGACCAAGCTTGTAGAAGAGCACCAGTGGCCCGCCAGGAGCCTGAAACAGCACCGGATTCCAGGTCGGATACCGCTTGTCCCCGGAACCTTCGGCCGGGGCCCCGTTGGCCACTTCCACGGGCTCGCTCCATTTCCCTCCCTCCTTCCGCGCCACCCAGATTCCCACGTCGGGATGCTTCTCTTCCGTCCCCCCGAACCACGCAGCCACCAACCCGGTGGACGTCTCCGCCAGAGTCGAGGCATGGCACGACGGAAAGGAAGCCCGTTCATAAATGAATTCCCTGCTCTCCAGCCCTTCTCCGCCCCGGATCTCTCCCGCAGAAACCACCAGCATCAGCAGCGCACAGCGGATCATTCCCAGCATCTCGTTTTTCATCCCCGCAAGGATGCCAGCCACACCCGTCCCCGCAAGCTTTCCCATCCCGCACCCACGGAGCCGCATCCGATTCCCTGCATTTTCCCGGTCCGCAGGCCTTGCGAGCGGAGAATCCTCCATGATAGTGGAATCGCTACCGCTCCCCTCGGATGAAGCCTGCCTTTGAAAAACTCGCCGCCAGCTCGGAAGACGGCATCCACTGCAACGTCGTCCGCGGCAACACGTTCGGCTGCGTCTGGCACTGCCACCCGGAGTTCGAAATCACCATGGTGCAGAAGGCCCGCGGGCACCGCCTCGTCGGTGATGCCCTCACCAGCCTCCAGCCCGGCGACATGGTCCTCGTTGGCTCGAATCTCCCGCACGACTGGCAGAACGACGCCCACGCCCCCGGAGGCCCCCAGGCCGTCGAAAGCATCTGCATCCACTTTCATCCCGACTGGCTGGGACGCGGCTGGCTCGACCTCCCGGCCATGCAGCAGGTCCAGCGCCTCCTCCACCGCGCAGCCCTCGGCCTCCACGTCACCGGCCGGACCCGCGATGACGTCGAATCCCTTCTGCTCCGCTGCCCCCACCAATCCGGCCTCCCCAGAGTCATCACGGTCCTCGAAATCCTGCAGCGGCTTGCCGAATCAAGGGAACTGCACCCCATCGCCAGCCGCGGCTTCGCCCCGGAACTCGACCCCCGCGACGAAGACCGCGTCAACCGCGTCGTCCAGTACATCCAGAAGCACCTCGACGAAACCATCTACCTCGACCACCTCGCCAGCCTCGTCCACCTCAGCGCCGGAGCCTTCAGCCGCTTCTTCAAAACCCGCACAGGCAAAACCGTCCCCGGCTTCATCAACGAGCTCCGCATCGGACGCGCCTGCCGCCTCCTCGCCGAAACCGATATCCCCGTCACCACCATCGCCCTCAGCTGCGGTTTCACCAATCTCGCCAACTTCAACCGCCAGTTCCTCCGCCTCAAACAAATGCCCCCGCGCGACTGGCGCCGCCGCTTTTCCGGCTGATTCCAATGGCGAGGCCCCCCACGGAACAAACCACCCCGGGCCTTGACGCCACTCGTCCGCACGGCCATGCCTGAAGCGATGTCCCTGCACGTCATTCAGGCCCTCGTCCTCCGCCACCTCTTCCTCTACGCCCGGAATCCCATCCGGCTGGTCGAACTCCTCTTCTGGCCAGTCATGGAACTGCTGGTCTGGGGGAATCTGGCCATGTGGCTCGAGTCTTCCAAGGGAGGTCCCTCCGTGCCGGTCTTCATTCCCTCCCTCATTGGAGGCGTTCTCCTGTGGGATGTCGTTTTCCGCGCCCAGCAGGGTGTCGCCATTTCCTTCCTCGAGGACGTCTGGACAAGAAACCTCCTCAACATCTTCGCCGCTCCCGTCCGCCCCATCGAATACATCCTCAGCGGCTTCGTGGTCGGCTCTCTCCGCATCGCCATCACGGTCACGGCCCTCGCCCTCCTCTCGGGCATCGCCTACCACTTCAATGTCTTCCTCTTCAGCTGGCACCTGCTTCCCTTCTTCGCCCTGCTCATGATGTTCGGCTGGAGCCTCGGCATGATATCCAGCGCCCTCATCCTCCGCTGGGGACAGGCCGCCGAAAGCCTCGCATGGGCCGTCCCCTTTCTCATCCAGCCCCTCGCCGCCGTCTACTACCCTCTCTCCGTCCTGCCGTCATGGGCCCAGAACCTCGGACTCTGCCTGCCCTGTGCCCCGGTCTTCGAAGGAATGCGCGCCATCGTCCGCGGCCAACCCGTCAATTGGTCCCTCCTCGGCCTCGCCTTCATCACCAACCTCGTATGGATGGCGATCGCCTCTGGCATTTACCTCTGGGTCCTCCGCACCGGACGCCAGCGCGGCACCCTCACCCGCGTCACCGCTCACTGACCGCCGGCAGATTCCACCTCCAGCCGTCTGCCCGAGCGCTTGCCCACCCGGCCAACCAGCGCTTACTCGCTCACCACCACTCCCCTCAGCATCCTTACCATGAACAAGAAAGGCATCATCCTCGCCGGCGGAGCCGGTACCCGACTCGATCCCCTCACCCGGATCGCCTGCAAGCAGCTGCTCCCGATCTACGATAAACCGATGATTTACTACCCGCTCAGCACGCTCATGCTCGGCGGCATCCAGGAAATCCTCATCATCTCCACTCCCAAGGACCTGCCCGCCTTCCGCGACCTGCTCGGCGATGGCAGCCGCCTCGGCATCCGCCTCGAATACAAGGAACAACCCGCCCCCGAAGGCATCGCCCAGGCCTTCCTGCTCGCCGAGGATTTCCTCGCCGGCTCCGGTGCCACCCTCATCCTCGGCGACAATATCTTCTACGGAAAACTCGACTTCTTCCGCGCCGCCCTCCAGAAGAATCAGGGAGCCTGCGTCTTCGGCTACCACGTGCGCGATCCCGAACGGTTCGGCGTCGTCGAATTCGATGCTCAGCGCCGCGTCCTCAGCATCGAGGAAAAACCAAAGAAACCCCGCAGCAGCTACGCTGTCCCCGGCCTGTACGTCTATGACGAATCAGTGGTCGACCGCGTCAAAAAACAGCAGCCCTCAGCCCGCGGAGAACTGGAAATCACCGACCTCAACAATGCCTACCTCCGCGACGGAGCCCTCAGCGTTGAACTCCTCGGCCGCGGCATCGCATGGCTCGATACCGGCACCCCCGCCAGCCTCCTCGAAGCCGGCAACTACATCGCCACGATCGAACACCAGCAGAATCTCAAGGTCGCCTGCATTGAGGAAATCGCCTTTAACCGCGGATTCATCACGGAAGCCGAATTCTCCGGGGTAATCGCCTCGACCCGCAGCCCGGATTACCGGCGCTACCTCGAAGGCGTCCTCAGCGAATGGCAGAACCAGCCCCGCTGACCCCCGCGATGCATCCAGCCACCACCGCATTCCTGGCTCTGTCCCTGCTGCTGCTCCCCTGCTGCCGCACGGAACGGACGGTCGTGGCCGGACCCACCAAGACGAGCCTCTCGCAGTCGTTCGGCGGTTCGGAAGTGGATCCCAATTCCCGCTTCCAGGCAGCCGACCCCTTCGGCTACCAGGACAATAAGAGCGGCGGTCTCAACGCCCTCAGCGGCAAGATGTTTTCCGGCAGCACGGCGGAGAAACACATGAAGGAATTCACGCAGACCCGCGATTTCGTCACCCGGCGCTACAGCGGCACCCGCGACTTCAGCCGAGCGGAAAAACAGTCCTTCCTCCAGCGTATGTCATCCCGCTTCAACGGAACATCCGCCCGGGAATCCGGGGCCGCGCGCGAATCCGGTCAGTCCTACCGCGAGGGTTCCCGCTCCCTCTCCACCCCGGCCAGCCGCGAAGACGGTCGGCTCGCCAGGACGGGCGAATACCGCGATGGCTCGCGCATGACCACCACCCGCGACTTCTACCCAGCCCAGAAGGCCGACAACCCAAGGCTCACGGAACCCAAAATGGTCAATGCCGGCAAGGCAGCCTCGGAAAAAGTCACCTCCATGGTCATGAGCCGTCCCGCCGACGACCCGGCCACTATCGACGACATCCGCGCCGCCCTCGGAAAACAGTGATGCCGCGGCGGCGTGGTCAGCCGCGTGGAAACGTGCCTCATGGATAAGGCCACGCTGCCGCTGCGTCTGCCGAAACGGGCTCGGTCGTGCCCCATGGCTTCCGCCCGTTCTGAGCTGGATTACGCGGACTGCTCCATCCTCGACTTGAGAGCCGCTGCCTGTTCATGGTCTGGATGACGCCGCAGGAAGGCGCGGACATGCTCCAGCTGGCGGGGGTGAAAGCTGCCGGCCTCCACAAGGAGGATCCGGGCGAAGGCCATGCGGGCCATTTCATCAGGCGTGGGCTCCGCAAGGGTCATCAGATCGTCGTACTCCTGCTTCGTCCGCTGCCTTTCCCGCTCGACTCGCCTGCAGGGATGGCAGCGCACGCAGTCGGCTTCGATCGGAAACCGCAGTTCCTCGTACCAGAATCGCTGTTCCTCCGCGAAAAAGAGAAACCAGCGGCGGCAATCAAGGCACCGCCTCTCTTCATCGTAGTAGTGCGTCACCGGCACAGTGGCCGCGCTCTGCCGCGTCAGATCGGCCGCTATCGCCGTCCCGGGAATGAGTCTGGGACCGTCGTCCCTTGGCTGCGGAATCCCCCATCCTCCGCGGCGAAACGCCTCCAGCAGCGGCTTCGTGAAGGCGCACAGGCGGTAATGAAGATGCACCTCCATGCTGTCCATGTCCGCATCCAGCCCGGTCAAGCGGGGCGCGGCACCATAGCGGGGATGCTCAACGTATTCTTTCCGGGTCCCTGACATCGGAATCATCGCATTTCATGCGGCGTCAGCATAAATGCCCGACTGCAGACACGGCAAAGGGTTTCCCGGCTGCCCGGAAAACCCTTTGCAGAACTCGCCAGATCCCTCTGATGCTGTGACTCAGGACGCCCCGGCAGTGTCCATCTGCTTCTTGATACGCCGACGCTCGTTGGGGTCGAGAATGCGCTTCCGGAGACGGATATTCTGCGGAGTGGCCTCGACGAGTTCGTCCGACGCGACATATTCGATGGCGCGTTCGAGAGAGAACTTGAGCGGCGGGGGGAGACCGTCACCTTTTTCAGATCCTGCGCTGCGGAAGTTGGTGAGGTGCTTTTCCTTGCAGGGATTGACCGGCAAGTCGTCGGCACGCGGGTTCTCGCCGACGATCATGCCCGTATAGATGTAATCGCCCGGAGCCACGAAGAGTTTGCCGCGGACAGCACAGGCTTCGAGGCTGTAGGCAGTACCAACTCCGGTTTCCATGCTCACAAGGGTACCGCTGGTGCGGGTGGCGATCTGGCCGGCCCACGGACCATACTCCTTGAAAAGGTGGCTCATGACACCGTGACCGCTCGTCATGTTCATGAGTTCGAATTCAAAGCCAATGAGTCCACGGGTGGTGATGTTGGCCTCGATGAGCGTGGAAGTCCGGTGAGGCTTCATGTCCACAAGGGTTCCCTTTCGTTCGTTGAGGCTCTTGAGAACGCCGCTGACGTGTTCCTCGGGAACTTCAATGTAGAGAGTCTCGTACGGTTCCTGCCGTTCTCCGGCTTCATTGCGGCGGATGATGACATTCGGCCGGGAAACAAGCAGCTCAAAGCCTTCGCGGCGCATCTGTTCGACCAGCACCGCAATCTGCATGGCTCCCCGCGCCGATACCGCGAAGACACCCGCAAGATCGGTATCCGCCACGTGAATCGAAATGTTCGTCTTGGTTTCCCGCATGAGCCGGTCGCGGATCTGGCGGCTGGTCACATACTTGCCTTCACGACCAGCTCCCGGGCTGTCATTCACCGAGAACTCCATGCTGATCGTCGGTGGGTCGATGTCGACGAAGGTGATAGCGACATCCTCTTCCGATGACGTCAGCGTCTCGCCGATGTCGACATCTTCAAATCCAGCAATGCCCACGATATTCCCGGCCTCGGCCACCTCGCTGAACTGAGTCTGCAGAGCGGAATATTCAAAGATCCGCGTCACCTTGGCCTTCACTTTGGTCCCGTCCTTGCGCAGAAGAAAAAGGGTATCGCCTTTGGCAGCCTTGCCGCTGAGAACCTTGCCCATGGCAATACGGCCCACGTAGTCATCATACCCAATGTTGCTCGCAAGCATGCGGAATGGACCATGCGGGTCAGCCTTCGGCGGCGGAATGTGATTCCAGATCCCCTCGAGCAAGGGCATCATGTCCTTGTTCTCGTCGCTCAGCTTTTCCTTGAAGTAACCATCCCGCGCCGAACCATAATACGTAGGGGCGTCGAACTGGTCCTCCGTCGCATCCAGCTCCAGAAACAGTTCCAGCACCTTGTCGTGCATGCCCGCCGGATCCGAATGCTCCCGGTCGATCTTGTTGATCACAATGATGGGCTTGAGACCCTCCTGAATCGCCTTGCGCAGCACAAAACGGGTCTGCGCCTGCGGACCTTCATAGGCATCAACCACAAGGAGAACGCCATCGACCATCTTCATGACCCGTTCCACTTCCGCCCCGAAATCCGCGTGACCGGGCGTGTCCACAATGTTGATGATGCGGTCGCCCCAGCGCACCGAAGTATTCTTGGCACGGATGGTGATCCCCTTCTCCCGCTCAAGATCCATGCTGTCCATGGCCCGCTCCTCCACGACCTGATTGTCCCGGAAGGCACCCCCGGCCCGCAGGAGTTTGTCAACCAGGGTGGTCTTCCCATGGTCAACGTGGGCAATGATGGCAATGTTGCGGATGTGATCGTTCATGAAATGCTGCGGTGATTAAAATTGATTGGTGGCATGTGCCGGGACGGCGGATCCGTTTCCCCCAATGGTCTGCGCCATGCCGGCAGCAAACCCGGTCCCGTCAGCTCACTGGCAATGGAAGAATCCACACCCTCAGGAACCGAAGGGCGCGCAGCATGCGTGCTTCCCCCCATCGTGAAAGCGGAAATCCTGTGAATCTTCCGTCGCATCCCACCACGCTCACCACGTGCGCCCATTTCAGTCCTCCGCAGACCTCTCGCAAACTTTGTTTGCATATTTCCAAAAAATCTCGTATTTATTGATTATCGGGATCCATGGAATGATTTCCTCCTGCTCATGCGGGATGGTTTTCTTACATGGGGACTGAAGCCGCGGCTCTGATGGCCGAGGTCATCCAACCAAACCAAAACGCCTCCTGAAAACCCTTATGAAAACAACTCTGATTCTCTCCCTTGGCGCCCTTGCCACCGCTGCCATGACGGCCCATGCCGGTACTGATGCTTCCTACGGCGGTCCGGCCGTCGGTGGTGGCCCAGTGGCCCCCGTGGCCAGCGACATTTCCTACAACCTGCTCGAAGTGAACTGGCTGCACACCGAATGGGACGTCGTTGGTCTCGATTCAAGCGATGGAGTTGGTCTGAACCTGAGCTATTCACCCGTGCAGAGCCTGTACATTACAGCTGGCGGCAGCTGGCAGCAGGTGGATACGGCCCGTGATTCCGCTGACCTCTGGACCGCAAACGTCGGCCTCGGTGGCTACATCCCGCTGACCAGCAACATTCACTTTGTCACCGAAGTGGGCGCTGCCTTCTACGGTTTCGACAACAGTCCGATCGGATCGGATGATGAATCGAGCCTCTATGTCCGTCCGCACTTCCGTGGCCGCTGGGGCAACTTCGAAGCGCACGCCGGCGCTGCCTGGACCAACGCCGACATCACCAACGAGTGGGCTGGCTTTGGCCGTCTCTACTTCGGAATCACTCCGAACTGGGACCTCGCCGCCGGCATCAGCGCCGGGAAGAACGAGACAACGGTGAACGCCGGCGTCCGTCTCCGCTACTAAGCACAAGCAGCCTCCGGCCAAACCGGAATCTGCACAGAATCATGGGGTCGGTGCCATGGCGGC
Source organism: Verrucomicrobiota bacterium (assembly GCA_039795165.1). GTDB lineage: Bacteria > Verrucomicrobiota > Verrucomicrobiia > Verrucomicrobiales > V1-33 > V1-33. The sequence continues at coordinate 77,478 of JBDKER010000003.1, read as the reverse complement.
ACCGACCCCTTTTTTGCGCCCTCCTCCAGGGAGCCCGGAACAGGGTTCCACACGGAATTCCTCACCCGTTGCTCCTGCACCCCTGGGCCGACTTGGCCCACGACATCAGCGCAGAAGACCGCCGCAGAAGCGAAAAGAAGAGGTCGGGAAAAAGTGGTCTGTCCCTTTACCGTACTCTTTTCTAGTGACCGCACGACTCTCGCGCCCCCTCAGGGCGCCTCGAATAGGGTTGCTCAGTTACCTGGGGCATCGCGGCGCTCAGCCCCAGGCTGTCCTCTCGGTCCCCGTTGGGGACGCGCTGGTTCCGTCGAAGCGAAATGGTCTGGCCTTCTGTCGTCGCCTTCTGTCGTCGGTGGCTGGCGACGAGGCGGATTCGATGCTTTTCCGCGGGAAGCCGGAAGCGACAGGCGGGACGCCTGTGCCCCCGTGGCGCATTCCGGCAAGAGGTCTGTCCGTTTGTCGCTCACACGGCTTGGCACTTGCGGAATGCCCGGTTTTCCGGGGGCTCCAAGGGATGGCTGGATGCGGATCGGGATTGAGCTTCAATGACCCGAATCCCCGGAGGACGAAGGAAGGCAGGCAGTTAGTTCAGGTCTGCCTTTTTGCGCCTGCGGTCAGGAATGCCGGATTTTCCAGATCATGAGGGCAGCGGTGGCGAAGAGGCTGCCGGCCGTGGGGATGACGGCGTCCATGGCGGAAGCGAATCCGGATTGCCTTGCGGTGACGATCATGAGAGCGGCGGAGAGGAAGGCGACGCCCATGACCCAGATGGCTTCCGGTTGGACTTCGGACGCCGAGCGATCCGAGAAGCGGTGGAGGCTCTGGAAGTAATGCCATGCGATGGCGAGGAAGCAGAAGAAATGGATGGCGCTTCCTTCGGGGCCTGAGGCACCGCTGATGGACCAGTCGTAGATGCCATGGGCGAGCACGGAACCGAGGAGGACCGTGCTGAACTGGTGGAAGAACGAGCGGGACCAGCGGAGGGCAAGGCAGAGGTATCCGCCGCAGAGCCCGGTGAGGGCGAGGTGCAGGAAATTGGCCGTCAGAAAGCGCGGAAGGGCAGCGAGGCCCATGCTTGCCGAGAGGTACGAAAGGTTTTCGGCGACGGCGAAGCCAAGCCCGCAGCAGGAGGCGACGGCGAAACACGTCCCCGGCGTCGCGCGCCGCAGGAACGGCAGGAGCGGCAGGAAGGCGATCAGTTTCCCGAGTTCCTCGCGCAGGCCGACTCCGCTTGTGTAGAAGATGAGGTCGTTGAGAGCCGTTCCATTTTCCTGCAGGCTCGAGAGCCGGTTCTGGAGTACGACCATCATGAGGATGGGCACGACACCGAGAGCACCGGTGACGAGAGCGAGGAAGCAGAGCAGCCAGCCGGCGCGGCGGATCCCGCAGACCAGCCCGATGGTGACGAGCCAGACTGCGGCCATGACAAGGGTGAGAGCGAGCCACTGAGGCCGGGCGAGACCGCTGCGGAAATGACTCCATGCATGGCGCAGGAGACCGCGCCAGTCGCCCGCGGCGACAATGATGCGGTCGGTCTCTGCGAAGGAAGATTCATCCGCGAGCGATTCCGGCCACCCGGGCCGATGGTACCGGGAGCGGAGCTGGTCCTTCCAGAGTTTGTCGGCACATAGTTCGAGGGCCCGGCGGCGGCAGTAGACCGCACAGGCATTTTCCATGGCAGCCCCCTCGTCGTAGCTCTGCAGGGCGGCCTCGTACTCTCCTGCATGCCGGAGCACATCACCCGCCACCGCAGCGGCCAGCGCCTTATCCGCGGACGGCGGAATCCGCGTGGCCGGCTGCAGAAACCTTGCCGTCATTTCGCGGGGAGGGCGGCCACCACGGAAGGCGTTGAGATAATCCGTAAGGAGGTTCACCTCGGCGGCTGGCAGATCGAGCGAATCGACCGCAAAGCCGGCAAAAGCCGGGCGGCCGTGGTCTGGATCCAGCGGGTTGGCCGTATCTTCCGAGCCAACCACCTCGCGGTGTGCTGCCGACAGAAACCGGATCCTGTCGAGCAGCTTGGGGATGTCCTCACGCGAGGCCACCTTGAATGAATGGGGTGAATCCTCGCCATCCGGAAAAATCCCAGCTTCCGGCGGCACCGCCACCAGCCATGCCAGCAACATCCCGGTCACGACCACCGCGGCGGCGGTTTTCGCGAGCAGAGCCACATCGGAACCGAGGCGCTGGAGCAGGTGCCGGCGGCGAAGCTTCATGGCGGAATCATCGGCCCGGCCCAGCAGATTGAGCGACAACGCAACGGTTTCCTGCGAACCGTGACGGTACAGGAATCAGCGGGACGGACCTCCCGTCACTGAAGCGCAGTAACCTCTGCGCTCCAGAATCGGAGGAATCACTGAGCGTTCGTCGTGATCGGCGTTTCTCCGACTCCGCTCAGCGAAGCGAAATCCTGTTCGAGCACACGTACCTTCTGTGTGAGTGATTCAAGCCGACCCACGAGATCGGTGCAGGCCTGCTGAAACTGGTCACGCTCCGATCTGGCCATGCCCTTTTCCTGTTCGGCACTCTCGGCGCGGACGGTGAGGATCTTCTGTTCAGCCGCAAGGGAATCGCGTTCCTGGCGGAGTTGATCCATGGCGTTCTGCTGATCCTTGTTCTGCTCCGTAAGGGCTTTGAGGCGGGCGCTCAGGTCGTCGATCTGCTTCTGAAGGTTCTCGCGGGCGGACATGAGTTCCGCCTTTTCCTTCGCAAGGGCCTCATTGTTCTTTGCGAGGTTGCTGTTAAGCGACTGCTGATCCGAATACGCCTTGTTGAGGTCTTCGAGGCCTTTCTTGAGTTCACCGAGTTCCGCCGAGCGGGTGCTGATCGCATTGGCGAGGTCCGTCTTCTCCTTTTCGAGAGCGGCCATGCTGCCCTTCATGCTGTTCTCGCGGTCCATGGCGGCCGTGATTTCCGTCTTGAGGGAAGCTTCGCGGGCCGCGGCGTCGGCCAGCTGCTTGCCGCGGGTATCGAGGGCAACATTGAGGTCGCCCTTGGCCTTCTCGAGGCTCTCAATGGTCGACTTCATTGACTTCTCGCGGTCCATGCCGGCGGCGACATCGGTTTTGAGAGCAACTTCGCGGCGTTCCGCGAGGGTCAGCTGTTCCGTGAGATTCTTTTCGCGGCCGCGGCTGGCGTCGAGATCGGAAGAAGTTTTCGCAAGGGTCTGCATGGCATCGGCCAGCTTGCCATCAAGGGAGGCAATGGCTTTGTCACGCTCGCTGACGACCCCGTTGAGCTGGGCGACCGATCCCGAGAGTTCGTTCACGGAGGCATTGAGGCGGGCCACTTCCTTCTGGGTGGTGCCAAGTTCACCGGTGAGCCGCGTGGTGGTTTCCTTTTCCGTGCCGAGGTCGCGCACGAGTTCACCATTCCGGGCGGTCAGGCTGTTGTTGATGGTGGTGACGTTCTGGTTCTGCGTCTGGGAAACGCCGAGGGCGGCAAGCAGAACTCCGCTGGCTCCGAGGGCGAGGCGGCCGCTCCGGGCAGATTTGGGGTCATTCGATTCGTTCATGAAGAGGGTAGGGTTTGAGGAGTGGCGGATATCATGAAACACCGTGGCAGGGCGGGCAACCAATCTTTTGTGAAGGCCGTTTCCGCGTCCGAGGGAAAGCGGGCAGATTCCCCCCTGCCTTGTTGTGGAATTTATGGTTTTTCCTGCAATTCACGTTCAAGCAACGAGCGGACGAGCAGAGTGGCGCGGGCGGTGAGGTGATTGCGGTCGTGGAAGACTGGGCGGCCATCGTTGTCGAGGATGCGGAGGGAACCATCCGGGTTCTGGAAGAGGGGAACGGGGTCGATGATGGAGATGCGTGGACCGGCGAAGGCCTGCACAAAGCGGCGGGCATGGAGCCGGGCCGCGGCATCGGCTGAAGTTTCGCGGAAGGGTGGCAGCTGGCCATGGCGGAGGGAGCTGCGTTCTGCTTCCGGGGGAGGAAGGGGTGGCTGCATGACGAGAATGAGTCGTCCGGCATTTCCGAGAATCTGCCGATTGAACGCCGCGAGGCGTTCTGGCTGCGCGGACAGTTTATAAGCCCAGTGGCAGGCAAGCATGACGACCTCGGGTTTCTCGGTGGCGATGGTGGCGGTCACGCGGTCGTTGAGTGGTCCCGGGGTGAGGGGGTCGCCGCCGGCCTCGGAGACGAGCACGAAGCGGCGGCCCTGTGCCGCGGCCATGCTGCGCACGGCGCGGGCGTACATGGTGGCATGGCTGTCGCCGACCAGCATGATGGTGCGGTCTGCGGCTCCCGTTCCCGGGAAGACGAGTCGGCCGTCAGCGGCATCGGCACCATCCTTGTAGAAGTGGCTCCGGAGGGCAAGCCCGGCAGGGATGCCCGCGATGAGCAGGGCGGCAGCGAGCATCCATGCCTGTTTCCGGTGGGCGGGCTTCCTCAGGGCGTTTCGCGCGGGAGCCTCGACTCCGTAGTGGCAGGCCAGTGCGAGGCCCACCGTCAGGATTAGTTTCACGGCAGTGCGGGTGCCCTCCGTCGCCGTCAGCATCCGGTAATCGGTGAAGCTGAAGACCGGCCAGTGCCAGAGATACAGAGAATACGACCAGCGGCCCACCGCCTGCATCGGCTTGGCAGACAGGAAGCGTCCCGCCCAGCCGGCTCCGTTTCCGCTGATCACCGCGGCGGCTCCCGCGACCGGCACGAGCGCCAGCCATCCGGGAAAACCGCAGCTGCCGCGACCGGCGGCAAAGACCACTACGATCATGGCGAGGCCCAGCCAGCCAGCGGGGGCGCGTCCGCGCCGCATCGGCCCGTGGATGCTTTCCGCCATGGCCATGATGACTCCGGCAAGCAGTTCCCATGCACGCGCCGGCAGCAGATAGAACGCATGGGCCGGATGGCGTTCCGTCATCCACTGGCAGAGCGCAAAACTTACCGCGGCCAGCAGCACCGCCAGCCTCAGCCGGACGACCGGGCGGCAGTGCCGGAGTGCCATGAAGCCAAGCGGCAGCAGCACATAGAACTGTTCTTCCACAGCCAGAGACCAGCAGTGCAGCAGAGGCTGCGTGTCCTCCGTAACCGCAAAGTATCCGCCAAGGCCAAGCTGATGATGATTCGCCCACGCACAGAGTGCCGCCGCCGCCGCGGACCCCGTCGCTGCCCGGTCCCAGTCATCGTACAGCAGCACCGCCGCTCCCAGCACCGCAAACAGCATCATCCCAAAGGCCGGCCAGATGCGCGCCACCCGCCGCTGCCAGAATTCCCCCAGCCTCACACCTCCCGCTTCCTCCGCCCCCAGCAACACCCAGCCCACCAGATAGCCGGAAATCACAAAGAACACATCCACCCCCATGAAACCACCCGGCAGCAGCCCGGCATCCAGATGAAACAGAATCACCCCAAGCACCGCCAGCGCCCTCAGGCCATCAATCTCCGGTCGGTGCTTCCATTCCCTGTGCATCGCTTCCTCCCCTGCCTCCTCCCCGCCCCTCCGCAACCGCCCACCAGCTCCCACGCTGCCCAGGAACAATCGCCGCACAATCAGCTTGCGGTTTCCCGAATTTTGTATATTTCTGTCGCAACAGAAATATCAGACATGGAAAACCTGACACCGACGGCGCGCAAGTTCATTCTTCACTGGGGCGAGATGGGAGCCCGCTGGGGCATCAACCGGACGATGGCGCAGATTCATGCGTATCTGTATGTGAGCGAGGGGCCGCGGCATGCGGAGGACATCTGTGCGGCGCTGGGGGTGGCGCGGTCGAATGTGAGCAACAGTCTGCGGGAGCTGCAGAACTGGGGTGTGGTGAAGGTGGTGCATCTGCCGGGGGACCGGAGGGATCATTTCGAGACGCTCAAGGATGTGTTTGAGATGTTCCGGGTGATTGCGGCGGAGCGGAAGAAGCGGGAGGTGGATCCGACGCTGGCGCTGCTGCGCGACTGCATTGCACATGCGGATGGGAGGAATGCTTCGGATGCCTACACGCGGCAGCGGCTGGAGGAACTGCAGGGGTTTTTCACGCTGAGCGCCTCGTGGTTTGACAAGATGAGTCAGATGCCGGCCGCGCGGCTCAAGAAGGCGATGAAGCTGGGGGACAAGGTTTTCGCGCTGCTGGGACTGGGGAACGACTGAATGCCGAATGCTTATGAACAACATGAATCCGAACGAAATGGCTCCGCGGGTGGTGCTGGCGGGCGGCACGGGCATGCTTGGCCGGCTGCTCATTCCTGCGCTGCTGGCGGCGGGATGGCAGGTGGATGTGCTGACGCGCGGGGGAGGCGGGCCACTGCCTGCCGGGGTGAAGGCGGTTCCGTGGGATGGTCTTACTTTCGGGTCGTGGGTGGGGAGTCTGGACGGGGCCGCGGCGCTCATCAATCTGGCCGGGCGCAGCACCATGTGCCGGTTTTCTGAGGCGAACCGCCGGGAGATCACGGCCTCGCGGCTGAATGCGGTGCGGGCGCTGGCAGAGGCGGTGCGGCGGGCGTCATCGCCTCCGCTGGTGTGGGTGCAGGCGAATTCGGTGGCATGGTACGGGGATGTCGGAGAGGCGGCCTGCGATGAGCAGGCGGAGAGCGGGACGGGCTTCTGTGCGGAAGTCTGCCGGGCATGGGAACGGGAATTCTTCACGGCACCGCTGCCGGAAGTGCGGCGGGTTTCGCTCCGGCTGGGTTTTGTGCTCTCCGGGCAGGGCGGAATCCTGAAGGCGCTGGCCCCAGTGGTGAAGGCCGGGCTGGGCGGAGCCATCGGACACGGGCGGCAATGGGTGAGTTGGGTGCATGAGGATGATGCCGTGAAGGCGTTTCTGTGGGCGCTTCAGGATGCCACGCTGCATGGGCCCGTCGTGGCGGCGGCTCCGGGTGCTGAACGCAATGCGGCCTTCATGGCAGCGCTGCGCAAGTCATGGGGACGTCCGTGGTGTCCGGGCTGGCCCGCCCCGCTGGTGCAGGCCGGAGCATGGCTGGGAGGCATGGCTGCGGAACCGCTGCTGCATGGCCGGAGGGCTTTTCCGGCGGCCCTTTTGGCGCGGGGATTCCGCTTTGCAGCCCCGCAGCTCGGCGAAGCGCTCGGTCGGCTCATTCCAGCGGAAGGGTCGGGGGCGGCGGCTCACCGCGCCCCTGCTGGAGTTCCCCGCGCAGCTGACTGATCTCCGCGCGCATTTCGCGCATTTCCGCGAGCATGATCTTCAGATGCTGCTCGTCCTCGATTTCGACCTGCTCGACTTCCTTGGTGGTGAGCCATGAGGAAAGCACGGCAGCCAGCGAGGAAAAGATCCCGATGCCGCTGAACATGAGGACGGCGGCCACCACGCGTCCCTCCGTGGTCACTGGATAGACGTCGCCGTAGCCGACTGTGGTGACCGTGACGATGGCCCACCAGAAGGCGCGCTGCGGGTCGGTGATGGAAGCGCCCGGGGCTCCGCGTTCGAAATGCCAGATGGCAAAGGCAGAGATTTCGATGAGCAGGAAACCGAGGAGGAAGGCAGCGAAGAACACGCTCTGCCGCCGCTGCCGCTGCAGCACGAGAATGATGTGCCGGGCCGACCTGACCGCCCGCACCACGCGGACCACGCGGTAAAGTCGGCCCCATGCAAAGAATTCCTGCCATGGAATGCTGGAGACAAGGTCCAGCCAGCCCCATTTCATGTATTCCTTCCGGTTTTTGGCCCTTGTGAAGCGCCAGAGGAAGTCGCCAAAAAAGACAAGGCAGGTGGCGGCATCGATGCGGCTCAGGAGACGCTGACCTTCCTCGTCCATGGGCACGAGCATTTCGACCGCGAGCGTGACGAGCACCGCGACCGAGAGAAACAGCATGAAGATGTCCCAAAGCGTGAGGGTTTCTTCCTCGAGGGCTGCTGGTTTGGGAACGTCGTTCATGGCCGGAGAAAGCGTTCAGGGCGTCGGGACGGACGGTGGCCTATCCTCCGGAGGGGCGGGCCGGATTCGGGCGATGGCGACGGCGGCGACGGCCATGATGGCGGCGGCCAGCCAGAAAGCCCATTCGTAGCGGCCCGGGGCCAGCTTCATGACCCAGCCACCGATGAAGGGGCCGAAGAACCGGCCGAGGCTGCCTGCTCCCGACATCGCTCCCATGGTTTCGCCCTGATTCTGGACCGTACCGCAGCGCGAGGCGAGGGTATTGAGGGTGGGCGTGGCGAGGCTGTTGCCCGTGGAAAGCAGGCCCATGATTCCGAGGAGCGCCGGCAGGGCGACACCCCATGGCAGCAGTGCCAGGCTCAGCGTCATGGCCACGGCTCCCGCGAGCGCAAGCCGTCCCTCGTTGCCATGGCGGGCAATTCTCCGGATGAGGCCGCCCTGGATGAGGATCGCGATCATGCCGACGAAGCCGAAAAGCAGACCGATGCCGCGCTGGCTGTAGCCAAGCGCCCGACCCGCCCAGATCACAAAGGTGGCCGTCATGATCGAAAACGCCATGATGACGAGGAAATTGGAAATGAGGACGGCGGGGAAATGCGTGTGGTTCATGCGGCGCATGGTTTCCCGGATGGATGCATGGGCGCGCGGAGTGCCACGGCGTTCCGGAGGCAGTGTTTCCGGGAGGCTCGTCATGCAGAAGACGGCATTGGCAAGGCTCATGGCCGCTGCAATGTAGAACGGCAGCGAGGGCCCGAAGCGGGTCGAACTGGTGAGCCCGCCAATCACTGGACCAAGCACAAAGCCGAGTCCGAAGGCCGCTCCGATCATTCCCATGACTCCGGCGCGCTTTTCCGGGGCCGTGATGTCGGCGAGGTAGGCCTGGGCCGTCGAAAAGCTGGCCCCGCAGATGCCCGTGACGACGCGGGCAAAGAACAGGAGGAAGAGACTCAGCTTCCCGCCCATGCTGAGGACCGGATTGGCGGCCTGCGCGATGATGAGGTAGCCGAGCATGCTGCCCAGCAGGCTCGCAATGATCACCGGACGGCGGCCCACGCGGTCCGAAATCCTCCCGAGGACCGGGGAGAAGAAGAACTGCATGAGGCTGTAGATCCCCATGAGCCACATGGCCTGCTGATCCGTCGCCCCGAACTGCACCGCAAATGGCTGAAGAATCGGAATGAGAATCCCGAAACCGATCAGATCGATCAGGACCGTCAGGAAGATCAGTAGGTGGGCTGTGTGTTTGGAACGGTCAGCGGACATGGAATGCAAAGGGCCGGATGGGCTCCGGATGATGGGACGGAGATGCCGCGGCACAACCAGAGTTTCCTCCGCATCAGTCCCCGGTGGAAGCGATCCCGTCGCGCAGCCATGCGAGGGCCGCGGGGTCGGCGGAGAGCCGCGACGAAGCGAGGGCCGTCATGGTGGCGACGCAGCGGCGGGCGACCTCGCGGGCGGAGGCGGAGGCGTCGATGACGTGGGCGGTTTCCGGAAAGCGGGCGGCGAGATCGAGGAAGATGGCGCGGGCCGATTCAAGGGCGTGGGCGTTTTCGAAGGAATTCGGTTCATCTCCCCGGCGGCGGATCCGTTCGAGTCCCGCGATAGCCGGGATATCAAGGAGGAGCACGGCGTGGGGACGCGGGGCAAAGGTTTCGTGGTCGGCGACGAGGGCGGCGGGGTTTGCTCCGCGGGCTCCCTGGTACGCCGCAGTGCTCCAGTAGTAGCGGTCGACAATGACGACGCAGCCTGCGGCCAGGGCCGGGCGGATGGTGCCCCGGACGTGCATGGCGCGGTCGAGCCGGAAAAGGCGCAGTTCCTCCTCGAGGGTCAGCCGACCTTCCTGGGCCGAGCGCCGCAGTTCCTGACCCCAGCGGAGACTGGTTGGCTCCTTGGAAAGCACGCAGGCAATGCCGCGTTCGCCGCAATACTGGGCCAGCAGGGACGCAGCACTCGTCTTGCCGGCTCCGTCGATGCCTTCCACTGCGATGAGGAGTCCTCCGGGAATCAGGAATTTCATGGGTTCTGGTTCTCTGTTAGCCTGTCCCGCAATGATGCGGCAAGAACGATTCCTGCCGACAGCAGAACGGCACCCGTTTCCGGGTGCCGCCGTGATTCTGCGGGATGAGGCGGCTCCACGGGAGCCCCGGCATCAGCGCTTGCTGAACTGGAAGCGCTTCCGGGCACCCGGACGGCCGTACTTCTTCCGTTCCTTGGCCCGCGCATCCCGGGTCAGGTGACGTCCTTCCTTGAGTTGGGCGCGGAATCCGGCGTCAACCTGCAGGAGAGCGCGGGCAATCGCGAGGCGGACGGCTCCCGCCTGGCCGTTGAGGCCGCCGCCGACGGCGGTCACTGCGATGTCGAATTTATTGGCATTTCCGGTGACCTGGAGGGGAGCGAGAACCGCATTCCTCATGGTTTCCGTTGTGAAATAGTCCTCGAAGGACCGTTCATTGATGGTGATGTGACCTTCACCGGCGGTGAGGCGGGCGCGGGCACTCGCGGTTTTGCGGCGTCCGGTGGCGGCGTAGACTGTTTCGGCCATGGTATGGTATTCGCTAAAGGTTCAGGGAATCAGAACTGATGCACCGTCGGTTGCTGGGCTTCGTGGTTGTGCTTTTCGCCGCGGTACACGCGCAGCTTGGTGTAGATCCGGCGCCCCAGCTTATTGTGGGGGATCATGCCGCGGACGGCAAGGAGGATGATCTGTTCCGGACGGCGAGCCCGCAGGGAACGGGGTGAATCCGTGTGATGGCCGCCGACATAGCCCGAGAAGCGGTGGTAGATCTTGGCGGTTTCCTTTTTGCCCGTGAGGACGACCTTTTCCGCATTGATGATGACGACGTGGTCGCCGTTGTCGATGTGCGGAGTGTAGGTCACCTTATGCTTGCCGCGGAGCAGGTTGGCGGCTTCGACGGCCACGTCCCCGAGGACGCGGTCCTTGGCATCAATCAGATACCATTTGCGCTGGATATCTTCAGCTTTGGCGGAGATCGTTTTCATTTGTCGTTGAAAATCAAGGATGTTTGCAAATTGCCCCGGGAAGCAGGGGCGGGATCCTACTCTCCCGGAGCCATCTGTCAAATGCCATTTGCCTTTGCGGCGGGATTCCCGGACGGGAGGCGGACCCTTGGATTTCCTGACAAATTGGCGTTGGCGGGCCGCCGGAGCCATGGGAACGATGCGGCATGGAATCGGGAACGGTTGTGCTGGTCGATGATGAACCAGGCATGCTGCGGGCGCTGACACGACTGCTGCAGGCCGAGGGTTTTTCCGTGCGCAGTTTCGGATCGGCCGAGGCCTTTCTGGAGGCTCCGCGGATGACGGGGGCATGGTGCCTGATTCTGGACGTGGCGATGAGCGGGATGAGCGGGCTTGAGCTGCAGTCGCGCCTGCAGTCCGAGGGGGTCCGGGTACCGATCGTGTTTCTGACGGGCCATGGGGATATTCCGATGAGTGTCCGCGCCATCAAGTCCGGGGCGGTCGATTTTCTGACTAAGCCGGTGCACGACGAAGATCTTCTCAGGGCGGTGCGTGCTGCCCTTGCGCAGGCTGGGCGGCTGGCAGCGGAAGAGGAACAGGAACGCGCGCTGAGGATGCGGCTGAAAAGGCTGACGCCTCGGGAGTACGAGGTCATGCAGCATGTGATCACCGGGCTTCTCAACAAGCAGATCGCCCAGAAGCTGGGAACGAGCGAGCAGACCATCAAGGTGCACCGGATGCGGCTCATGGAAAAGCTGGGGCTGACGAGCGTGGTGGAACTGGTGCATGCGGCGGCTCGCCTTGGCGTGCCCGGGGCGGCCTGACACAAAAGCGGGATGCCCTGCGATTTCCTTTGCGCCTGCGCCGGAGCGGCTACAGTCAGCCCGCAAACGGAACCCTCTGCTCTCCATGATCAAAGCCTTGCTCATTGTCATTGCTCTCATTGCCGGCCTCACCCTGCTGATGGCCATCTGGGGGCTCAGCCTCTATAATGGACTGGTTTCCCTGAGGAACCGCTACCGGAATGCCTTCGCGCAAATCGACGTGCAGCTGAAGCGCCGTCACGATCTCATTCCGAACCTCATCGAGACCGCCAAATCCTACATGTCCCATGAAAAGGGGACGCTGGAGGCCGTCATCAATGCCCGCAATCAGGCCTCCGCCGCGCGTCAGGCTGTCCATGCCAATCCCGGCGATGCGGCAGCCGTGCAGTCGCTCACGCAGGCGGAGACCGGGCTGACCGGAGCCATGACGCGTTTCATGGCTCTGACGGAGGCGTATCCGGATCTGAAGACGAACACGGTGATGACGCAGCTGAGTGCGGAACTGGCGGCGACGGAAGACCGCATTGCCTATGCGCGGCAGGGGTACAACGCGGCGGTGACGGATTACAACAACCAGCGCGAAATGTTCCCGGGAAGCATTCTGGCAACTGGCTTCGGCTTCACGCCGGCGCAGCTCTTTGAAGTGGCCACGGAAGCGGAACGCGCACCGGTGAAGGTTCAGTTCGGCACAGGCGCATGAGTGAATCCGTTCCTGCGCGCGAATGGGTCCGGTACCGGCACGCCCGTTTCAGCGCGAGATTTCCGGCGGACTTTCTGTACTCGGCCTCGCATTACTGCATGCGGGAAGTGGAACCCGGCCTGTGGCAGGTCGGGTTTACTAAGTTTGCGACCCGCATGCTTGGGGAACTGGTCGACTTCGTGTTCCGGCCGGCTTTGGGGGAACCGGTGGAAGCCGGGATGGAAATCGGGCATGTGGAAGGCTTCAAGGCCGCGAGCGATGTCTATTGTGTGATGAACGGGAGCTTTGCGGGTGGCAATCCGGCCCTTGCGGCGGACGCCTGTCTGGTGCGGACGGATCCGTATATTGACGGCTGGCTGTATGCGGTTCGGGGTGTTCCCGGAGCCGATGCCATGCCGGTGCAGGAATACATTGCGCTGCTGGACGCCACCATCACGCGGATGGCCGAGCAGGAACACGCGGCCGAGTGAATCCTTGCGGAAAGCCGCATTCCGCTGGAAGGCAGCGTCTCCATGCAGCCGACCGCTCCTGATACTCCCCATCATCGCAAGGCAGTCGTGCAGCTGGTGCTGGCCACGGCGGCGTGGGGCCTGAGCTTTCCCCTCTTCAAGATGCTCTTTGCGGTGCAGCAGGGACATGAACCGCAGGCTGACAGTTTCTTTCTGGCGGCGCATGCCATCGGGCTGCGGGCGATTGCGGCGGCGGTCATCATTCTTGCCTTTGTGCCGCGGCTGCTGCGGGGACTGCAGGCCTCGGAATGGCTGCAGGGCTCCCTGCTGGGGCTGTTCGGGGGGGTGGGGCTGATCCTCCAGGCCGACGGACTGCACTACACGAGTGCGTCGACGAGTGCGTTCCTTACACAGTTCTATTGCGTGCTCCTGCCTGCATGGGAATGCCTGCGGCGGCGGGAATGGCCCAGCCCGAAGCTGCTGCTGTGCACGATTCTTGTGCTGGCGGGCATCACGGTGCTGTCCGGTTTTGACTGGCATCATTTCCGTCTCGGACGGGGCGAGACCGAGACGCTGCTGTCTGCTGCGATTTTCACCGTGCAGATCCAGCTGCTGGAAGTGAAGCGCTGGCGGCATCACCGGATGCTGCCGGTTTCAGTGATCATGTTCCTTGGCTTCTTTCTGGTGGCCCTGCCGGTCGTGCTGCAGCGCAAGCCGTCGTGGCAGGCCATCGGGAACATCTACCAGAGTCCGCCCGAGATGTTCATCATGCTCGCGATCATTCTGATCTGCACCGTCTATGCCTATACGGCCATGAACCGCTGGCAGCCCTTCGTGCGTGCCACCGAAGCAGGCCTGATCTACTGTCTCGAGCCGGTGACCACCGCTCTGTACGTACTCTTTCTGCCCGCCCTGCTGGCCGCATGGACCGGGGTGCCGTACGCCAACGAAGTGCTCAGCAGCACCACCATCACCGGCGGTGTGCTCATCACACTCGCCAACATTCTCCTGCAGCTTCCATGGAAGCGATCCCCGGCATGATCTGGCGCACCCCATCCCGGCGTTTCGACCTCACCGACCGCGCCCTCATCATGGGCATTGTCAACGTGACGCCGGATTCCTTTTCCGATGGCGGGCAGCATGCTGGAGTGGGCGATGCCGTGGCGCATGCACTCCGGCTGGTTTGCGAAGGAGCTGACATCATTGATGTGGGCGGCGAATCGACGCGGCCGGGAGCAGAGTCGGTTTCGGAGGAGGAGGAAATGGCCCGCGTGCTCCCCGTGATCCGGGAACTGCGTGCGCTCACGGACGCTGCCATTTCCGTGGACACGATGAAAGCCGCGGTGGCCGACGCCGCCATGGAAGCCGGCGCCGATATCATCAACGATGTTTCTGGACTGCATTTCGATGCCGCCATGGCTGCGGTCGCGGCCCGCTCCGGGGCCGGGCTTGTCATCATGCACATGCAGGGGACGCCGCGCACCATGCAGATCCGGCCGGGCTACGGAGATGTCCTTGCCGAGGTGGCGACTGCCCTGCAGGCCTCGATGGCAATCGCCCGTGCGGCCGGCGTACCAGCCGAATCGATCGTGCTCGATCCCGGCATCGGCTTCGGGAAGCGGCTCGAGGATAATCTTGCGATCCTGCGTTCGCCCGGGAGCTTTGCCGTGGGTGGCCGCCCGGTGCTGCTCGGTGCGAGCCGCAAATCGTTCCTCGGTCAGCTCACCGGGGCAGCCGATCCAGCCGGGCGCGATTGGCCGACGGTGGCGCTCACGTGCCTTGCGCGGGAAGCGGGAGTCCGTATCTTCCGGGTGCATGACGTACGGGCCAATGCCGAGGCTCTGCGCATGACCGAAGCCATTCTTGGAACGCGTGCCACCCTGTCCTGAACCAACTGCCTATCTGCCATGAACAATTCCCAGCCGGAACTGGTGACCTCTCTGCGGCCGGAGCATCTGGCAGAGCTGCGGGCCGCGCGCATCGCACTGGAGACACCTTCCTTCGCGATGCAGGCCGCCAGCGTCCTCGGAACCCCCATTGAAAAGGGACTCGGTGCCCTTCCGGCCGGCTGGCAGAAAACCGTGCGCGGAGCCGTCCAGGGAGCACTCGAGAAAGCGGCGCACTTCGCGCTCAGCTCCATGGAATCCGATCCCCGGAAGGCGTCCGAACCATCGCCATGGCTGCACAAGCTCATGACGGCCGCGAGCGGAGCCGCCGGTGGAGCCTTCGGGCTCGCTGCCCTGCCGCTGGAATTGCCCGTGTCGACCTGTCTGATTCTGCGCAGCATTGCCGACATCGCACGGTCGCAGGGCCATGACATCGGTACCGCCGAAGGCCGTCTCGATTGCCTTGCCGTCTTCGCGCTCGGATCCGATTCTCCCTTTGATGATGCGGCGGAGAGTGGCTACTGGGCCGCGCGGGCCGCCCTTGGGGCGGCGGTGAGCGATGCCGCCGCGTGGGCCGCCCGGGGGGCCACGGGTGGCACCGGACCTGCGCTCGTGAGGTTGCTCGACGCGATCGCTGGTCGCTTTGGAGCGACCGTGGGAGAACAACTGGCAGCGAAGGCCGTCCCCGTCGCTGGAGCGGTCGCGGGAGCCGCCGTGAACCTGCTCTTCATGGGGCACTACCAGCGCATGGCCACGGCTCATTTCACGGTCCGCCGGCTTGAGCGGCTGTACGGACCGGAATTGCTGCGCCGCGCATGGGATCAGAGTTCCTGACGGCATCACAGCACCACCCATGCGGCCACGTCCACCGGAGCCACCGCTTCACCCGATGCCGAATGCGGGATCCGTCAGCTCGGCAAGTTCGCTGAACGGGAATGCGTAGACGACCCCGTCGGTTTCACAGAAGACCCGGCCAACGGCGACGCCGATCACCTGAGGCTCCGTGAAATGCATGGGGCTGTGCGATGGTTCCTCGCGCACCGGGACGTACACCATGCGGGCCTGCCATGCGTCGCCTCTGCGCACGAAAAGATGGTACCGCGGGCCCGTTCCCGAGCGGAACTCCACCACCATGAAGGCCGAGCCAGCCGGATCCGTGAAGAGTTCCGTCCACCATTCAATGTAATCAGGCACCAGACCTTCGGCGAGGAAGCTCTCCGACTCCGCGAGGGCTTTGCCGC
Source organism: Verrucomicrobiota bacterium (assembly GCA_039795165.1). Taxonomy (GTDB): domain Bacteria; phylum Verrucomicrobiota; class Verrucomicrobiia; order Verrucomicrobiales; family V1-33; genus V1-33. The sequence continues at coordinate 61,573 of JBDKER010000003.1, read as the reverse complement.
CGGCATTCCGCAGCCGGTAGCGCGAGCCTGTGCGCCGTCCTCCGTCGTCGGTCCGGCGCTCCGGACCAAGCTGCAGCGAGATCCGGCCGTCATCCACGGAACCAAGGATCTGTCCGGCACGCGGCTGCTCAAATGCCATGCGGAGAAGTCCTGGCGGGGCCCCGCCAGCACAGCGGTACCTTCCATAGGTAGCCGCAAAGATCTGCGCATTGCGCTGCAAAGCCTCCGCGAGCGTGCCGAATTCCGGGCCCGGCGGAAGGAAGGTCGTCTGCGCGGGCTGCGCGGCGCGCGGTGGGTCGAATCCATGCGCTGCATCCGGCGTCCGGTGCGCACAGCCCACCACCATGGCCAGAGCCAGCAGCGGGAAGCACCGCAGAAACCGCCTCATGCACTGAGTTGCGCAAAACGTTCCTCCAGCAACTGCAGCGCGAGCGCCTCGATTTCGTCATGCCCGAGGCGGTCGATGACTTCGTGCGCAAAGCCCAGCGAGATCATGTGCTCGGCGGCCTCGCGCGGAATCCCGCGGCTCAGCAGATAGAAAACTTCGTCCTCGCTGAGTCGGCCACTGGTCGCCCCGTGCGAACACTTGACCTGGTCCGCATTGATCTCCAGACCCGGCATCGAATTCGCCTCGCATTCGTCGCTGAGCAGCAGGTTGCGGCACTTCTGATAGGCATCCGTGAAGTGCGCCCCTTCATCCACCCGGATCAGTCCCGCGAAAATCGTGCGCGCCTTCCCGAAGAGGATGTGCTTGTAGAGGAGATCGCTCCCCGTGTGCGGCACAAGGTGATCCTGCAGCGTCCGCTGGTCGGTTTCCTGTCCATCCGCCGCCACGGAAACACTCAGCATGTCACTCCGTCCCCCTTCCCCGGCCACCCGGCTGACCACTTCGCTGCGGACATAGCCCAAACCGATATTGAACGAGGCATGCTTGACCTGGGCATCGCGCCCGCTCCGCAGCGACACCAGATTGAGCGCCGATCCGGCCGCATGATGACGGTTGAACTGCACAAAGGTGACGGCGGCCCCGGCAGCGGCATCGATCTGCGTCGCTCCGCAGGAAAGCACCGGAGCCGATCCCGCCGAGAGATGGTGCTCCACCACGGCGAGCCTCGCGCGTTCACCCGCAAGAACAATGGTCCGCGGGAACCCCGTGGCATGATCGCCCGAAAGCCAGTGCACGATTTCCACCGGATCCGCGACTTCCGTTCCGGGAGCCACCACCATGACCACGGCGTCCGCCAGCTGCGCATGATGCAGAGCCGCAAAGCGCGCGCCGCCCAGTCCCGTATCCGGGACCGTCAGAAACGGACGCAGCCGCTCGCCATGACGCTCGAGAGCATCGCGCAGCGAAAGCACCTCCAGCCCGGCCACCTGCGAAGCCTCACACGAAACCACCGCATCATTGACCGTCACCACGCGCGCCGCTGTCTTCGCAAGCCCCCTGGCCTCCGGCACCGGAACCGCCGCGAGCCGGTGAAACCCGTCAAACTGCAGCAGCGAAAGATTCGCAAAGCGCCAGTTCTCATCCTTGCGGTGCGGCACCGGAAGATTGGTGAACTGTTCCCATGCGGAAAGCCGGGACTGCACGAACCATTCCGGGAGACCGGCATGGTCCCATTTTGGTGCATCGAGAAACACAGAGGGCACGAAGGTAGTGGTGGATTGAGTTGCGGAAGCGGACATGGCGGAAATTATCAGGACTGGGTGATCGGAAAAAGCCGCCGGAGCAGGCCCTCGCAGACCGGGCGGCGTTCCGGGTGGATTTCGGTATCGGCAAGGCGCGCCTCCAGAGTGCACTGCTGTACCATCCCATGACGCGACAAGTCCCGAATGAAATCGATATCCTTGCCCCTGCCGGCCACCAGCTTTGAAACGGCGAGGTCATGCACCTCGAGGCAGTAGCCCGTGGCTCCGCCCGTGAATGACGTCTTCACAGGGATCAGGCGGCTTTTCCAGCCCGCCGGGAGCACTGCCGTTTCCTCCGCAACCCCGTGGGCATAATAATGAAATGTCTGCTCGAAGGGAGACAGCTCGCCGATCGTGCCATCGATCAGTTCTGTCGCCTCGGGATCGTCCGGGCAGAAGATGTCGGCCTCCCGGGAAACCAGCAGCTCCACCGGAGCTTCAGGGAACTGCCCCAGCACCGCCTGGCTGCCGATGACCACGAAGCGATCCCGTCCCGTGATGCCGGCACAGGCACGGAGAATGTGCTCAAGTTCATGCCGCTGCATGGCTCTCCTTGAATTCACGTTTGAGTTTCCAGACCTCCTGCGGGCTGAGGATACCGGCGAATGGCGAACTCTGCCGGATGCGGCATCCTTCCTCGTCGTCGCGCAGCATGATGGACACAATTTCGTCGAGAGGCTTCCGGAGAATGGTCGACCATTCATGCCACCATGCGCGATCCGGGCAATTCCATCGGGCCAGATTCGCCCGCGGAATCTCCAGCAGCGAGGGATCTGCAAGCAGACGCTCCGCGATGATGCGATGCATCATCAGGCTGCGCAGGTCGATGGCGGCGTGGGTCATGCGGGCAGAAGTTCCCTTTTGAAGAGAAGGATCACCTCGACGGTGCGGCCGGTGGTGTTGCTGGTATCGAGGGAGGAAACCAATTCCCAGCCGAGCGACCCCAGCCGGTTGAGTTCCTCTGCGATGGCTTCCGCGCTCACGCGGCCTCCACCCCACAAGCCGAGCGGTCCGCTCACCTCGGGCTTGAGCACCTTGTACTCCCAACGCTTCATGGTCAGCCGACGCTGCCCTCCATTTCGAGGTCGATGAGGCGCTTCAGTTCGACACTATATTCCATGGGGAATTCGCGGACGAGGTCGTTGATGAAGCCATTGACGGAAAGGCTCATGGCCTCGCCTTCGCTGAGTCCCCGCTGCTGCATGTAGAAGATCTGTTCGGCGCTCACCTGACTGACGCTGGCTTCGTGCTGACAGGCGTGCTGATTCCCTCGGACCGTGATGGCGGGATAGGTATCCGTTCGGCTGCTGCTGTTGATGAGCAGAGCATCGCACTCCGTGTTGTTCTTGCAGCCCTTGAGGTGCTTCGGGATATGGACCTGGCCACGGTACGTGGCACGGCCGGACCCGAGGCTGATCGATTTGCTGACAATATTCGAGGTCGTTTCGTCGGCCGCATGAATCATCTTGGCTCCCGTGTCCTGGTGCTGGCCATTACCCGCGAGAGCAATGCTGATGACTTCGCCGCGGGCGCGCCGTCCCTTCATGATGACGCCGGGATACTTCATGGTGAGCCGGCTGCCGATATTGCAGTCGATCCAGCGGATTTCGGCATCCTCGTGAGCGAGGCCGCGCTTGGTGACGAGGTTGAAGACATTGGGCGACCAGTTCTGGACGGTGACGTACTGGATTTTCGCGCCCTTCATGGCGACGAGTTCGACGACGGCGCTGTGCAGCGTGCTCGTCTCGAACTTCGGAGCGGTGCAGCCTTCCATGTACATCACTTCGGCTCCTTCATCGACGATGATGAGGGTGCGTTCGAACTGACCGAACTGCTCGCTGTTGATGCGGAAGTAGGCCTGCAGCGGGTGCTTCACCTTCACGCCCTTCGGAACGTAAATGAACGATCCACCCGAGAAGACCGCACTGTTGAGGGCGCTGAACTTATTGTCCCCGGTCGGGATGACCTTGCCGAACCATGGACGGAAGATGTCGGCATGTTCCTTGAGGCCTTCCGTGCTGTTCACGAAGATGACTCCCTGATCGGCGACGGCCTTCTGGATGTTGGAATAAGCCGCTTCGCTATCGAACTGCGCCTCCACTCCGGCAAGGAATTTGCGTTCCTGTTCCGGGATGCCAAGGCGCTCGAAGGTGCGCTTCACGTCTTCCGGCACTTCATCCCACGAACGCTTCGGAAGCGAGCCGCTGCTCAGGTAGTAGCGGATCTTGTCGAAGTCGATGGCCTCCAGATCCTTCGTGGCCCAGTTCGTGGGCATGGGCTTTTCATTGAAGACCTTGAGGGCCCGCTTTCGGAAATCGCGGACCCAATCGGGGTCGTTCTTGACGTTGCAGATGTAATCAACGGTCTGCTCGCTGAGGCCGAAGCCGGCATCGTACTTGTGAGTGACATCGTAAGTGAAGTCGCCGACGGAACGGTCGATATCGACCGCTGAGCGGGTTTCCTCATCGATTTCGGGATGGGCAGTGAAGGAATCGGACATGGTGTGGAATCCGTTTGGGTTAGCGGGAGGATCAGGCAGCCTTGAGCAGCCAGTCGTAGCCCTTTTCTTCGAGTTCGAGAGCCAGTTCCGGACCGCCGGTCCGGATGATGCGTCCGTCGGCGAGAACGTGAACGACATCCGGCTTGATGTAGTCGAGCAGCCGCTGGTAGTGAGTGATCACGAGGATGCCGAGATCGGGTCCGCGCATGGCATTGACCCCGTCGGCGACAATCTTGAGCGCATCGATGTCGAGTCCGGAATCGGTTTCATCGAGAATGGCATACTGCGGTTCCAACATGGCCATCTGGAGGATTTCGTTGCGTTTCTTTTCGCCTCCCGAGAACCCTTCGTTGACGCTGCGCGCCGTGAAGGAACGATCCATCTTCAGCATGTCCATCTTTTGATAAAGCCGCTGATAGAACTGCACGGCGTCGATCTGCTCGCCCTTCGGAAGCCGGGCTTGCAGGGCAGCGCGCAGGAAGTTGGCATTGCTTACTCCCGGGATCTCGATGGGATACTGGAAGGCGAGGAAGAGGCCGGCACGGCTGCGTGCATCGACTTCCATTTCCAGAAGATTCTGTCCATCCATGAGGACTTCGCCACCGGTCACGGTGTAATCCTCGTGCCCCGCGAGCACCTTGCTCAGCGTGCTCTTGCCCGAGCCGTTGGGCCCCATGATGGCGTGGACTTGGCCCTTGGGAATTTCGAGGGAGAGCCCCTTGAGGATTTCACGTTCGCCGATGCAGGCGTGGAGGTCTTTGATTTCGAGTTTCATGATCATTGCGCTGTTCAGGATTGGCTGGAGCGGCGCCCCGCCCGGGCGGTACGGGCACACTTTGGACAGAGGCCGCGGATGGCCACGTCCATGCGGCTCACCACCGTGCCGCGCGGCAGGTCGAGCACCGAACCAGATTCCGGAGTGAAACTGATGTCTGCGATGCTGCCGCACGATTCGCAGTGGAAGTGCCCATGGTCATTGAGGTTCGGGCAGTAGCGCGACGGCGCGCGGTCGAGATTGACCTGCTTGACGAGACCATTCTGGGTGAGGGCCTCGAGGCAGTTGTAAACCGTGGCCAGCGAGATGCTCGGGATGCGTTCCTTGACCCGGATGAAGAGTTCCGTGGCCGTCGGATGGTCGCGCTGATTGACAAGAATCTCGTAAACCTCGCGGCGCTGGCGCGTCAGGCGATAGGCAGGACCGAGTCCAGGCCCTTCGGACGGGGTGGCTGCGGGAGATGACGGACGGGCGGACATGGGCTTGTGGGCATAGCTACGTCTGGCAGCTTATCAAGAATAATTCCAAATAAGAAATTTTTCCGCGACTGCGAGGCGGTTGCTGCTGGGATGCAATCCCTGCTTTCCGGCGGGCGGGATGGCGGTACAGGGCAGACTTTCCGCATGACTACGCAACCAGATCCGTTCCGGGATGCCCGCCGCGAGGCTGGGGTGCTCAAGTGTCCGTTTCACGGCGAGGAAATCGTCATGCTGCTGCGGCACGAGGATGTACGTCGGGCTGCGAAGGACTGGAAGACGTATAGTTCCGACGCGCCCTTCCGGGTACCGATTCCTTCCGAGGAAGACGCGCGTTCCATGCGCCAGCTGCCGATTGAGACCGATCCACCGGAGCACACGGAATGGCGGCGGATCGTGGAGCCGTTTTTCCAGCGACCGAAGCATCCGGAGTTCGTGGCCCGGGTGGAGGAACTGATCGGATCGCGTCTCGATGCCATGCTGCATGGTGGTCCGCAGGAAGTGGTGCATGGATTTGCTCTTCCGGTGCAGTCGCATGCGCTCACGTACCTTCTGAACGTGCCGGCGGCCGAGGCCGAGACATGGATCGGCTGGGGGATTCATGTGTTCAAGGTGGCGGGTGGTCTGAAGAAGGGGGTGGCGCTGGAGGAATACCTGCAGCGGCAGTTCGACCGGGCTGAAGCGGACCCCGGAGAGGATTTCTTCAGTGCACTCACCATGGCCGAATACCAGGGCCGGAGGCTGACACGGGAAGAGATGATGGGGTTTGCGAATCTGGCCTTTGCGGGTGGCCGGGACACCATTATCCACAGCATCAGCTGCGCCCTTGGGTGGCTTGCTGAGAATCCGGAAGCGCTGGCTTGGCTGCGGGAGGATCCTGCGAGGGTCGTGCATGCGGGCGAAGAATTCTTCCGCGTTTTCATGCCCCTCACGCACATCGGGCGGGTCTGCCCGGAACCTGTGGAAGTGCATGGGGAGGCCGTGCCCGCGGGCCACCGCATCTCCCTGTGCTGGGCGTCTGCGAATCTAGACGAGCAGGCCTTCCCGGATCCACTGAGCGTGAAGCTCGACCGCAAGCCGAATCCGCATCTGAGCTTTGGCTTCGGGGCGCACCTCTGCCTCGGAGCCGCCCATGCGCGCCTCATCATGCGGACCCTGCTGCGGCTCTGTGCCGAGCGGGTTGGTTCCATGGAAATCGTGAGCGCGGAGCCGAGGACCGAGCACGAAGCCGCCTTCAGCCGCACCCTGGGCTACGATTCCCTCGTCATGCAGTTCCGTCCGCGCTGACGCGGAGGCCCCGCCCGGGCGGGGCTTCAGTCGTTCCAGACTTCAAGTTCCGTGACCCCGCTCTTTGCTTCTCCCTTGTGGGTGCAGACGAGCCGGACCTTTGCAGCGCTCACCTTGTCGAAGCGCACGGAATTCATGGCTCCCCCGACAGCCTTCTCCGGGCTGCGCCGCTGGTTGGCGGCTGGCTTCCATGTGCTGCCATCGAAGTATTCGATGGTGTAGCTTTCCGGTGCCTGGACTCCGCCGCGGTCATCGAAGAATCCGATCTCAAGGCGCTGGAATTCTCTGGGCGATCCGAAATCGACTTCGAGCCAGTCGCTGGGCGACTTGGATCCGTAGCAGGTCCAGCGGTTCACGGGGGTGGGCAGGTAGCCGGTGCGGCCATCGATGGCGAGTTTCGGCAGGCCTCCGAAGGTATCGTGATGCGACGCCGTGGCCTGCGGGAAGCCTTCGCCTTTCTGATTGAGGGCAAGGTTGCCGGCCGGGGGCGGAGCCGCGGTGTAGGGACGTTCGCCCGGGCCCCAGATCTCGAATTCCGTCAGTCCCGTCTGTCCGGGGGAGCCATGGGTGAAGACCGCACGGACCTTGTCCGTTTCGAGGGCTGGGAAGCGGGTGGTGTTGGCGCGGTGGCCCTCCGGTTTCTCCGGTTGCCGCTGCTGCTGCGGGATTTCCTGCCATGCCGATCCATTCCATGACTCAAGGGTGTAGGAAGCCGGGGCCGTGACTCCCTTGCTGTCGTCGAGGAAGTAGAGCTTCACGGTGTCGATGCGGCGCTTCATGCCCAGTTCGACGGTGACCGCATCCGTGGCATTCGGCGAACCTTCGGCCGTCCAGCGGTTGGGGGGATGAATGGTGTACCATGCGTGCCCGTCGTGGATGCGGTTCAGCGAAGTCTTGTCCGCGGTGAAGGTGGCGGCGAACTTCGGCCAGTAATCGCCATCATTGTTGACCGCGTAGTTGAAGACCGTGGTGGCTGGCCCCCGGCCCGCCGCGGCGTCCGGAAGCTTCACCGCGAGTTTCCCGAGGGCTGGAGCCGAGGCGATTTCGCGGTCATCGGCGAGCACGCGCAGACCCGTTCCCTTGCCGTAGCGTGAACCATCGCGGTCCCAGAGAATCGAGATCTTCCGTCCGCGGTACGGGATGTCATCCATCGCGAAGAAAGCCCAGTCCTGCGGGAAGAGCGGATCGATTTCGAGCGTGTCATCCGCCCGGCTCCTCAGACCGGCGAGGCCTGTGATGACGAGGTCGTTGAAGCTGCTGTGGAAGTAGTGCTCGCTGTGATTGTAGCCATCGTGTCCTTCGAATGAGCCAGTATCCGGGTGGAGGGCCTCGGCGAGGTAGGGCTTACCCTCCTTGCGGTGTGACTTCGAGAAGATCTGGAGGAGCTTCACGTAATCCGCGCGGGTGATGACATCCTGAGGGTACTGGTGCAGGACATTGGCCATCGCCTTGAGAGTCTGCGCCGTCGAGTACGGCCACGACTGCCCGCTCCACCAGCAGCACCATTTCTGGAGCAGGAACATGGGATCATGCCGCTCCACGGTGGTCGGACCGAAGTCCGCGTAGAAGTAGTTCCGGTCCATGAGGAACTTCCATGCCGATTCGCGGCCGGGGTCGACCATGTTGAACTGCCATGGGATGTAGCCATGTTCCTCGCGGCCGTGGGGACTGCCGGCATGGCGGCCCGACTGGTAGGTCAGCGTGTGCTTCTGGACGACGACGCCTTCCTTGTCCTTCTCCTCCCGCATCGACATCGGGAAGTAGAATTCGCGTTTCGGATCCCAGAGGAGCTGCTGGACCTTCTCCTTGAGTGACGCTGCCTTCTTCTCGTATTCCTCTGCCGTGGCCGTGTCGCCTGCGAGCCTTGCCGTGCGGGCAATCGATAGCGCGTCGGCGTACATGTAGGCATTGAAGCCCGGACGGTAGCCCGGCGCTCCCCGGAGAATGTCCGTGGTCTGACGGCTGTTGATGTTAAATTCCATGCCGTCGTCGTGCCCGTTCTGCCAGAAGAGTCCGACCTCCGGCACAAACTGGCGCTTCGTCCATTCCTCGTAGTTCTTCTTCAGGTCGGGCAGGAGATCGATCATGAAGGCGTCATCGGGATGCACCTGATGCATGGCCCAGATGCCGTCGGCGAGCCAGCATCCGTAGTTGCGCGGCTGGGCTCCCGGGGTGCGGAACCAGTAGCGCGAGTAATCGCGGGCGTAGCGGTCGTCCGCCAGCCAGCGGAGTTCGTAGAGCTGGTGCCCGACGGGGCAGCTGATGGCTCCGTAGGCACCGCTCCAGAAGGGACGGTCGGTGAACTCGGTGAAGCTGTAGCCGCTGTTGGGCGACCCGTAGGTCATGTGCTTCGTGATCAGTTCCCAGCGGTAGTAGTATGTGGTGACCAGTTCTTCATCCGGGCACTCGAAGAACGGGATATTGGCCTTGTACCATTCCCAGTCGCGGTTGTCCCAGAACGTCTGGGTTTCGAGAGCCTTCTGCTTGTCGAGGACACCGGCGGATGCCGTGCCGAGAAGCGAGGAAAGGGCGATCAGGGATAGCGTGAGTTTCGTCATGAGAAGGAAATGAATGGGATCAGGGCGTGAGGGGTTCGGACTGGAAGCGGTGGACGGTGGCGGCTCCGCGCACGATCAGCGCAGTTCGGATCGAGCGGTCCCATGGCGGCAGGAAACCACCGTCGCCGTCGCCGGCCGCAGTCCATGTCTGTCCGTCCGGACTGACGGCAAACTGGAGGCGATGGCCGCCGGAAATGGAGAGCTGGAGATGCAGGGTGGCGCCTTCCGGAAGAGCGACGGAGGAAAGGGTTTCGCGCTTTCCGTGTTCCGTGCGCACGACCGCCGCCTTGTCGTCCGTGCATTCCAGCGTGACCATGTTGCCGGGGTCGCCGCAGGCACTCAGACCGGTCATGGCGCCGTCCGCAGGGCGGCCAAAGACAGCCGTGGCCCGGAGGTCGCCCGAAGTCACCGACCGTCCCAGGATGGCCGGCTGATCTCCGGTCGATGCGAGCACTGCCTTGGTTCCATCTTCCCTTGCGGGTTCAAAGCGCGGTCTGCGGTGGATCGGCCATTGCCAGCCTGGCTGCAGCGAGCGGAATTCGTCGCGGAAGGTGGATTCGGCACGGCGTCCGGGCATCGCGAGCGGGGCCGGAGCGTTCACCGATGGACCTCTGCCGGAATTGATGGCGGGCCAGCCATCCGGGCCGAAGGTGACTTCATCGAGCATCATTTCGCGCCCGGTGAAGACCATGGTTGGCTGCGAGTAGGCATGATAGAGAAGCCAGAACCGACCCGAGGGATCGTCGACGATGCTGCCGTGGCCGGGGGCGCGGAAGGCCTCGTTGGAGGCGAGCAGCGGATTGCGCGGGCTCTTTTCCCATGGGCCGAGGAGTGACCTCGAGCGGGCAGACCCTTCGGCGTATTCGGCGCGGCTGCCGCAGCAGGAATTGCCGGCATAGAAGAGATGGAACCATCCGTCACGCTTCAGCAGAAACGGGCCTTCGACCACGGCTCCTTCCCACTTCACATCGTTGCGGAGGATCTCGCGGCGTTCTCCTGTGAGGCGGGTCCCGGTTTCATCCAAAGGCTGAGCCCAGAGGATGGTGGGCAGCTGCCGGCTGTTGCCATCTTCCTTCCAGACGAGGAAGCGCTCGCCGTTTTCGTCATCAATGGCCGCGCCATCAATCGATCCGGCCTCCTGGGAGACCAGCGGTCCGTGATCGGTCCATGGGCCATCCGGACGGTCGGCCGAAGCCACGGCCACCGAGAGCGGACCATCCTTTTTCCGGGCGGTGTAATAGAGGTAGAAGCGTCCCTTCCACGCACAGAGTTCCGGGGCCCAGAAATTCCCCGATGCCCATGCGGGCGGCTCCGGAAAAACCGCCGCGCGGACCGTCCAGTTCACGAGGTCGGTCGAATGCAGGATGGGAAAATGCGGTGCCCATTCCGACGAGGTGGCCGTGGCGAAGTAATCGTTTCCGACGCGCACCACCGAGGGATCGGGGTAGTCGCCGCGGAGCACGGGATTGCGGTAGGAGGGAACATCTGCGGAGGCTGCCGCGAGAAGTGCGGCCAGCACCGCCGGGGTGAGTGCGTTCATTTTCCAGTGACTTTGCGTATGTAATCGGCCTCTGCCGGGCGGAAGGGCGATCCATCCGGGCGGAGGATGTCATGAAACCACACAGGCGGTTCCTCAGTGTATTTCTTCTTCCATGAATCCCATGGATAGATGGTCTGGGTTTTTCCAGCTACGAAGCCCCAGCAGTAGGCCGCGACCTTCTGTTCCTTCATCCAGCCGAGATGAGGATCAAACGTACTGCCGTTGGGACGCGCCATGAATTCCGTGCAGAGAATCGGCCGGCCAAAGCGCCGCAGCCAGCCCACGCGCTTCTGCATTTCCGGCAGCGCATCGTAGTTGTGGAACGAAATGACATCGCTGTTCTCCAGCTGAATGCGCTGGGTCGGGCTGAGCCGGTCGTCGCCCGACCAGTCACCCAGCCACGGAGCCGAGGTGAGCGGCTGGGAAGGCTGGGCCGCACGGGCCCATGCAAAGACCTGCGGGAGGAGTTTCAGCACGAATTCCGTTTTCTGCTTCGGCTCGAGTCCGGGCCGGCCAGGTTCGCCGCCGTCGCTGTTCTCCGGCTCGTTCCACAGGTCCCATGCGTGCACCCGGTGATCGTCAGCAAAGCGCCGCACCACAGCCGTCACGTAGTCGCGCAGGTATCCCTGCTTTTCCGGATGCTGGAGTATGTCCGTGCCAGGACTCTGCACCCAGCCGGAATTGTGCGTGTGCGGAATGGGAGCCGGCTGGCGGCCAGTCGCGGGAAGCGGATGCCAGCAGCTGTCGAAGATCGTGAAAAGCACGCCGATGCCGTGGTTGTGGGCGATCGCTAGGAAGCGGTCGACGCGCGCAAGGAAACCCTCGGGATCCTGCTTCCATGCGAGATCGTGAAGATAGACCCGGACACTGTTGAAGCCGAGACCGGCGGCCATGGACAGCTCGCGGTCGATGGTTTCCTCATCGAACGTATCCGCCTGCCACATTTCGAGCTGGTTGATGGCCGTGCTCGGCGTGAAGTTGCACCCGGCCAGCCAGCCGTGCTGATCCAGCCATGCGTTGGCACGTTCCACGGACCATCGGCTCGGAGCGTCCGCCCCGCAGACAGCCGTTTTGCCAAGGACGAGAGCCGACAGCACCGGCAGCAGAAAGGATTTCATCTCAGTACTTCCGGTTGGGAAGTTCCGCCGCCGCATTCGTCTCGTCAAAAAGCCGGTCTTCCTGCACGAGATTCTTCGGAAGCGTCTCGCCCTTGAGCGCCTTGGCGATGGCATCGAACGCCATGGGCCCAAGCAGCGGATTGCATTCCACTGTGCAGTTCAGTTTCCCATCCCGGATGGCTTCAAAGGCAAAACCCATGCCATCGATGCTGACCACAGTGACATCCTTGCCCGGGGCACGGCCGGCCGCTTCAAGTGCCTGAATGGCTCCAATGGCCATGTCGTCGTTGTGGGCATAGACCGCCGTAATGGCGTTCCCGTGCGCCTTGAGAAGCGCCTCCATGACATTCTTGCCGTCACTCCGCTTGAAGTCGCCAGTCTGGCTGGCGAGGATTTTCATCTCGGGATGGGCAGCAATGGCGACCTCGAATCCCTTGCGGCGGTCATTGGCGGGAGCCGAACCCGTAGTACCCTCCAGCTGAATGATGCCTGCCTTGCCTCCGGTCTTTTTGGCAAGCCACTCTCCGGCCATGCGGCCTTCCTCCACGAAGTCGGAAGCGATCAATGTCGTGAACAGCGTATCGTCCGACACGGCAACACCGCGGTCGACCAGCACCACGGGAATCTTCGCTTCGCGGGCCTCCTTGAGAATGGCATCCCAGCCAGTCTCGACCTTCGGTGCAAGGATGATGGCGCTGACTCCCTGGGCAATGAAGCTGCGCATCGCGCTGATCTGGGCTTCCTGCTGGCCCTGGGCATCGGAAAACTTCAGTTCAATCCCGCGTTGGGCGGCTTCCGACTTGATCGATTCCGTTTCCGCCGTGCGCCATGGATTGTCCGCCCCGATCTGGGAAAAGCCGACCACAAGGCGGCCGCTGCCTCCGGCCGCAGCATTTCCACCCGTCGCAGATGGCTTGCAGGCAGGAACCACCGCGGCTGCGCTCAGCAGCATGAGAAAATTCAGTCGTTTCATCGGTTTGCAGAATGGGATGGGGGTAGAGGATTTCCGCCGGAACGGAGTCGGTTTATCGTTACAAAATCGGGATCGACGGTCAAGAAAGTACCATCCCGGGCAACTGGTCTGGAGTTTGTCCTGGCAGACACGATGGGCTCCGGAAGGCTTCAGTTTCCGCCACTGCGGCTGGCGAGCAGTTTCTGGAGAAGAATGAAGGCCAGCAGAAGACCGCCGCTGGCAATCCGCAGCCACGCCGGATCAAGGCTTCCGTTGAAATCGAGGATCGTCTTAATCGTCCCGAGGATGAGTACGCCAAGGAAGGTTCCGAGAAGCCAGCCCCTCCCGCCCGTGAGCACCGTGCCCCCGATGACGGCCGCAGCGATGGCATCGAGTTCCAGTCCGTTGCCGCGGGTGGGATCGCCACTGCTGAGTGCGAGCGTCGAAATAATTCCGCCAAGGGCCGCACATCCGCCGCAGAGTGCATAGGTGGCCACGCGCGTCGCCGCGACCGGCAGACCCATGAGCGTGGCACTCGCCTCGTTCCCTCCAAGGGCGTACACATGCCGTCCGAACCTTGTGCCGTGGGCCACCACCATCGCAATCACCAGCAGCAGCACAAAAAGCAACGGTCCCATCGTCAGCAGCAGGCCCGGCCCCAGCGGAATGCCCCGCTCCGCAAGGTCGGCATAGAAGGGATCCGCAATCTCGAGCGAACGGGGACTGACCATGAAGGCCATGCCCCGGGCAAAGAACATGCCCGCCAGCGTCACGAGAAACGCCGGAATGCGGAACGACTGAATGATCCATCCCATGAGCGTTCCAAAGGCCACCCCCACCGCCAGCGCCGCCACCATGGCCGCCGGAGCAGGCCAGCCATGACGGCCGATGAGCGAAGCAATGAAAACAGTCGTGAAGGCCATCACCGCTCCCACGGACAGGTCAATGCCTCCACCAAGGATCACAAACGTCATGCCAATGGCAATGACGCCGAGAAACGCCCGGTCCTTGAAGAGATTGAGCACCACGCGGGCCGAAAAGAAGTTTTCATACTGCCAGCCGGCCGCCGCAAACAGGCCCAGCAGCACGAGGGCCGTGGCGGCAAGCGGAAGGAGCCGTGAGGATAGAATCCGGTTCATGCCTTCGCTGCGTTGGCGTTGCGGCGGGCCAGCGCGGCCCGCACCCTGGGGGAATGAAGCAGGCAGACCGCAAGGATCACGATCGCCTTGGGAACCGGAGCCACTGCCGGAGGCACATTCTGATTGTAGAGTGTCAGCGTCAGCGTCTGCAGCAGCAGGGCACCCACGATGGATCCGGCGAGACTGAAGCGCCCGCCCGCCAGCGCCGTACCGCCGGCTACGACCGCAAAAATGGCATCGAGTTCCCTCGTGTCTCCGATTCTCGCCGGATCCGCGGCAGCGATGTTGGACGCCTCGAGGATGCCGGACAACCCAGCGCAGAAGCCACTGAAAACGTAGACCGCCATGCGCACCGAATCCGTGCGGATACCCGCAAAGCGGCTGGCGGTTTCATTGTCACCCGTCGCCTCCACAAAGAGAGCCGCCGCCGTGCGGCGCAGCGCGAGACCCGCGAGCACCGCCAGCAGCGGCACCAGCAGGACCGGCACCGGCAGACCCAGCATCGTCCCATTCGCCAGCCACTGCAGACCCTTGTGCTGGAACGGCACCATCTGACTCCCGGTCAGCAGCATGGCCAGTCCGCGGCCCGCCACCATCGTCACCAGCGTGGCAATGATCGGCTGCAGCCGGACCTTCGCCACGAGCACACCATTGAGCAGTCCAAGGACCGTCGTCGCAAGAAGCGCCAGACCGACCGCCGACACGAGCGGAGCACCACGGTTGACCTGCATGGCGGCAAGCGCGCCACTCACGGCCATGAGCGAACCGACCGAAAGATCAATACCCCCCGTGGCAATCACAAGAGTCATGCCCAGCGCCAGCAGCATGGGAACCCGGGCACTCTGATTGACAATATCCACGAGCGTTCCGAACAGGCGGCCATCCTTCCACTCGAGCTGGAAGAATCCCGGCGATGCCGCCGCATTGAACAGCAGCAGGGCCGCCAGAGCGGCGAGCGGCCAGATGACAGTGGAACGGAACAGATTCATGCGGCAGCCACGGTTTCCATGATCGTCTGAACGGAAATGGCGGCTCCCTCGAGGACAGCAGCCTGCCGGCGGTCGCGCAGCACCACCACCCGGTTGCTGTTGCGGACCACTTCCTCCAGTTCCGCGGAAATGAAGAGTATGCTCATGCCCGCCCGGCACAGTTCACCGCAGAGGGCTTCGATTTCCGCCTTGGCTCCGACATCAATGCCACGCGTCGGCTCATCGAGTATCAGCAGGCTCGGCTGCACAGCCATCCAGCGGGCCAGCAGGCACTTCTGCTGATTGCCTCCGGACAGCGTGCCGATAGGAGTCTCCGGACCGCGCGTCTTGATGTTGAGGGCCCGGATGAAACGGTCGGCGAGGGCTTCCTGCTCAGCCTGCGGCAACCGGCGCAGGGCCCCGCGCGACGCCTGCAGGGCCAGCACAATGTTCTCACGCACGCTGAGCGACGGAATGATCCCTTCCACTTTCCGGTCTTCGCTGCAGAAGGCAAAACCGGCCGACATGGCATCGCGCGGCGATTTCAGTGACATGGGAGTTCCCTTCAGCCAGACACGTCCACCAGTCGCCGGATCAATCCCGAACAGAAGCCGGGCTGTTTCTGTCCGGCCGCTTCCAAGCAGGCCCGCCAGACCAGTGACAGCTCCCGACGGGATGGAGAAATCGAGGGGGCCCACCGAGCCCCGCCGCTCCAGTGCCTCAATCCTCAGTAACTCCGGCAGTTCCCCGGCACGGGCAGACACGGGCGCCGGTTCATGCGTGGCAACCGGCCGTCCAATCATCTGCGCGACCAGTTCCAGCCTCGGAAGCTCCGCCGTGTCCCACGTGCCGATCCCGGAACCATCCCGCAGCACCGTAATGCGGTCCGACACTTCATAGATCTGATCGAGAAAGTGGCTCACGAAAATGATGCCCATGCCTTCCCGGCGCAGGCGCTTCATGACCGCGAAGAGTTCCGCCGACTCCCGGGCATCGAGACTGGAGGTGGGTTCATCGAGTATGAGAACGCGGGCCTCCTGATCGAGAGCGCGGGCAATCGCGGTCATCTGCTGAACAGCCACGGGTAATGAACCCAGTACCGCATGCACATCGACTTCCATCCCAAGCCGCGCGAGGGCTGCCCGTGCGCGCCGTCGGGATTCACCATGCCGGATGAAGGGACCGCGCATCGGCTGCCGTCCCATCACAATGTTCTCGGCCACAGTCAGATTAGGGAGCAGATTGACTTCCTGGAAGACCGTGCTGATACCAGACGCTTCGGCATCGCGAGGGCTGCGCGGCTGCAGCATCCGGCCACCCAGCGAAATGGTGCCACCATCCGCCGCATGAACGCCGGTGATCACTTTGATGAGCGTGCTCTTGCCGGCTCCATTCTCTCCCATGAGCGCATGAATCTCCCCGCTGCGCAGCGCCAGGGATACCCCGCGCAGCGCCGTAAACGCTCCGAAGCGCTTAACGATTTCATCCAGCTGCAGCAGAACGGACATGGTGCGCACAGATCAGGGCTGGAGAAGAATCCGCGGACCATCCGACGGCTTCGTGATGAAGAGAACCGGCTGGATTCCCGTGCTTCCGAGGTAATCCTCTGCGATCCTTTCCGCGGTGGCATCCGCCTGCGCGGCCGCCACCAGAGCGACACAGCAGCCCCCGAAACCTCCGCCCGTCATCCGGCAGCCATAGACACCACCCGCCAGCCCAATGCGCTCCGCCGCATGGACCACCGCATCAAGTTCCGGACAACTGACCTCGAAATCGTCCCGCAGCGATCCGTGACTTGCCACCATGAGCCGCCCCAGTTCCGGCCAAGCCGACCGCGCAAGCGCATCAACCGCCGCAAGGGTGCGGGCATTCTCGGAAATGACGTGCCGGGCACGGCGGAAGAGCCGCTCGGGCAATTGCCGACAGTGTGCTGCGAGGATTTCCGGCGACGCATGCCGCAGATCAGGAAGTCCCATGATCCGGGCAGCTTCGAAACAATCGTCCCGCCGCGCACGATAGCCGCCATCGCTCAATTCATGCCGCACCATCGTATTGATCACGAGAAATGCCGTGTCGCGCCCCGGCATCGGAACGTGCCTCGTCTGCTGTGACTGGCAGTCGATGAGCAGAAGATGACCGGCCCGCCCCATGACGACGGCAAACTGATCCATGATGCCGCATGGCACGCCCGCAAAGTCATGCTCCGCACGCTGGCAGAGCAGCGCCTTGGCGGCAGGGTCGAGCTGCCGGCCCGCCAAGGCTTCGCCAAGCGTGGCTGTAGCCACTTCCAGCGCAGCACTGCTGCTCAACCCACCACCACCCGGCAGGTCTGCATGAATGACGGCCTCGCATCCAGGCAGCGCAAAACCTTCCCGGACCAGCCCGGCCAGCACGCCCCGCACATAGTTGCTCCAGGCAGGCTCACCCGGCGAAAGCCCCCCATCGAGACGGAACTCGGCGCACTCGCCCGGGAACGACGTGCTCCAGAGCCTGACCACCGGCTCCGCCAGCGGCCGCGCCGCCATGAAGACACCGCGGTCAATCGCCATCGGCAGCACAAACCCCCCATTATAGTCCGTGTGTTCGCCGATCAGATTGACCCGCCCGGGAGCAAAGACCAGATGCGAAGCTTCCCCGCCGCTCAGACTGCGCAGGACCGCCATGGCCTCGGCCGCAGGCGGCAGTTCGCTCCAGATTGGGTGGGCTGAGGAATTCGGGTCGCTCATCGGGGCGGCTCTGTAGCAAAGCCTGACACCGTCTGCCATGAAAGACACGGTTTTTCTCCTGTGGAAATCCGCAGACGGAGCGGGGAACCGAACGGTTGCGCCGTCCGGAGGATCCGCGTTTAACTTCCCATTCAGCCGCCCTCCACTCCGCTTCCATCCCCCCACCATGCCCTCCTCCAGCCACGATCAGATCCGCGAGGTCGTCCTCGTCGGCATCGGCGTGTCCCCGGGCATCGCGCTCGGTCCCGTCTGCCTCTCCACGGATGTCTTCGACATTCCCGGCACAGAGCCGGTCGATGCCGCGGAACTCCCGGCCCAGCTGGATCGCTTCCACGCCGCCCTCGCGGAAACGAAACGGCAGCTGGCGGCCCTGCGCGACCGCGTCGCCGCGGAAGCGGGCACGGACGATGCCTTCATCTTCGATGCCCACCAGCTCATGCTGGAGGACCGTTCTCTCATCGAGGAAGTGGAACGCATCATGCGCTCCCAGCCTCAGAAGGCGGAAGGTGCCTTCTACCGCGTCATGAACCGATACATGGAAGGCATGCGGCGCATGGACGATGAATACCTGCGGGAACGCGTGGCCGACATCGAGGACGTCGCCCGCCGCGTCGTCCGCGTCCTGCGCGGCCATGAAGAAGCCGCGGCACATGACCACCCGCACATTCTCCTCGCTCTGGACATCTCGCCAAGCGACACCGCCCGGATGGACCGCACCCGCGTCCTCGGCTTCGCCTCGGAATCCGGAAGCCACACGAGCCACAGCACCATCATGGCCCGCTCCATGGCCATTCCCGCCGTCGTCGGTCTCCCGGACATAACCGCCCGCTTTCACAACGGGCAACCCGCCCTCCTCGATGGCTACCGCGGCCTCCTCATCGTCAATCCCACCGAGGAAACCCTCCAGAACTACGAAGTCGTCCGCCGCCGCAAGGCCGCCCTCGACCGGCACCTTCACGAAATGATCGACCTGCCGGCCGAAACGCCGGACGGTCAGAGCGTCGTGCTCTCCGCCAACATCGAATTCGAAAACGAAGTGCCCGCCATGGCCCGGCACGGAGCCCAGGGCGTCGGGCTCTACCGCACGGAATTCTTCTACATCGGAAGGCACGACCTTCCCAGCGAAGACGAACAAGCCGCCAACTACGCCCGGGTGGCTGCAGGCTGCGGACCCGAAGGCGTCATCATCCGGACCCTCGACATCGGTGGCGACAAGCTCCACCACCTCCACAACGGACTCGAAGAATCCAACCCCTTCCTCGGCTGGCGGGGCATCCGAGTCTCGCTCTCCCGCCGTGAACTTTTCCGGACCCAGCTGCGGGCAATTCTAAGGGCATCCACGGCCGGCCGCGTCCGTGTCCTCTTCCCGATGATTTCCTGCCTCGAGGAACTGCGAGCAGCCCGCAGCGTGCTCGCCGAATGCATGGACGAACTCCGCAGCGAAGGCATCCCGTTCGATCCCACCCTCGAAGTCGGTGCCATGATTGAAATTCCGAGCGCTGCCCTCATCGCGGACGTGCTCGCCCCTGAAGTCGATTTCTTCAGCATCGGCACCAACGACCTCATCCAGTACACCATCGCCGTGGACCGCGGCAATGAATTGGTCGCCAGCCTCTACCAGCCATTCCACCCGGGCATTCTGCGGCTCCTCCAGATGGTCGCGGAGGCATCGCGCCGCGCCGGCATCTGGACCGGTGTCTGCGGCGAAATGGCCGGGGAAATCCTCACGACACCACTCATGATCGGCCTCGGCTTCCGGGAACTGAGCATGGCGGCCGTGCAGCTCCCGCAGGTGAAATTCGCGGTCCGCAGGCTCCCGGCCGCTCACTGCCGCCAGCTGCTCACCGAAGCCCTGCGCTGCCGCGATGCCGCCCACGTCATGGCCCTCTGCCGCGATACCGCCGTCCAGTTCTATCCGGAACTGGTGGCCGACTGAACGCCGCGCCGCCCGCAGGGGATCCCGTCACTAAACCACAGCGCAGCCGCTCATCCAAACACCATGGACTCCGGATCCGCTGCCTGGCCCGGTTTTTCAACAGGCTCTCAGGGCACGGGAATCGCCCGCGGGATCACCTCCGCTGCCCCGCGCCCGGTAATGCAGGCCTGCAGGACATCGGGAAGGTCGGCATCCAGCAGGGCCGCCCGCAGCACCGGCTCACGCAGCGCCTCGGCCATCTCGGGCAGCATCAGCAGCCGCGTGTAATCCGAGAAACTCAGCGCATGCGCCACATCACTGTCCCGCAGCAGCCTCTGCACCGCCCAGTGCTGCACCAGCGGAGCGGCTTCGGGATGACGGAGCGCCCGTTCCCACACCGCCTCACTATGCCGCAGCACCAGCAGTGATGCCAGCGGCACCGTCTGGCCAGTGGAGAGCGGGTCCAGCCGGTTGAGTACATCGCCCACCATGCCAGTCGACAGACTGTGACTCATCCTCGGCAGCAGTCCCGCCTGCTGACCCGCAGGAACCCGTCCCGACTTCACCGCGGCCTCAAGTTCCCGCAGCCCCGCCGTCGCTCCCGTGACCCGCAGTGCCATGGCCCCTGCCCACGTCAGCAGCAACGATGGAATGATTCCAATGATGCCGCCCCGCATGCGCGCTCCGCGGTCCGCCGGTGCCGCCCCGCTCGCCAGCCCGGAAAGCAGACGATGCGCCAGCCACGCCCCCACCACCGCCGTGATGAGCGATCCATAATTCACCAGCCAGACTGGCAGCGACCCCATCCACTGAATGCAGAGGGCCGGACCATAGCGGAACCACGCCATGCCCGCCGCCGCCCCCGCCGCCAGCGAAACCGCCAGCACCAGCAGCCGACCCAGCCCGCGCAGAAATCCAGTGAACGCCAGCAGCAGCGTCAGCGCCGGAAGAATCAGCCGGAGCGCCGGATCACTGGTGAACTGCGGAAGCATGGCCCATCACGGAATCTGCATGCCGCTCAGGTCCCATGCCGGCGGCGGAAACTTCAGCTCAAGACGCCCCAGCGCTTCCCTCACAATCCCCGCCACCGCAAGGTTGCGGTACCATTTCCGGTTCGCCGGAACAATGAACCACGGCGCATGCTCCGCACTCGTCCGGCTCAGCACTTCCTCATACGCCGCAATGAATTCCGGCCAGAGCTTCCGGTCCGCGAGGTCGTCCGGATGAAACTTCCAGTGCTTCTCCGGATTCTCCAGCCGCGCCTGCAGCCTGCGCCGCTGCTCGTCCGGGGATATATGCAGAAAAATCTTCACGATCGTCGTGCCCTCGTCCGCCAGCAATCGCTCGAAGTTCACCACGTGCTCATACCGCCGCTTCCACACGGATTCCGGTGCCAGCTTCTTCACTCCAACCGCCACAATGTCTTCATAGTGACTCCGGTTGAAGACCGTCACTTCACCGCGGCCAGGCACTTCCCGGTGCACCCTCCAGAGGAAATCGTGCGACAGTTCATCCGCCGTCGGTGCCTTGAAGGAAATTACCCGCAGCCCATGCGGATCAATGCCCGTGAAGACATGCCGCACGGTCCCGTCCTTGCCGCTCCCATCCAGTCCCTGGAGAATCACAAGAAGCCGATGCCGCCGCTCCGCATAAAGCTTGCGCTGCAGATTGCGGATGTCCGCCTTGATCAGTTCCAACTGCCGCGCCCCCTCGTCCTTGGTCGCCACCAGCGACGGACCACCGTCCGGATCATGGGCGCCCAGACTGACTCGGGTGCCGGATTTGACTCGGAAAATCTTCATGCAGGTGAGCGAAACAAGAATGCTTCTCCGTCCAGTCCACGACACCGCCACGCAAGCAGGAATCCGCAGCCTCGACCTTCTTGCCGCCCCCGGGAATCCACCGGATGATCTTCCCATGCAGCGCCATCTCATCATCGCAGGAATCGTCCTGGTCATCGCCGGACTCACATGGAAATGGCTCGTCCGAATCCCCATCGGACGGCTGCCCGGCGATTTCCTCATCGAACGCCCCGGCGTGCGCGTCTACCTCCCCATCACCTCCATGCTGCTCGCCAGCGCTCTTCTGACCCTGATTTCCTCGTGGCTGCGGAAATGAATTTCACATGAAGCCGTCCGCGGACACGGCAACGAATCTGACACAGCCAGCCCGTTTCCTGCGTACGTTCTGACACCTAAGAAAATCAGTCTGCCGGGACTCCGGTCCCGGAAGGCAACCATCTCCGCCCATCCTGCCATGAAACCTGACTTTTCCCGCAGACGCTTCCTCCGCGGCCTTGGAACCCTCATGGCCCTCCCGGCCATGGAATCAATCGCCCCACGGACCGCCCGTGCCGCCGCCGCCGCCGCCAAGTCTCATTTCCCTCTCCGCATGGCCTTCATCTATTCCCCCAACGGGAAAAACATGGAGCACTGGACCCCGAAACAGGATGGGACCGATTACGAACTGTCACGCGCCCTCGCCCCGCTCGCCAAGGTGAAAAAGGACATCACCGTCCTCACCGGTCTCGCCCACGACAAGGCCCGTGCCAATGGCGACGGAGCCGGCGACCACGCCCGCGCCAACGCCACCTTCCTCACGGGCATCCAGGCCCGTAAAACCGCCGGAGCCGACATCCGCGTCGGCGTCTCCGTCGACCAGATCGCCGCCAATGCCATCGGTCAAGTCACCCGCCTGCCCTCCCTCGAATTGAGCTGCGATGAAGTCCGCCGCGCCGGCAACTGCGACAGTGGCTACAGCTGCGCCTACCAGTTCAATCTCGCATGGAAGAACGAAACCATGCCCCTCGCTCCGGAACGCGACCCGCGTCTGGCCTTCGAGCGCCTCTTCGGCAGCGGCGACGCCGGCGAAGAAGCCTCCCGCGCCCGCCGCGACCTCTACAATCAGAGCATCCTCGACTTCGTCATGGACGATGCCAAGGCCCTCCAGAAGCACCTCGGACGGACGGACCGCAATAAGCTCGACGAATACCTGACCTCAGTGCGCGACATCGAACGCCGCATCAGCAAGGCCAATCAGGCCGCCCGCGAAATGCCGGATTACCAGCGCCCCACCGGTGTCCCCGAAGCCTACCAGGAACACATCCGCCTCATGTTCGACCTCATGTGGCTCGCCTTCCAGACCGACACCACCCGCGTCGCCACCTTCCTGCTCGCCCACGACGGCTCCAACCGCACCTTCCCGGACATCGGCGTCCCGGACCAGCACCACGGCATCTCCCACCACCAGCGCGATCCCGAGAAACTCGAGAAAATCGCCCGCATCGACGAATTCTACAGCGTCCAACTCGCATGGTTCCTCGAGAAAATGAAGGCCACCAAGGAAGGGGATGGCTCCCTCCTCGACAACAGCATGATCGTCTTCGGCGGCGGCATCAGCGACCCCGATCGCCACAATCACGACGACCTCCCCGTCATTCTCGCAGGTGGTGGCGGCGGCACCCTCACACAGGGTCGTCACATCCGCCTCCCCGGCGAAACCCCCATGTGCAACCTCTACCTCTCCCTGCTCGACCGCATGGGCGTCAAAGAGGAACGCTTCGGCGACAGCACTGGTCGGCTCTCCGTCATTTCCTGAAGACGGCAACGGGCACCATCCCCGCCCGATAACCGCCCGTCCGATCCCGTGGCCCCGGCGCGGCAGGAACCGCACGAACCAACCTGCCCCGCAACCACCGTCAGAAAAAGGAACCGGGCTTCTCCAACCGCACGGTCAGGAGAAGCCCGGAAATGAGTCCGCAGCGGTCAACGTTCCGTAGCCCGGCAGCGGGAAACCGCCGCACCACGCGATGCCGTGACTCGCGGATGAAGGATCAATGCACCACCACCCACACCGAGGTGCCCTGGTACATCACCGGACGGTAGTACACTCCACCCACAAAACGGCAGTTGTACCCACGGTACATCACCGTGCGGTAGCCAGCCGGCACCACCCGGACGTAGCCAGACGGCAGTACCGGAGCCACCACTACCGGACGGGGTGCCACCACTACTGGACGGGGTGCCACCACCACGGGCCGTGGAGCAACGACCACCGGACGCGCCACCACCGCCGGACGGGTCGCCACGACCGCACCTCCACGCGGCCCAGCAACCCCGTAAACGCCCGCCGGAACGGACAGCACAGAGTGGAAAAGTACCCCACAGACGATCACAGGGAGAAATCGGGAAAGAAATGCAGTCATTTTCGTGAAATCAGGTTGGTTTGGATTCGGTGAATGCTCAGCGGGCCGCGGCCTGCATCTGACGGGTCGTCCACATCTCAATGCGGGCACTCCCAGTCGGTGGGTTGAAGGTGAAGGTTTCCGGAGCGACGGTCGGATTCAGTTCCCATGAGCGGAACCGGATGCGCACCTTAGGTTGACCCTCCGTCCGGAAAGTCGCCACCAGCTGCTTCGGCAGACTGTCAGCGACACCAACCCAGAGTTCCGCATCGGCCTGCGGTCCACTCAGGGATAGCCGATGACAGAGCGTGCCACCCAGACCAAGGAAACCGCCGAGGCGACCCTTGCCCGCATAGCTCACCGTGCGGGCCTCCCGCCGGAACTGTGCGTAGACATCGCTCACCGCAAACTCGGCCAGCGGCGGCGTGAAACCGTAATGCGCATCCAGACGCTGCACCAGACCATCAATGCCCACCGCCATCGGAAGCACCGCGTACAGATTCTCCTTCGCATCCAGCACCGAAAGATTCGCTCCGTCCGCCACAAAGCGGCGGGTCCCCCGGCTACTCACGGAAGTGGCTGCAATCCGCGCAGGACGCTGCATGGACACGGAAACAGTCGCCTTGGAAGCCGCATCGCGGCCCTCCAGAAGAGCCGCATCAATTTCGCGGACAGCCTCGAAACGAAGGCTCTGCGCCGCCGACAGCTTGTCGCACATCGCCCGAAGAATGGCATCGCCATCAGGCTCGCCAGCCGACGCCAGCGACAGCGAACAGACACTGGCCACAAGGGCCGCAGAAAAAACAGGAAGAGAACGCATCATGTGAGGCAAGCAGTGATTGATTGGTTTGGGTGGGAAGTCATCCAGGCAGCAGCTGCCACCGGAAAGCAGCCCCCTCCTAACACCAGGAGACCTGCTGCCAAGCGCATTTCTCGCAAACAAGGCAGGCCCGCGATGGAAAAAGAACCGGGTCGGCCGAAACTATCTCATGCGCCTGACCATCACCGACCTCCATCTGCCGCTGCGCCATCCCTTCACCATCACGCACGGCACCACCACCGTGCAGCACAATGTTCTTGTTTCGCTGAGCGACGGAACCCACACGGGCTACGGAGAAGCGGCTCCCTCACGCGCCTATCACCTCAATCCAGCGAACATCCGGGCGGCCCTCGCTTCGGTCGAACCCTTCCTTGCCCAGCGCGACTTCACCGATCCCTCCGGGCTGTGGGACGAGCTGTTCCCCCTGCTGGCGGACAACCGTTTTGCTCTCTGCGCACTCGATGAAGCAGCCCACGACCTCTGGGGCAAACGCGCCGGCCGTCCGGTCTGGGACCTCTGGGGCCTGCAGCTCGCCGGGCTTCCACCGAGCAATTACACCATCGGCATCGACACGATTCCCCGCATGGTCGCCAAGATGAAGGAATTCGCCGGCTGGCCCATCTACAAAATCAAGCTGGGAACTCCCGACGATCCCGCCATCGTGCGGGAACTGCGCCGCCATACCGACGCCGTTTTCCGGGTCGACGCCAATACCGCATGGACCGTGGCCCAGACACTCGCCTTCGCCCCGGAAATGAAGGAGCTCGGAGTCGAATTCATCGAACAACCGCTGCCGCGCGACGACTGGGATGGCATGCGGCAGCTCCACGGCCGCTGCTGCCTTCCCCTCATGGCCGACGAAAGCTGTCAGACGGAAGATGACGTGGCCCGCTGCGCCGCATCCTTCGATGGCATCAACATCAAGCTCACCAAAGCTGGTGGCATGACCCCCGCCCGGCGCATGATCACGCAGGCCCGCAACCTCGGTCTCAAGGTCATGGTCGGCTGCATGAACGAAAGTACCGTCGGCATCTCCGCGATCGGGCAACTGCTCCCGCTGCTCGATTACGTGGACATGGACGGAGCGGTCCTCATCGCCACCGACATCGCCGACGGCGTCAAGCTCGACCATGGCATCGCCCGCTTCCCGGACACCCCCGGCAACGGCGTCACCCTCTGGCCCGGCATCGTCAGCGCGACCTGACGGCATGGCTCCACCCAGCGGGCCTTCCCTGAAAAGACTGCGGGAGAGCCAATCATCAGCGCAGGGTCGCCTTGATGCGGACAAACCGACGCAGGCTGGCACCCACTGGTTCCGTCGTGCGCCACGTGCTCGTGAAGCGGCCCGCTCCGTCCGGCACGCGGGACACCGGAATCATTCCGCCCGTCCATGACTCTAGTCCCAGCGACTGCTGCGGCTCGATGACCACATCCTCCGCAGCAGCATGAGTCACGGAAACCGTCAGATAGCCATCGGGAGCCACGGTGGCCGACACATTGGCCGGACTGCTCTGCCCGGGATCGGTGCCGAGAGCGTACTCCAGCAGAGCTTCCGCTCCGTCACCGTCGAGATCAGCCACCGCATCGGTCACGCCGTACTGGGCCGCCCATGCCAGCCACGCAGAAGTTCCCGGAGTTCCACCGGCGGCGGAACTCGACGTCCAGTTCTGCGGAAGCGCATGATCGGGATTCGTCCCGGGAGCCACGAGCACAAGCGACGGGCCCTGACCATCGGCTTCCTCCGGCCACGGGGCATTGTCGTCGTACACGAAGTCGCGGATCACACTGCCATCCGCTGCATTGAGCACGAGTGGTTCCCCCTGATTGGAAAGGGATCCACTGTAGGCCCCAAGCACCCGCGCACCCGCAAAGGCCGTGCCGTAACGGGCCGCAAACGCCGCCGGATTGCTCACCAGCACCGCACGCTCACCTGGCTGCAGAACCACATTGCCCAGAGGCGACGTCGTAACCCCACCCGTGAAGCGGATCCCCGTGAGATCAACCGCCGTGGCCGCCCGGATGTTCATCAGTTCAAGGAATTCAAAGTCACCGGCATCGACGGACACCGCCAGCTCGCCCGCCGTGGCCGGGGGCAGCGGATTGTAGTGCAGTTCACTGATGACAAGATTGGAAGCCGACGCCGGTTCCGTAGCCACGCTGAAGAAGGCTTCCGTCATGGCACTCCACTGCCCATTGGAGAAGACCCGCGCACGGATCATCCCGGGCTGCGAGAGGGTCACCGGGCCGGTGTACTGACGGGCTCCATCGGCCACAAAGGCCGATTCTCCACCCGCCTGCAATTCCGCTTCCAGTAGCAGATCGTTGTCCGCCGCAGTCGCATTGAGCGCCTGGAAAGCCAGTACATTGCGGCCCTCGCGCAGGACCCCGATGAAGTTGCTTATGTCGATCCGCTCGGGCACAATCGCCTGAGCATCGGCGCGCACCGCAGCAGCAGCAGATGCCCCGTTGGGAGTAGGCGGCGCATTCCGTTCCGCCACCTTCACCCCGTTGAGATAAGCCACAAAGCCGTCGTCATACCGTACCGCCAGCTGCAGCACCGCCGTATCGGCAATCTGCGCACCGCTCAGCGTGAATTCCCGCCGCGTCAGCACCGTCGGCGACACCCCCAGCATCGCCGTCTCCACATTGGTGCCAATCCACGGCAGAAACGATACCGTCGGATTGGTATCGTATCCGATCCCGCCCGTGCCATTCTGCCATGCCGCCGGTACCGTATAGTCGGGCTTCGACCATTCCGGATCGGTCACGCTCGGCTGCGTTCCCTGCCAGAGCCCGCGCACTTCCGCAGGCGTCAGCCCCCGGCGGTACAGGAAAACTTCATCAATCTGCCCGGCATAGGCCCGCTCCGTGGAACCCCCGCGCGAACCAATCGACCATGCATTGTTGACCGCAGTCGCCCCGGCCACCGCCACCGCTCCCTGCGTCGTCGGGAAGTTGGCAATCTCCTCGCCGTTCCGGTAGAGCCGCCACGCGCTGCCATCAAACACCCCGCAGACGTGCTGCCACTGATTGAGCACCACCGCCGCCGGCGAACTCGCAAAGTAACTGGCTCCATCCCACGTTCCCACCTCCAGCGCTCCCGCACTGATGCGCAGACTGATTTCGCCATTCGGAGCCGTGTTGAATCCCTTGCTCAGAATGTTCCGGATATTCGTGCTCGCAGTCGGACGGATCCACGCCGCCATCGTGATCTGCCCCGTGATCTGCAGGCCCGCGGGATTGCCCACGCTCAGGTACTGACTCGACCCGTTGAGCGAGATGGCCTGTCCGTTCTGCCCCGTGGTGTAGGCCGGATTGCCCGCAGGAACAGCAGTGAACCCGCCGACCGCATCATCGCCATTGCCATCAAGCCTCCAGCGCGCCGCCAGTCCATCCGTCACTGGCGGAGGCGGCGGCCCGATTGTGAATCCTTCGTTGGCTGAAGCCGGCACGCGCCAGTTCATGGCCGCATTGGCAGGACTGAAGACATTCGGAGTCGGGACCGACTCCACGATTCTCCGGGGATCGGTTCCATCCGTGGTATAATAGACTCTCGCTCCTGGCGGAGCATTGATCACGAGAGGATATCCACCGGGGACCTGCCCGCCATGCTGCGAGAAATCCGGAGCCGCCACCGACGGCCAGAGCTTGTCAGCCGTGAACTGCGCGAGCACTACCGCCGGACGGGAATCGAAGAAGTTGTCGCGGATGAAATTGATCCGCGTGTTCCATGCGGACTCGCCCGTCGAGGAATTGCTGTAGCGGGCCGAGTACAGGCGGATGGCACGGTTGATGCCGGCTGCCTTGTCGAGCCAGCGCTGCTTGGCCACCGTTGCCGACATGGCCCCGCCATTGAAGAAGTGCCTGCGGACACGGTCTGCAAAGCGCAACCGGTACTCGGGATTGAGGGCAAGACTGTCGTGAATCCACTGCGGATTCGACCAGTCGGGCACCGTGCTGTTGCTCTGGGTCAGGAACGGACCCGTGCGGTCGACTCCCCAGTTCGGAGCCAGCAGGGTGTGCTCGCCATCCTGCAGGTAGAAGGTGAAACCGCGCTCGCCCTTCCGGTCGCGCATCGAATGCCAGTTGTTCGGCTTGTTGTTCGACAGGAAGCTCGAAAGCACGGCATCGCCGTCCCCCGTGTAGAAGATCACCATCATGTAATCAATGAGGTCATCAATATCCACGAGGACCGGAAAGGCTGGATTCCGCGTGCCATCCGGATTCCGCCCAAGCATCCGGAAATAGTTCGCATTGGTCGGTGCCGTGCGGTGAGCAATCGACCGATCCCAGAGGTCCCGCCACGCCGCCTTGCTGCCGTCCGGATTGGTGGTCAGATAGCCATCGGTAGCCTCTGTCTTGAAGTCGAGCGTGTAGCGGTCACCGCACTTGATGACGTCGTAATCGTCCTTGTTCCCGCCAAGGTAGGTTTCACCAAACGAATTCTCGGCCCGTTCGTGAATGTCGTAAATCCCCCAGTAAAGGCCATTGAGGAAAAGATGGCAGTAGCGGGTCCTCGTGCTCGGCTGCCCCATGGCCGCCAGCGTCATGCGGCAGAAGGGATCGCGCACCATGGTTTCATTCACATCCGAGGCATTCTGGCTCCATGAATAATTCTGGCTGCCGCGCAGGTCGAAGGCGTCGTATTCCGCCGCACCGTCCGGACCATAGAGCCGGTAGTTGAGCTTCCCATCCCCGTAGGCATTGCGGAAGAAGACACGGAAACTGTGCTTGGTGCTGGAATCGCCCCGGCTCGCCCCCCCGCGGATCCGGATGCCGCAGCCGGTCCCGAACTGTCCGTGACCAGCCTCGGGAGTCGCTCCGGGTTTCGTCAGATCCAGCATCTCAATGCTCGCCGGACGTTCCCATGCCTGTCCACGCTGCACGCCATTCACATAAATGCCCGTGACCGGATCCGTGAGGTGATTCTGCTGGGTGACCACGGAAATGACCGGGATCTGCCCGAGCGCTTCACGCATCTGGGCCGCACTGTACTGAGATTTCACGACCGAATCAAAGCCCCAAATGAAGGCCTGCCCGCCATTGGTGGCCGCATTGGTCGGCCAGCCAGGAGGAATGTTGGCCGCGGAACCCGTCACCGCCCCACCAGTGGACAGGGAAACCTTCGGCGGCCCGGTCACATCCGCCGGGAAAATGAAGGTGTGCGTATCGATGTTCGTCGGCTTCCAGTTCGTCCGGAAGGCGCGCGCTCGGATCACGCGGGCTCCTGATGTCGATGTACTCGGCGTGCTCCCAATCGTGATCGGCCCGCTGTACAGGGTCCCATTCTGCGGACTGGGTTCGCTGTTGTTGGTGGTGTACCAGATCTGCGATCCCGGGGTGGCGGTCGTAATGCTCAGCTGAAACGGCGCATCGTAGAAGCCCCGGCGGTGACTGAATTTGGTGTCCTCCACCTCGCCTTCGTACCATGGCGTGGCATTGGGCGCTCCCGGCGTCGCATTCGTCAGGTAAACGTTGGGCGTCGTGTTGACATAGGTCGCAGCCAACTCCGGCTGCAGCAGGAAATTGTCATCGCTCGCCGCCACATTGAGCCCCTGCACCGCAAGAACATTGGGACCAGCCGGATTGAGCAGGGGCAGCACCGCGGCCGCATCGATCGTTTCCGCCACGATGCCTTCCGTGAAGGGACGGTTGGCCGTCGCCACGCTGCCCGGACCAGGATCGGCCGGCGCATTCCGCTCCGCAATCTTCGTTCCGTTGAGCCACGCCACGAATCCATCATCGTAGCGCATCCGCAGCACGAGCGCATTGAAGCGCGCCGCATTCGCCGCGGTGAAGGGCAGACGCCAGTAGACCGTGCTGGCTTTCCCCAGCATCTCGGCTTCCACATCGGTCCGGATATGCGGTCGGTAACCGTTCAGTTCCGTGCCCCGCACCTGCACTTCCCCCAGCGAAAGCACCCGCGCATCGTCCGTAGCAGCCGCATCGGGCGTCCGCCGCACCCGGACATACTGACCGAATACCGGGTTCCCTCCATTGGCCGCCGAGACATCGTAGAAAAGATCCGCCGGTCCACCCAGCACATTCTCCGGATTGAGCAGCGCAGACGTGTGGAGCACGGTGGTTCCGTTGGCATCAAGAATCTGAATGGTGATGTTCCGCAGCCGCTCCGGACAGCAGCCTTCCCGGTTGTGCAGATTGACCGAGGCAATGGCCGCACGCCGGTTCAGATTGAGCGTCCACGCGGGATTGACATCGGTGCTGAGGGTATGCGTGAAGTCCGCGTTGTTGCCATTGATGCCCAGTGCCGCTGTGTAGGTCGAAAGCGTGCTGGTCTGCGTGGCCACCGGAGCAGGGCTGCCCGTGCGCGCAAGATTGACCGCAATCCCGGGAGCCACCCCGAAGACTTCCACCTCGCCCATCGAGAGCACATTCTGCTCGTTCACATCGCCCTGCCCTCCCGTTCCGGAAAGATCCGGATCCGCCGTCCGGCTGATGCGCACATGACGGCCTGCCACCGATCCACCCGTCAGCGCCACCAGATCAATGCTCAGCGAGGCAGGACCCGCCGGGTAGGTGAATCCGGCATTCTCCGGATTGAGCAGCGCCGAGGTGTAGATGGGTGCCAGGGCCTCGTCGAGAATCTGCACCGTGATGTCGCGCAGCCGGCTTCCACAGCAGTTGTCCCCGCGTTTCCGCACCGTGATGCTGCTGATCTGTGCAATCCCTCCCAGGTCCAGATTCCAGAAGGGCGCGGCATCCGCCGTTCCCGTTTGCGTGAAATTATTGAGAATCCCATCGTTGCCCAGCGCCGCAGTGAAACTCCCCTGCGTCGTGCTCTGCACCGCCGTTCCCGTCCGCGCAATGTTCCCAGGCGGCGGAGCCGGAGCCGTCGTGTCATACCCAATTCCCGGAGGCGTCGCCGTCGCACGCCAGCCACCATCCCCGGCAAACCCCGCCGACGCCCAGTCCGCCGGCGGCACAGCCCCGCCCGCCGCCACCAGCAGCCGCCCCGCGCTTCCCCCCAGCAGACCCACCGGAACCGTCTCCTGCGCTGCCCCGAAACTGATGTCATCCTGCTGCAGCGGATACGGATTCCACTCGCTCGGCCGCGCCAATCCATCCGGCCGCACCAGCGCCAGATAGCCACCTTCGGACTTCAGCCCGAAATTCGTGTGCAGCTGCCGTCCCGCCACCGCACGGTTCTTTCCCGATGCAAAAACCACCACCCGACCCGCCGGCGGCAGGGTCACCGCAGGAAACCGCCACTTGGCCGGCTGCACCGCATTGTCCGTCAGACTCCATCCTTCCAGATTCACCGGCACGGCCCCGGGATTCTCCACCTCGATCCAGTCGCTGAACTGTCCGTCCTCGTCTGCCAGCTCCGTGACGTTTGACGCCATGAATTCGCTGATGATGGCATCCTGGGAAAACAAGGGGGCCGCAGACAACAGGAACAGGGCGGCCAGCCACCGCACGGGAATTTGCAGGTTTCGGATCATAAAACGGGAGAGTTTCGCGGAAAAAAGGGGTTGTCCCATGCTGCCGGATCGCCCGCCCCATGGCAATGAAATTACCGCAGCAGTTTGCAGGTGCCTCACGACTGGCCACGTGTACCGCCAACATGGTCCGCCTCCGCCCTTGATTTTCCACCTCTCCCAAGGCCGCTTGCGACCCCGTCAACCCCCACCCCCGAGCACGCCATGCCTCTCACCAAGAAGATCATCAACAATCCCAACGACTGCGCCGCCGAACTCCTCGATGGGCTGGTGGAAGCCTACGACGGTTCCTGCGTGAAGGCCGGCCGCGGCTGCATCGTGAAGAAGGACATCCGCGATGGCAAGGTCGCCCTGCTCGTGGGCGGCGGCTCGGGCCACGAACCCATCTACCACGGCCTCGTCGGCCACAACCTCGCCGACGGTGCCGCCTGCGGAGATATCTTCGCCGCCCCACCCCCGGATATCGTTCTCGACGGAACCAAAGCAGTGAACCGCGGCCGCGGTGTCCTCTTCCTCTACGGCAACTACGCCGGTGACGTCCTCAATTTCGATATGGGCGCCGAACTCGCCGCCGAAGAAGGCATCGAAGTCCGCACCGTCCTCATCCACGACGATGTCGCCAGCGCACCGCCCGACCGCAAGGCCGACCGCCGCGGCATCGCAGGCCTCGTCCCCATCGTCAAAATCGCAGGAGCCGCTTCCCAGGTCGTCGATTCCCTCGACGAACTCGCCCGCATCGCCACCAAGGCCGAAGCCATGACCCGCTCCATCGGCGTTTCCATGACCCCAGGCTCCATCCCGGCCACCGGCCAGCCCACCTTCGACATCGATGCCGATAAAATCGGCCTCGGCATGGGCATCCACGGCGAAAAAGGCGTCGGACTCATCCCCATGGGCACCGCCGAGGAACTCGCCCCCATGCTGCTCAACCTCATTTTCGCCGACGACCTCTCCTTCGGCGAAGGCGACGAAGTCGTCCTCTTCGTCAATAGCCTCGGCTCCACGACCATGATGGAACTCCTCATCATCAACCGCACCGTGAAGCGCCTGCTCGCCGCCAAAGGCATCCGCGTCCACGATACCATCATCGGACCCCTCGTCACCTGCCAGGAAATGTCAGGCTTCTCCCTCAGCCTCACCAAACTGGACGCTGAACTGAAACCGCTCTGGGACATGTCCTGCGAAAGCGTCTGCTACACGAAACTCGGGACGGAACCCTGAAAGGCCCGCCATCCGCAAATCCGGAATGCCGACCGGGCGATTCCGGGTATGATGGGCGGCCATGAAAGCCTTCCTCCGACTCGCGCTCTGCTGCCTGCCGCTCCCGCTCAAGGCCGCAGAAACCGCCGCGCCCGACGCCGAACCGCCGGAGCTTGTCCCGTCCACGGAAGGCCTCCAGACCCTCGCCGTTTCTCCAGCCGACCTCTCCCTCCTCGGCCCCGCCGCCTCGGGCCAGATCATCGTCACCGCCACCTTCGCCAACGGCTCTTCGGCCGATGTCACCCGCGCCGCCACCATCACCCGCGATGGCAACGCCGCCGAAATCTCCCCATCAGGACTCGTCACCCCGAAATCCGACGGCTCCTCGGCCCTCCGCATCACATGGGGCGGCCGCGAAACCACCCTCAAGGTCAATGTGAACGGCCTGCAGGGAGGTAAAGTACCCGATTACATCCAAGACGTCACACCCGTCGTCTCCCGCATGGGCTGCAACGCCGGCACCTGCCACGGAGCCAAGGACGGCAAGGCAGGCTTCAAACTCAGTCTGCGCGGCTACGACCACGTCTACGATATCCGCGCCTTCACCGACGATATCCGCGGACGCCGCACCAACGCCGCCTCGCCGGACGATTCCCTCATGCTCCTCAAAGGCAGCGCGGGCGTCCCCCACGAAGGCGGCCAACTCATGAAGCCAGGCGATCCCTACTACCAGGTCCTGCGCGACTGGATCGCCGCTGGCATGCCCGTGAACATGGAATCCCCGCGCGTCACCGCCATCGACCTCGAACCGAAACTCCCGGTCGTGCAGCGCGAAGGCGGACGCCAGCAGTTCCGCGTCGTCGCCCGCTACGCCGACGGTTCCTCCCGCGATGTCACCCGCGAGGCCTTCATCGAAACCGGCAACGCCGACGTCGCCAAACACAGCAAGTCAGGCCTCCTCACTGCCTTCCGGCGCGGCGAAGCCCCCGTCCTCGCCCGCTACGAAGGTGCCTACGCCTCCACCGTCCTCACCGTCATGGGCGACCGCTCAGGCTTCACATGGCAGCAGCCCCCAACCAATAACCAGATCGACGAACTCGTCGCCGCCAAGCTCCGCCGCATGCAGACGCTCCCCTCGGGCCTCTGCCCAGACATCGAATTCGTCCGCCGCCTCCACCTCGACCTCACCGGTCTCCCCCCATCCCCGGAACTGATCCGCAGCTTCACCAGCGACACGCGCGACAGCCGCTGGAAACGCGAGGAACTCATCGACCGCCTCATCGGTTCCCCGGAATTCATCGACCACTGGACTAATAAATGGGCCGACCTCCTCCAGGTGAACAGCAAGTTCCTCGGCGGCGAAGGTTCCGTCCTCCTGCGCGACTGGATCCGTGAACGCATCGCCGCCAATCTGCCCTACGACGAATTCGTCCGCCAGATCCTCACGGCCGCTGGCTCAAACCGCGAAAACCCTCCCGCCAGCTACTACAAGATCCTCCGCGAACCCACGGAGATCATGGAGAACACCACCCACCTCTTCCTCGGCACCCGCTTCAACTGCAACAAGTGCCACGACCACCCCTTCGAACGCTGGACCCAGGACCAGTACTACCACCTCGCCGCCTACTTCGCCCAGGTCGGTCTCGAACGCGATCCTGCCAGCGGCGACCGCAATATCGGCGGCACCGCCGTGGAAGGAGCCCGCCCGCTCTTCGAAACGGTCATCGACCGCACATCCGGCGACATCCGCCACGACCGCACCGGCAAAATCGCTCCCCCGTCCTTCCCCTACGAGGTCCCCGTCCAGACCACGGCCGCGCAGCCCCGCCGCACCAGCCTCGCCAGCTGGATCACCAGCCCGGAAAACCCCTACTTCGCTCTCAGCTACGTCAACCGCATCTGGGGCTACCTCACAGGCATCGGCCTCATCGAACCACTCGACGACATCCGCGCCGGCAACCCACCGTCGAACCCGGAACTCATGCAGTGGCTCACCAGCGACTTCACCACCCACCGCTTCGATGTCCGCCACCTCATCCGCACCATCTGCCGCAGCCGCACCTACCAGCTCAGCATGGAAACCAACCGCTGGAACGAGGACGACCGCACCAATTACAGCCACGCCATCCCGCGCCGCCTCCCCGCCGAAGTGCTCTACGACTCCATCCACGCCGTGACCGGCTCGAAAACCGGCCTCCCAGGCAATGTGCGCGCTTCCCAGCTCGCCGACAGTCAGCAGGGACCAGCCGACGGCTTCCTCGCCAATGCCGGACGGCCCGTCCGCGAAAGTTCCTGCGAATGCGAACGCAGCAGCGACCTCCAGCTCGGTCCCATCATGGCTCTCATCTCCGGCCCCACCGTCGGCGACGCCGTCTCGCAGCAAGGCAACGCCATCGCCAAACTGACGGAGTCCTTCCCCGCAGACCACGACCTCATCAGCGAAATCTACCTGCGCGTCCTGAACCGGCCGGCCACTCCAGACGAGATCACCGCGGCCTCCGCTGCCTTCCACGACGTCGAAGCGGACCACGCCAGCCTCGCGAAAGCACTGGCAGACCTCGAAGCCCAGCTCCAGCCCGCCATCGCAGCCGCCGAAGCGGAACGCATGGCCCGCCTCGATTCCGCAAGGACCGAACTCGCCCGCTATGAGACCGACATCGCGCCACGGCTCGCCGACATGGAAAAACAGCGCGCCGACCGCATCGCCGCCGCACAGCATGCCCTCGCCGAGGCCGAAAAGGCCGTCGCCAACCGCCTTCCAGAGTGGGAAAAACAGCAGGACCCCGCCAACACCCCATGGCAGCTCATCCCCGCCACCAAGGCAGTGAGCACCCAGAAGAAGAATCCTCTCAAACTCCTCCCGGACGGCAGCTACCTCGCCACAGGAGCCTCCGGAAAACAGGACTTCACCCTCACCTTCCCCCTGCCCGCCGGCGGACTCAGCGGCGTCCGCCTCGAAGCCCTCCCGGACGACAGCCTCCCCGCCAAGGGCCCCGGTCGCAATGAAGCCGGCAACTTCGTGCTCAGCGAACTCGAAGCCGCATGGATCCCCGCAGGCCCCAACGCCAAACCCGTCCCCATCAAGTTCACCAAGGCCATCGCCACCTACCAGCAGGGACAATACGAAGTCGCCAACGCCATCAATGGCCGCGCCGGCCCGGACCCGGACGGCTGGGGCATCTTCCCCGAAGGCATCGGCAAACCCCAGACCGCCATCTTCAGCTGCTCCACCGACGGCAAACCTCTCGATCTCGGACCCGGCCAGCTCCGCGTCGTCCTCCGCCAGCAGTACAATGACGGCAAACACCTGCTCGGCCGCTTCCGCCTCAGCCTCTCGTCCGCCCTCGGCGAACTGAACTTCGGCCTCCCCGCAGCCCTCACCGGAATCCTCGCCATCGCCCCGGCACAGCGTTCGCCGGAACAGCAAAAGATCCTCCTCGATCACCTCGCCGCCTCGGACACGGAAGTCACCGCAAAACGCG
Organism: Verrucomicrobiota bacterium; assembly: GCA_039795165.1. Taxonomy (GTDB): domain Bacteria; phylum Verrucomicrobiota; class Verrucomicrobiia; order Verrucomicrobiales; family V1-33; genus V1-33. The sequence continues at coordinate 24,785 of JBDKER010000003.1, read as the reverse complement.
CCGCCCTCGCAGATGCCGAAAAGCCTCTCCCGCCAGATCAGGGCCTCGCCGACCGCAAGGCTGCCGTCACCCGCGAGGAACAACCCCTGCCCGTGGACCCGAAACTCGCTGCCCTCCGCCGCGACGCCGCCCTCAGCACCGCACAACTCGCCAACCGCCGCCTCACCGCCGCCCAGGACCTCACATGGGCCCTTATCAACACCCCCGGATTCCTGTTCAATTACTGAGTCCACCGGCACCCCGCCAGCTCACCCACCCATGTCAATCCACGCCCCGGCCCCCCCAAGCCAAGGCTTCCCCGCCGCCGCCCTCGCAGAACTGCGCTCCACCTTCCCGCCCGACCGCCTGCTCGCCTCCCCGGCCCACCTCGCCGCCTACCAGTCCGACGGCCTCACCGCCTTCTCGGTCTCCCCAGGGGCCGTCGCCGTCTGCCTCTCCGCCGACGATGTCATCGCCGCCGTCCGCACCTGCCACCGCCACCGCATCCCCTTCACCGCCCGCGGCAGCGGCACCAGCCTGAGCGGCGGATCCGTCCCCTGCGACGGCGGCCTCGTCATCGCCCTCAACCGCATGAACCGCATCCTGCGGCTCGACCCCTTCAACCGCACCGCAGTCGTCGAACCAGGCGTCTTCAATGCCTCGGTCACCCGCGCCGCCGCCCCCCACGGCCTCATCTACGCACCCGATCCCTCCAGCCAGCAGATCTGCACCATCGGCGGCAACGTCGCCTTCAATGCCGGCGGAGCCCACTGCCTCAAGTACGGTATGACGTCCAACCACGTCATCGGCATGAAGGTCGTCCTCGCCGACGGTTCGCTCGCCTCCCTCGGCAGCGATAGCCTCGAATCCAGTGGACCAGACCTCACCGGGCTCTTCACAGGCAGCGAAGGCCTCTTCGGCATCGCCCTCGAAATCACCCTCCGCCTCATCCCGAAAGTCGAACGCTACCACACCATCATGGCCAGCTACGACAGCACGGAAGCCGCCGGCAGCGCCGTCGCCGCCGTCGTCGCCAGCGGCATCCTCGCCGGCGCCATGGAAATCATGGACCGCCTCGCCATGGACGCCGCAGAAGCCGCCGTCGGGGCCGGCTACCCCGCCGACGCCGCCGCCATGCTCATCGTCGAACTCGAAGGCCCACACGCCCAGGTCGAATCCGAAAAACTCCGGCTCGACACCATCATCCACTCCAGCGGGGCCCGCACCGTCACCGTCGCCCAGTCAGAAGACGAAAGACTCCGCATCTGGAAAGGCCGCAAAAGCGCCTTCTCCGCCGTCGGCCGCCTCAGCCCGGACTTCATCGTCCAGGATGGCGTCGTCCCACGCCGCCGCCTCGGCGAAGCCCTCCGCGGCATCAGCGAAATCGCCAGCCGCCACAAGCTCCGCATCGCCAATGTCTTCCATGCCGGCGACGGCAACCTCCACCCCCTCATCATGTACGATGGACGCGAACCCGGCGCCTTCGAACGCGCCGAAGCCGCCGCCGCAGAAATCCTCCGCCTCTGCATCGCCATGGGCGGCAGCATCACCGGCGAACACGGCGTCGGACTCGAAAAAAAGGCCTTCCTCCCAGACATGTTCGCTCCCCACGACGTCGCCACCATGCACGCCGTCCGCCATGCCATGGACCCTCTCACCATCGCCAACCCAGGCAAAATGTTCCCGGACGGCTCACCCCCTGCCCTCTCCCACTCCGGACTCCTCCCCATCGAAAAGCAAGGCATCGCCCTCAGGCACTGACCCACCTCCAGACCGCCACTTTCCTTTGACCCAGGAACTTTCCCGACTACCTGTCCATCCATGCGGGCGCAGTTCCACTGCCCCCGGTTCTTTCCGGAAAATCTCCTGCGGTGTTCGTGACTCCTGGTCTCATTGAGCCCGATCCGTTGCAATCATTAGGGGGCTGGGCCTGCCAGACCGATGTCATGCCTTAATTGGAAGGCTGAAGTTTGGATTTGGCGGCCGCCACCTGCTGGAATCCTTGGGAACGAGGACTCTCGACCATAGACGGCACCGCGGGGCCCCCCGGGAAATGTGCGCCCCCACCTGAATCGAACGCGTGGACGGAATCCATCCACGCTACCCCCCCACCGGCCCATTGATCAGTTCCGCGGCGGAGGCGGAGCCTGCCGCATCCGCCCGAAATCGCCATCCTCGCAGGCCCTCACAAATCCCTCTGCCAGCGCCTTGAGATCGTCCCAGTCACTGCGGATCTTCTGACTCTCCTCGGGCGTGATCCGATGATCCGTCGCCGCCGAAGTGATGCCGGTCAGAAAGTCCGCAAACCGCTGGATGATCGCATTCATGACGGTCCCCACTTCCTTGTAATCATTCCCGGTATCCGGCGGATTGCTCACAAAGTAGCCACCGGCCCGGCGGCACAGCCACTTGATGATCGCCGGATCCCCCGTCAGCTCCATGAGCGCACGAGTGCGGTCGAGCGGATTCAGGCTCCCGCTTCCCTGCCCTTCGCCCGGGGGCTGCGACCATTTGTACACCAGACTCAGAGAAATTCCCAGCGCCGCCGCGATCTCCTTGGGACTCGACTTCTCAAATGCAGTTCGCAGGATTTCGTGGGATTCCACTGGCATGGCTATGTATGTGCGGGGAAACCCGGACCGTCCGGGCACCTTCCCGGTTACAGTGCGCACCCATGGCTGACAACACCGGAAATTCCCGGCCATGCCTGCCCCACCCCGCGCACAGTCCCCGTTTGACCCCCCGCAAGGCAAACGGTAGTCCGTCAACGTGTCCGGTCACCGCATCACCCGCGCCCTCCCCGCGCCTCCGCTCCGCTCCGCATGAAACGGATGCGCGCATGGGCTCCGTGGCTCGTCCTCCTCATCATCCTCTTCGCGGGCATCCGCCGGGTCAGCTTCGATGTCAATATCACGGCCCTCCTGCCGCCAGACCTCCGCGAGTCACAGGCCCTCACCTTTTTCCTCCGCAGCTTCGCCCAGCGGAACGAACTGATCGCCGTCATCGACGCCCCCGATGCCGCCGCCGCCGAACGTGCCCTGTCCGCTGCCGAAACGGCCCTCGGAAAACGCCCGGACCTCGTTTCCATGGTTGTCTCGAAGCCCGCCCTCGATGCCGACCCGGACGCCGCCGCCGGATTCCTCGCATGGTCGCTCCTCAATCTCCCGCCCGCCGAATGGACACGCACCCGCGCAGAACTGGAACCCGGCCGCATCCAGTCACGCCTCGCTGCCGTGCAGGAAGCCATGACCACCGGCCTCGGCACCACAGAGGGTCTGCTCGGATACGACCCCCTTGGCCTCGCCTCTCCGGTCTTCCGAAGCCTCACGGGATCGGGTTCCGCCACCTCCGCCTTCGCCTCGCCCGATGGCCGCCGCCGCGTCTGCTTTCTCCGCGCTCCCGGCGATTTCAGTGGATGGCGCGCCTCGAGCCGCTGGATCGAAGCCGTCCGCTCCACCATGGAACCAGCCGCGCAGGCCCACGGCGCCACCGTCGGACTGACTGGACACCCGGTCTTCGAAGCAGAAGCCGCCCAGATCATGCAGTACGACATGAGTACCTCGGGTCTGGGATCGCTGCTCCTGACCGCAGGAATCTTCTGGGCCTTCTACCGCTCTCTGCGTCCGATGCTCCTCGTGGCAGCTGCTCTCGTGCTCACAGCCCTCCTGACCCTCGCGGCAGGTGGCCTGCTCCTGCCCGGCATGAATGTCATGACGGCCGGATTCGCAGGGATCCTCATCGGCCTCGTGGTGGACTATGGCATTCTCATCCATCAGGAATCGCTCAGCACTGCACCCGATGACGTCGTCCGGAAGCGCGCCCGACAAGGAATCCGCGCCGCAGCCGCCACCACCGCGGCCGCCTTCTTTTCACTCACGGTCTGCACCGTGCCAGGCATCTCCGGACTCGGCTTCCTCGTCGGCATCGGCATCGTCATCGGCGCAGTCATCATGCTCGGTCCCTGCTTCCGCTGGCTCATGCAGAGGCGGCCTCCACAGCTGCCCGCGGCCGCGGATCATCACAGCCAAAGCTGGCTCGCTTCCCGCCGCGCCGACGTGGTTCTAGCGACCGCCGCAGCCGCGGTGGCAGCACTCTGCTTCGCTGGCCTCGCATGGAAGGGCCCGCCCCCCATGGACACTTCCATGGACTGCATGCGGCTCAATGGCAGCAAGGCCGACGAAACCATGCGCAAAGCCACGTCTGTGCTCGGCCGGGGCACCGGCCTCCAGTGGATGTTCCGCGCCGATGACCACGGCACCATGCAGGCACGCCTCGACACCGCCGCTCAGGCCATCGAACGCGCCAAAGCCGCGGGCGCCATCCACGGCGCATCCCTGCCCGCCGTCCTCTGGACCCACCAGCCATGGCAGCAGGAAAACCTCACGCAGTCGGCCGCATGGCTCATCGCTGAATCCGACCGCCTCCGCACCGCCGTCACGGACGCCGGGTACGAACCCCTCGCATGGGCCCTCACCGAACGCATGATGACCCTCTGGCGCTCGTGGATCGCCGCCGGAGCCGTGCCGGCCACCCCGCCCTCGGATTCCGCCGCATGGCTCGTGCACCGCTTCACAAGGAACGATGAATCCGGCGCAGCCCTCTGCGTGGCCATGATCGACCCAGCCGGATCCCACGCAGAAGCCGCCGCCGCCCTCGAACCGGAAGTCTCCACGGACGGCATGTACCTCGTCAGCGAGGAACTCCTCTCATGGAAACTCGCCACACGGGTTCCTCAGGAACTTTTCCGCATCCTCGCCGTTCTCACGGTGTGTGTCCTGACACTTCTCAGCCTCACCTTCCGATGCTGGCGGGCGGTCCTCCTCTGCGTCGCTGTCATGGCGTTGAATCTCGGAACTCTCCTCGGCTGCATGGCATGGGCCGGCCTGTCATGGAATTTCTTCAATCTCACCGCCCTCCTCCTCTCGCTCGGCACGGGCATCGACTACAGCATTCACGTCCTCATGGCCCTGCGCAAAGGCATGGACCCCGGCAGCATGCGGACCACCACCGGCCGCGCCCTCCTCAGCTGCTGCCTCACCACCACCGCAGGATTCGCTTCACTCGTCACCGCGCGACTCGAAGGCCTCGTCTCCATGGGCACCGTCTGCGCCCTCGCTCTCGCCCTGAACCTGCTCGTGGCCCTCTGCCTCCTCCCCATGGCGGCCACCCGATGGCTGCCGTCCCTCCGCTCTTCCCGCGCCGCTTCATGAATTCCGAAATCGCCCGTTTCCGCCAGTCACCCACCGCCGCATGGGCCGGCCCACTGCTTCTTTTCATGGGCATCATGATCGCTTCGTCTTTCTTCAAGGTGGAAACAGCCGGAGCCGTCTGGTGGCGCCGCCACCCGGAACAATGGGCCTACCCTCTCCAGGTCGCCGCCTGCGCCGCATGGATGTGGTTCTTCCGCCAGCACTACCATCTGGAACCGCTGCGCCGACCGCACGCGCTGCTCGCCACCACCCTCGGCATCGTGGGCATCGCCCTCTGGATCCTCCCCGGCTGGCTCCACCACCGCGGTCTCGTCCCGGAAATCAAATGGCTCGGCTGCACCGAACGCATGGAGGGTTTCGATCCCTCCCTCTGGAAAGAAAACCCCTCCGCATGGTGGGCCGCCCTCGCCCTCCGCTTCGCCCGCATGGTGCTCATCGTCCCGCTCGTCGAGGAATTCTTCTGGCGAGGCTTCCTCTGGCGCACCGTGGCCGACAGCGACCGCGACTTCCAGACCCTGCCGCACGGCCTGCGCAACGCCCGCGCCTTCTGGGTCACCGCCGCCATGATCGTGCTGGCCCACGGTGCCGCCGACCGCGTCGCCGCCTTCCTCTGGGCTCTCCTCATCGGCTGGCTCTACCTCCACACGAAAAGCGTGCGCGCCTGCATCCTCATGCACGCCGTCGCCAATCTCGTGCTCGGCATCTACGTGATGCTCACAGGCCAGTGGGGATATTGGTGAGCGGGCGGACGGAGTCGCGGAATCCGGACTGACTTGCAGGCCGCCCCCGGCCACGCGACGCAGCGGCATGGTGCTCATCCGCTTTCTGCCGTACTTCCTCCTTCTCACGGCTGCCGCCCCCGCAGCCCCCCGTGAAATCCCTCTACTCTCCGCCGACGCTCAGACCAAACCCGGGGTTCCCGAAGGCTCGGTGCAGACGCTCGCTCTGCCGCCGTCGGCAGTCTATCCCGGCTCGGTCCGCGAGGCCGCTCTCTACCTGCCCGCCCAGCGCAAACCAGGCGAACCGCTCCATGGCATCATTTTCCTCGACGGCCCCGGTTACCAGAAGGCCGACGGATCCTCGCGCGCCACCATCGTACTCGACAATCTCATCGCCGCCGGATCCATCCCGCCGTCCGCCGCCATCTTCGTGAGCCCGGGCACCATCCCGGCCACCCTGCCCGGAGCCGCCAGCCGCAGCATCCGCAGCTTCGAATACGATACCCCGGACGGCCGCTGCTCCCGCTTCCTCGCCGACGAAGTCCTTCCCACTGCCCGCCAGCACGCAGAACTCACCACCGACCCGGCAAGGTGGGCCATCTGCGGCATCAGCAGCAGCGGCATCGCCGCCTTCACCGCCGCATGGGAACGACCCGACCTCTTCCGCAATGTCATCTCCCACATCGGCAGCTTCACCAACATCCGCGGCGGACACATCTACCCGGCTCTCATCCGCGCCTCCCGCAAGGACCCCAAACCCATCCGCGTCTGGATGCAGGAAGGCGAAAACGATCTCGACAACATGCACGGTCACTGGCCCCTCGCCAACGAGGACATGGCCCACGCCCTCCGCTGGGCCGGCTACGAACACGTCTTCACCATGACCGGGGGCGGCCACGACGGCCGACCCGGCGGTGCCCTCCTCCCCAACGCCCTCCGCTGGGCCTTCCAGCCACCCGCCAAACCGGAACCATCAGAACAGCCGAAACAGGAAAGCAAACCAGCCCGCCACCCGGACGCCAACCCGAAACCGGGGGTCGCCCAAGGCACGGTTCACGAAATGCCTGTCTGGAAAAGCACTGTCTTCCCAGGCACGGAACGGAACTGGTGGGTCTATGTCCCCGCCCAGTACCAACCGGATGGCACGGCCGCACTCATGGTCTTCCAGGACGGTCACGACTACCAGAAACGCGATGGGGCATGGGGCGTCCCCGGCGTCCTCGACAACCTCATCGCCGCCGGAGAAATTCCTCCCATGCTCGCCGTCTTCCTCAACCCCGGCCACGACCCTGCAAAGGAACGGAAGAATCCATGGAATAGCAGCAACCGCAGCCTCGAATACGATAGCCTCGGCTCAAACTATGCCCGCTTCCTCGCCGACGAAATCCTCCCGGCCGTCGCCCGGCAATGGCCCTTCAGCCCGAACCCGGAACAGCACGGCATCTGCGGTGCCAGCAGCGGCGGCATCGCCAGCTTCACCGCCGCATGGGAACGACCCGACCTCTTCCGGCGCATCCTCAGCACCATCGGTTCCTTCGTCAACCTGCGCGGCGGGAACGTCTACCCCTACCTCATCCGCAAAACGGAACGCAAGCCGCTCCGCATCTTCCTCCAGGATACCAGCGGCGACCTCGACAACCCCTTCGGCCACTGGCCCACCGCCAACCGCCAGATGCACGCCGCCCTCGCCTACATGGGATACGACACCAGCTTCGATTGGCAGGAAGGCTACGGACACAACAGCCACCGCGGAGCCGCCACCTTCCCCGATGCCATGCGCTGGCTCTGGAGAAAGGATCCCCTCACCACCAGCCCCGGCAAGGTCAAGGACGATCTCGCCGGCGACCTCTCCCTCCACAAGCTCCTCATCGATGGCGAATCATGGCAGCCGCTGGCCGACGGCTTCGGCTTCGCCGACGGGCTGCGCGGCGACCGCGATGGCAACCTCTACGCCAGCGACCTCCGCAGCGGCGGCCACTGGCGCATCGCCCCGGATGGCTCGAAAACCAAGGTCTGCGACCCAGCAGGCAGCGGCAGCAAAGTCGCCCCGGACGGCCGCATCGTCCTCTGCCAGGGCAGCAGCCGCCAGCTCATCGCCGTCGATCCAGCCACCGGAACGACCGAAACCCTCGCCACGGACGCCGCCCCCAATGACCTCGTGATCGCCTCCAATGGCTGGGCCTACTTCACGGAAACCGGCCGCGGCGAAATCATCGGCGTCAACCTCGCTTCCAAATCCCGCCGCACCATGGCCACAGGCCTCACCGCCCCCAATGGCATCGCCCTCTCCCCAGACGGCGGCACCCTCGCCAGCAGCGAATACCAAGGCAGCCGCGTCTGGGCATGGCGCATAAATCCCGACGGCTCACTCGACGCCGGCCTTCCCATCATGTCCCTCAACTGCCCCATCGACCCGAAAGGCGACTTCCCCTTCAACGCGCCGCCACCCTACCTCGCCGCCAGCGGCGGCGATGGCATGTGCACAGATCAATCGGGCCGCTGGTACGTCACCAGCACCCTCGGAGTCCAGGTATTCGACCCCACCGGACGCTCCTGCGGTATCCTCTCCCACCCTGCCCCCGGCAGCCAGGTCATCAGCTGCTCCTTCGCAGGCCCCGGCAACCAGTGGCTCTGCGTCTCCGCCGGAAACCGCATCTTCCGCCGCAAACTCAACGCCTCCGGAACCCCCTGACAAAAGCGCACGCAACACCGCCTCGCTGAATCAGCGGAAACCGGCTCCGGAACGGCACGCTCCAGTAGTTCCTCCGCAGCCTCATGCCATCGAATTGCAGACACGGACCCTCCGTAACCCGATTGGCTCGGCACACGCCGCAAAAAAGGCCCCATGCGCCGCTCAGGACGCATGGGGCTTTGTCATTCGGGAAGCAGGGACCGATTACTTCTTCTTCGCGGTCTTCTTCTTCGCAGCCTTTTTGGCAGGAGCCGACTTGGCGGCACCAGCCTTGGCCGCAGCGCGCTTCTCCTCGATGGCCGCCTGAGCCGCCGCGAGGCGGGCCACCGGCACACGGTACGGCGAGCAGCTCACATAAGCGAGACCAAGCTTGTGACAGAACTTGACGCTGTCCGGATCGCCACCGTGCTCACCGCAGATGCCCAGCTTGATGTTCGGACGGGTCACGCGGCCCTTCGCAACGGCCATTTGCATGAGCTGGCCAACCCCAGTCTGGTCAAGCGTGGCAAACGGGTTCTTCTTGAAGATCTCGTTCTCCGTGTACGGCATGAGGAAGTTCCCCATGTCATCGCGGCTGATCCCAAGGGCCGTCTGCGTCAGGTCGTTCGTGCCGAAGCTGAAGAACTCCGCCGTATGCGCAATCTCGTCAGCCGTGAGCGCACCACGCGGCACTTCAATCATCGTCCCGACCATGTAGTCGAACTTGATCTTCTTCTCGGCCATCACCTGCTTCGCCACATTGTGAATGATCTCCACCTGCAGATCGAGTTCCTTCTTGAAGCCAACCAGCGGGACCATCACTTCCGGCTTCACCTTGATGTTCTTCTTCGCAACATCCGCCGCCGCTTCAAAGATGGCGCGGGCCTGCATTTCCGTGATCTCCGGATAGGCAATGCCCAGACGGCAGCCACGGTGACCCAGCATCGGATTAAACTCGTGCAGGGCATCCACACGCGCCTTCACCTTCTCGGCACTCACACCCATCTTCTTCGCAAGATCCGCCTGCGCCTTGGCCTCGTGCGGCACGAATTCATGCAGCGGAGGATCAAGCAGACGAATCGTAGCCGGCAGTCCCTTGAGGGCCTTGAAGATGCCAGTGAAGTCCTCGCGCTGATACGGCAGGAGCTTGGCCAGGGCCTTGCGGCGCGCTTCCACCGTCTCCGCCAGAATCATCTCGCGGACGGCATCAATGCGGTCGCCCTCGAAGAACATGTGCTCCGTACGGGTCAGGCCAATCCCCTGAGCCCCGAACGCAATCGCCTGCGCCGTCTGCTCCGGATTGTCGGCATTCGTGCGCACATCCAGACGCGTGGCCTTGGCACACCAGTCCATGAGCTGCTTGAACTGCGCAAACTTCTCTGTCTTCTGCGCTGCCTTGTCGCCAAACAGCAGGCCCATCACAATGCTCGATGGACCAGTCTTCACTTTGCCACCGTAAATGGTGCCGGCCGTCCCGTCGATCGAGAGGCTGTCCACCCCTTCACGGAAGGTCTGCCCCGCAATCGTCACCGTCTTCTTGTCGTAGTCAATCTCCACGGCGCTCGCGCCGCAGATGCAGACCTTGCCCATCTGACGGGCCACCAGCGCAGCATGCGAGGAAACCCCGCCCTTGGCCGTGAGAATCCCCACCGCGGCAATCATCCCGCGCAGGTCTTCCGGCGACGTCTCATTGCGGACAAGCAGCACGTCAGCCCCCTTCTCCGCAGCAGCCGCCGCACGGTCCGCATTCAGATAGATCACGCCAGAGGCAGCACCAGGTCCAGCCGGCAGGCCCGTGGCCAGCGCCTTCGCCTTCTTGATCTCCGCCACATCAAAATCCGGAGCCAGCAGCTGCTCAAGCTGATCCGCCGGATTGCGCAGCACCGCCGTCTCCCAGTCAATCAGCTTCTCCTTCACCATGTCGCTCGCAAACTTCAGCGCCGCCGCAGCCGTGCGCTTCCCATTGCGAGTCTGCAGCATGAACAGCTTGCCCGACTGAATCGTGAACTCCACGTCCTGCACATCCTTGAAGTGCTTCTCCAGCGTGGCACGCACCTTGAGCAGCTCGGCATACGCCTTCGGCATCTCGTTCTTCAGCTGCGCCACCGGCTCAGGCGTGCGCACCCCGGCCACCACGTCTTCACCCTGCGCATTGATCAGGAATTCACCGTAGAATTCATTCACCCCATTCGCCGGATTCCGCGTGAAGGCCACCCCGGAACCGGAATCGTTGCCGGTATTGCCGTAGACCATGGCCTGCACGTTCACCGCCGTGCCCCACTCCGAAGGAATGTTGTACTTGCGGCGGTACACAATGGCGCGGTCGTTCATCCACGAACCAAACACCGCTCCCGCCGCTCCACGCAGCTGGTCCCACGGATCATTCGGGAATACCTTGCCCGTCCGCTCCTTCACAAGCGCCTTGAAACGCTTCACCAGTTCCTTCTGGTCGTCCGACGTCAGGTCGGAATCCAGAATGTCCTTGTGATACTTGTCATGCTTGTAGCTCTCAATGACCACTTCAAACGGCTCATGGTCCTCCCCTTCCCGCTTCTGCACGCCAAGGACCACATCCCCGTACATCTGAATGAAGCGCCGGTAGCAGTCCCACGCAAAACGCTCGTTGTTCGTCGCCGCCACCAGCGCCAGCACCGTCTGGTCGTTCAGACCCAGATTCAGAATCGTATCCATCATCCCAGGCATCGAATCGCGCGCCCCGGAACGCACCGCCACCAGCAGCGGCATGCCCTTCGCATCCCCGAACTTGCAGCCCATGATCTTCTCCATGTTCTTCACCCCAGCTTCCATCTGGGACTGCAGCGTGCCCGGATACGACTTCCGGTTCGCATAAAAATATGTGCACACTTCCGTCGTGATCGTGAACCCGGGTGGCACCGGCAGCCCAATGCGCGTCATCTCCGCAAGGTTGGCTCCCTTGCCACCGAGCAGGGCCTTCATCGAGCCGTCGCCATCGGCTTTTCCAGCACCCCAGGTGTAGACGTATTTCGTGGATTTGCCGGAGGATTTCGCGGCGGCTTTCTTGGCAGGCATGTTGTGTTTTATTTGTTAGGTTTGGTGATGAATCGGATGGCACAACTCTGCCGCAGCACGCGGACACGAATGGACCTAGATCCGGGAAAGGAGGGGTTGAAGGTATGCACTGCCCCGGGCTAGTCAAACCGGGAGTTGCATCCCGCAGGGAAGACTGCCGGACACAACCCGCCGCCAGCCATCAGGCCGCATCCTGACCCTTGCGGCGGCTCTTGCGGATCACCGGAGGCTTCCGTTCCTCCACCGTGGCACGGTTGATGACCACACTCTTCACATCGTCCCGGCCCGGTACCTCGAACATGATCTCCAGCATGATTTCCTCGAGAATCGACCGCAGCGCCCGCGCCCCCGTGCCACGCTTGAGAGCAGCCGCCGCCAGCGCCTGAAGACCGTCCCGCGTGATCTGCAGTTCCACCCCATCCAGCGAGAGCAGCTTGCTGTACTGCCGGATCAGCGAATTCTTCGGCTCCGTCAGAATCCTCAGCAGGTCGTCCTCCGTGAGCTGTTCCAGCGTGCTGATGACCGGGAGCCGGCCAATGAATTCAGGAATCAGCCCGAAGGTCAGCAAGTCCTCCGGTGTGATTTTCCGCAGCACGCTCGCCTCCCGGGCCGCCTTCGACCGCTGAGCATTCTCCTCAAGCGAACCGAAGCCGACCGTATTCTTCGCCGTACGCCGGGCAATGATCTGATCGATTCCCACAAAGGCCCCCCCGCAGATGAAGAGGATGTTGGACGTGTTCACCTGAATGTACTCCTGCTGCGGGTGCTTCCGTCCACCCTGGGGCGGCACATTGCAGATCGTTCCCTCCAGCATCTTGAGAAGTGCCTGCTGCACCCCCTCGCCGGAGACATCGCGCGTGATGCTCACGTTCTCCGACTTCTTCCCGATCTTGTCGATCTCATCAATGTAGATGATCCCCATTTCCGCACGGCGCACGTCGAAATCCGCTGCCTGCAGGAGCCTCAGAATGATGTTCTCCACATCCTCCCCCACATAGCCAGCCTCCGTCAGGGTGGTCGCATCCGCAATGCTGAACGGCACTCCCAGCATCCTCGCAAGGGTCCGCGCCAGCAGCGTCTTGCCGCTGCCCGTCGGTCCAATCAGCAGCACATTGCTCTTCTCCAGTTCCACATCCGGATATCGCTCAGCCGCCTTCTGAAACGGCGAACCGTTCTCCTCATGCTGCATCGTCTGCTGAATGCGCCGGTAGTGATTGTGCACCGCCACCGACAGCACCTTCTTGGCATGATCCTGCCCGATCACATAGTTCTCAAGGTGCCGGTAGATTTCGACCGGACGCGGGACCGACAGCCGCGGAAGCGGCGGTGGCGCATCCGGATCCGCATGTTCCGCCGCCAGTTCCTTCTCAAGAATGTCACTGCACACCCCGATGCACGCATCGCAGATGTACACCCCCGGCCCCGCAATGAGCTTTTTTACTTCCGAGTGGCTCTTTCCGCAGAAAGAACACATGGTCAGATTCGTCGCGCGTGCCATGAGGTGGTCAGGTTCAGGGGGAACGTGCGCAGCTTACGCCGGAGGCTGCCCCCCCGCCAGTTCCTTTTTGTTCTGGAGAACTTTGTCAACCAGCCCGTACGCACAGGCCTCGTCCGCCGACATGTACTTGTCCCGGTCGGCATCCCGCTCGACCTGCTCGGCCGTCTTGCCCGTGTGATGCGCAATGATGTGATTGAGACGCTTCTTGAGACCAAACATGAATTCCACGGTCCGCTCCACGTCACTGGCCGTTCCCTGGGCCCCGCCACTCACCTGGTGAATCATGACGTGCGAATTCGGCAGGCAGTACCGCTTGCCCTTGGTGCCCGCACACAGCAGCACCGCACCCATGCTCGCCGCCATTCCCATGCAGTACGTGTTCACATCACAGGTCACAAACTGCATCGTGTCGTAAATCGCCAGCCCGGCCGTGACGCTCCCACCAGGACTGTTGATGTAAATGCTGATGTCCTTCCCGGGGTCCTGCATCTGGAGGTACAGCATCTGCGCGATCAGATAATTCGCCAGCGGATCCGAGACCTGCTCACCAAGAAAGATGATGCGGTCCTTCATGAGCCGGCTCAGCAGATCAAACTGAATCACCCCAAGCCCCGGCTCCTTCTCCAGTACCGTGACATTCTGAATCGTATTCATGACCCGCCCGCGCACATGCGGAGGCAGCATCGTCAGCATTTCACGGTCGTCCTGAAGTTCGCGAAGGTGTTTCATGGGAAAATGGGTCGGCAGAGTACACCGATGTTACGCGCCGCAGACGGAAGAAAAGCGATTTCCGGAGGGATTTCTCACTCCCTGCCGCCCCCTTCCCGCTGGCCAACCCCGGGAAGCGGCACAGGGCCCCGGCAAAAAGCAGCGGCCACCGGACACGCCGGGCCGCCGCTTTCCCCGGCCGAGGCGGCTCACTGGCTGCCATCCTACTCCATTTCGAGTATCAACCCCATGCTTTTCTCAAGCTCGCTGAGCCCCATGTGACCGGAACCCCACCGGCTTCCATCGGAAGGATCGAAGCACTGATAACTCACGACAAGGCCCGTCTTATCCGCAATGAGATGCGGAGTCACGTTCATCCGGACCTCAAGGTTTCCGAAATCACCGCAGAAACTCTGCTGCGGAAACGCGCTGCTGAACTGCCGGCCACGCTCGGCCCCAAGCACTTCCGTGATTCCGTCCATCATCTTCGCCCGCAGCGCCGCCCCTTCCTCCGGAAACGGCTTCATGATGAAGGCCTGCTTCTTGTCCGTAGTCCGCTCGGGATCCGGCGCCAGATGCTTCTGGGCCGCCGCCATCAGCTCCGTCCGGGCAGAATTGAGTGCGTTCTGGACCGCGGTCGATTCCTGCTCCGTCATCTCGAAGCTGTCGATCGTCAGACCGTTCAGGCTCCATGCCTCGTCGACCATTTCAAGAGACCCTTCCGCAAACCGGCCCACTAGCTGATCGAGGGTCTCGATTCTGGGCTTGGGAGCCGCCGCCGGGGGCAGCACCATGCCCTTCAGCCCGTCCCCTTCTCCCACGGCGGCCGGCGGCCGGGCCACCGCCGTCTTCGGCAGGGTTCCCGGGTTCCGCACCTCGCTGCGGCCCTGTTGTGCCAGATAATAAACCCCCACAGCCGCAAATGGCAGCAGCAAAGCCACCAGCAGCAAAAGGAACCGATTTGCAGAATTGGTCTTGGCATTCATAATATTTAGACGATCATATCGCCGAAACGACCCGGAGGGAAAGACCAAAAGCAAGCGTTCCTGTCTCCACGGGCTTACCGATGTGCGACTTGTCGGGAGGTTTGGGCGGCTCTGTGCCGATCCGGTACGACAGCGTCGTCATGAAGAAACTCAGCGAGAGGTCCGTCCGCTTGAAGACAAACTCGTCCCCTTCCCTCTCGATCTTCACCTTCCCCTCGCTCGTGATCCAACGGTAGTAATGCGACGTGTTGTAGAGGTTCTCGGCTCCATGATCCGCAAGAACCCATCCGCTGTCGCACGCAGGTGAGTTCGCCAGCGTCTCTGGCGTGCAGACCAGTTTGCGGCCCTCAATCTGCCCCAGCAACGATCCGAGGTGCATGTCCGCGGTGATCCCCGGATACCCTTCCAGTCGCCCTCCCCATTTGAAGATCTGCGAGACCACTCTGAGTTTGGCAACGACCATCCCGGCAGGCGCATGCTTCGGTCCATCCCATGCCTGGAAATGAAGGTTGTAGCGAGTGCCTCCGATCTCCGTGAGCCGCAGGTCCTTCGCAGCCAGCTTGGAGGTCTCCGGCAGGGCCTTGATGCAGAGCTTCGTCGGGCTGGTGCCCGCACCAGAGCTTCCAGCGCCTGGCTTCGTCGACGACGGCGGCGGCTTGGTCGCCGATTCCGGAGGCGTTGTCCCCGGGGAGGACTCCTGCAGGAGCGCCTTCACCTGCGCCGTGGCCGGCTCCATCGCAACAAGACTTAACAGGGAGGCCGACCCAGCCGTCCTCAGAAAGGCCCGCCGCCGGTTCAGGTTCGGCATCTCATCAGCAGGGAGAATCAGGGAGTCATGTGGAGGTTTTGTATTCATGCATGCAGCTTAGCCGAAAATGCGGCTCGCACAACGAAAATATTTCGAGCGCCGCTCTTTTTGTTTTGCCGCAACCGCTGCCAGCGACCCACTTGCCCGTGTCCTCCCGTGGGCAACCGACGGCAAACAAAGGGGCGGCCCGGAACCGTCGTTCCGGGCCGCCCCGATGAATGGAGTCGCTTTGATGGCCGATCCGTGCCGCTACAGACTCACACGGAAGGCAGGCTGAATTCCTTCCGGTAGACTTCCATATCGAGGGCGTTGGCGTCAGCGGCGAACTCACCCACGTATTTCTCCGTCTTCTGATCGATCGTCAGCATGGGGCCGACCGTGATCTTCGCGAGTTCGGCCTCCAGCTTGTTGTCCTTGAGGTGGGTGAGCATGCGCTCGAAGGTCTCCGTGAAGAGCGGATTGGCCTTCAGGTGCTCGCGGATCTGATCCGGCGGCGTGACCTTGCCGAGGCGGTAGCTGTGATTCGCCATGTGGGCAAGGGAAGCAGCCTGGTGCCCAGTCTGGGCGTCGTGGGTAGCCTCGAGTTTGCCTTTGCGGATGGCATCGAAGAAGTGACGCCGGTGTCCGGCACCATCGTTCTTGTTGAACTTGGCGACCTCCTTGCCGTCCTTGTCGTAGGCCTTCCCCTCGGCCACGTAGCCGCCTTCGCACTCAAGGACGTTGCCGATGTCGACAACTCCCTTGTAGCGGTCCATGCGGCCGCGGAAATTCATGTCGCTCTGCGGAAGCCCGCGGACCTCGAAGATCATCGGGATCGGCTTGAAATCGTAGAAGGCAATCTGCGTGTTGGCAGTGGTGGCGTCATCATCGAGTCCAAAGCGGCCCCCGATGCTGATGACACGCTCTGGCAGCATGTCAGGGTCGCCAAGGAGCCAGCGGGCCACATCCAGCTGGTGAGGGCCCTGATTGCCGATATCCCCATTGCCCCACGCCCACTGCCAGTGCCAGTCATAGTGGAACTGCTTGCGGTTGACCGGCTCCATCTCCCGCGGCCCGCACCAGAGGCTGTAATCAACGGTGGACGGCGGCTGCTGGGGACCACTCACCTTGCCGATATTCTCGCGCTTCTTGTAGCAGAATCCGCGGGAAACCACTGGCTTGCCGATCGCTCCCGTCTTCACAAACTCCATGATCTTGACCCAAGTCTCGTCGGACCGGCGCTGCATGCCATGCTGGCAGATCAGTTCCGGATGCCGCCGGGCATGTTCCGCAAGCAGGCGGCCTTCGTGAATGTTATGGCTGACCGGTTTCTCCACGTAAACATGCTTGCCGGCCTGGAGCGCGGCGATGGCAATGAGCGAATGAAGATGATTCGGCGTGGCAATGATGACGGCGTCAACATCCTTGTTCTCCAGCAGCTTCCGGTAATCCTGGTAGCCCTCCACCTTGATGGATGCCTTGTCGGCTGCTTCCCTGCGCTGATTGACGATCGCCATGTCGGCATCGCAGACGGCCATGGCCTGGCCTCCATGCGCATTGCGTAGCGCATCTCCATAGTGTCCACCCCCCTGTCCGCGGGCCCCGATCACCGCCACATTGATGCGGTCATTGGCCCCGATGGGACGGGCCCAGGTGCTCATCGGCACGGAAAGAGTCGCAGCTCCGGCAAGGGAACCACGGAGAAAACGGCGGCGGGAGGATTTCATGACTGGAATCTGGGGGGTTGTTCAGTGGAGGAAGGATACACCATCACCGTTCCTCGCCACGCCCCTCCCATGCAAAGCAGAGCGATAACGTGAATGCGGGGTGAATCCCCGCCGCACTCCGCTCCCTCCCCGCAGATTTCCGGAAAGACCGTCCTGGCAGAATCGCAGACCCGTACTACTTTGCATGCCTGTGAAATTTCTCCGCCCCGCATGGACCATGCTTATGCTCGTGCTGGCTGCCACCGCGTCAGGCCAGGACACAGGCGTCTTCGATTACCGACCTGCCACGGTCGTCGTCTACAACGAAAACCATCCGGACTCGAAGGAAGTCGCCGAATACTACGCCAAAGCCCGCAGCATTCCCGCCGCCAATCTCGTCGCACTCAAATGCCCCTCCACCGAAACCATCACGCGCGACCAGTTCTTCCGGGAAATCGACCTGCCCCTCCGCGCAGTCTTCACAGAACGCCGCTGGTGGGAAATCGGCAGCGTCCCCAAGGAGGGAAACATTGCCATCAAGGCCAGCAAACGTGTCATCGTCACCGTACGCGGCGTCCCCCTGCGCATCAGTGAAAAACCTCCCGGCCGCGACCCCCGCACCGGTCAGGAAGTCCCCCCGGAACCCCTCAAGGTCAATGCCGCCAGCGTCGATTCCGAACTCGCCTGCCTCGGCGTGCTCGACCATGTCACCAGCGGCCCGCTCAACAATCCCTTCTTCCGGAACCCCAAACCGTTCGCCCAGAATGCCCTCGCCCCCATCTTCCTAACCGGCAGAATCGATGGACCGGACAAAGCCACCGCTCTCCGCCTCATCGACGACGCCATCGCCGTGGAACGGGAAGGCGGTCTCTACGGCCGCGCCTACATCGACTTCGCCCTCAAAAACGAAAGCGGATACCGCCAGGGCGAAGAATGGCTGCAGAAATGCGCCGCCGGTCTCGAACGGAACGGCTTTCCCACCATCGTCGACTCCCTGCCCACCACGTTCCCGAAGAACTACCCGATGACCGGCGCAGCCATCTACCTCGGCTGGTACACGGAACACGTCGACGGTCCCTTCCTCAACCCAGGCTTCCGCTTCACCAAAGGCGCGGTCGCCTGCCACATCCATTCCTTCAGCGCCAGTACGCTCAGCAATCCCGTCGGCTACTGGACCGCACCCCTCCTCGTACGCGGTGCCGCCTTCGCCCCCGGCAATGTCTGGGAACCCTACCTCAGCATGTGCCCATGGCTCGATATCATGATGGAACGCATGCTCGCCGGCTGGACCGTCGCCGAGGCCGCATGGAATGCCACCCCCGTCCTCTCATGGATGACTACCATGGTCGGCGACCCCCTCTACCGCCCCTTCGCCGTCTACCCGGAAGCCGACCGCAAACGCGAGGCCGACTACCGCGCCCTCCGGCTCGCCATGCTCCGCTGGGGCAAACCCGAGGACCGACGCGAACTGTTCCAGAATCTCAGCGAAGCCGCCCAGCGCCTCGAAAGCGGCACCATCTACGAATTCATGGGCCTCCACGCCCAGGCCGGCAAAGCCAAGGCCGCCCGCGAGGCCACCCCATGGCTCACCAAAGCCGCCGCCGCCTACCGCACGCCAGCCGACCAGCTCCGCATCGCCCTCGCCCGCGCCGATGTCCTCCGCCGCGACGGCGACCGCCAGGCCGCCATCAAAGTTCTCCGCGATGCCGCCGAACAATTCGGCAAACTCCCCGAATCGGAAGCCGCCCGAGCCCTCCTCAAGCAACTCCGCGAGTTGCCCTAAACCCGCCCAACCCATGCCCACACCCCCTTTTTACCACAATTTCGCGGTATCCCCGTATCTACGGCTTGCAATACAGACCCCCGCCATCCACCCGCGCCTGCACGAACCGGAACTCCTCTCGGAAAACGACCACATCCTGCCAGGCAGCGAACTCGCATGGCAAAGCCACTGGTTCGCCGGTCACTTCGGCCGCGAATTCATCACATCCCGCGGCGAACCAGTCCGCATCATCCAGTTCGGATGGTGGAATCATGGAGCCGGCCCGGACTTCCGGGACTGCGTCATCGAAATCAATGGAGCCAAGCGATGCGGCAGCATCGAACTCGACCTCGATGTCCGTGACTGGGAAGCCCACGGGCACGCTTCCAATCCCGCCTACGACGGCGTCGTGCTCCACCTCTGCCTGCACGACAGCGGGACCGGTGAATGGTTCACACGCACTTCTTCCCACCGCGAAATTCCCACCGTCCAGCTCGATGCCACAGGCATTTCCCCCCGCGCTGTCCCCGTACCCAGAGCCCATCCCGGACGCTGCCTCTCATCCCTGCGCTCGCTTCCCGAAACCGCATGGATCGCTCTCCTCAAGGAAGCCGCCCTCTTCCGACTGGAACGCAAGGCCCGCCACTGGCATCAGGTGGCCTCGGTGCATGGCGAAGACCAGGCATGGTGGCAGGGCATGGCCGCCGCCCTCGGCTACAGCCGCAATCAGCTCGCCATGACAGTCCTCAGCCAGCGCCTCCCGCTCCGCTGGCTCCTGAAACGATGCCGCGAAGCAGAAGCCCTCCTCTTCGGAACCGCCGGCTTCCTCGACGGCCGCGGCACCGGCCCGGAAAACCACGAGTCCCGCCACTACTCCCGCAGCCTCTGGGAAACATGGTGGCGCTACCGGGCCGCCTTCTCACCCGGTGAACCCCACGCACCCATCACATGGAACCTCACCGGCACCCGCCCTGCCAACCACCCGCAGCGCCGCGTCGCCGCCCTCGCCGCACTCGCTTCCGCATGGCGATGCATCCGCCCCCTCCTCAACCCGTCAGCCTTCCACCCGAAACGCTGCAAGGCCGCCCTGACTTCTCTCACGCACCCCTTCTGGTCCCGCCACTATACCCTGACCGCCTCCCCCTCGCCCAAACCCATCGCCATCCTCGGAAACGGTCGCGCCTCCGAAATCATGGCCAATCTCTGCTACCCCGTTCTCATCCGCGCCCAACCGGAACTCTGGAACGATTACGCCCGCCTCCCAGCCACCGCCCCATCGGAAGCGCTGCGCCGCGCCACCATCCGACTCCTCGGCAGCGAAACCGCCGCCGCCGGACGGATCACCAGACTCTGGCACCAGCAGGCCATCCTGCAGATCTACGACGACTTCTGCCGACGCGACACCACCGACTGCGCCGCCTGCCCGTTCCCGGAACAAACCGCCGCCTCCGCAGATACACCGCCGCACGCAACCACAGCCGATTGAAGATTGCACACTCCGCTGCCGACCCGCACAATGAAGCATGAGGAAATCCGCCGCCCTTCTCTCCGCTGCCGCCGCCCTGTCCGCTTCGTCCCCGGCCCAGCAGCCACCCACGCCACCCGGACAACTCACGGAATGGCTGCAGCGCATGCAGCCCATCGTCCCACGTGGCTACGTCTGCCACAAGACCACCACTCCGCCCGTCATCGATGGCAAACCCGACGACAAGGCATGGGAAAAAGCCGCGTGGACCGACGACTTCGTGGACATCGAAGGCGACGCCAAACCAAAGCCCAGATTCCGTACCCGCGCCAAAATGCTCTGGGACGAAAACTGCCTCTACATCACCGCCGACCTCGAGGAACCCCACGTCTGGGGCACCATCACCGAACACGACGCCGTCATCTTCCAGGACCCCGACTTCGAAGTCTTCATCGACCCCAATGGCGATTCCCACGAATACTACGAATTCGAAATGAATGCCCTCAACACGGGCTGGGACCTCTTCCTCCCCAAACC
Organism: Verrucomicrobiota bacterium; assembly: GCA_039795165.1. Lineage (GTDB taxonomy): Bacteria > Verrucomicrobiota > Verrucomicrobiia > Verrucomicrobiales > V1-33 > V1-33. The sequence goes on along the minus strand of JBDKER010000003.1, from coordinate 3,706 downwards.
CTACAAGGACGGCGGACCCGCCATGAACGCATGGGAAATCCCCGGCCTGCGCACCGCCGTCCACGTCCGCGGCACCATCAACGACCCCAGCGATACCGACGAAGGCTGGTCCGTCGAAATCGCCATCCCATGGAAAGTCCTCGGCGAAGCAGCCCGACGCACCAGCCCACCCGCCGAAGGCGACCAATGGCGCCTCGGCTTCTCACGCGTGGAATGGCAAACCGAAGTGCGCGACGGAAAATACCACAAACTTCCCAAAACCCCGGAAAACAACTGGATCTGGTCGGCTCAGGGCATCATCGACATGCACCGCCCGGAACGCTGGGGCTACGTCCAGTTCACTTCCAAACCTCCCGGCACCACCTCCTTCATCCCCGATCCCTCAGCCCCAGCCCGCAATCGGCTCCACGAGGTCTACTACGCTCAACGCGACTTCCGAGCCCGCCACCAGCGCTGGGCCGAACGACTCTCGGAACTCGGCCTGGATTCCTCCCCGTCCCCCGGACCCGTCGGCGTTCCCATCATCCACCTCACCCCGGACGGCTACCTCTGCATGGTCGAACTGCAGCGACCCGGCCAGGCCACGGAAACCTGGTCCATCCGCCACGACGCACTCATCCAGCTTCTACCGAAAAAACCATGAAATCCTTCCTCCCTTCCCTCGCCGCCCTCTCGCTGACGCTCTGCCAGGCAGCGCTCTCGCACGCAGCCGAAGACTGGTGGCCCGCCACCACCACCACCGCCCTCCAGTCCGCAGGGGAACACGCCGCGGAACTGACACGCGCCCTCAGGGAGGTTCCAGACGCCCAGCGCGAAGGCATGCAGTTCCTCATCGAAAACATGCCGGAAGCCGATGCAAAATCACTCAGCGCCGCCTACCTGCTCGCCAATGTAGCCCAGGCCTATGAAGCCATGGCCGCCGCCCCATGGGCAAGAGATGTCCCGAAGGAGGTCTTCCTCAACGACGTCCTCCCCTACGCCAGCCTCAACGAAACAAGAGCCGACAGCCGCGCCCGCATCCGCAGCATCGCCGCTCCCCTCGTCAAGGATTGCCAGACAGCCGCCGACGCCGCCCACGCGCTCAATCAGAAACTCTTCGGCACAGTCAAGGTCCGCTATTCCACCGGACGCAAAAAGCCCCACCAGAATTCCCTCGAAACCATGGAAAGCGGCGTCGCCACCTGCACCGGCCTCTCCATCCTCCTCGTCGATGCCTGCCGCGCCGTCGGCATCCCCGCCCGCGTCGTCGGTACCCCCATGTGGACCAACATGCGCGGCAATCATACATGGATCGAAATCTGGGACCGCGGCGACTGGCACTTCGCAGGAGCCGCCGAACCCGACGGCAAAGGCCTCAATCACGGCTGGTTCACCGGCGATGCCGCCTCCGCCGATGACTCGAATCCCCTCCACCGCATCTACGCAAGCAGCTTCCGCCGCACAGGAACCGAATTCCCTCTCCCATGGGCCCGCGGCTCAAGCCAGGTCAACGCCGTCAATGTCACCGCCCGCTACACCCGGAAAAAATCCGCCCCGCCCGCAGGCAAGGTCCGTGTCCTCGTCCGCGTCCTCGACAAACCCAACGGCCAGCGCGTCGCCACCCCCGTAACCGTAACCGATAAGGCCAACCCAGCCTCCCCACTCGCAGGCACCAGCAGCAGCAACACCGCCGACCTCAATAACATCCTCCCATTCGACCTCGTCCCCGGCCACACCTACGAAATCTCTGCCGTCCATGGCAGCCAGAACACCGATGGACCAAAATCCTCAGTCACCCTCACCGTCACAGACGAACCCGAACAGATCGTCACCGTCACCCTCGAAAAATAAGAGCCGCCCTCATGATAGCCAACAAGGTAGTTGTCCAGTTTATCATGCGAATTGACCCCGCAGTGCGTTTGGCAATTGGTTCGAGGGACCGCAGGGAGCCCGGGTTGCGCTAGTGGGGCGGACCGGGGAACTGCTGCGCATGCTTCCACCTAAACAACTGCTTCACGTGCCGGCCCGCTGAGGCGGACAGGCTTGGCTACCCGGCGTTCAGGTGGGACTGGTTTCACGGGATTGTGCTGATCAACTGCAGCAGTACAACCCTCCTGGAATCACAACGGGGCAGCATGGACAAACAGCCTGACACAGGGAGCTGGCAAAACCTTTATTTTTGTCAAATGTCGATGGACGGCCAGTGAGCCATCACAGCGGTGACTACGTGTAAGCTTACAGTTGTCCCGGGGAAGAATCCAATCGACGGACGAGCCACAATCACCGTCGGTCTTGACGCTGACAAATCGTCAAGGTTTCATCATCTCACGTTCCTGCGGAAAGTTCCAGATGGCTCACGTGTCAACGCGTCGACTCAACCAACCGATTCGCTTTAGTTTCGAGGTATGTGCTGGCAATGATTCCGTCCTCGGGACGAAGACAAGGGATCCCCTTGATCTTCGGGTAAGCCCTTAGACTATCAGCCGAATAAAGTGATTCAGAATAGTCCAATAGTGGTGTCAGATAACGCGGACACGCGAGCTTTGGCGTGACTGAAGGCGAATTAGGATTCTTGGCAATTATTGTGATGGCCGTTGGGTTGAGCGGATTCGCAGAGTGTGCAAAAAGCCTATGCTCAATTACTTTCATTCCAAGAGCTGTTGCGTGGTCAACCAGCCCAATGCAATAGCCAAGTCTCTTCATTCGTTCCCGCGCCATCTCATCCGCTGGAATGCTCCCCAAAAACTGATCCATGAGTTATGAGAGTTCCGGCGCGTGAGCGCCACTGACTCCCATGAAAAGAAAACGACATACCCCGGAAGAGATCATCAGAAAGCTTCGGACTGCCGAAGAGGCCATGGCCGGCGGCAGGACCGTGGAGGAAGCCTGCCGCGTGATTGCCGTGAGCGTGGCGACGTACCAGCGCTGGAAGAGTCAGTACTCCGGCGTGAAGAAAGACGCGCTCAAGCGGCTCAGGGAACTTGAGAAGGAGAATATCCGCCTGAAGAAGCTGGTGGCCGACCAGGCACTCGACATGGCCATTCTTAAGGAGGTTGCGGAGGGAAAATGGTAGGCCCGGCCCGCAAGCGAGAGGCGGTGGCCACTGTGTGCCAGCGTCTGGAAGTGAGCGAGCGCCGGGCCTGCAGGACGCTTGGACAGCCACGCAGCAGTCAGCGCTATCAGGCGAGTCCCAGGGATGACGACGCGCGCCTGACCGCCGCGATCCGGCGGATTGCTGCACGGGAACCCCGCGCCGGTTGCCGCAGCGTGCGGCGTCACCTCGCACGTGCGGGGTACACAATCGGACACGGGGTACACAATCGGACAGGCCTTCTGACGTCCGCTGTTCTCAGCTTTCCACGACCCTGCGCCTGCTGCGCTGTCTCCGCACCTGCACCCATGGGACACAATAGGACAGGGGACACAATAGGACACGCAGGGGACAGGGGACACAATAGGACAGACCATTGTAAGCGTCTCACCGGCTCATCTAGCCGACCAAGGCGATTACGGGCATGTCGCAATAGGACGTGTCGCAATAGGACATGTCGCAATAGGACAGGCCTTTTCCGCGCTCGCTATCGCGCGCTCGCTATCGGCCAGACCTCTCAACATGCGGAGCTAGCCGCGTAAAACGTTGATGTTCTTTTCTCTCGGCTTTCCACGACCCTGCGGCCTCAGCATTCTCTCCGCGTCTGCACCCGGGAACAGCCATGGCCGGAAGCAA
>JBDKER010000002.1:0-190486 GCA_039795165.1 Verrucomicrobiota bacterium | reverse complement strand
CAATCTCCGCCGGAAGTCGGTCCATCAGAAACGGAGCCACCGCCGCAGGATTGGAAAGCCCCACCCGGAACAACCGGTCGTGCGCATGATACGGATCCTCGTCAGCCATCGGAATGCCGGGAACATAGAATCAGCCCTTGCAGCAGCAAGCAAAAATGCGGCGCACAATACTTTTGCGCCAATTCCGCAATCAGTCTGCCGCAGCACCATCCGAACCGGCATGCCCCTTCATTCCCCGCCAGCCCCGCAAGCCAGCAAGTCCCCCATCGTGCACGAAACCGCTTCGTACGAACCCGTCGGCGTAAGACCCGACACCACCCTCGGCGTCAGCGCGGACGACGAGCCTAGCCGGAACAGAAGATACGCGGACGCCCGGGACGGCATCTGATCCTCGGTCCATCCCTCCTGCCGCAGCAGACCACCCAGCGCTTTGCGAGACAGCATCTCACACGATACCACCGGTGCCACCCACGACAACGATACCCGCTCGCTCGCCCGCCCACCACGGTACCCGCAAAGCACAGCTCCCTCAAGGCTCCCCAGTCGCAGCCGCACTGGGGACTGCTCCGCGTCATCCCGCAAAGCATGACAATACACCAGCTGCGCCGAACGAAACACCTCCTCCTTCTCCCCCGGCACATACACCAGCAGACAAGTCGCCCCCGGACGATGCGACCAGCCGTCGCCATACTGCACCGGTTGCTGCCGCACCGTCGCGTGACTCACATCGCTGATGTGACGGTACTGCGTGAATTGATCAGCCTGATGCCGGAAGACATCACGAAGAAAATGACGCAGAGCATCGCGGCCATCCGGCCTGCCCGGCTTGAGCACAAAGGCCCCGACGCCCGGCAGGATCTCGTGAAACTTACTCAGCCGCGTCTCCCGGTCCGACCCAGGATAAAGCACATACGACCCCGCCGTCTGGCGCACGGCATCGTTGTACGCATGCATCTTGAGCAGATCCCCACGCTTGTACGTCCCCACCGCCTTCGCCTCGTCCTTCTCTTCATCCAGTTCCTCCCCCTCCCCCCCAAAAATCATCGCCAGATGCTCAGCACGGTACTTGGCATCAAAATGCAGATACGCCACCCGTCCCTGCCCCGCCGCTTCCTCCTCGTCCCGGCACTCCGCCGGAAACATCACCAGCGTGTAGTCAGGCTTGAACTGACGCGAATACGACGCCGACCCAGCCGCCGCTCCCGCCGACCGATCCCACTGAAATACCCGTTCATAGTACAGATGAACCCGCAGCCGCTGCCCCGTGCCCAGCCGCACCACAAAGGGCGCACACGTCTTCCGCCCACGCTTCAGATGCAGATGCACCATCCCATCCCGGATCTCCAGAAATGGATCCGCATCCGCCGCCGGCCGCGGACACTCCCCATCACGCACAACCTCCTCCATCTCATCCAGAATCCCATGCAGCTGCAGGAATACCCAGTACTCATACAGCGTCGCCACATTCCGCGTCGGCCCACCGTACCCATCCAAGCCACGGTCCCATGCCAGCATGACCGCCGCCTGCGACAGTACCCACGCCCGCAATACCTCACGATAACCATCACGACGCTGCAGCGTCGGATTGTCCATCGGTAGCCTCCGCAACTGACCCACCTGCCGGAAAAACGGACGCGCCAGCACCGCATCAAGTCCCACCGCCAACTCCCGCGCCTCCCGTACCAGACTGTACGCCCCACCATGCCGCTCCATCACCTCCCGGCACAATTCCCGGAATTCCCCCAGCGCAAACTTCAGAAACCGATTCGCCTCCGTATCCACCGAATCCTCCTTCCGCACATCCCGTACCTGCCCAGGCATCAAACCACCACCGCCACCCACCCGCCGCCAGTCACGCGCCATCCCCACCGGATCCCCCAGCCAATCCACCGACCCAGCCGCCGCCACCGGGCTCCACTCGCTCTCCCGCACCAGCTTCGCATGCGGACGCCGCTGAATCGCTTCAAACCATTCCCCCAGCCGCACGGGATCGACATGCGCCCGCACGAACAGAAACTTCTCCAGCACCAGACGCCCCTGCTCCTCCATGTTCCCTCCAAAGCGCAGCGACGTCGGTCCCTCCCACTCCAGCAGCAATTGCTGGCAGAATGCCCCAATGTCCTCCGTGATCGCCCGGAACTCCGTGTGATAATCAAGCTTCCCGGAAACAATCTCCAACCCGAACCGCCACTCGATTTCTCCCGCCACCACCCGGAAATCGGCCATCCCCAGATGGTTGATCACCGCAAACGATCCCGCCACATGCTTCACCCGCCGCCGACGCCACTGCCGCCGCGGTAGACTCTCGAGTGAACTGAAAACCTCGGCCTCCCCGCAGCCAATCACTTCCCATTCATACTGACGCGTCTCAAGGAGCCGGATGAGCAGGCCATCGTCGTCGTCTGCCAGTTCAATCAGGGGACGCTCACCACCAGAGTCCGCTGCCGCATATCCCTTCACGCCTTCCCTAACGAAGGGAAAGGCCGCACCGTCAGGATCCAAATCCTCTGGACTGCCCTGCGCCGACAGGACCCACCAGCCCACATGCCCCAGCCGCAGCGCAATCGCAGTGTAGCCAGTCATAACCAGACCTCAGCAGATGAAACTCACAAACTGTTCCTCCACGAGCACTTCAATCATCCGCGCCAGCTTCCGGTACGACCGCCCGAACTTCGCACCTTCCAGCGCCCGCACATCCTGCAGCCCATACACCGCCGACCGCCCACCGGCAGGATAATGCTTCATCGCTTCCTCCTCGGACCCGCCCGCACAATACCGCGCCAGCGCCCCCAGCAATGGCCCCAGCCGCGACCGACTCCCATGCAGTTTGGGCAGGATCTTCTGCAGAATCTGTTCATCAAGCGCCGCCTCCCAACCACCTGCCTCCCACACTGTCCGCTCACGCTCCTCCATCAGAAAATACGACGCCCGCAGATACGCCATCACTTCCTTACCAGTCCGATACCCAAATTCCCCGCGACCCCGCGCAAGGATCCGATGCAGTTCAAGCAGTCGCGCCACCACCCCAGCCCTTACCCCATCCGGCAATGACGGCACCACCACGTCTTCCCTCCCCCCACGGATCACCCGCGCCACTTCCAGAAACCCCACTCCGCGGTCCTCACCACCACCAACTCCGTCATCCCCGTCACCATCCCCCAGCAGCACCCTCCGCAAACCCTCCCCATCCGCCTCCATCTCCACCACGTTGGCCCGATCCAATACCTTCGGACTGAACATGTACGTCGTCTCATCAATGTTCACGGTCCCAATCACCAGCAGATTCCCCGGAAAATCCACCGCCCCAGCTACCTCCCGCCCCACCCGCGTCCGCGCACGCCCAGCCCCATGCAGCCGCAATGCCCCACGTCCATCCGCCAACTCCATCGCCGACAGAAAATCCGCAAAATACCGCTCCACATGCGACAAATTCATCTCGTCCAGAATCAACGCATGCACCTCGTCTGGATGCTCGTTCGCACGCATCACCAATTCCAATACCGCCGTCGATTCATACACCGCTACCCCGCCATCCCGCTCCAGCGGATTCAAATACCCCACCACATGCCGATTATCCGTCCAATCCGCACCAACAGCCACCACCACCCACCGGCCCCCATCCCCACACAATTCCTCCGCCAACCGCACCGCCCCACGCGTCTTCCCCGTCCCCGACGGCCCAGTCAATATCAGAAACGGCTTCGCCAACAATGACCGAATCAGGGGGGTCGAGGGAAACCTGCGGCTACCCCCAGTGCCAACCGGTGACCTTGAGACGACTACTTCCGCCAGTTCACTAACATCATCCTTCTCATCCACCCCAAGCCGGAAACCACTGCGCACCAGTTCCAGAAAAAAACCCACCGCATTCCGGAAATCATTCTCCATCTCTTCAACCTCCGGAAGATTGCCAATCTCATACATCTTGTAAGCCGCCGCCCCTGCCGCGTAGCTTTTTGGGCGTTTCGCTGCCGGATCCAACGCCAAATCCAGATCGCTGGACAACTGAAAACCATAGTTTTCGAGTTCATCGCTGCGAGCACGCAGAATGAGTGCGTTGCTGGCTGTCCTTTCAAGGCTTCCCACACCGTAGGCTCCGCCCATCGGGATGCCTGCAGCAGCCTCAAGGGTCAAGTAGACTCGCTTCGAATCCTCGGAAAACAGGAATACAACATAGTATCCTTCACTCGCCCCTGTTCCAATACTGCTGTGAAACACCGCGGCCCATGGCACGGCGGCCATAGTTCCCGCTCCAAGACTGCCTTTGACAACAAAGCCACCATCCCCCGGATCAGGAAGCAGGTTGTTCAAAACAGCGCAAAACCCATCCATCGCATGACTCCCCGACTTGCGATCACCGACTCGGGCCAGCGGAAAGGCCCGGGCGCATTCCAGAACAGCAGTGCGGATATTCATGGTCTAGGAAATGCAGATTTTCCGGCTGTTCGTTCGCAGTTCTCAGAGCTTCCGGACTACAACCAGCGGTTCTTCCCTCCTACTGAAAAGTCAGGACAAGGGGGACCGCCAATGAAGCCAACCGATTGACCCAGTTCACGAGCGCCTGCGACCCGGGTAGCCAGAACCGCAGCTGCTGGCGGCTGCAGGTGGTCGTCGATGGAGTCACACGCAATCCCGTGGCGCGGCAGCGGCAAGCCCATCGCAGAACGGGCATGCCGATACGCCTCGACGAACTCCGGGTGAATCTCGTTCGCGAACGCAATCTCAAAGCCAGCAACCTCGAAGCCGAGATTGAGGAATCCAGCTCCGGAGAAAAAGGAAAAAACCGTGTGCCGGGGAGCACCACGTGATGAGGCAGACTTGGTCATGTCGGGAAAGGTAGGGCTCAGTCTACACACGAGGCAACGTGCCGCGTCAAGATCAACGATGCATCGCCCCGAGTTCGGACGCAGATCAGTCGCTAACTGTATGCGAAGAGGTCTGGATTGTTGTCGTTCCCGAGGGCCAAAGGCCCGGAGTCATACCAGCCTGGGCCAACGGCCCAGGTATCGGGATTGTGTCATTTCAGGAGGGCTGAAGGCCCGTCCCATCGGTCCGGCATGGACCGCCCCTATAGGGCTTCGGGGATTGGTGTGTTCGATGACCTGGGCCGTTGGCCCAGGCTGGTATGGAGCGCGCCGTTGGCGCTGGAGGCGGGAGGAACGGAGCGTGGACTTTCCAGTCCACGTTTGGATTCGGGTTTGGTGGACAGGAATGTCCACCCTCCGTTGTCCGCCGGGGCGTGTTCCAAGAGGTCTGGCCTTCTGTGGTTCGGTGCCGGGGACAGGAATGTCCCCACTCCGTTGTCCGCCGGGGCGTGTTCCAAGAGGTCTGGCCTTCTGTGGTTCGGTGCCGGGGACAGGAATGTCCCCGCTCCGTTGTCCGGCGGGGCGTGTCCCAAGAGGTCTGGCCTTCTGTGGTTCGCAGGCTGGTATGGGGCGCGCCGTTGGCGCTGGAGGCGGGAAGAACGGAGCGTGGACTTTCCAGTCCACGTTTGGATTCGGGTTTGGTGGACAGGAATGTCCACCCTCCGTTGTCCGCCGGGGCGTGTTCCAAGAGGTCTGGCCTTCTGTGGTTCGCAGGCCGGTATGGGGCGCGCCGTTGGCGCTTAGTGCCGCCGGAGGGTCGATGCGAGGATTTCTGGGGCGTTTGTCGGGAAATCATCCGGTCTTGCGAGGCTCTCGCGCCCCTTCAGGGCGCCTTGATGGCGTTGGCCGGTTACCTAGGGCATCGCGTTGCTCAGCCCCAGGCTATCTTCTCGGTCCCTGTTGGGGACGCGCGGGTGTATGTCAGGCGCGGCGCAGCATGATGGAGTCGATGGCTCCGGTTTCGTCGAGGATATCGCTGATGATGACGAGGGTGTCGCCGTCTTTGACGAGGCGGCGTGATTTGAGGAGGGCGACGGCGGCTGCGGTGGATTGTTCGCGCTGGGCGGCATCGAAGGGCATGACGAGTGGGTGGACGGCGCGGAGGAGGTGGAGGGGGCGGGCGACTTCCTGGGATTGGCAGATCGCGAAGACCGGGGCGAGCTGCGGGCGGAACCATCCCGCGTATCCTGCGAGGACCCCGCGGTGAGTGAAGACAACGATGGAAGCGCCGTCGATGCGGTCGGCAAGGTCGACGGCCGAGCGGACGAGACGCTGCTTATCATTGCTGAGGGGAGCGTGTTCGGCGAGACTCGGCGTGCGGTCGGCGGATTCCATGCGCCGGGCGATGCGGTCCATGATTTCGACGCAGGCGATTGGGTAGGCACCCGTGCTGGTTTCGCCGCTCAGCATGATGGCATCGGCTTCTTCGGTGACGGCGTTGGCGACGTCCGTGACTTCGGCGCGGGTGGGCACGGGATTGGTGACCATGCTTTCGAGCATGTGGGTGGCGACGACCACGGGTTTGCCGCGTTTGATGCAGCGGCCCACGATGCGGCGCTGGACGACCGGGAGTTCCTCGATGTGGACTTCGATGCCGAGGTCGCCGCGGGCGACCATGACGGCGTCGGCCGCGTCGATGATGGCATCGAGATTGGCGACGGCCTGCTGGTCTTCGATTTTGGCCATGATTCTGGCCGGCAGCCCGGCGTCCTTGAGTTCGCGGCGCAGGAGCTGGAGGTGGGCACCATCCCGCACGAAGCTCATGGCGACCCAGTCGATGCCGATTTCCGTGGCGAGGCGGATGTCGCTGCGGTCGCGGTCGGTGAGCGGAGGCAGCTGCACGCGGATTCCCGGCAGGTTGATATGGCGGCGCGATCCCAGCTTTCCTTCGGTGAGGACACTGCAGATGACCCGTTCGGGGGCGCTGCTGACGACTTTCATGTGCAGCATGCCGTTATCGACGAGGACCGTGTCCCCCTTCTTGAGGTCGGCGTGGAGACCCGGATAGTTGACGGTCGTGGAAATCGGCAGCGTGGCGCCTGAGCCCGAAAGGGTGAATTCCACCGTATCGCCGCGTTTGAGCATGACCGCTGCGGGCAGGTCGCCCGTGCGGATGGTTGGTCCCTTGAGGTCCATGAGGACCGCGGCGTCCTTTCCGGTGATGGCCGAGGCTTCGCGAACACGCGCTGTCACTTCACGGCACCAATCCGGCGACGCATGGCTCATGTTGAGGCGGAAGACAGACGCTCCGGCGCGCAGCAGGGCGGCAATGGCTTCGAGCGACTGGGTGGCGGGACCGAGCGTGGCGATGATTTTCGTTTTGCGGATCATGAAGCGATGGGGGAAAAGCGGTCGTTTTGGGCTGCAGACGGTACGTCAGGCACGCGGCGGCAGCCGCACCTGACGGAAGCGACTGGTGTCGGGGAGAATCCTTGTTCCGTCGGTGACGAACTCGTTTCCGCTTCGGCGGATGGTGGTCACGGCCAACCGGGAACCATCCCATGCCACTGTGAGCGGTTGGCTGAAGCTGACGAAGCCGCCGGTATTGATGAGCCAGCGCCCGTGGCGCTGCCAGCATCCGGAACGATGAGTGTGGCCGAAGATCATGAAATCGCAGCCTGGACGGTAGCGGGCCGCGAAGGCGGCGGCGACTTTCGGCAGGGTGATCCATGTCCGGAGGATGTGCCATGGACGGCGGGGCGGCCACATTTCCCTGAGGGCGTGGACGGCCATGCCGCCGAGTCCGTGACCGCCCTGACGGGTTTCCGCTGCGGGAATGCGCAGCGTCAGTTCGCGGGTCAGCTGCAGCCTGTCCTCGAGTGGAAGCTTATCCATGGGTCCGCGGGCCGAGAGCATCTTTTCGAGATCGTCGAGACAGCCGAGCACCTTGCTGCTCCATGGCGAGATGAGCCGGAGGAGGGCGTGTCCATGCATCAGGAAAATCCGTCCGCCGGCTGCATCCACCGCATCGCTGCCCCATGCCAACGGATCGTGATTTCCGTTCAGCATGATCGGTTCCACGCCTTCCGCGCGGCAGAGGTCGCTGAGTTCGCCGAGCATCTGGGCCGATTTCTCCCGGTAGCAGGCTGCCCGTTGTTCGAGGGTGTCGCCATTGAAAATCACGACGCCCCCGCCCGCCAGCAATGGGCGCAGTTCCGAGACTTTCCGGACGACACTCTGGTCATTGCCAAGGTGAAGATCCGACAGCACCCGGAACGGCACCTCGCCGCCAAGGCAGCGCAATGGCTCCGGAATCCCCGAAGCATCCGAATCCGCTGGACGCATCGCCTTCACTCGGTCTCGCGGCGGAATCCGAAATGCTCGTCCACCGCCCGGACGTCGGGACTGACCGCCCCGAAATAATCGGCATCATCCACCATGCGCGTCGCCAGATCGATCTGGAACGGTGCGATCGCCTGGCCCGAATGGAGGGCGGCGCGTTCGGCGGCGAGGTCGACCTGGGCTTCGATGCGGTCGAGATCCGAAGCGATTTCGTCGAGCCGGCATTGGCGGGCTGACATGTTGCGGAGTCGTTCCTCGAGCATGGCGAGGGTGGCCTGGCGTGATTCGCGGGCTCCTGGCGACATTTCGCCGTGGGCGAGTTGCTGCCGGATTTCGGCGGCCTGCGCCTGGACGCGGCGGTCGCCTTCGGGCGAGCCGGCCGCTTCGAGGTGGGCGCGTGCCACGAGCAATTTGAGGTGCACCCAGCGCAGTCGGGCGAGGCCTTCGGCGGAATCCGATCGTGTCACTTCATCTTCCGACTGCCGCAGGAGGGGCAGGAGCGATTCCACCCGGGTGAAGAAACTGCGGCTGCGTTCGCGCAGGTCCGCGGGGATTTTTTCCTGAAGGTCCCGCATGCGGTCGGCTGGGGTCACGGCCCGTGGGGTGGCGGGAGGAAAGGGCGGTGGTTCCACGACGCGCGGGCGCAGTGATTGTCCGAAGAAAACCCGGAAGATCCCGACTGCCATGGTGGCGAAAAAGAGCAGGAAGATACCCGGCACCGCGATGGAAAAGAGGGACAGTCCGAATCCGGCGGCGGCTCCGCCGATGCCGAGCATCGGCACGAAAAAGGCGGCTGCGAGCATGGCGAAGAAGCAGCCCATCGGACTTCCGGAGCAGCCCATGGGCCGGCCGCTGCCCTCGTACTGCCTCAGTTTCATGGGGAATCAGATACCGATGCAGGGATACTTTTCAATGCGCAGCAACTGGACGCCGTACATCCGGGCGACCGCATCCGCTTCGCTGAATTCGTATTCGTCTCGGAAATATACCTCGCGCACTCCGTACGCGCAGAGCATCTGCATGCAGCCCGTGCAGGGCTTCGTGGTGACCGCGACGAGCCGCACCGAGCCACGCACAAAGAGGCTGCAGAGGTTGGCTTCGGCATGGAGCATGAATTTCCGGCGCGCTTCGCGGTCGTCCCAGAATCCCGGTGGGGCGTCGAATCCGGGAGCGAGTCCGTTGTAGGCCGTCCCGATGACGCGGTTGGAGAAGTCGATGGCCACGGCACCGACCTTCCGGTAGGGATCCTCGGATCGCAGACTGGCAACATGGGCGAGGGCCATGGCGTATTCCGGAATCGAAATTCGTCCTGGTTGCGGGGGCTGCGGAGTTTCCATGGGAAATGTCTGGCGATGGCTAGCGGTCCCGGTTGCCCAGCTTGTTCTTGAGGCGATCCCAGAAGCTGTCGAGGTCATCGTCCTGCATGGCTTCCACTTTGCGGCGGTGTTCCTGAATGAGGCGGTCCAGTTCGGCTTCGCGCCGTTTGCGGGCGGCTTCCTGGGCACGCGCCACTTCGCGGGGGTCGCGTACGGGCACGGGAACCGGTCGCGCCGTCCCCGGCTTCTTGCCACTTCCTGCCACCGATGGTGATTCCTGTCCCTGGCCACTGAAGGTATCGACGGGAACCTCGACCACCTTGCCGCCGGGAAGCTGGCGGCGCGGACTGATGTACTGCCGCGGCGCATAATAATTCGTGTAATCCCGCGCGAAGGAGCGTTGGTACGGCCCGATCCTCAGATTCTTGCGGATTTCGAAATGAAGGTGTGCCGCGTACCGTCCGTGAGCCGTCCCGATGGTGCCCACCGGCTGCCCCCGCTTCACGAGCTGGTAGAGTCGCACGAATCGCTTGTCGAGGTGGGCGTAGACGCTGTCGACCACCTGCAGCGGACCACCGGGAGTCTGCACCGCGTGCCGCACAATCACGAGATTCCCCCACGAACGACCGTAGTCCTGCGAGTAGACGACGACCCCGTCAGCGGTGGAGTAGACGGGATCTCCGAGGTCGGTGTTTCCCCCGCCGTTGCCATTCCAGTCCTCCCCCATGTGGGCATTGGGATAGAATCCGCGGAACACATAGTACCCCTCCCCGTCAGGCTTGCCCACTGGCAGATCGAATCCATCGGTCACCGGAATCCGGATGCTGTGGCCATTCTGGGCGGCGCAGGGAGTTGGAGCCAGCAGCCAGCAGAGCGAAGTCACGACCACGAGGAATGCAGAAACGATGCGCATGGAATTCGGGAGCATGGCGTGGCAGCATGGCATCAGCGCGCGGTCTCCGCCCGCACAGGCAGATCAGCCCGCCGGACGGACCGGGGGAACTCGCGGATGATGGCCAGGAAGTTCTTCATGATGACGGTGCGGTGGAGGATTCCCCGTGGGAAAAGGGAACGAACCTGAGGTCACTGAAGGAGCGATGCCCCGGCTGAGCAAGGCCATTTCACGGAGGGGCGGGCACCCTCGTTCAGGAGCCGCCGACGCGCCGTGGATGCGTCATGTGCTCCGGCCGGAGGAGGTCGTCGAGTTGTTCCCGCGAAAGCCAGCCTTTGGCGATGACGAGGTCGTAGACGCTCGCGCCGGTGCGCAGGGCTTCCGAGGCAATGGCGGCGGAACGTTCGTAGCCGAGCACGGGATTGAGCGCGGTGACCAGACCGATGCTGTTCTGGACGTAGGCGAGGCAGCGTTCCCGGTTGGGTTCGATGCCGGCGATGCAGCGGGTCGCGAGGACGACGGCGGCATTGCGCAGCAGGGTCAGACCGAAGAAGAGATTGAAGGCGATCACGGGTTCCGCCATGTTGAGTTCCAGTTCACTGGCTTCGGCGGCCATGGAAACGGTCATGTCCCCCCCGATGATCTGGTAGCAGATCTGGCTGACGACTTCGGGAATCACGGGGTTCACCTTGCCGGGCATGATGGACGAACCCGGCTGCATGGCGGGGAGGCGGATTTCGTAGAGGCCGCAGCGTGGACCGCTTGAGAGCCAGCGCAGGTCATTGCAGATCTTGGAAAGCTGCACGGCTGCCGTCTTCATGGATCCGCTCATGAGGGCGAATTCGCCGCTGTCCTGAGTGGCTTCGACCAGGTTGCCCGCGTGGCGGACGGGAGTGCCCGAGATTTCCGCGAGCAGGGCTGTGCACAGTTCGGCGTAGCCCGGCGGGCTGTTCAGGCCGGTGCCGATGGCAGTGGCTCCCATGTTCGACGTGAGCAATTCGTGTCCGGCATGAGTCAGGAAGCGGATGCCATCGCCGACCATGACCGCATAGGCTCCGAATTCCTGGCCCAGCGTCATGGGGACGGCGTCCTGATTCTCCGTGCGGCCCATTTTGAGGACATCGGCAAAGGCTTCGGCCCGGCCATGGAGGGCAGCCTGCAGTTCCTTGAGGGCAGCAAGGGTATCGCGCAGGGTGAAGTAAATGCCGAGCTTCACCGCGGTCGGATAGACGTCGTTGGTCGACTGCGAACAATTCACATGATCGTTCGGGTGGAGTTCCGCGTATTCACCGCGGCGGAATCCGAGAATCTCCAGCCCGCGGTTGGCGATGACCTCATTGATGTTCATGTTCGTCGAGGTCCCTGCCCCGCCCTGAAACATGTCGACCACGAAGTGCGCATGGTGCTGCCCCGCGATGATTTCATCGCAGACTTCGGAAATGACCCCGGCCCGCCGCGTGTCGAGCACGCCAAGCCGCTCGTTGGCCAGCGCCGCCGCCTTTTTCACACAGGCGAGCGCCTTCACAAAGTCACCGTAATGCGACAACCGGATGCCCGAGAAAGGAAAATTCTCCACGGCCCGCAGCGTCTGCACTCCGTAGAGGACAGATTCCGGAACTTCCCGTTCGCCGAGCGAATCGTGCTCGCGCCGGAAGGCAAAGGCCGACGTTCCCGCTTCCGACTCGCCGGTCACTGCCAACCGTTCCCACGACGCCTGAAGGCGATCACTGAGCCGCCGCGCAATCCATCCCACGATGCGGTAGTAGAAGGCGGGTTCACGTTCCCGCAGCGATGCCAGTTCCGACCGCGGAATCTGCCAGACCGTGAGCGGTCCCAGCGCCACGCCGGTGGCACTGTGCGGCGTCTCGTCGAGCATGACTTTTTCACTGAGCACGGTGCCCGCCCCGGCCCGACCGACCCGGCGCACGCTGCCGTGCTGACCCTTCCGGAACTCCACTTCCCCCTCCATGACGATTCCGAGCCACTGCCGCGGCGCGCTTTCATGAAACAGGCAGTCGCCCCCGCGGTAGGTCACAGCGGCCCCGCGGGGCACCAGCGTCGACAGTTCCTCCGGGGAAATCCCAAGGGCTTCCGCCGCCCTCGCCAGCAAGTCATCGGCAAATTCATTCATCGTACCCGGAATAACGGTCCGCATCGGTCCCGAGACTCCACCGCAGCCCGCTGCCGCACGGTATCACTCCCGCTGCGCCTTCGCGAGCGCCCGGCTGATGAACGGAAAGAACTGCTTCTTGCGCGATACCACACCATCCAGTTCAAAGAGGTCGGGCCCCAGCTGCGGAAAGTCGATTTCCTGCACCACCGCCCGGTTTCCGGCGGTCAGCAGCAGACTGCTGTGCTTCCGGATGTCGGTGACGAGCAGACATGAAAAATCGTATCCGGCAGCTGCGCGGAAGGCTTCGAGGGCAGCCGCGAGTTCCTCCCGGCGCCGCGGAAAGTCATCGAGACCGAGTTCTTCGATCTGACTGATCGTGATTCTCCAGCCATGCTCGTTGAATTCCTTGCGGTCGGTATTGAGGATCGACTCCGCCGCAGCCGTCCGCAGGAGGGATCCCGCCGCGAAGAAGTCCCGCGCAAAGGTGTCCACCTCAATGCCTGCCAGTCCCGCGAGCCACGGAAGCATTTCACGGTCCATCGACCGCGTGGTCGGCGATGTCAGCTTGAGCGTGTCGGAAATGATGCCCGCGCAGAGACACATGGCCACCGGCACCGATGGTTCCTGTCCCTGCATCTGAAACAGCCGCGCCACAATGGTCGAGGTCGATCCCACCGGCTCATTGATGAAGCGGATCGGCTCGCGCGAGACAAGGTTGCCGCTGAGGCGGTGGTGATCGATGACTTCAAGAATGTTGGCGTCGGCCGCCCCCGGCACGGCCTGCGACAGTTCGTTGTGATCGACCAGCACGAGCCGCTGCCGCGGTGGGTCGAGGAGGTCGGATTTGCTGAAGACACCGACCAGTTGGCCGGTTTCTTCCCGGATGACGGGAAAGAGTGGCTGGCTGCTGTTCTGGATTTCCTGCCGGATGCTGTGAATGTGCGTCCGGGCACCGACCATGCGGATGCCGCGTTCGACGGCCTCCGCGATGCGCCGCGAACACCGGATCAGCTGCGTCGTGCTCGCCGTATCATGCGGACAGGAAATCACCGTGCAGCCCTGCCGTTCCGCCTGACCCGACAGCTCGGGCGAAAGATGCGCACTGTTTGTGAGGACAATGGCGCGCACCCCATAGGAAATGGCCTGACGGTGAATCTCGGGCCGGTCGCCCACCACCACGACGAGTTCGCGCCCCGGAAACTGGTGCAGCCGCCGCACCACTGTCTCCTCGCTCGAGGCACTCACCGTGAGCACGAATTCCTGCTCGGTTTCCAGATCGGTCCCGCAGTCGACGTTCGCTTCCAGCGTCATTGCAATGTTCGCAAGGGTCGTCCGCACCTTGCGGGCATGCAGCTGATCCGACACATTGTGCAGCAGCAACTGGAGCAGGTCCTGAACACTTGCGAGGCCAATCACCTTCCCCGCGCCATCAACCACCGGAATACTCCGGATGGCCGCCCGTTCCATGAGGCCGTAGACATTGAGAAACGTCTCGTCATCGCGCACCTGAACGACATCCTGGCGGCAGATCATTTCCGCCGTGGGCCGCAGATCCATGAGCAGCCGCGGAGCTTCCACCCGAGCCTGACGCAGCGCCCACTGCGTGCGCGGATTGAGTCCACCGCAGCACGCCGCCACCGCATCCGGATGACGCGTCCGCCGCAGCAGTTCGGCATAGCCGATCGCGGAACAGATCGCATCGGTATCCGGGTTCTGATGCCCGATCACATACACTGGCTGCCTTCCGGCACCCGTTTTATCGTAGCTTGGCTGAATCATGAAAATCGCTGGGGGTCGAGTCTCGCCCTCACCTTCTCCGTGTCAGGGATTGCCTGCGGCCACCAGCGGAAGATTCAACGGATCACGACGCGCGCCCCCGGGCGGATCAGGTCCGGCAACCGCACCGCATCCCAGTTCGCAAAGCGGATGCAGCCGGCGCTTTCGCTACGCCCGATGCTGTGCGGCGTCGCCGTGCCATGGAGCCCGATCCCGGATCGCGAGGTTCCTGTCCACACGATGCCCACAGGACTGTTCGGGCCGATCGGAATCTGGTACGCCTGCTCGCTGCGCTGACCCTTTTCGAGCATGGATTTGTCCCAGCGGAATTCCGGCGTCGTCACCATGTTCGTCACTTTCCACTCACCGAACTGGATGAACTTCGGCTTGCCGGGCGTGATCGGGAAGCTCGCGAAGGGCTTGTTGTTCTCGTCGAAGAAAACGGCGACGCGGGCCGCAATGTCGACCACGACGGCCCGGCGGCTGAGTACTTCATCCTTCTCGAACTTCCGGTGCTTCGGCAGGTCCTCGATCCGGAATGGCTTCACATTGGGAACCTGCAACTCGGATCCCGGACGCAGATTGTAGAGATTCTTCCCGTTGAGCGACTGCAGGAATTCCTCGCTCGTGTGGAATCGTTCGGCCACCATTTCGAGCAGGCTGCGGTACCCCATGTACTTCTGCTTCGCCTGCTGCTCGGGCTTCGCGGGGAGGCCCGGTGTCACGAACTTGAGATCGCCTTCGGCCACGGTGTAAATGGCATACGGTTCCGCGACGGCCCGCTCCGCATCGGCAATCAGCCTCGTGTAATCGCCCGGAGGCAACCCGCGGATCTGATTGTAGACCGATGCCGCCTTCTTGCCGAATTCGCCGAGCTTGCCATCGATCTTGCCGGGTCCGTGATTGTTCTCATCGAGGAAAATCTGGACGCGCACGACCGTGTCCCGCTCCTCCGGAAGCGCCTGCGGAGCATCGTCCCCCTCGACTGCTCTTGCCTTGGGAGGTGCGGCGGTTTCCTGAGCCCGGACGCTGCCGCAGCATGCAGCCAGCGCCACGGCCAGACTCACCGCAGTCATGCCAGATTGCCGCCACCAGATTCTTCCGCTCATTTGCTCTTCTTCCGTTCGTCAACGGTGCGGGCATGTTCCAGAAAATCCGCATACTCCCTCCGCACCACCGGAAGCAGCAGATAAACCCCGATCAGATTCGGTATGCTCATCGCAAAGAGCGAAGCATCGGAAAAATCAATCGCCTTGTCCATCGAGGCCGCCGCCCCGATCACGATGACGAAGCAGAAAATCACCTTGTACACATTCTCGGCCAGTTTCGTTTTGCCGAAGAGGTACTGCCACGACTGCAGGCCGTAGTAGCTCCATGTGATCAGCGTCGAGAAAGCAAAAAGGAACACACAGGCAAAGAGCACATAGCGGAAGGAGAAATGGACCGATTCAAAGGCCAACGATGTCATCTGAATCCCGAAGCCGGTCGAAGTATCCTTGCCACCGAGCGAAAACGGCTGGCCGTGCAGCATGAAATTCCCCGTGTCTCCATCGAACTGCATGGTCACACAGAGCACCAGCGCAGTCATCGTGCAGATCACCACAGTATCCATGAACGGTTCCAGCAGAGCCACGACTCCTTCGGAAGCCGGCTTGCGCGTCTTCGCCGCCGCATGCGCAATCGGTGCCGATCCAATCCCCGCTTCATTCGAGAAAGTCGCCCGCCGCATGCCCCAGATGAAGGCCGCCAGGAGACCACCGGTCACCGCCGCCCGTGGCTGAAACGCCTCGGTCACGATCCGGCCGAGCGCCGCTGGAATTCCGCCGGCATTGACCGCGAGCACGATCAGGCAGCTCAGGATATACATGATGCACATGAGGGGCACCAGTTTGTCCGTGACCTTGGCAATGCCGCGGATCCCACCGAGGATGACCATGGCCGTCATGCCTGCCATGATGGCCCCGAAGACCCATTGGTTCGCCGCGAAGAAACTCTGACTCCCGCCAGTCACCGAAATGAGCTGCGCCGTGGTCTGATTGACCTGGAAAATATTGCCGCCACCGAACGAAGCAAAGACACAGAAGATGGCAAAGAAGAAGGCGAGAACCCTGCCGAGTCCGCCCAGTCCGCGGTCAGCCAGTCCCTGCCTCAGATAATACATTGCTCCGCCGCTGACCCTCCCATCGGGATGAATCTGGCGGTACTTCACCCCGAGCGTGCATTCCGCAAACTTCGTGGTCATGCCAAGGAATCCACTCAGAAACAGCCAGAAGGCCACGCCCGGTCCACCCTGCTTGATGCCGATGGCCACTCCCGCAATATTTCCCAGTCCCACCGTACCGGAAACCGCAGCACTGAGTGCCTGGAAGTGCGTGACTTCTCCGGGGTCGTCCTTTCCGCTGTAATCGCCACGCACCGTACGCAGCGCGAGGCCGAACGATCGGATATTCACAAAGCGGAATGCAAAAGTCAGAATCACTCCCGCCGCGGCCAGCCACAGGACCACCGCCAGCACTTCATAGCCCCCGATCTTCACGGTGAAGAAAATCGAGTTCACAAAACCGGAAGTGTAATCGCCGAAGAACTGGTCGATCTTCTGGTCGAAGCTCCGGGGAGCCGGCGCAGCCGCCGCAAGGGCCTCCGGAGAGGCCGCCTCAACCGTCACTTCTGGAGACGCTACCCCACCCGCAGGTTCCTGCGCGGACAATCCGGAAATTCCGCCAGCAAGCAGCAGAATCATGAAAAGACGAAAGAATGTGGCCATAAAAATCGGGTTCCGGAATCCGTGAGCGGATTCCGAGTTCACGGGCGCCGGGGTGCCGCCGCCGGAGCCTCGTCCGGAAAACGGTACACGGTTTCCCCGTCCATGGAATAATTAAGCCGATCCCGCGCCAGCAATTCCACGTAATCACGGTCATTGAGCAGTTCCGACTGACTCGTGAGCCGTTCCTTTTCCAGCCGCAGACGGTCGCGCTCGGTCTCGAGCTTGCGGGCTTCGGCATCGACCGTCTGATACTCCCGGAGCCTCGGTAGAAAGCTGACCGCCAACCCGCCCACAACGCATACAAAACAGAGGGCCTGCGCGGCCCGCCCGATCGGCACCCAGATGGTCGATGGTTCTTCGGCAGTGATTCTCGGCGGCATGGTCAGGAGAAAGAAAAGCGGGGTGTTCCTCGCAGGGAGAAACACCCCGCAGGGTCATCAGTGCTTCATGCGGCCTCCATAGACCGCCTTCGATCCCAGTTCCTGCTCGATGCGCAGCAGCTGGTTGTACTTCGCAATCCGGTCGGATCGGCTCATCGAACCAGTCTTGATCTGTCCACAGTTCGTGGCGACCGCAAGGTCGGCAATCGTGCTGTCCTCGGTTTCACCGGAACGATGGCTGAGCACCGCCGTGTAGCCATTGCGGTGCGCCAGTTCGACGGCCTGCAGAGTTTCCGTGAGCGTTCCAATCTGATTGACCTTCACGAGAATGGAATTCCCGACGCCCTGATCGATCCCCTTCTGGAGGAACTGGACATTGGTCACGAAAAGGTCATCGCCCACCAGCTGCGTGTTCTTGCCGAGCTTGTCTGTCAGAATCTTCCAGCCGGCCCAGTCGTTTTCGGCGCAGCCGTCTTCGATGCTGATGATGGGATACTTCTTCTGAAGCTTCGCATAGTAGGCAACGAGTTCCTCGGCACTGCGCACGGAACCGTCGCTCTTCTTGAAGACATAGGCGTCTTTCTTGCGGTCGTAGAACTCGGAAGAAGCCACATCGAGGGCAATGAAGATCTGCTCGCCGAGCTTGTAGCCGGCCTTTTCGACGGCCTTGGCAATGACCGACAGCGCATCATCCGCGCTCTTCAGGGTCGGAGCAAAGCCACCTTCGTCACCCACGGCCGTGCTCAGACCGCGGTCGTGCAGTACCTTCTTGAGCGAATGGAAGATTTCCGCGCCGTAGCGGATGGCTTCGCTGAAGCTCGGTGCCCCCTTGGGCATGACCATGAATTCCTGGAAATCGATCGGAGCATCGCTGTGGGCTCCACCATTGATGATGTTCATCATGGGCACCGGCAGCACCTTGGCCTTCGGGCCGCCGAGGTATGCATAGAGTGGCTTCTTGACCTGCGCCGCCGCCGCCTTGGCAACGGCCAGACTGATGCCGAGCAGGGCATTGGCACCAAGCTTGGCCTTGTTCGGCGTGCCATCGAGATTCACCATGAGGGCATCAATGGCCGTCTGGTCTCCGGCGTCCTTGCCGGACAATGCCTTGGCCAGCACCGTGTTGACATTCTCCACGGCCTTGCGCACTCCCTTGCCCAGAAACCGCGCCTTGTCTCCATCCCGCAGTTCCCACGCCTCATGCTCCCCCGTGCTGGCTCCGCTCGGCACTGCCGCACGGCCCATCGCTCCCCCCTTGAGGTGCACATCCACTTCCACAGTTGGGTTGCCGCGCGAGTCAATCACTTCGCGCCCGACGATTTTCTTGATTTTCAGGTCTGACATGGGTCCACGACGCTATGCCGGAGTCGATAGGAAAATCAAGGAATATTAAAGAGCGGCCGCAGACGGCACCGCGCCAGCCCTCCAGCATCCCGGAACCGCCAGACGGGAACGCGGAAAATCAGATCTTGCCGCAGTGCGGGAAATCATGCTAGGAACCGGAAGCCTCATGAAAACACACCTTCCCATCTTTGCCGCTGCCACCCTTGCAGCGGTGTCCGGCAGCCATGCTTCGCTCGTCGGTTTCTGGAATTTCGACGAAGGAACCGGCACGACAGCCGGCAACTCCGCCAATGCCTCGTTTCCCGGCACAGTCGCCGGGGGAGCCACATGGGTGGCCGGACCGTCGGGATTCGGAACCGCCCTCGAAATGGACGGGATCGACGATCAGGTGGACACGACGTTTTCAGCCATCACAGGCGGAGCCCCGCGGACGGTGGCGGCATGGATCCGCTACCCGAACCAGCCATCGGCCACGCCGAACGAATTCGACGGCATCGCGAGCTGGGGGAACAATAGCCCGAACGGGAGTCGCTGGACATTCCGGATCAGCGATTCTTCGGCCATCACGCCGTACCGTCTCCGTCTCGAAGTGGCGGGCGGCGGAATCTACGGCTCGTCACTGCTCAATGACGGACTGTGGCACCACGTGGCCGTTGTCCAGAATGGTTCGACGCTCGGCAGCGTTGATCTTTATGTCGATGGGATTCTTGAGACGCCGTCCTTCAACGGAGCCGGGGCGGCCCTCGCCATCAATACCACCGTCGCAGCCGGCACCACGTTCCGGATCGGATCGAGTGGACATGCCACGAACTACAATTTCCTCGGTGCCATCGATGAAGTCCGCGTGTACGATCAGGCGCTCACCGGCGACGAAGTGCGCAGCCTGATGGTTCCGGAACCCGGTTCCGCAGGCCTTGTCCTTGCCGGTCTGGGATTATTCCTGCGCCGCCGCCGCTGAAGCACCGACAATTCAAACCCAGCCGCGGCCCTGTCTGTCATGGACGGCCGCGGCTTTTTTCTTCCCCATGAAACTCTTCTTCATTCTTGCGGCGCTGACCCTTGCGACCATTCCCGGCCACGCCGCCCTCACTGGTCACTGGCCTTTCGATGAAGGAACCGGAACGGTGGCTGCCAACGCGGCCGACCCTGGCTTCCCTGGTACGTTTATTGGTTTCGCCGATGGTTCCGGCTGGACCACGGGCCCGGCGGGCAGCCCGTCTGCGCTTCTGCTCGATGGCATCGATGACATCGTGACGACCTCGTTCGCGCCGGTCACGGGCCCGGCCCCACGCTCGCTGGCCGCATGGATCCGCTACCCGGCGCAGAGCGACAGCGAACTCGACGCCATCTTCAGCTATGGATCGAATGCGACCGGTGCCCGCTGGACCGTCCGCATCGGCAGTACTGCGGGCACCGATGTCAACCGCCTCCGCCTTGAAGTCTCGGGCGGCGGGATCTTCGGGAACACCAATCTCAACGACGACCAATGGCATCACATCGCCGTGGTCCAGAACGGTCCCACGCTCGGCGATGTGACCCTCTACGTCGACGGAGTCGCGGAAACGCCCGGCTACAACGGCAGCGGGGCCGGCCTCGCCATCAATTCCACGGCCGACACCGCCGCGCAGCTCGCCGCCATCGGAGGAAGCCAGCACGCCACCAATTACAACTTCCTCGGCAGCATCGACGACGTCCGCTTCTACAACCACCCGCTCACCGCCGCAGAAGTAAGTTCCCTGCTCAGCCAGCCACCGTCAGTCATCTCGTTCACCGCCAATCCCGGCAACCTCGCCGCTCCCGGACAATCCGCCACACTCGCATGGAAAGGCCGCGCCCAGCCCGGAGCCACATGGTCGATCACCCCGGCTCCCGGAAATGTCACCTCCCTGACAACTTCCGGAGAAGGCTCGGTCACCGTCAATCCCGCAGCGACCACCATCTACACGCTCACCGTGACCGATGCCAATGGCTCGGCCTCGGCCCAGACCACGATTTCGGTCGCCGCCGCCACGCTTCCGCTCGTCATCAATGAAGTCATGGCAGCCAACGATGGCTACCTCGACGACGAAAACCGCGACACACCGGACTGGATCGAACTGCGCAATCCCAACAGCTTTCCGGTCAGTGCAGCGGGCTACCGACTGCGCGACAGCGGCAGTCTCTGGACGATCCCGGACGGCACCACGGTCACGGCGGGAGGCTACCTGCGGATCTTTGCCTCGGGGAAGGATCGACGCGATCCCACCCGGAACCTTCACACGAATTTCAGCCTCCGTGCGGACGGGGAAATCCTCGAACTCTTCGCTCCCGGGACATCGGTCGCCACGGACCGCATGCCTGCCTCCATTGTCTTCCCGGACAATGTCACATGGGGCCGCATCGCCAATGACAGCAGCACAGGATACCTTGCCAGCCCAACCCCCGGGGCTGCCAACAGCGCCGCCGGACAACCAGGGCCGCGCATCGAAAACGTCCGCAGCGGCCTGACCGATGCCAATGGCAGGGAACGTCAGCCACGCCGGCCACTCATGGAGAGCGGCACGATTGCCGCGGACAGCATCGACCAGTTCAGCGGAACCCAGGGCCTGCACGGCTGGACCTATGGATATTCCTCTGCCACCTGTCTCACATACACGCCCGCGACCTTCACCCCGTTCCTCGGCGGCGAAGGCCTCGGCGCATGGTCGGCGGCCACCCAGCACTGGAACCCCAACAACACGCAGTGGGGACCGTCATGGGAACGCGGACTGAGCACGAGCCCGAACACCGACCTCGGTCGCGATTACGTGCTGCCCAGCATCTCAGGCGGCACCGCGAGTCCCGTGCGGCGCTGGACCAGCAATTTCGCAGGCCCCGCCGTGCTCGCCGGCTTCGTCCATGGAGTCGTCAATTCCGGCGACGGCTCGCGCTTCCAGCTCTTCCTCAATGGCAATCCCCTGCTCGACTCTGCGCCCACCACCGCCGGAGCCCAGCCATTCACCGTGCTCGGGGTCCTGCGGCGCTTCGCCGTCCCCGTGACCCTCGCAGCAGGCGACACCATCGATTTCGTCTGCGACGCCGTCAGCAGCGAAGCCAGCGGCGCATCCCGGGCATGGCTGCGCGTCTGGCGGAATCCGGAAACCTTCAGCGCCCCCGTCCACGACAGCAGCCTGCCCATCACCACCTCATTCACGCCAACCAACGGAACGGTCACGGGGGCCACTCTGTTCTACGCGATCGGATTCGGCACGGAACAAAGTCTTCCCATGCAGCCGGACGGCAGCAACTGGACGGCAACCATTCCACTCGATGGCACGAGCGCCGGTGAAATGATCCGCTGGCGCATCCGGGCCACCGACAGCGCCGGAGGTGCCCGCATGTCGCCACCGTATCCGTCGGCCACCGATTCCCCTCGCTACCACGGCACGGTCGCCACCAGCAGCAATCCGCAGGCCGCCAGCCGCCTCGGCACGCTTTCTCTCTTCATTGCCAACCAATCCGCCTCCGAAACCAGTTCCGGAACCCGCGCCAGCCTCTTCTGGAAGGGCCGATTCTACGATAATATCGACATCAATCTCCATTCGTCCAACGCCTACGCCAAACGCAGCTGGGACATCGACTTCAACCGTGGTCACCGCTTCCAGTTCACGGAAAATGGCGCGGGCCACACCGACATCAATCTGCTAACCAACTGGCGCGACCGCTCAAAGCTGCGCAATCCGCAGAGCTATCACATGTTCCGTCTCGCGGACCATCCCAGCCTGCCCTGCGAGACGGTCCGGCTCGAACTCAATGGCGTCTTCCATTCGACCTATGACCTCACGGGCGAACTCGGCGAAGGTGCGCTCGAGGAAGCGGGACTCGATCCCGACGGAGCCCTCTACAAGATGCAGAATGTGTTCAATTCCTCGCCGTCTCATGCCACCACGAACGTCGAGAAACGCACCCGCAAATGGGAAACCGGCAATGGCGACCTCGCCAATCTCCTCGCCGGACTCGCCACGCTCAGCAATACTGACAACGACAGCGACCCCGCCATCAGCAACAGCCCGCGCTTCCGCTTCCTCAACGATCAGGTCGATGTGGCCGCCAGCATCAATTTCATCGCGGCCATGTTCTTCAGCACGAGCTACGACTGGGGCCACAAGAATTATGCGCTCTACCGCGACAGCGACCGCAGCGGACGCTGGATGCCGTTCCCATGGGATCTCGACCTCAGCTGGGGCCATTACTACGACGGAGCCGCCATCGCCAATACCTACTTCGACGACGTCATCCGCACGAACACGAATGACGGCACCATGCACAACTTTTCGCTCAATCATAACCAGATGGAGGCGGCCAGCCCGAACCGGAATTCGCTCTTCGCGTACCTCCTCGAGGACCCCACCACGAAGGCCATGATCCAGCGCCGCGTCCGCGCCCTCGCGGAACGCTTCTACCTCGAGAACGGCCCGGCCACGGAAATCGAAGGCCGCATGAATGCGCTCACTGACCTTGTCGATCCACCGGACATCGCAGAAAGCGACGCCGACTTCGATCTGCGCATCTGGGGGTACTGGAATCAGCACCAGACCTCCGCCGTTTCCTATGTGCCCCGCTCGGCCCGCGAAGAAACCGCCCGAATCCTCGAAACGTTTCTGCCGGCCCGCCGCGGCCTGCTTTTCCGCAATGCCCCGCCGCTCGGAGCAGCCTACGGCGGACCGCTTCCGCCCGCCCAGTCCCCCGCCCCGCCCATCACCTTCGGCTCGCTCGATGCCAACCCGGCCAGCGGCAATCAGGACCACGAATTCATCGAACTCATCAATGCCGGCACGGAATTCGTCGACCTGACGGGCTGGAAACTGACGGGCGGCGTCACGTTCACCTTCCCGGGAGGATCGGTCATCAGCCCAGCAGGCAATACCCGCTACAATGGCCGTCTCCTCATTGCCAAATCGGCAACCGGATGGCGGACCCGCACGGCTGCGCCCACCGCTGGCCAGGGCCACTTCGTTCTCATGGCCTACGATGGCCAGTTGTCATCGAATGGCGATACGGTCGAACTGCGCGATCTCAGCGGCCGCGTCGTGGCCACGCTCATGGTTCCTCCGGCTCCCAGCCCGGCACAGCAATTCCTCCGCGTCACCGAAGTTCATTACCATCCCGCTGATCCCACGGCGGAGGAACTCGCGGGCGATCCCTTCCTGACGGGGGGCGATTTTGAATTCGTCGAACTGATCAATACAGGATCGTCTCCGCTCGATGCGAGCGGTTGTTCGTTCACGGATGGCATCAACTGGACCGCTCCCGCCGGAACGACGATCGCCGCAGGCCAGAGGATCGTTCTTGTCAGCAATGCAGCCGCCTTCGCTCGGCGCCACCCGGGCCTCGTTCCCGCCGGATCATTCAGCGGCAGCCTCAGCAATGCCGGGGAACGACTCACCCTGCGCGACGCCGCCGGCGAACAGGTTGTCAGCTTCCGCTACGGCACCCGCCCGCCATGGCCGCAGGAACCGGATGGCTCCGGCCCGAGCCTCGTGCTCATCGCCCCGTCACTCGATCCCGACCTCGCGGAAAACTGGCGCGCCAGCAGCGTCACGCATGGCAACCCGGCAGCCACGGACTCCGTGCCCTTCAACGGAAATCCGCTCGCCGACAGCGATGCGGATGGCATCCCGGCCCTGCTCGAATATGCCCTCGGCCTCAGCGACACCAGCCCCACTCGCCCCGCCGGTCCCAGCTACGATCCAAATACCGGCACCGTCAGCCTCGTCCATGCCAGCGCATCCGACGCCGCCGCCCTCACCATCGAATCGTCTCCCGACCTCGCCACATGGCTGACCCCTGGACCACTCGTCCGCACAGGATCGGTCACGCTCGGAAACGGTCTGAGCCTGACGACATGGTCGCTCCTCACCGATCCGGTGGCGACGCCCCGGCTCTACCTGCGCGCCCGGGCCACCCTGCGCTGACGTTCCCGCGTCGGCCCAGACGATTCACGGATGCACCCATTCCCAGGAATCCCATGGGAACCGGATGCGGCGGCAGGCGGTCGGCTGCCCAGGATTCCTCAGGCGTCCAGTTTCCATGGCCCACGCAGGCTCCGCGTGTGCATCT
The DNA here is from genome assembly GCA_039795165.1 of Verrucomicrobiota bacterium. Taxonomy (GTDB): domain Bacteria; phylum Verrucomicrobiota; class Verrucomicrobiia; order Verrucomicrobiales; family V1-33; genus V1-33. The sequence goes on along the minus strand of JBDKER010000002.1, from coordinate 165,676 downwards.
TCTGGGCCTCGTCATCACCCGGGAAGGCTTCGGCCGCGGAATCGTATTTCACGGCCCTGCCCAGTGCCGCCGCGATGGTTCCAAGGTGGCAGAAGGTCGCCGCACGGTGCGCTGTCTCGGCCGGAGCCGCGGTCTGACCCCGGCTCAGCACGGCATCAATGAAGTTCCGGTAGTGATTATTGGAAACAAAGAGCCGTACATCGCTGTCCTTGAACTTCACGGACCGCAGCGACTCGGGACTCGATTCCAGTTTGTCGTTCTCACTGAAAACCCAGCCTTCCGTACCAATGAACTTGACACCCCACTTCGCGGAATCAGTCGTGCTGAACATGACAACCCGCGGGCCTTTCGCATATTGGTACTCGATCCGGAACTGCTCGGGCGCATCGTAAACACCGGCGCCGCGCCGCTTCACTTCGCTCGCCATGATTTCGACCGGCGATTCCCCGTCTTTTCCGGCTCCCCACTGCGCCACATCGAGGAAGTGCGCACCCCAATCCGTGATGTAGCCCGGCGCATAGGCATTGACCCAGCGGAAATTGAAATGGCAGCGCGCCGCCGTGTAGGGAGCCGCCGGAGCCGGACCCTGCCACATTTCATAATCGAATCCCTCGGGCACCGGTTGCTCACCCTCCATGCCACTGTAGCCCCCCTGAACCATGAAGGCTCCCGGCACGCCTACCTCGATCTCCTTCAGCTCGCCAATGTAGCCATTCCGTACCCATTCGCAGCCAAGCCTCGTCTTCAGGCTGGATCGACGCCACGTGCCGCACTGCAGAACCCGTCCGTGCTTCTTCACCGCCGCACAAACCGCCCGTCCTTCCCCAATACTCGCCGCCAGCGGCTTCTCGGAATACAAATCCTTCCCGGCCTTCGCCGCCGCCACCGCAATGACCGCATGCCAATGGTCCGGCACCGCACACATGACCGCATCCACATCCGACCGCGCCAGCACTTCCCGGAAATCATTGTAAAGGTCGCCAGCGCCCAGCTTCGCCACCGCCCCAGCCCGTTCCCGGTGTCCACGGTCGACATCGCACACTGCCACCACCTGCACCCGGTCGTCGTTCAGAAATGACTGCATGTTCCCCGACCCCATGCCGCCCGTCCCGATGCAGGCAAGCCGCACCCGGCTGTTCGGTGGCGTCGCTCCTTGTCCCAGCACCCGCGCCGGAATGATGAGCGGAGCCGCCACAGCGGCACTGGCAGCAAGAAATCGACGGCGGCTGGCTACAGATGTCATGCTTCCCCCATGCCACAGCCCCGGCATCTCAGGCAAGTTCCGGAATCACGGGACCATCGACTCACGCCTCCGCATTCCCATACCGCCGCAGCGATTCAGGAACGAACGAAAGATCGGATGCCTCGGAAACCGCCAGACCCACCTGGAATTCCATGGTTTCCCGCGAAACAGCCGGCTGGTACGTCTGCAGGGCCTCCGCAAGCGCATCCGCAGCCGGCAGATTCTTCGTCTTCACCATCCGGTAAACCTTCACGGAAAGCGCTTCCGCCGCACCCGGCGTCAGCCAGTCCGGAATCCGGTCACGCAAGGTCTCCAGCACCGATGGATCCAGCGGCATACCCCGCCGTTTGCACAGCGCCCGGATCAGCTGAAATCCTTCCTCCGGCGTCACCGTCGGGAAAATCGGAATCTTCACATCAACCCGGCCAGGACGCTTGAGATCGACTTCAATGAGATCGGGCCGGCTCGACGCCAGAATCCAGACAATGCGACCGCGGTTCGCACTGTCGCTCATTTCCTTTGCCATCATGGAGTAAACCCGGCCACCGACGCCGCTGTCGCCGTCCTGATTCCGCTTCCCTAGAGCCTGATCGGCTTCGTCAATGAACACATAGCACCGGCCCAGCGCATGCAGGAGCCGGAAGATCTTCTCGAGATTACCCTCCGTGCTGCCCACCCACTTGTCCCGGAAATTCTTCATCTTGACCACCGGCACACCGGCCTCGCCCGCCAGACATTCCACCATGAATGTCTTCCCCGTACCCACCGGACCACAGAACAGATAGCCCATCGGCATCGCTTCAAGGTCCCCCTGCTTCCACAGGGCAATGTCCTGCCGCAGCCATTCCTTGATCGCTTCCTGACCATGCAGATCATCAAGGGTCCGCTTCGGTTCGATGAATTCAATGAGTCCCTGGCTGTCCTTTTCGACCAATTCCTTCTTCAGCGCGGCGAGATCGCGGTCGGTGATCGCTTCCTTCCGGTGTTCCTTGCTGCGCAGAAGACTCTGAATCGAAATCAGTGACGCCCCCGCCAGCTGGCCAGCCGGAACATTGAGCTTCCCTTCCCATGGACCGAGGGCGACCGGAAACTGCGGGGCCACGGCCCGGAAAACCGTCTCCAGTTCCTCAGGAGTCGGCAGGGGAATGCGCACGTTGCCCGACCGAGGATCGTTGGCCACGAGAGGATGCAGATCGTTGAGATTCTCCGTGATCAGAAAGGTCGCGAGAGGATGATCGGTGAGCGCAGTCTCGGATGCCCACGCCTTCACCAGAAGCGCCATGGCATTCAGATCGTTGTTCACCCCGCCCTGCGTGGCAGGCATGGAAAGCGCCGCCTCGCGCAGAATGAAAGCCGCCTTCACCGATTCCCCCTTCACCCGCCGCAGATTCGACAGAAACCGGGCGTAATGCGTGAGTACATCGACCGCCTCCCGAGGCACCCGCGGCAGCGCCTGGCCCGCCCCGTACGATGGCCACTGACTGAATGCCTTCTGCCCACGCACGACGCGCAGACCGTTCCCCAGATCGTAGGTCAGGACGACATCGAAAGCAGTCAGCAGGGTCTCCAGCAGATAATCCTCAAGCCCCACCAGCTTCACCCCGCCATTGTCGGGAAGCACAAAGAGGTCGGCCACATTGCCATGCAGCACAAACTGGCTGGCGGCGTGGCTTTCGTACTGCGACGCGATGTCGGATGCCCAGGCTGGTGTCGTGGCCATGTTGACTGATGTGGTTGCGCTGGCTGGATGTCCAGGCCGCTAACAGAAGCAAGCAGAAAAACCAGCGGGCCCTTCCGCTGAGGCATGGCCATGATCAGCCACCGCCGCGCAGAAGGGCCCGCCGCACAATGTTACTCGGCCGCCGTCTGCGGGCCGCTCATGGTTTTCTCGGAAGGACCACCGGTGCTGCCCGAAGCCGAGGCCCCTTCGAGCGAAATCCCTTCGTACGCCGCAAAGTCGGCCAGCGCGAGATCTTCGAGCGCCTTCTGCTCGCCCGCCTTCATCTGGATGCTGCCCATGTCGATGCTGTCGCGCGCCACGCGGGCCGCCCCGGCCGCCTTCTCCTTTTCCTCGCGCACAATTTCCTCGAGCCGACCGAGGGTTTCGCCGGCTGCGCCGATTTCGTTGACCATGCCTGCGGCCATCTGATTGAGTTCGGCGGTGGCCTTGGCGACCTTGGCCTCGTTGATGCCGCGGGCGACCTTTTCAATCTTTTCGCGGGCGGCCTTCACGCTGACGTCGCGGGCCTGCACGAGTTCCTTGTAGGTCTTTTCGGATTCCTCCAGCTGCGAGCGCACGGTGGCATGCTCTGACTTGGCCTGCTGATGCCTCAGGGCGAACTGGGCCGCCGCTTCCTTGTTTCCAGCCCGCAGATTCGCAAGGACCTTGGCATGCAGGTCTTTCTCTTCCGCTTCCAGTGAACGGACCCGGGAAATGAGCCGCTCCACAAGGGCCGCATGGCCGGTCAGGCCCTTGTTGTATTCCGCAATCTGCTTCCGGAGATTCTCCTTCTCGGTTTCCAGAAGGGCTTCCGGATTCTTGCGCTCAAGGCCACCAACGAAGAGGCCGAAGAATCCTTTGATGAGTGTGCCAAGGCGTTTGAACATAGTCGTGAATCGGGTTGAAGTGGGTCTGGCCAGGAACCGGCCGCCGGGGTTTTTATACCAGGCCCGCTAACCCGGCAACCCGTTTGCGCACCGATCGTACCCCCCCGGGGGCTCCCCCGAAACGCAACGACCCGTCGTTCGCAGAATTCCCTCCCGAGGGGCAAACCGTGGATTCTGTACGGCACTTCAGCAGGTGCCCGCCCAGCGGTACGATTCCTCCACGACCACATCGGGATGCAGACTCCGCCGCACCGGACACCCCCGCGCCGCCGCCTCCAGCAAGGCCCGTTCCGGATGATCCGGATCCAGCGGCAGCACCACTTCCACTTCCAGCCGGGCAATGCGCCGCGGAGGCTCGGACGTCATGATCTTCCGGACCGTCGCGACCGCCCCCGCCAGCTCAATCCCCTTCCGCTGGGCCACAATCCCCATCGTCGTAAGCACACAGCCAGCCAGCGCCGTCCCCACCAGATCGGTCGGCGAAAACCGTTCTCCCTTCCCCATGTTGTCCACCGGAGCATCGGTCTCAATCGCCGACTGGCTCGGCCCATGCACGGCCCGGCAACGCAAGGCACCTTCGTATCGAATGACAGCTTCAACCATGCGCCGCCTTAGCCTTGCGACAGAGCACGGGCAAGCCGCAAGTCGGGGATTTCCGGGAGCATGGAACCCCTCCACCCCACAAAAAAACCGGGCCACTTCCCATCACAGGAAGCGGCCCGGCGGATTGGCAGAACGGAACCGGAATTACTTGCCGGCTTCGGTCTTCTCACCAGCAGCCTTCCAGCCGGAAATGCCGGCCGAGAGGTGCTTCACGTTGGTGTAGCCGAGTTCCTTGGCGGCGTTTGCAGCAGCCGTGTAGGCATTGCAGCGGGGACCACCACAGTAGGCCACGATGAGGGTCTTCTTGTCGGCTGGGAGCTTGTCCTTGAGGCCGTCCTTGAGGGCGTCGAAGTCAATGGCGGTCGGCACGTGGCCGGCCTTCCAGGAATCGGAACCGTTCACGTCGATGACAACAGCCTTCTTGTCGGCGATCGCCTTCTTGAGGTCGGCAACGGAGATATCAGGATATTCACCGGCCATCACGGAGGCAGCAGCAAAGAGGCTGACGAGCAGAGCGAGGAGTTTCTTCATGGGGTGTGTGCTTTGGTAGTTTCGGAGTGAACAGCATTCCCGGCCACGGGAATGACACTGCTCAGCATCCGGATAACGCAGATCATCGCCCAGCGGGTGCAGAAATAAAGTACGCATTCAACGCTTTTTTGCCAGCATCACCGAGCGTCAAATCGTTCCACCGACTCTTCCCGTCCGCGGCCTCCCGCAGCCGTTCCTCCACCCCGGCCCGCACAGGTTCCGGAATCGCCCGGTACACCGCGGAATCAATCAGATAACTCACCCCGGCCCGGAACAGACGCTTCCGGAGGTCAAACTCCCGCAACGCGGCCGCCGCCGAACCCTCGCCCCGCTTCCGGAAGTCCCGCACGAAGTCGGCGTCGCCTTCGATGCCGCCAGACGGCAGCGCAGCCTCGCCCGCAAACAGCAGGTAGCGCGCAAGCGCATCGGCGGCCTTCCCCTGCGCAGCCACATCATCGGGCTTCTCCCGGTGACGGTAGATCACTTCAATGACACGGTTCGTGAAGCCAGCCACGTGCTCCATGACAAGATGCGGCAGGATGTCACTGGTGCCCCGCGGGTAGTTTTCCATCCGGAAATAGCGACCGGGCAGATTCGGCTCAGCCTTGAACCCACCGGGAATGAGATTGCCAACCTTGTTGGCGTGCGTCTCTCCGATCCCATGCCCGCCAGTCAGGTGCCATCCCCCAAAGCGTTCCCGCAGCGGCACATGATGCCCGATTTCCTCGTAACGGTAGGTTTCCTGCGTCGATCCATCCCATGTCACGCCGACGGAACTGATGACCAAACCCGGAAGATGACGGCTCTGCACATCAGCATGGCAATTCATGCAGCGGGTCGACCGCGTGAAGTCCGGAGCCCCACCGGAAACCCGCGCCCGGTCGGAAATGTAGAAATTCATCCCAGTCTCGGCATCGAAACTCGCCACTTCAAACCTCCCGCCAGGAATGTACCCCACATAGGTATCCTCATTGAAATACAGTGCCCGGGGATTGCGGGGATTCACAATCCCGCTCTGCAGACTCGTCGCCGAAAACACCATGAGCTGCGTCGATTCATCAATCTCCAGTTCCCGCAGCAGCGAATCCAGCAACGCACGGTCGGACGTCCCATCAAGCCGGGCCCGCCCGGCTTCGACCGATTCCATGAGCGCCGCAAACCGATCGGCGGGCTTCCGTTCCCAGTATCGATGCGGTTCCTCGGAAAATTCCGCCCCGCACGCTCCAGCCAGCGACGCCAGCATGACGACCGCCCACCGGATGATTCCTGCTCGCCTGCGCTTCTTCATGGTTCCCCGTACGAAATCGCGTTCCGGAAAGTTGCAGCTGCACGTCCGATACCCCGCTTTTCCCTGGCCGCCGCCCAGTCACCTCGCCACGGCCCGCAGCCGCAGGTAACGACCACCGGAAGGTGCATAATGCCGGCACCGCAGCGATCCATCCCCCATCGCCGCCGGAGGCGACCACTCGGGAGCCGCCGACCACGCCGCCAGATCCACAGAATACTCCGGCACCAGCATCACCCCGGGCAAGCCAGGCACCATGCGGAATTCCACGAGCACCACCGGACCACCGGAAACCTGCTCCAGAAAGACCCGCGGCTCCGGCTGATCCACCCTCCGTGGATGACTCCCCACCGCGTACTCAAGAAGATTCACCACCCCGTCTCCATCGCTGTCAGCCATCATCCCGCTCACGGATTCCTGAACCGCTTCCCCCACAGTCCAGTAGAGCGACTTCCAACGTCCGTAATTCATGTCCGCAATCGCCCAGTCGGGCATCCCGCCGGGCACGGCGCTCGCCACCCAGTTCTCCGCCTTCCCATGATCCGGGAAGGACGACGGATTCAGCAGCACAAGCGACGCCCCCATACCATCGGCCGCCGCAGGCCACGGGGGCTTATCATCATACGAAAAATCCACCACCGCCACTCCGTCGGATCGCTCGAGCCGCAGCCGTTCCCCCGCATTATTGAGCGAGCCGGCATACTGACCCGCCACCATGGCCGCCATCGTATCGCCATACCGGGCCCGGAAAGCCGTGCGGTCAGCCACCACCAGCACGCTGCGTCCAGGATCAAGCACCGGTACCGTACCCTCCGCGAAATCAAACGTGATCCCATTCACAAACCGGCAGTCCGCCAGCCGCACCGGGCGGCTGCCCGCATTGAGGATCCTGACGAATTCGTACGCCGCACTGTCCACGGTGGCACTTTCCAGCGCGGTCGGATCGGGCGCATGATACATGATTTCCGCCACCACCAGATTGGCCGCCGACGCCGGCTCGGTGCCGACCCGGAAATCGGCTGCCGTCAGCGGACTCCATTGCCCGGTCCCGGTATCCCGGATTCTCGCCCGCACGGGCACAAACCCCGACGGCAGCACCTGCGGCGATGCCCACGTCCGCGCACCTGCCGCCACCGCCCCTCCCGGCTGCCGCGGATCACTTCCATCGAGTGTGAAATAGATCGTCCGCCCCGCCGGAGCCGCTCCCGTCACCGCCCGGTACGGCTCATCCTTCGTCCGGTCATTGTCGGCCACCGTGTGGCGCATGATGAGCGCATAACCAAGCGCCACATCACCGCCATGCTGACTGAACAATGGTGGCAAGGGAGCTACCCACGTACCCTGACCATCCACAGCCGGCCACAGCCCAGCCCTCGGAAACTGATAGCCAAACTGCACCGAATCCACTTCCGCAGTCGCCGGATCATCAAGAAGAGCACTCCGGAAAAGCACATCCCGCTTGTCCACAGCCGACGGAGCCACCCACGACGTGAACCACCCCAGATTGAGCGACGAAGCCGGAAGCATATAGCTGAACATCGGCTGGTACTCGGCCACCAGCTGATCCTTCAGCGCCGTCAGCCTCGCATCGGTCAGCGCCCCGCCATTGCAGAAATGCCGGTGAATCCGGTCAGCAAACCGCAGCCGGAATTCCGCATTCCGCGACAGCCGATCGTACACCTGACAGATTTCCCGGCCGGCCGTCGATGCGGAAACCAACAGGTCCTGCGTGATCACATTGTAGCCAAGATGCTTGCTGAAACCCCCGAAGGCTCCCTCTGCATCCCAGACAAACCAACGCCATTTCCCCTGCGGCGTCCGCTCGCGCGACGCCACATAGTTGTTATGCGGCCAGTCTCCCGTGCCGCCCCAGATGTTCACCAGCGCATAGTCAATGTAGGCATCGACATCAAGCTGCGCCACGGCAGCAGCATACTTGGCCTGATTCCCCGCATCCGCTGCATAGGCATCCAGAAGCGATTTGAAACTATTGAAGGCCACGGCATCGCCACTCGCGATTTCCTGCACCTGCCGCACATCCCAGTCCGCCGTGCTCCGGAAGTGCTGCTGCATGAAGGGTTCCCGCAGACGCTCGGTCAGATTGTACGTCCCCCGGAATTTCCCGTTCACATAGAGCGTCGTGATCAATCCGCGCGCTCCTTCCTGACCAGTGCCAAGGTACACCCTCCGCAGGTACTCGTCCTTGATGAAGGGATTCGACACGTCGTTCTTCCCGGCCCGGATCCGGAAGTGCTCGAAGGTATTCACCGGATACCCCTTGGGAAAGAGATCGTGCTCGACCGCATCCGTTCCATACTCGCCCCGGAAAAACACATTGAAACTCGGCTTCTCCAGATACGAAGTATACGACCACGGAGCATTGAGAATCCCATTGAGCGTGAAACGGGGCCGCGCATGACCGCTCCCGGACACCCTCAGGCCGCAATCAGCCGCCACTCCCGGCCTCCCATCCGGATACTGCAGGGCCAGATGCACGGGCCGTTCCCATGCCTGCCCTCCCGTGAGCGCATTGTTCAGATCCCCTAGCACATTACTGTAGTCACCGACCCCGGTCGGCGACCACACGCCATTGCTGTCCCGCACGCCCCCCTGAATCGCCGTGATCCCATACGGCTTGAAAAGCGACTTCCCAGGGTCACCGCTCAGAATCACGGCCGGAACGGACCGTAGCCGCGCATCCTGAGCGATCAGATACGTCTGCGTCCGCACCTCCGAAGGCACCCCGCCCTCCACAAAGGCCCGCGCCCGCAGACAATGCCCGCTCGCTGCACCAACCGCATTGAGCACAAGGGGCGTACTGTATAGAATACTGCCTTCCCCGGGATCGGACCCATCAGTCGTATACCGGATCTGCGCTCCTTCGGTCGCACTGCTCAGCATCACGGTCACGGACCCCGTGTGGAATCCCCCGGGCACACTGAACTGCGGAGCCTCAGCCGCCGCCGGACGAAACGGACCCGCATTGGCCCGGCCCGGCGTTCCTTCCCGCAGCCAGCCCAGCATGCCGCCCCCGGGCCGCCGTCCGAACGTGTGAAACGCATTCTGCGGAGGATAGGCTGCCAACTCACTGACGACCGCACCATCCGCATCCCTCAGCGCAAGATGCTCGCCCCCGGCACTCAGCTCGAAAGACGCATGCAGGTAGCGAGCCCCCGCCAGCGGCGTGGTCCGCCCATCACAGATCACCACCAGATACCCACCGCCGGGAATGACCGTCCCCGCCGGAAACTTCCACTTCCCGGGATCCCGCGGATCGTCAGTCAGCGACCATCCCCCAAGGTCCACAGCCCCAGCCCCGTCATTGTGCAGCTCCAGCCAGTCATGCCAATCCCCATCATACGCCGCCTCATTGAAATTCCCAGGGTCGGTCAGCCCGCCAGATGGCTCGCAGCGACCCACAAAGTACCGCCAGCCACCACTGGCCGCATTGACCAACGCCACGGACCCGCCCGATTCCCTCCAGCGCACGCTGAAGTCATCAATGACCAATTCATCCTGCAGCGGCACGGAAAGACCGGCCTGACGGGCGAATGCGGGGACCGCGACCCTTCGCCCAGCCGCATTCATGGCTCCCAGAAACGCGGATCGCGCCGCCACCGGGGCCGACCCGAGCGCCAGATTGTACGTCCGCCAGGCGGTCCCGAATCCCGCATTGTCAATCCACAGTGGTTCCCCCACGGGCTGACCTGGCTCAAGCCGGATGACCAGACGGAAGGTCGTCGTCCGCAGCGCATTGATCCTCGTGATCATCACCCCCGTATTTCCAGCCTCGGCAAAGGGCTGGTCAAACTGACTCCATTCTCCCGTGCCGCTGACGACCCCGAAATCCGCCCGGTCCCCGAACCCAGCCGCCGCATTATCTGGTTCCAAAAACACCCGGAACTGCCGCCCTTTGGCGAGTCGGTGCTGAAAGACCAGATTCACCCTCGCCATGTCGGCCGCCGTCACGGAACCGGCAATCCAGTTGCGCACGGTGAATCCCGGCAAGGCGACCTGGGCCCAGCTTTCGGCATCGGGCGCATCAGCCGCATCTGTCCATTCCATCCGCAGCACTCCAGACGTTCCCCCTGCCCCCGCTGCCGTATCCTCGGCAATCCGGAAGGCCGCATTGCGCAGGGTCGCCCCATGACTCAGCACCGCAGACGTCAGCACGGCCCCGGCACTCGCAGTCGTGCCCGCTCCCACGGCATTTACACTTCTGGTCCGCACCCCGCCGGAATTCGTGGCGTATGTCCGCACCGCATCCTCCGTGACCCCGGAACCTGCCACGATGGCCGGAAATCCACTGAGCGCCGACGCCACATTGCCGGGCTCTGGCTCAAGCCGGAACGCAAACTGCGCACCCGACGACGCCCGGTAGCGGAACCGGATCTCCGTCCTCGCCAGATCATCCTGCGTCAGCAATCCCGCCACGCCAGGCTCGCCGCAGCGGATCCCGGGACCGAAAACCGACACCGCCCGCGCCACCCCAGTCGCCGCAAACTGCCAGCGCATCGCTCCCGTTCCGCCAATCCCCGCAGCACTGTCCAGCACGGAGGTCACCACCAGATTCTCCCACGCAGGATCACTGAGAGGATCCGGACTCTGCGCCAGCCAGCTCCCCGCAGGTGGTTCTCCAGTCACCGTCGTCACCACACTGGCCCACGTCCGCCTGACCGTGCGCAACGCCCCATTGGCCCCGGCAAAGGAATCGTCGGCAATCGGACGCAGCACCGCCGGAGCAGAAAAAAAGAGCGCAGCATCCGCCCGGCAGCTGCTCCCCAGATCACGGTTGGCCACCTGCAGCGCCAGCACGTTGTCCCCTGCCCTCAGCCACTGCGAAACCGGCCCCAGATTGAATTCCATCGGCTGTACCTCAGTCGTCGCCCGGTACGAAACCTGATGCCGGTACGTATACTGCCCCGGCGGTCCCAGATTCGCCCGCGCCACTTCCCGCCCATTGATCCATGCCGTAAACCCATCGTCGTACCACACCCGCAGAATCAGATCGCTGCTCTGCGCCGCATCGTCCGCCGTCACGGCAAAACTCCGCCGCAGACTCAACGTCGGCGTACGGTCGTCCATCCCCGGCACAGTCGTCGCCAGCCCAGCCGCACTATGACCCAGCGGGGCCGTTCCCACAGACCACGATTCATCGGAAAACCCTGGATCCCACCACGCCGGACCATACCCCGGACTCCCCATGCCCACTCCGTCCGATTCCAGCAGAATCTCGTTCGGTGCAGCATGGAATTCATTGATCACCACTCCGGCACGACACGAAACGGCCAATGCCAGCATTCCACAGATGGTCTTAACAAGCTGCATGTTCAGGGGGGATTGCGACGGACACCTCCCCATCACAGGAAACGCCGTCGGCAGAACCGTAGCGGATTTCCTCTCCCCACGGCAAGCCCTCTCTCGGATTTCCCGCCCAATCCCTGCCCACGGATTCAGACTGATGCACGCCGCCAGCCCCACCAGGATTGCCCCCCCGGTCACATGCACCATGACCAACCCGCACCGCGGGACGCAAGGATGCGGCAGGCTTCCCATGAGGCGCACGGTGACACGCGGCATTGCCGCGCCCGAGGTTGAGGGGTATCAGTGAGACGGCTGGAAGCTGATCATGATCGCGAAGCTCAATACCGATGGCACATTCCACAGCCGGAAATTCCGCTCCATCCTCGCTACCAGAGAATCCAGCCGCCAATTCACACACCAATCGAGGTCGAACCACTTGGCTTGCCGGGGCAGTTGCCAACTACGCCGCTCCCTAAAATCCCACTCACCGGAGGCTAAACATGAGTGACTCGATCAAACAGCGTCTCTCCCCTGTGTCAGGATAGTTGTCCAGGCTAGGCAGTTGTGATCACAGATGGGGTGTGCTGCTGCTGCGGATGTCTGCGAGCGTGATCCCAAACGGTCCTGAGTCCACGATCAGGTCGAACTCCAGTGCTCCTCGTGTGTACGACTTCCCGAGCAGCTCGATGGCGACTTCCCTCCGGTCCTCGTCCGCATCGCCGGTCCGCCACGAAAGCCGCTCCGTTGCCGGATTATTTCTCGCAGAAAGAGACCAGCGCCTGGAATTCGGGCTGTAGGAGAGGAAGACCCGGTACGACCCCTGATGCCAGGGCGACTCCGACCATTCCAGCATAAGGATGCAGATTCTCAGTTCAGTCATGACTTCGCTATCGGTTCGGGCTCGGACCTCTGGGTTGTAGCCCGACGGAAGGGGGCCGGCAATACTGATCTTGTGCTAGTGCAGTCCAGCGGACAGATGGTGCACTGTGAACTTGGAGCGAAGCGCTCTGTCCTTTTGATGCGACCCGGTGCGGCGGTGGCCTCTGGGGAGTGGGTTCCGGGAGAATCTTCGAAGGGTGGGGGATCGGCCGGAAGAAAGATGGTGCGAGATGCTGGGTTCGAACCAGCGACCCCCTGCGTGTGAAGCAGGTGCTCTACCGCTGAGCTAATCCCGCGCGATGGCTGGAGTGTCCGTAGGTCGGAGAGGGTGTCACGCAACTGGAAAATGGTTTATTGGCGTGGTCGGCGGAGGATGGCGAGGCTGATGAGGTAGAGGACGACTGGGATGGCGGCGCTGAGGCCGAGGGCGAGGGCCGGGTTGCTGCGGCCACTGGCTCCGGCGGCGGCGAAGACGAAGCCGAGCGGGAGGCTACCGCAGGCGAGGGCTGGGAAGAAGCGGGCCGCGGGCATCCGGCTGAGGCCCGCCATGCAGGCGACCACTTCCGGCATGAGGGGAAGGCAGCGGGAGAGGGCGACGAGCCAGCCACCGGCTTTGCCCGCAAAGATCTGCTGACCGCGGGCGTGGTCCTGCGGTCCCATGAGCCGCTGGGCGGCGCGCAGGCCGAAGCGGCGGCAGAGAAGGTAAGCGACGGTACCCGAGAGGAAGGAACCGATGGCGGCCACCATTCCGCCCACAAGCCAGCCATAGACGTAGCCAAGGGCCGACATCACCGCAGTCGCCGGGACCGGCAGAAGGAGATCGCCAATCAGCAGGAGCATGGCGAGCAGCCAGCCCCATTGGTAGCCACCGCCGCTGAGCATCCGCTGCATGTTTTCCTGAGAAAAACGCAGGTCCCATTCCGCCCCGTGGGTCAGAAAGGGCATGCACAGCACCAATGCCAGCAGCAGAAAGAATCCAAGCAACCGCATGGAGCATTGTGCACGAATCCGAACGCTCACCCAAGCCCGGAATTCCCCCCCTGCCCTGCGCCGCTTGCGCGCCCCCCGTTCATAATCTAAAGTCATCTTCATGAACCAAGTGACGACCCTGCCCGTCGGTCTGCTCCGTGCCGGCATGCTCTTCAGCGGACTCTGTGCGCTCGCCTGCATTCCCGGAATTCTCGCGGCCGAGCGCTTCGGCTGGAGCGAGCGACCATTTCATGCCACCCAGATCCTTGCGACCCTGCTGTGCTTCGTCTCCAGCGTCGGCTATCTGCTGATGGGCCGTCGCAGCATGAGCCCGGCCACGCAGGCCCTCACCGTGACCGCCGCCATCCTCTCCGGATCGTACCTCGCCTTCCTCGCGTGGGTCCTCACAAGGATCGACTTCAGTGGGATGTGAGGAAAGGCGGCGGGCTGGGAACGAGACCAGCCCCTTTCAGGTTCCTTCCGGTCCCTTCTGGTCCTTTGATGATTACTTGCCGAGGCGGATGAGGAGGTCCTTGCTTTCGACGCTTTCGCCGACCTTGACGAGGATTTCTTCGACGGTCCCGGCAATGGGGGCGGCGACGGCGGCGAACATTTTCATGGCTTCGAGGGTGAGGAGGGTTTCGCCTTCCTTGACCTTATGGCCGACGGTGACGGCGATGCTGGCGACCATGCCGGGCATGGGGGCACCGACCTGAAGTTTTTCCGCGGGATCTGCCTTGAGTCGGGTGACGGCGCTTTGGGCGACGCTGCGGTCGGTGATGTGGGTATGGCGGGGGTAGCCATTGAGTTCGAAGATGGCGGTGCGGACGCCCTTCTGATCTGGCTCCGTGAGATTGAGCATCCGGATGAAGAGAGTTTTGCCTTCTTCGAGGTGGACTGAGATTTCCTCTTTCTCGTGGAGGCCGTAGTAGTAGGCGGGCGTGGGGAGGCTGCTGACGTCGCCGTACTGCTTCCGGAATTCAGCGAATTTGAGGAAGACATCCGGGTACATGAGGTAGCTCCAGACATCGTCTTCGGTGGGCGTGGCTCCGAGTTTGGAGGTCAGTTCCGTGCGGACGGCGTCGAGTTCCACCTTCGGGGCATGCAGGCCCGGGCGGCCTTTGATGCGATCTGTGTCCTTGCCCACGATGGCGTTGGCCAGGGCGTCCCATTTCTTGCGTGAATCTGCGGCTTTGGCCTTTTCCATGCCGTAGAATGGTTCACCCAGCCAGCCGGCGAACATGCCGGTGACATCCTTGCTCCACTTGGCTCCCTTAAGGTTGAAGATATCTGCGGGGAGGACGCCGCGGGCCACGCATTCGATGGCGAGGTCGCCGACGACCTTGGAGGAAGGAGTGACCTTGACGATGTCGCCGCAGAGTTGATTGACTTCGGCGTAGGCTCTGGCGATTTCCGGCCAGCGGTGGGCCATGCCCATGCCGGCCGCCTGTTCCTTGAGGTTGGTGTACTGGCCCCCCGGCATTTCGTGGAGGTAGACCTCGGCGGTGCCGTAGGGTTCGCTGGTATCGAAGGGACGGTAGAAGGCGCGCACGGCAGCCCAGTAGTCGCTGAATTCCTGGAGTGCCCCGGCATCGATGCCCGTGTCGCGGGCGGTGTGTTCGAGGGCAGCGACGACGCTGTTGATGTTCGGCTGACTCGTGCCGCCGGACAGGCTGGAGATGGCGGCGTCGGCAATGTCGACGCCTGCAGCGGCCGCTTCGAGGATACTGGCGGCATTGAGGCCACTGGTATCGTGCGTGTGGAAGTGGATGGGAATGCCGACTTCGTCCTTGAGAGCCTTGACGAGCTTGCGCGCGGCGTAGGGACGGCAGAGACCCGCCATGTCCTTGATGCAGAGAATGTGCGCCCCCATCTTCTCGAGTTCGCGGGCAAGGCGCACATAGTAGGCGAGGTCGTACTTGTCGCGTTTCGGGTCGAGAATGTCGCCCGTGTAGCAGAGCGTGCCTTCGCAGATGCTTTTGGTCTGCGTGCGCACCGCATCCATGGCCGCCTTGAGATTCGGCAGGTAATTGAGGCTATCGAAGATCCGGAAGACATCCATGCCCGCCTCCGCCGAGTGGCGCACGAATCCCTTGACCACATTGTCCGGGTAGTTGCTGTAGCCGACCGCATTGCTGCCGCGGAAGAGCATCTGGAGAAGAATGTTCGGAACCTTCGCGCGGATCTGACGCAGCCGTTCCCATGGGTCCTCGCGGAGAAACCGCATGGTCACATCAAAGGTCGCTCCACCCCACATTTCGAGACTGAAGAGGTTCGGCGTCCGCTTCGAAACTGCCTCCGCCACCGCCAGCATGTCGTACGTGCGCATCCGCGTCGCGAGGAGCGACTGATGCGCATCCCGCATGGTCGTATCCGTGAGGAGGAGGCGCTTCTGCTTCGCTACCCAGTCGCGGCAGAATTTCTCCGGCCCCATTTTTTCGAGCAGATTCTTCGTGCCTGGAGGCACCGCACAGGTACCGCGACCCGTCTCCGGCGGGCAGGCCCGCGGAATGGCGGGAACCGCGAACGCCTTCTGCGGCTTATGCCCCTTCGCGAACGGATTTCCGTTGACCATGACATCCGCGAGGTAGCCGAGCAGCTTCGATGCCCGGTCCTTGCGCGCAGCGAACTTGAGGAGGTCGGGATTGGAATCAATGAACCTTGTGGTGGCCCGGCCTTCCCGGAACACGGGATGGTGAATCACATTCATGAGGAACGGAATGTTCGTCTTCACCCCGCGGATCCGGAATTCGCGCAGCGCCCGGTCCATGCGGTCGAGCGACTGATGGTAGGTACGCGCATAGGCCGTCACCTTCACGAGCATGGAATCGTAAAACGGGGTAATGACGGCATTGCTCGTGCCGAGGGCACCGTCGAGCCGGACACCGAAGCCGCCCGCGCTGCGGTACGTGAGAATCCGGCCGAAATCGGGGGTGAAGCCGTTTTCGGGGTCTTCCGTCGTGATGCGGCACTGGATGGCGTAGCCGAACTTCTCGACGTCGGCCTGCTGCGGGAGGGCGAGGGGTTCCTCGTGGAGCTGGTGGCCTTGAGCGATGAGGATCTGACTGCGGACGATGTCGATGCTGGTGATTTCCTCCGTGACGGTGTGT
The DNA here is from genome assembly GCA_039795165.1 of Verrucomicrobiota bacterium. Lineage (GTDB taxonomy): Bacteria > Verrucomicrobiota > Verrucomicrobiia > Verrucomicrobiales > V1-33 > V1-33. The sequence continues at coordinate 149,145 of JBDKER010000002.1, read as the reverse complement.
TCCACCTGAATCCGGGGATTCATTTCGATGAAGTACCATGCGCCGCTGTCGGTATCGACGAGGAATTCCACGGTGCCGGCGTGAGTGTAGCCGACTTCCCGTGCGAGGGCGAGCGAGGCATCGCAGAGTCCCTTGATGATGGCGGGATCGACTCCGTAGCTGGGTGCTTGTTCGATGACCTTCTGGTGGCGGCGCTGCACCGAGCAATCGCGTTCGTGCAGGTGGAGAACGCTGCCGTGCTTGTCCGCGAGGATCTGGACTTCGATGTGCTTGGCGCTGCCGACGAACTTCTCAAGGAAGACGGCACCATTGCCGAAGGCACGGGCCGCTTCTGTCTGGGCTTCGTCGAGCAGCTTCTCGAGTTCATCTGCAGCGCGCACAATCCGCATGCCGCGTCCGCCGCCGCCGAAGGCCGCCTTGATGATGAGGGGAAAACCGATCTTCTTGGCAATGGCGAGGGCCTCGCGGCGGTCGCTCACGGGTTCCTCCGTACCTTCGAGCACAGGAACGCCGAGCCGCTGCGCCACCGTGCGCGCCGCCGTCTTGTCGCCCATCATTTCCAGCACTTCCGCAGCCGGCCCCACAAAGATGATGCCCGCCCGATCGCAGGCGCGGGCGAATTCCGGATTCTCGCTCAGAAATCCATACCCCGGATGAATGGCGTCGACGCCCTTCTCGACCGCGAGGGCCACAATGCCCTCGATGTCGAGGTAGGCACCCAGCGGACCCTTGTCGGGGTTGAGCTGGTAGGCTTCATCCGACTTGAAGCGATGCGGGCAGAATTTGTCTTCCTGCGCATAGACCGCCACCGTCGCAATGCCCAGTTCCGTGGCCGCCCGCATGACCCGGATGGCAATCTCCGATCGGTTCGCCACCATCAGCTTGCGGATGGGACGGACAACGGGGGCATTCTTCTGTTTTCTGGCCATGGATGTACTGGGAAAGTTAGGAAAAACCGATGCAGGACGCTGAGTCAGGGCATCGGGAAATGCAACAGATTCCGGTCCGCGCAGGTAAGGAATCGCGTGAACTACCCTTCACTGGCGCAGTCCGCTGCCGATGCGGAGGGCTTGGAGGAAATCACCAATTGAGGACGAGTTGGGCGGTCGCCGCGGCGTCCGGATCGGCTCGTTCGTCGAGAGTATCGCGCACGGCCGTGGCTGTCCGTTTCACTTTGCCATGGAAGACCTTGCGGTCGCCGACGGTGATGGTGAGGGGTTCATCGAGACTGAGGAGCTTGTCGTGCAGACGGACCATGATGCCCTGGGGAACGTCGCCGCTCAAGGCGATGGTGCGGTCCTTGATTTCGGCGTCGATGCGGCGGCCCGGCTTGGCTTCGCCGGCTGGCACCTTGAGCCAGTAGAAGCGGTCGCGCGGCGTGGAAGTCTGGAGCCAGACGAGCTTCTGCGGCCACGTCTGGCGGGTTTTCTCAGCCATCCATGGGAGGGCTTCGGCGTCCTTGCGGTTCATCCAGTGCGGGAGGCCATCGTAGACGCGCACGAAGTTTTCGTAGCCACCGGGATCGTCCTTGCGCAGGCGTCCGAGTTCGGCTCCGCGTTCGGCGACCACGGTATTGCGGTTGAAGGCGCGGTCCTCGCCTCCCACGAAGAGAGCCATGGGCAGATTCCGCAGCGGCAGCAGGCTCGCATCGTTAGGATGACCAGCCATCATGGCAGCCGCCGCCCAGCGGTCGGGCATGCGCGGAGCCAGTTGCCAGACGCCATCGCCTCCGGCCGAGTATCCCATGACATAGACTTTGGCGGGATTGACGCCGCGCAGGGCCACGAAATCGTCGATGAGGCGGTCGAACATGCCGCTGATGTGGCCTTCGTGCCAGAGGTTCCATGTATCCGTCGGGGCCCGCGGAGCCACGTACCATCCTTCAGTGGGTTCGTAGAGGCGGATCTGATTCTGCCATTGCTGGTCATTGACCCTCGGGGGCGCTCCGCCGCCGCCGTGCATGGAAATCCAGAGCGAACGCCCGCCTTCGGGTGCCTTGCCGAATTCCTTCGCTTCGAATTTCAGGGTTTTGTCACCGATCACGATGGCCTTGGCCTCGAGTTCGGCGGCCCGTTCGCGCACGAGGACAGCCTTCCGTTCTTCCCAGAACTGCGCGACTTTCTCGTCGGCCTGCGCCCGCGTCAGGGCGAGTTCTTCGGCGGCGCCGGCCAGCGCCGGCATCATCATGAGAACAGCGGAAAGGACAGGGAATTTTGACATGGCACGCATCATGATGGGGTTCCTCCGCGCTGGTCGAGCGAAAACCGTCCGGGTCCGGCAATGAAGAGGACGACGTAGCAGCCGAGGTAGAGATAGGCGAGTTCTCCGCTCTGCGGGCCGCTCAGCATGGCTTTTTTGACCATGAAGAAGGCAACGCCCATGGTGATGATGCCGGTGAGCGCGGCAAATCGCGTCAGCGCACCCACGATGAGGAGGATGGAAGCGGCGGCTTCGCCGAAAACCGTGAGCGCATGGCTCGCCTGGGCTCCGATTCCGAGTGGATCCGGGAAGCCACGCACGTCGGCCCCGAGATTCTTCGCCTTCCCGACCCCATGAAGGAGAAGCATGCTCAGCCCAATCCAGACACGCAGCACGAACAAAGCGAAGGGGCCACTCGCGGGCAGAAACGACAGATGGAACAACGACAGCAGCTTTTTCACAACCCGCCCCTCGCCACAGCTTCCCGCCGTTGTCATCCGCAGAATGCGGTCCGCGGAAATCCGCGAATTCGTGGCCCCGCAGGAACCGGACCGAGCGTTATTCCGCCACTATGGAACCAAAAATCGTTTTCGACCGCAAACCGCAGCTCATGACACTCGCCGCCGGGGACTACTGGTGGTGTTCCTGCGGTCGTTCCAAGACCCAGCCGTTCTGCGACGGTGCCCACAAGGGAACCGGACTCGGCCCGAAGAAGTTCACCCTCACCGAGGAAAAAACCGTCGCTATCTGCAACTGCAAGCATTCCTGCAACGAACCCTTCTGCGACGGATCGCACGCCAAGCTCCCCGAGTGACCTCCGGAAGCCTCACGCAAATCCTGTGATTTGCGGATGAAACCGGAACGATCCGGCGCTCTCATGCAATCATGAGATTCTGCCTGACCGCCCTGCTCTTCGCATCGGCCCTCCCGCTTCTGGCGCAGGACCCCGACCCATTTGGGCCCGGAGCCCTCCTCGGGGGCACGCCCGCCGCGGCCAAAGGGCCCGAGGTCAAGGTTTCGCTCGTCGCCGCCAGCGATGGCATCGCACCCGGCGGCACCACAGCGGTCGCCCTCAAACTCGAGCACGCCGACCATTGGCATACCTACTGGATCAATCCGGGACTCGGAACGCCAACGACCATCAAATGGACGCTGCCCGAGGGCTTCACGGCCTCACCAATCCTCTGGCCAATCCCACAGGCGGTCGCCACGGAAGTCGGGAATCAGCACGTCTACAGCGGCACGGTCTATCTCGTCACCGACATCAAGGCCCCGGAATCGGCCAAGATCGGCGAAACCGTGAAGCTGTCGGCCAAGGTGGAATGGCAGGTCTGCGAGGACGGTGGATCCTGCATTCCCCAGGATGCTTCCTTAACCCTCGATCTTCCCGTTTCCGCTTCCCCGCCCCCCATCGCGACCACCGCGTTAGCCGTCGCCGCCGTGCGCACCGCCCAGCCGCAGGAATCCCCGGCATGGACAGTCACCGCGGTCACCACCACGGTCAAAACCACCGATGCGGATGGCGAAACCGGGAGCGATCCGGTCATCAGACTGACGCTCAAGGCCCAGGATGGAGCGAATGCGGATCCCGGCGAACTGTACTTTTTCGACCGCACGGCTGCCCTGCTCAATGAACCGCAGACGGTGAGCCGCGATGGGGCTGCATGGGTGCTTTCGGCGAAGTACAATCCGAAGAAGCCACCGGCTGAGGGCTTTCTGCATGCCAGCAAGGGCTGGCTGGCGGATGGTTCCCTGCGCGCCCTCGCCTTCAAAATGCCCCTGGATTCGTCGTCGGGCAATCCTCCGGCAACTCCCGCCGACAGCAATCCATCGGACTCCGGAAACGAGCAACCCGCTGCGGCAGGCTCGGCGGCCGACCGCCCGGACGAATGGGAAACGGGCACGGGACGGATTGATTTCGTGGAATACCGCCCGGACCTCACGGTCAATGACCTCCGCAGTGGTTCGGCGAGCCGGACGACCCCGCCGGGCTTCTGGAAAATCATGGGTCTCATGTTTCTGGGAGGCATCATTCTCAATCTCATGCCCTGTGTCTTCCCGGTGCTCGGCTACAAGATCATGGGATTCGCCCAACTGGCCGGACAGGATCGCCGCAAGCTCCTTCTGCACGCCGCCGCCTTCACGGCCGGTCTCGTCTTCTTTGTCTGGGTCCTCGGCCTCGTCATCTTCATCGCCAAGAAATCGTTCGGCACGGATGTGGCATGGGGCTTCTTTGCCCAGAGCGCCTACGGATCGGCCGCCATCGTCGGCATTCTTTTCCTGCTCGGCCTCAATCTCTGGGGCGTCTTTGAACTGGGAACATCGCTGACCACGGTCGGCGGCGACCTTCAGGACAAAAAGGGCTACTCGGGTTCCTTCTTCTCGGGGATCCTGACCACAGTCATTTCGACACCCTGCAGCGGCCCGTTCCTCGGCGTGGCCATGGCCTACACCCTCAGCCAAACTGCTGCGGTCCAGTTCCTCCTGCTCACGGCCTTCGGGCTCGGCATCGCCTTGCCCTACGTCCTCCTTTCCACGTCCCCGGCGGTCATCCGCCGGCTCCCGAAACCTGGCGCATGGATGGAAACCCTCAAGAAGGCGCTCGCCTTCCCGATGTTTGCGGCCTGCATCTACTTCCTGAGCGGATTCATGAATCTCACGGGTACCTCCGGCGGCGTCCGCCTCCTCTTCGCCCTCCTCCTCGCTGCCATCGGCGTCTGGATCTACGGCCACTGGGCCACCCCGGTCCGCAAACCCGCCACCCGGGCCACCGCATGGGCCCTCCTCGCGGCCTGTCTCGCCGCCGCCGTCAGCCTCGCCTCGTCCGCCGCTTCCCTCAAACCAGCAGCCGAAACCGCTTCCGACGACGATGGCTGGACCCGCTGGTCGCCCCGCACCGTGGCCGACCTCCAGAAGGCAGGCCGCCCGATCTTTGTCGACTACACCACGCACAATTGCCTGACCTGCGACCTCAATGAAAACCGGGTCTTCAAGGCCCCTGGAGCGGACACGGTCATGGCTGCCTTCGAGCGCACCAAAACCGCCATGCTCAAGGCCCGCTACGCTCAGGACAACAGCCCGCCGAATGTCGCCATCGTCCGCAGCCTCGAACGCTTCGAACGCAAAGCCAACTTCCCCGTCTACGTCGTCTACCCAGCCGATCCCGCCCTCCGGCCCTTCGTCCTGCCAGTCGTCATCGACCAGAAAACCGTCATCCATGCCCTCGAACTTGCCTCGGCCAAACCGAGCGTGTAATCTCCACCCCAGCATCGCCTAAATCATCAACCCCACGGTCACCATGTCGTTCAGCGATACCAGCACCAACTTCAAAGTCTTCTCAGGCCTCGTGCTCACCTGCGCCCTGCTCGGATGCGGCATGGTCTGGTCCCTCAACGATGCCAAACGCAAGGCGGGTACGGACAGCGCGGTCGCCCCAGACGGCCGTGTCATGACCGAACCGAAACGCACGGCGGCCGACACCGCCACCACTTCCACCACCACCCCGGACCAGCCCATGAATCCCAAGGAGAAATTCAAGGACCAGATCGCCAAACTCACCCTCCAGCAATTCCAGGTCACCCAGGAAAATGGCACAGAACGCCCGTTCCAGAACGAATTCTTCGATCACCACGAAGAAGGCCTCTACGTCGACGTCGTCTCGGGCAAACCCCTCTTCAGTTCCAAGGACAAATTCGATTCCGGCTGCGGCTGGCCATCCTTCGCCAAACCTCTCGAAGGATCGGAAGTCGCCGAAAAACGCGACCTCACCCACGGCATGATCCGCACGGAAGTCCGCTCGAAAACCGCCGATTCCCACCTCGGCCACGTCTTCGATGACGGCCCCCCGGAACTCGGCGGCCTGCGCTACTGCATCAATTCCGCTTCCCTCCGCTTCATCCCCGTCGCCGACCTAGAAAAGGAAGGCTACGGAGAATACCGCAAAATCTTCACGGAATCATCGGCTCCCGCCAAACCCTGATCCCGGTCGGCCTCAGGCCCGGCCGAGCCGTTTCCCGAGCCTCGCGCGCACGTCGTCGGCAAAGCGCTGGAGGTGACCGAGCGTGAAATCGAGAATGTCGAGCGAGGGATCGAGCACGAGGGGCGTGAGATCCATGGCATAAGCCGCGGCATCGGATTCGTCACTGGCATGTGATGCGAAAAAGGTGGCATTGGCGCGCCGACGTCCGGCGACCGCCAGATCATAGCGTTTTCCTCCGGCAATCTGGGAATCAAAAATCCCATTGAGGGCGGCCGCAAGGTTGTCGTGACCGGAAACGTCCTGAACGACTTTTTCGCTGTCGTCCATCCAGTCGAGATTGCGCCAGCCTTCGCAGCCCCACACGGCTTCAGGCCGATCCCCTTCGGGAAGCAGGCGCACGGCTTCGAGCAGGGCCACCATCACGCCGAGATGCGTGTCGTGCTTGTCGGCAGGATTGTGCGTGTAGATGAACTGCGGACGCGCCACCTCGAGAATGCGCAGGAGATCGTCCCGCAACTGGCTGTCGCTGGCCGATTTCACGGCACTGCTCGGGTAATCGAGCTGGACCATGACGCCATAGCGCCCGACCACGGCGGCTTTTTCCTGTTCATCGCGCCGCACCGCCATCATCTGCGCATCCGTGTAATCCGCATAGCCTCCCGTCCGCGAACTCCCGGCCCCATTCGTGCAGGTCACCCCGCCAAACCAGCGATCCTCGGCATGAAAGCATTCCAGAATGCCATGGAATGCCATGAATTCCAAGTCGTCCTGATGCGCCCCGACCCCGAGATGAGTCACCCGCCGCAGCGCTTCCTCCACGGGCTTCCCATCAGGAACAAATACCGATGCCGTCGCTTTTCCAAATTTCATGTCTTCTGATTACGGGTGATGATCTCTGATTCTGATGCGGAATGATGCCGGATGAGGGAGGAACGGGGCGGTTTCTCAGGGAACCGATGGCAGACTGGCAGCGGCCACGGCCTGCCCAACCCTGCGGCTCTTCTCATCGGGTAACTGCACGCTGATGCGCGCCGCCAACTCCGGATATTCCGCCGCCAGTACCTCGCGGGCCTTGCCGAGAATGATGTCGCCCCCCGCCCCGGTCGTCACCCGGCCAAGGATGAGAAGATGCCGGAAATCATAGAAGTCGGCATAGTACGGAACGGTATAGCCAAGGTATACGCCGATCGATTCGTAAATCCTCTGCGCCCGCTCGTCCCCAGCCGCCATCAATTGCTGCACTTCCTTGAGCCGCTCGGGCAATCCCATCCCTTCAGGCAGCACAATCCCGGCCGCCGGCAGCAACCGATTGACCGCCTGCTGCGAAAAATAGAGCGCCCCCACCCCGCGGTCGCCAGACCATTCCTCCACGGCAGCCTCCGGATTCATGTCGACCGGCGCAAACGCCAGCTCGCTCAGCCATCCCGTCATCTGCCCGCGCCCATCGACGTAGCCAGCCGCTTCGCTCGACCCCATGGCCACTCCCAGCACACCGTTCTCCCCGAGCGACATGGCCCCGGCCAGCGCGGTCACATCCCCATCATTGGCCACTTCCAGCGGCACTTGCCATTCCCGCTGCAGCCTCCGGAACAATTGCTGCGCTTCCCCATACCGCTCGGCAGGCACGCTCCGCAGCAGCGAAGCAACCCGGAATTCATTGTCCACAATGATCCCCGCGGAACTTCCCCCAATCGCATCCACCCGCGGCAGATGCGACGCCGCCACCCGCAATCCGTCGGCCAAATGACGGTAATGATAGTCCGGATCGGCCTGATTCTTCGGATCCCACGGAATCTCATGCGCCCACACCACTTCCCCGTCCACCACAGCCGCAAGCTTGAAGTCGCTCGCCCCCAGATCAAACCCAATGCGGCAGCCCGCCAGATGACCACCCTGCGCCCGGCCACTCTCCTGCCCGGCCGGAACCTCCCCCAGCGCCACCCGCTCGACCACCAACGGCCGACCGTACGCCTTCGCCATGTTCCCGGCATCAAATGCCCGTGCCCCGCCGGGACCGTACTCCCGCACCACATGATCCACCACCGCCGCCGGACCCGCCAGCGACAGCTTCCACCCACCCCTCGCCCACAGCAGCATCTTCACCAACCGCTCCACATACCGCAAATCCTGCGCCCCAGGCCGCGACGCAACCCTCGCCTCATACCGCGAAACCCGCCCACCCTCACCCTCCAGCGCCACCACCAGCGGTTCATCCCCAGCCATCCCAGCCATACGCTCCACGGCCCGATTCCACAGCGCACACGGCACATAACCAGCATCCAGCGGAGCCCGGAAGGCCATCTCTAATTCCAATCCTTTGACGTCACTTTCGTTCATACTCCCTCCACCCTACGCCAATCCCATCCCCACACGCTACCTCTCTCCCACTCGTTTTGCGTACTTTTGCCGCTTCACAGCAGCCATTCCTGTCGCAAATCTGCGAATTCCACATCTTGCGACTCAATCTTGTTGACACCACAACATGTAGTGCCTCTACTCGCCTACCAGGAATGCGCTGCCCCAAATGCCAGAACCTCGACGATAAAGTCATCGACTCCCGAGTCGCTCGCGACGGCATCGCCATCCGCAGACGCCGCGAATGCCTCGCCTGCGCCTTCCGTTTCACTACCTACGAGGAAATCGAACGCGCCGAAATGATCGTCGTCAAGCGCACCGGCGGACGCGAACCCTTCAGCCGCGAAAAACTCCTCCGCGGCTTCGTGAAGGCCTGCGAAAAACGCACCGTTCCCCTCGAACAACTCGAGTCCGCCGCCGATGCCGTGGTCGCCGAACTCGAAAGCCTCGCGCTCCGCGAAATCGATTCCCGCACGATCGGAATGCATGTCATGGAACACCTCCACGGCATCGACCCCGTCGCCTACGTCCGCTACGCCAGCGTCTACCGCCAGTTCCAGGAAGTAGGCGAATTCATCGAGGCCATCCATTCCATGGAACGTCTCCAGCCCCGGAACGCTCAGCAACCCGAACTCTTCTCGTGACCAGCACCCCGCCACCATGATCTCGCTGCCCTCACGACTCCCCCTCCTCCTCGTCGGCCCCGGGGAATCAACCACCTACGAAAAACAATGGGTCGTCGATGCCATCGAGTCGGCTGCCCGCGCCGCCGGACACAAGGACGGATGGTGGTTCGCTCCCGATATCGCCCGGAGCCTCCTCGTCTACCTCGAAGACCGCTACGAAGGCTCCACCGTCACCATCGAGGACCTCGCCGCGAGAATCCGCCACACCCTCAAATCGATCGGCTTCCACGACATCGGCCAGAACCTCGCCCTCCAGCCACCGCCACTCACCCTCTCCCTGCGCGACCTCGCCTCGGAATCGTCCGGTTCCCCCCTCCACTTCTTCTCGCTCCTCGATTCCCGGCTACGCGAACTCTCCAGCCTCGGCGTCCGCCACCTCTCCCTCACCAATACCAAACCCGGCGTCAAATTCCTCACCAATTCCCGCCACTGGTCCCCACGCTGCCAACAGCTCGAATCGGAAATCCGCGGCTTCCTCGACGCCCGTTCCCATTCCCTCCCCAACGTCAGCATCACCCTCGCCGCCGATTGACCCCACCGCCGGCTCCCCCATTTCCCCAGACAAAATTCCCCCCGGACGGCGCATAGTGTCACGACTCTTCCCGTTTTTCCTTCCTGACAAATCCCTGGATTTCGAGACAATCTGACGCATTTTCCGGCCCTTTTTTCTTCCCTTTCCCGAAATTTCAGCACATAGCATTCCTCGCAACCATTTAATTTGCAGACACTTCCAGCAAGTGAAGCGCTTTTCAGAAAAGCCGGGACTTGACCGGAACCAGCCGCCACCCTAGAGAACTCCTTTTTCACCAAAATGACCGCAGGGCAATCCAAACCGTCACCGGGACGCTTCGTAACAGGACAACGCTGGCTCAGCCAGACGGAACCGGAACTCGGACTCGGACTCGTCATCAATACCGAGACCGACCGTGTCACCATTCATTTCCCATCGACGGAAACCACCCGGGTCTACACGGTGGAAAATCCCCCCCTCACCCGCGTCAAGTTCTCGGTCGGCGACGGACTGAAGACGCAGGAAGGCAAGAGTTTCACGGTGGAAGGCCTCGAGGAAACCGCCGGCACGGTGACCTATCTTTCGCGCGGCAAGCGCATCGAGGAGAGCCGCCTGAGCGACTCCCTGACCTTCAGCAAGCCATACGACCGACTGCTCAATGCCCAGGTCGAGGAAAAGCAGGTCTACAATCTTCGCCACCGCGCTCTTTACCGCCGTTTCAAGACGTACCGGGCTCCCCTGCGGGGACTGCTGAGCGGGCGCTTCACCCCGCGGGCGCACCAACTCAATGTGGCGGCGCAGGCGACGCGCTTCCAGCACCCGAGGGTGCTGCTCGCGGACGAACCCGGACTCGGAAAGATGGTGGAAGCCGGTCTCATTCTGCAGCGGCTCCAGACGTTTGGTGCCGCCCGCCGCGTTCTCCTCCTCTCTCCGGCAGCGGACATGGAGACGAACCTGACGGAATTCTCCCGCCGCTTCGGTTTCGGATTCCAGCACATCACAGCGGCTGATTTCGAAGGAGCGACAGCCAAGAAGGCAGCGGCCAAGAAGACGACCGCAAAGTCGGCCAAGGCAGCTCAGCCGGTTTCCGTTTTCGCCGACCCTGCTCCATCGGAGGAAGCGGAGGAGGAATTGCCGGAATGCTGGTTTGCCATTTCGCTGGAGGACCTGTGCGCCCACCGCGCCCGCATCGCCAACGACGCCGCTCAGTTCGCATGGGACGCCACTGTCGTCATGGGAGCCGATGCCCTCCACTGGAGCGAGGACGCGCCCAATGCCGCATGGTCGGCCGTCGATGCCATTGCCCGCACCACCGCGAGCCTGATTCTCCTTTCCTGCGCTGGTCCGGAAGTGGACGCCAAGCACCACTTTGGCCGACTCCACCTGCTCGACCCCGAAGCATTCAGTTCGCCCCGCAAGTATTCGGCCCACCGCAAGGAACTGGAACCCCTCGAAGCGGCCATCACGAAACTGCTCGGCGTGACCAGTTGCGACCGCGAAGCAGATGCTCTGCTCAAGCCGCTGGCTGCTGGCGACGCCCGCCTCAAGGAACTGCATAAACTCTGGAAGGACGGCCGCGAGGACTCCCGCGATTCCCTCATTGATCACCTCCTTGATGGACATGAAGCCGGACGCTTCGTCTTCCGCAATACCCGCGCCCACGTGCCGAATCTGCCGGTCCGCGAACCGGAATTCATCGCCATCGAGGCCAAACCGGAAGTGCGCGATGCCATCCGCGAGGAATTCCGCGCCCGCGTTCCCAAAGTACCGGCCGGCAAGGGGAAACCGAAGGCGGAACCTTCCGCCGTCGACGCCCCGATCACCCAGTGGATCCTTGGTCTCGTCAATCCTCCGCCTCCCCCGGTTCTCAACCCGGGCGACCCGCCCCCGCCGCCCCCCCCGCCGCTTCCGCGACTGCTCATCCTGACAAGTTCGCGCGCCCGTGCCGTGGCGGTCGAAAAGGCCCTCCGCAGCAAGGTGGAAGGCACGGTGGAACTGGTCACGGACGCCCCGCGGGGCGACCAGGGCGTGGCCCCGCAACTCATTGTCTGCGGCGATGACGACCTTCCGGGCCGCACGTTCCCGAAACTCGATGGCGTGGTCCTCTGGGATACTCCGGCGTCGCTCTGCGAAGTCCGCGCCCGACTCTTCACCTGCGACAATTCCTTCCAGGGCCCCATCCGCATTCTCCTCCCGGTCATCCCGGAATCGCCTCAGGAACTCACAGGCCGCTGGCTCCACGAAGGCCTCGCCGCCTTCACCACGACTACAGCCGGACAACTCGAAGCCCACGCGGAATTCGCCAAGGCCGCCCACGACCTCGCCAAACGCCTCGGTCCGAAACCGAATCCGAAAATCGACGAGGAACTCAAGGCCCTTTCGAAAAAGACGGCAGCAGCCTCCGAAGCGGCCCAGAAGCGCCTCGACAAGCACCGCGATGCGTTCCTCGAAGCGGTTTCCTACCGTCCGTACTTCGCGGAGCAGGCCCTCACCCGCATGACTTCGTCGGACGATGATGAATCGCTCGACCTCTTCATGAACCGGACGCTCGAAACCCTCGGCATCCTCGTGGAAACCAAGGGCCCACGCATCGTCTTCATCAAGCCGAACCCGGAATCAACCTTCCACTTCGAACTGGTTCCCAAGGAAGGCATGACCTTCGCGTACCATCGCGCCGTCGCCTGCACCCGCGAGGACGCCCACTTCCTCACATGGGACCACCCGTACGTCGCCCAGGCCATCGACCGACTCCTCGTCACGGCCATCGGCAACACGGCCTACGTCGTCTGGGAAGATGAACGCGCCCAGATCGTTCTCCTCGAAGGCATCTACCTCGCCACCCCGCGCAGCAGCCCGCACGATCACCTCGTGACCCGCTACATGCCACCCACTCCCGTCCGCGTGGTCATCAGCCACGAATTCGAGGACATGAGTTCGGAATACACCTCGGAAGTGGTCAATAAAATGGTCCGCAATGGCCGCCGGGAGTGGATCCGCAACAATGCCCGCCCGCTGCACAACATCCTTCCGGGCATGATGCGGAACCTCAGCCTGCGCGCCGATCAGCGCATGCGCGAACTCGCCGCCAAGGCCGCCGTCCAGATGGAAGCGGTCCTCAATGCCGATATCACAAGGCTGCGCCGTCTCCCGGAAACCAAACGCCGCAAGGCAGCCATCGCCCGCATCGAGGAACAGATCGCAGCCACCAAGCCGCTCTTCGCCGACCCCATGCTCACCTGCGATCAGCTCCGGTTGGTCCGCCGCGGACCATCGGGCAAAGGCATCTGACAGCCGGAAACTGGCTCGCAGCCGCTCACGCCCACGCTTCCCGCAGCCGCCGCAGGAAGTTGCCATGCATGATGCCGTCAATGTCGGCATCTCCATAGCCACGCGACCGCAGCATGGCGGGCAATTGCTGCAGTCCGGCAATCGATTCCAGATCCTGCGGAACCTGCTCGGTCCCGAAACAGCCATCGAGATCGGTCCCCAGTCCCACATGCCGCGCATTCCCGGCAAGCTGACAGTAATGATCAATGTGATCCACGAGCACGCCGAGCCGCAGGCCCGCTGACTCCGGCGTCGTCTTCCCCCTTTCCCAGCCGGGCACCATCATCCACGCATCGAGCGCCACCCCGACCACCCCCCCGCGCGCCGTCAGTTCCCGGAATTGACCGTCGCTCAGCTGCCGCTGATTCGGCACAAGGGACCGCGCATTGTGATGACTCGCCCACATGACGCCGCCATAACTCTCCATCGCTTCCGCAAAACACTGATCGCTCAGATGCGTGACATCGAGAATCATGCGGAGCGACTCGGCCAGCTTCAGAAGATCACGGCCCCGACCGTTGAATCCACCCACGGAATCGGTTCCCTGCGCATAAACTCCTGGTCCGTAATGCGCCGGTCCGATGGCCCGCAGTCCTTGTTCCCACGACCGCTCAAGATGCCGCAGGGTCACAAGCGAATCCGCTCCCTCAAGGCTCAGTATATATCCGATGGGAAGCGGCGCGGCGGCGTCTCCTTCCTTGCCGTCCCACAGAGCGAGATGCCGCTCGAGGCCGGCAAGGTCGCGGATCTGCACCATTTCGCCGGCTTCTTCCATCTCCCGGTACCATGCCAGCTGCGCCTGCGTCATGGCCCACGCCTGCTGCGGCGAACGCCAGCCGAACACCGGACTCCACGCATCATGCTCCACCCGCGCCAGCTGCGTGGCCACACACAATCCCACCCGACCCCGCCGCATCTCGGGCAGACTCACGGTTCCCCGCCCGCGGCCGGGCTTGTCGCTCAGATGCGATTCCACTTTCCTCACATCCCCGAGCGGCAGCCGCAGGTCGCGGTTCCACTCGACGGCATTCAGGGAGAGATCCAGATGAACATCGAAAACAAGGGGCTCAGCCATGGTGTCAGTCAGAGAAAAAGATTCACGAGCAGCACGAAACCAAGTCCGGCAATCCCAATGATCGTCTCGGTCACGGTCCACGTCCGCAGCGTCTGTCCCACGGTCAGCCCCAGACTCTCTTTCACAATCCAGAATCCTCCGTCGTTCAGATGCGACAGAAAGAGGGATCCGCAGCCAATCGAAAGCACCAGCATTTCGCGGTTCAGGGACGGATGCGCCGCCAGCACAGGGCCCATCACACCGGCCGCGGTCGTGATCGCCACGGTGGAAGACCCCGTCGCCACCCGGATGAAGGCGGCCACGAGCCACGCATAGACCAGCGGCGGCAAGGCCAGCGACGACGCCACTTCCCCCATCGCATCCGCCACTTTGGCCTCGCGCAGAACCCGCGCAAAGCCCCCTCCCCCGGCCACCACGAGCAGGGCCATCCCGATCGATCCCACACTCTGCTCGGTGAACCGCAGGATTTCAGCCCGGCCAAAGCCGCACGCTTTTCCGAAAAGAAAGGAAGCGGCGAGCACGGCTGCCGCCAGTGCCATGACGGGATGACCACACGACTTCAGCAATCCATGCAGCCAGTTCCCGGGATCGAGCGAGAGGTCGGCCACAGTCGCCAGCAGCATCAGCATCACGGGCAGGCCCATCACGAGCAGGGTCACGCCAACGGTCGGACGACGCCGCACCCCGCTGGAATTGCCGGCACCGCCAGCCAGTGCGGGCGCTTCCACAGGCACCCTCGACACGGCCCAGCGCGCAAACCACGGACCAGCCAGCGCCGCCACAGGCAGGCCAATCAGAAACCCCCAGCCCAGCACTTTCCCGGTATCGGCCCGCAGCGCATCAATCGCCACCACCGGACCAGGATGCGGCGGCATCAGCCCGTGCATCACGGACAGAAATGACAGCAGCGGAATCGCCAGCAGCAGAAATGGACGCTTTGTTTCCCGCGACAGCGTCACAATCACCGGCAGCAGCAGCAGCAGCCCCACCGCAAACCAAGTCACCAGCCCGACACTGACAGCCAGCGCCGCCACACACCAGCCGACCCGCTCAAGTCCGAAGAAATCGCGGAACTTCTCCGCCAGCACCCCGGCAGCCCCGGATTCGGCCAGCAATCGCCCCAGCATGGCCCCGAGCGCAATAACCGCGGCAATTCCTCCCATGGTGGCTCCCAGTCCGTCCTGAAAATGCCGCAGCGATCCCAGCAGGTCCATTCCGGAACCAACGCCGACCACCAGCGAAGAGGCGAGGAGCGCCAGAAATCCATTCCATTTCCGCCACGTCACCAGCAGGACCAGCAGCAGAATCGCCGCCGCTGCCAGAATGAGCCGTGCTTCTGATGTCATGTGAGTGCGATTGTGGACGGTTCTCCCCGCCACTGCACGGCTTTCTCTTCCGCATTCATGCCGACCCGAGGAGGGCGTCCGCCAGTTCCGGCCAGTCCCGTTGTCCATCGCGCAGATGCCACGCCTGCCAGCCGGCTTCGAGCGCCGGAGCCATGTCGTTGTCTTCCCGGTCGCCCACCATGAGGATTTCACCGGGCCGGATCCCCCTCCGCGCGGCGGCTTCCCCCAGCCAGCCAAACACCCGCGGCGATGGCTTGGCATAGCCATGATCCCCGGAGAGAAACTGCAGGTCGCCTGCGAACCACCAGAGCGGCAACCCAGCCGACGCCAGCTCGCGCCGCGTGTATTCCTGCCCATTCGACGCCATCCCAAGGAGCACCCCGGCATGCCGCAGCCGCGCAAGGACCCCGCGCACGCCCGGATACAGCACACATGTCCGCTGCAGCCGCGCATGCCCATGCAGGAATTCCTCGCAGCGTTCCTCACGGAACACCCTCAGCCCCGGCAGCACTGCCACGGCCACGTCGCGCCACCGTACTTCCGGCCATGGTTCCCCGCCCTGCCGCGCCGCCGCATTGCGACGCCGCACTTCCTCCGCACAGGCTTCCCCGAATTCCCGGAATCCCATGCCGCTCACGCCGGCTTTCGCGCAGAGATCTTCCCACGCTTCGTCCACCCGCTCCGGTCCTTCCCGCGGCCACAGGAGGGTCTGGTAGACATCGAATACCACCAACCGCACGACCGCGGCGTTCATGGCGTCATCTTCCGGAAAACATACTTGCCATCGCGATGCCCCACGAGCGGCGGCACCCGCTCCCGCTCAAAAAGATCATACCCTTCCTGCAGATTCTTCCAGAACCCATGCCATTCGTTCCCCGTCTCGCGCGCCAGCCGCTCCTCACTCATCCGGAACGGAAAGATCTGCACCTGAATCTCATCCTGCTTCCCGCGCAGCGCCGCTTCCATCAGAAGATAGATCATCTCAATCTGCGGATCGGTCATCGCATAGCATCCCACGGAAACTTCATCCCCATGCACCATGAGCGCACTGCCGGTCCGCCCGAGCGACCGGTCAAAGCCATTCGGATACCCCAGATTGAAGGCCAGATGATACTTCGATCCGGGATGCAGCTGCTTCGCTCCCACAAAGTAAAAGCCTTCCGGTGCCACCCCGTCGCCTTCCTTCAGCTTCGGCCCGAGCCGCCCGCCCCCGTAGGTCGCAATCCGGTACGAACTGAATTTCCGGTACCGTCCCCCGATCTCATCCCGCAGCCAGACCTCGAGCACACTCTCATCCTTGAAAATCCTCACAAAGGCCGGTGCTCCAGCTCGGAAACCTTCTTTCTTCAGCTCGTTGACGAGCACGGGCCACAGCCGATCCCGGACCCGCCCGAGCTTGCCGCTGTCGGGTGTCCCCTTGGCCCGCACCGCCCGCACGTACAGAAACAGCACGAGCAGCGCAAACCCTATGACCAGTATCTTCGCACGCATGATCGCCGGACTCCTCTGCCCAACCCTCGCATCCCTCAACCGCTCATCTCCCGAGGCCGACTTTTCCTGCTCGCTCTGAACCTCCCCGTCCCCTACCATCCCCACACCCATGCACTGGAAAATCGTCGCCACCGGTAAACCCTCCCTGCCATGGGCTCGCGACGGCATCGCGGATTACTCGCAGCGCTTCGCCCGCTACGCCCGGCTCGAAATCGAATACCTCCGGGAAGCCCCGCGTCCCCAGCTCGAGGAACGCATGCTGCAGGCCTCGGAAGGCTGCCTCCGCATCGCCATGGACGAACGCGGCCGCTCGTTCACCACGGATGCTCTCCACCAGACGGTCAACCGCTGGGAACTGGACGGCACCAAACGAATCGCTCTCCTCATTGGCGGTGCCGATGGTCACAGCCCTGCACTCCGCAGCCAATGCCGCGACATCTGGGCCCTCAGTCCCCTCACCCTCCAGCACGAACTGGCTCTCGTCGTCCTTCTCGAACAAATCTACCGCGTCTACACCATCAAACGCGGCGAACCCTACCACCGCTGACACCACCATGAAATTCCAACGCGCTCTGCTCCGCTTCTTCCTGACGGCCGCGGCCCTCGCTCCCACCGCTTCCCCAGCCGCCAAACTCACGGTCCTCGGCGACAGCCTCACGAAGGAATACCGCATTCTCTTCCCGGGCGTGAACCTCCCTCCCCTCGTCCAGATCCCCGGGCTCGACCCCACCAACCCGAATGCCCGCAACTGGGCCGAAATCCTCGACGAACGCCGCCACGCCCATTTCGACAGCGGAACCCTCCGCTCATCGGTCTTCAATCCGTGGACCGACCTCCGCCTCCTCGGCCACGAATGCAATTGGGCGGTCCCCGGGGCCACGGCACGCGCCATCAGCCTCATGCTCACCAATCCCAATGCCCCGGAACTCGCCGCAGACCCGGACTTCACCACCATCACCAACCTCGCCCCAGACTGGAAACTGACCCCGCAGCGACTCACCACCCAATTGGCCTCGGTCCCCGCCGGCGCGGTCATCTGGGCGGGCGGCAATGACCTCCGCTTCGGCAATGCCGATCCCGCCGCTTCCTTCGCAGGCAAACCCATCAGCTACGAAACCATCTACCTCGGCGATGGCACGGGCGCGGGTAACCCGCAGCCACTCATGGATTCCATCGCCAGCAGCATCCGCACGGCCGCCCTCTTCTTCCGTGCTGCCAATCCCACGCTGCCCATCGCCATCTGCGCGGTCCCCCACGTCGGCTGTACCCCGGAAGTCCGCACGCTCTGGCCCACCGACCCCATCCGCACCGGCCGCATCACCACCGCCCTCGCCAACCTCAACAGTTCCCTCAAAGCATGGACGGAAAATACGCTCGGCGGCGTCTGGGTCGATACCTTCTCGCTCACCACACAGCTCATCTCGTCCACCATCCACATCGGCGGCGTCCCCTTCCGCAATGAATCGGATACCGTCACCGACCCGGAACCAGCCTCCGCCCACAACCGCTTCCTGTTCTCTCACGACGGCTTCCACCCCATCACCCCACTCCACGCAGTCGTTGCTCAACTGGTCCAGGCTGCCCTCGCCACCCGCTTCCCGGCCACCTACGCAGCCTCTCCCCCCATCACCGACCGCGAAATCATCACCACCATTCTCGGTCTCCCCCTCAGCACAGGATACGACGAATTCATGATGGCCTCCGCCGTCCCGCCAAACCAGCGCCACCCCTCGGACGACCCGGACCACGACGGCCTTCCCAACCTCATGGAATTCTGCCTCGCCAATCACCACCCCATGATCCCATCCGGACAACCCCAGCCCGTCCCCACCACCACCGGAAATGCCGCCACCCTCACATGGACGCCGCGCTTTCCCTCGAATGTCTTCGCGTCGCTCACCCCGCAGATGTCGTCGAACCTTTCCTCATGGTCGGATGTCCCCGCCAACCTCATCTCCGCCCTGCCCGACGGATCTCTCTCGCTGTCCCTCCCCATCACCCAGGGAAACCCCATCTTCCTCCGCCTCAAGGCCTCCGTCACCCCGTGAACCACAGATCACCCGGATCACCACGGACAAAGGTTCCCTGATCCAGTGGCCGCATGAAAAAACTGCGACCCAGTGGCGGCTACCGCGACACCGCCAGTTTTCAGACGGCCACCATCATCTACGATGCCACCGTCTGGTTCTGCGAGCAGTTCCTCGATCCACGTTCCCGCACGGTCGATCAAATGGTGCAGGCCGCCCCGCTCAGGACGGCAGAACATCGCCGAAGGCAGCCGCGCCTCCGCTGCTTCTTCACAGACCGAACTACGCCTCGTCAATGTAGCCCGCGCTAGCCTCGAAGAATTACTCCTCCACTGCGAAGACTTCCTCCGCCACCGGCGGCTCGCACGGCGGGGACCCGATGACCCGGATGCCAGCGCCGTACGTGCCGTCCCCCGCTCCTTCCGGAAAGATCAGACGGATCAGACGGACCTCACCGACCTCTCAGACGCGCAACGCTACGCCCTCTACTCCCACTGACTGGACCACCCCATCCCCGCCGTCCGCGCCAACGCTCTCATGACCCTGCGCACCGCCGAGTCCGGAAAGCATGCCGGACAGCAATTCTGGGGCTGCAGCAAATACCCCGAGCGCAAAGGCACCAACCCCATCTAG
This sequence comes from Verrucomicrobiota bacterium, assembly GCA_039795165.1. GTDB lineage: Bacteria > Verrucomicrobiota > Verrucomicrobiia > Verrucomicrobiales > V1-33 > V1-33. The sequence continues at coordinate 129,516 of JBDKER010000002.1, read as the reverse complement.
CGCCATCCCCTGCACCAATTCCAATGGCCCTGCGCGCGCAGGCACACGCCGAGTCACCCGTGACCGGCTTCTGCTGATGGTTTCTGCGCCGAATCCCCAGGATCGGACAGCCCTCGGATGGTCTCGATGAGCTTCGCCATTTCAGCATCACTGTGGTGCCGTAAGCTGCCACGCATCGGAACCAGAAGAGAAACGCTCGCCTCGCGATTCCTTTCTCTCAAGATGTTCGAATCCGTAATCGCATCGTAAACATAGGCTCACGTCATGACTTTTTTCTGCGAATTCCTGGCGAGCCCATCTCCGGATACAACATCACAACCCACGGAAACGGGATGTGTAGATTGTTGCGATACGCCCGATCATCGATTGATAGTTGATAATCGAATTCACCTCCGTTCCGTCGGATAGCGCTTTCACGATAGATACCTCTGACCCATCGTTTCGACACTCGACAAAAAGTGCTCCGAGCGCATCGTAGCCGACTCCGTCTTCACCACTCCGGCGAGGCAGTTCCATGATCTTCTCTAGAACCCGCTTCGCGGACTTCGGTTGGTCATGTGATGAAGAAATGGCAGACCCGTCCACTCCTGCATCCTTGTTACGGACCGGGCTCAAGAACTGCGCGGCGGCGTTGATTGTAACGAAAGCAGATGCGATTGCGTTGGTAGAGTCGCCATGAATCGTTTGGAATGAGGATGAAAGTTCATCGTAAAGGCGAGGACACGCCTTTATGTGTTCAGTCATGCAGGCTTTCGCTTCCAGTGCGACCAGCACCGAACCGACGTCTGATCGCTGAAGCGTAGGGAGTGCCGAAAGCTCTTCGAGTTCATTGTCGTTTAATGTTATCCTGTACCGATCAGCCAACTCGGCAAATGAAGTGCCTTTCTGTCCATAAGGCGAGTGGGGCGTGCAGATTACCAGATCGAGATTCTTTTTTCGATTCATCCGAAAATCCCGCATCGTGTGATTTATCCCGAATCCAACCTTTTCAGCCTGGACATGCTGCTTGAACAACGAGCAAGTTGCGAGAAGGTCGAAAACAATACCCCAGCAGGCGGCCTTGCTATGGGCGTCGCTGCGCGAATGATACTGCCAATCTCGCCCCGTCGCAGATGGCACCCTGCTAGCGCTGAGAGTGCGAACGTAGATCTGATCACCCCGGAGTTTTGACATCACGCAGCGGTTATCGCTTGACTTGAGGTGCACATTTTGTCTTTGTGTCTTAGTAAGTCGTCAAGGAACTCGGGAGGATAATTCAGCCCCCCGGAACGAAGCCTGGAAGTAAATCCGGACACTGCTCGATGGGAAAGGGGGACCGGAGGGAATTTCAAAAAGCTCTCAAGCGACGGTCGTTTCTCATGAATTGGAAACATAGAAACTTCTATCTCGTAACTGCCTTTACCAGGTCCACCGTAGGCAGCTTTCGGCCAAGCCCGAAAAATATCGAAGGGGAGAGGAATGGAATTAATCGGCCGGGGCATCTTGGAGAGACAAGATCCAATCCATTCGGCCGCATTGACGGTCACCGCATTCCCCACAAGCTTCCACCGGGTATTGCGATTGCCGTGGACGGCGGCTGGTAGCGTCCAATCTGCTGGAAAGCCCTGTAACCGTTCCGCATCGCGGATGTCCGGCGTGGCAATCATTCCGTTCGGGAACCAGATTGCCGGAGGAGACGGGATTCCAATCGTTGAACCGCCCTTCAATGTAGGTATAGCGTCGATCGCCCAACCGAGACCGCGCACGCCTTCCGTCCAATAAAACCCACATGCTCGACCTCTATGATCTGTAGGCCCCGCGTCGCCTTTGTCATCCTGAAATAGCAACTCCTCCGGATTCATCAGACGGGATGCTATGAGAAAGACCCGTTGCCGTCGCTGCGGAAGCCCGAAGGATCGTGAATCGAGAACTCGGTAAGCCCATGAGTATCCAAGTCCTTCGAGGCGCGAGGTGATGTGCCGCATTGCCGCACCTTTGTCCAATTGCAGCATGAAAGGAACGTTCTCCAGCAAAACATGCGGCGTCTCGTGCTTTTCCAAAAGCCGGAAAACTTCGTCGACAAGTCCGGATCGTCCGCCCGTGATGCCAACTGTTTTGCCTGCCTGAGAAAGGTCTTGGCAAGGAAATCCCGCGGTCAGAAGTTCCGTTTCTTTTGGAAGCTGGCTTAGATCCCTGACATCGCCAACGAGCGGGATTGACTCGAAGTGGTGTTGCAAAACACTTTGCGCGCATGGATCCCACTCGCAGAGCAGCAGCGTTTCGTGGCCTGAACGAGCCAGCCCCAGTTCGACACCTCCAATGCCGGCAAAAAGAGCTGTCACCTTGAGATTCTTCAGCGAAACTGCAGATGCCATAACCGAAGGGACAGTGAAGCAGATGCTCAGCGTTTCAAGGGTTTTCTGGCTCGAAGAGATTCGCTGAAGCGTGATTTCAAGTTCCAAGTGGAACAGTCTGGCAGCGATAGATGCCTTGAGAGGAGGCTGACTTCGTTGTCGAAAGGCTCATTGCTCTGCAGTTCGGGGGCAAGCAAAGACTCTGCGCATGGCTGGGTGTGCGCAGTACGTCCCGAGCGGAGCGAGGGCAGGGCGCAGCCCTGAGAACGGAGCACACCCGGCCATGCGCGGCGGCCACCCGCACGTCAGATCGCCGGTCCGCGTCGCGCCTCTGACACCTCTGCAGGCGTGCGGTAGCCATGCATCCGGCGCGGTCGCCCGTTTACTTCCGTCTCCACTTCCTGAATCCATTCATGATCGACTTCCTCATGCGGAAAGGCAATTCCCCTCGGCAGGTAGCGCCGCAGCAGTCCATTCATGTTCTCCACTCCCCCTTTCTCCCAGCTGTGATAGGGTCGGCAGAAATAGCTCCCGGCGGCCACGACGTCGGCTTGGGAGGCGGGGAGGAAATCGCGTTCCCGGATGACTGATTTACCCTGGGGGATGGCGTCGGCGTCGGAATTGGACGAGAAGAAGCATACTTCGTCGCGGCGGAGGAGGATGTTTCCTTTGGTATCCATCCAGACGAGTGAGCCCCAGACTTCCTTGACCGGGTAGAGACCGGTCACCTCGAAGCCGAAGATGCGCACGGGAAGAATGGTTCCGTCAGCCGTCTTGCCGGGTTTGACACCAACATGGGTGACTCGGATCCCTTCGGGGAGGGCGACGCGTTTCCATGCGACATCGCGGGCGGACTCGAGCAGTTCGCGGTATTGCCGCACATCAGGATCGCCGGCGGTAGACAGCACCCCTTTTGCAAAGGCGTCCTCGACTTGCTGTTCAGTCTGGGCCGCTGCGAGAGCTTTGCTGGCACCCTTGAACGCAGTCTGTGCGTCCGCCATGACTACCGAACCGCCAAGCCAGAGCGCAGCAAGCATCGTAATGATAAATGAGTTCATGCGAACGAGTATGCCGTTTAGTTGACCGTATGTCCAGTGTGAGTTGCCCGCAGAACTGTAAACGCGTAGACCCGCACGGTGACCGGCTCTTGCGCCCCTTCAGGGCGCCTCAATAGAGAGGGGGCCGGGTTACCTGGGGCATCGCATCGCTCAGCCCCAGGCTGACTTCTCGGTCCCCGTTGGGGACGCACGGGTTCGGTCAAAGAAAAAGCCCGGCTCCGATGTCAGTTCGAGGACGACTCCGCTGATGGCATTCTCGGATCCGTTCCGCAATGCCAGCGACCACAGCAACGGCACCGGTCCATCCTCAAGGCTGCACGTAAATCGTTCAGAGCATTCAAGTTGGATCGTCAGGGACATCGGATGAGCAGGTTCAGGAATCAGGAGTGTCAGCTTGTTCTCGGCTGAAATTCTTGTCGCCAGTTTTATTTGATTAATCAAGCGAATTGAAGGCGCACGGAGAGCCGGGAAATGTTATATCCTTCCGTCCCTTTCGTCCCTTCCGTCCCTTCCGTCCCTTCCGTCCCTTTCGTCCCTTTTGTCCCTTTCAGCTTTCAGAGTTCCTCGGCGAGGTCGGTGCTGAGCCAGCGGTGATCCGATCCGCAGTCGGGACCGATGGTGCGGTTCACGAGGGAGAGGCTGTGGCTGTGGAGGATGTGGTCGAGTGGCAGGCCCATGGGCAGGAATGGCAGTCCTCGGTTGAACCATGTGCTGCGGACGCCGTGGCGTTCCCATGATCCCCTGAGGTCGCCCCATTGGAGAAACTGCTGCATGGTTCTGCAGAAGGGGGTGGCATTGAAATCGCCGGCTACGACGCGGTGGGGGGCGTCGAGTTGGGCGAGCATGGTGCGCCATGCTTCGAAGGCGAGGGCCCAGTCGCGGTGGAGAGCGTCACCGATTGGTGGTGGTGGGTGGACGCCGAGAATGGCCAACCGCAGGCCTTCGCGGACGACGACGGCGCGGGCGCAGGCGTATCCCTGCCAGTCGTGATCGATGGCGGCGCTGTCGAGTGGGTGGCGGCTGAGGAGGCAGATTCCGAACGGACCTTCTTCTGCGCGCATGATGCGGTAGGGGTAGCGGGACCAGAGTGCGGCGGAGCAGTGGCGTTCCCAGTCGGGAGTGAATTCCTGGAGGAGGATGACATCGGCATCCGTGGCTGCGAGGGAAGCAACCATGGCGGCGGGCTGTTGGGCTTCGTAGAGGAGATTGCAGGTAACGATGCGGAGCGGTTTCCCGTGCCGGCCTTCGTCGCCACCGCCCGATGGCAGGATTGGCCAGCCTTGCCAGAGCAGTACGATGAAATTCAGCAGGGCCCAGCGGCGCATGCCGAAGGTGAGAGCGACAACCAGCAGGACGGCGGCGATGGCTGCCCGCCAGAGCTGGAAATGCCGCAGCAGTTCGAGCAGCGAGGCATTCCATGGAATGGCGAGCACGAGCACCGAAACCGCCAGCAGCACGGACAGTGCGGCCACCATGCCCCGGAACCTCCGTGCCAACAGCCAGCGCACTCTGCTCACACCGCCCTCTCCCCGGGTTCCTGAGCCGGCGGAGCGGCAACTGGGGGAGTCACCGGCATGGGAATGACATTGCTGGGGGGCGGAGTGGTCCCGCTGACCGACGTCGCCGGTTTTTCCGCTTCGCGTCCGGTCCTGGTCCTGCCCTTCCCTTCCTCCGGCTTTTCATCGGGATAGGGAATGCGGCGGTGCAGGCTCGTGCGCAGGGTTTTCACGAACGATTCCCGGACTGCATGGAGATCATTCATGGTGAGGGCACATTCATCGAGCTGGCCATCCTTGAGGCGCGACCGCACGATTTCCTCGACCATGGCTTCGATGCGCTGCGGCGTTGGTTTGGCGAGGGATCGGGAAGCACTTTCGACGGCGTCGGCGAGGCTGACGATGGCGCTTTCCCGGGTTGACGGGCGGGGACCCGGGTAACGGAACGACGACTCGCGGACTTCGGGAATGTCTTCGGCGGTGGCCTTGCCTGCGGCCACGGCGAGGCGCGCGGCTTCCTGCTGTTCGAGGGCTTTGCGGTAGAAATAATAAACCAATGAGGTGCCGTGATGCTGCCGGATGACGTCCGTGATTTCCCGGTTCAGCTTGTGGCGGCAGGCCAGATCGACCCCGTCCTTGACGTGAGCCATGACGACGAGGGCGCTCATGCTCGGCGCGAGGTCGTCGTGTGGGTTTTCGTCGGTGATGTTCTCGATGCAGTACTCCGGCTTCACGAGTTTCCCGATGTCATGAAAATAGGAACAGACCCGGCATTGCGTTCCGTTGGCTCCCACGGCTTCGGCGGCTGCTTCCGCCAGATTGGCGACCATGAGGCTGTGGTGGTAGGTTCCGGGGGCCTCCATGGTCATTCTCCGCAGCAGAGGATGATTGAGGTCAGCCAGTTCCAGCCACGACAGCGGGGTAGTGATGCCGAAAACCGATTCGAGCAGCGGGAGCATGCCCCCGGCCACAAGGGCGGTGACGAGGGCCGTTGCCATGAGCATGCCTGCTTCCATCGACATGATGAGCCATGCCTGTTCCGGGGCGGCGTCGGACCATGGATGGTCGATGACACCGAGGGCGGCCGCAGTCAGCACCGAAGCCAGACCAGTGATCAGCGCGGCGCGCAGCAATTGCCCGCGCTTCCGCAGGTGCCGCACCGTGGCCATGGCGGTCAGGCCAGTGACCACTCCCAGCACCACACATGGCAGGGCCATTTCCCGTGGCACCATCAAACCCGACCAGAGGCTGCCGTAGACAGCAGCAAAGAGGCCATGGCGTCGCCCGAGCAATTGGGTGAGCAGCATGGGAGCCAGCGCGACCGGACCGAGGAAGAGACGGGCGGCCTCGCCGAACGCACTGTCCATTCGAGCAAAGAGCTGCGGGACCAGAAAAGCAGCCGTCTGGAGCAGCAGCGCCCCGAAAACCAGCGTGACCCGTCCATTGCGGTCCCATGTCTTCCGCAGACTTGTCCGCAGGTGCACAAGGGCCGCCGCGAGCAGCGCCAGCAGGGCGAAAACGCCGCCCGATTCCTCCCGCATCATCGATTCCGGAAACGCCGACGACACAAGGGCCGCCGCCACCAGAAACACGCCAAGGAGCAGCCAGCGCACCACTGCACTTCCTCCCATGGCCTCACGCCAGCCACCCGCCGCACTCTCGCGACGCTTGCGACCGCAGGAATATCCCTGCCGCTTCAACCGGATCCGTTTGAAAAAATCGAACATCATTTCCGGCCCCCGGCGGTCAGTTGCGCCATCGGCCCGTGCCTGAACAGCCAGCCATAAGGCAACCGCCAGTCACGTCGAAATCGTAGGGGGCCAGCCCGCCGGACGCAACGGAAATCGGCAACGCTCTGGCGGGCATCGGTTCACCCGATGGTTGCCGGGCGGAGGGATGGCATCACCCGAGAATCCCGCGCACGATCTTCCCGCTGACGTCGGTGAGGCGGAAGTCGCGGCCCTGGAAGCGGTAGGTGAGGCGTTCGTGATCGATGCCCATGAGGTGGAGCAGAGTTGCCTGGAAATCGTGGACGTGGACGGGGTCGGTGACGGCATTCATGCCGAGGTCATCGGATGCTCCGAAGGTGAGGCCGGGTCTGACGCCGGCTCCGGCCATCCATGTGGTGAAGGCGTAGGGATGGTGGTCGCGGCCCCAGCGTGGGCGGTCCGCGATATTCCCCTGGATGAAGGGAGTGCGGCCGAATTCCCCGCCCCAGACGACGAGGGTATCTTCGAGCAGGCCGCGCTGCTTGAGGTCCATGACGAGGGCTGCGCTGGCGCGGTCGGTATCACGGCACTGATTGTAGAGTTCCGTGGTCAGTGAATTGTGCTGATCCCATCCGGCGTGCATGAGCTGGACGCAGCGGGCACCGCGTTCGACGAGACGGCGGGCCATCAGGCAGTTGTGGGCGAAGCTCCCGGGTTCGAGGACATCCGGACCGTAGCTGTCGAGCACCGACTTCGGTTCGCTGCGGAAATCCGCCAGTTCCGGGACACTGCTCTGCATGCGGAAGGCCATTTCGTACTGGGCGATGCGTGCCGCGATTTCCGGATCGCCGAAGTCGTGCAGCTTCTGCTCGTTGAGCGCCGCGAGATCGTCGAGAAAATCGCGCTTCATGCCGCGGTCGACGCCGGCAGGATCCGAGAGATACAGCACGGGGTCGCCACTGCTGCGGAATTTCACGCCCTGGAAGCGCGACGGCAGAAAGCCGGATCCCCAGTAGAAGTCGTAGAAGATCTGACCGCAGCTTGTGCCTTTGCTCACGGAAGTCATGACCACGTAAGCCGGCAGGTTTTCCGTTTCCGATCCCAGGCCGTAGCTGAGCCATGCTCCCAGCGACGGACGACCGGGAAGCTGAGCACCGCTCAGCAGAAAGGAAATGGCCGGTGCGTGATTCACGGCGTCCGTGTGCATCGATTTGATGAAGCACAATTCGTCCGCAATGGCGGCCGTGTGGGGCATGAGATTGCTGACCCATGCGCCTGATTGACCGTACTGCTGGAAGGGTTCGACGGGGGCGAGCATGAGTTTGCCGCCGGCGGCTCCGGTCATTGTGCTGAAGCGTTTTCCGCCGACGTACGATTCCGGGACTGGTTGGCCGTGGAGTTCCTTGAGCTTCGGTTTCCAGTCGAACGTATCGACATGGGTTGGCCCGCCATTCATGAAGAGGTAGATGACGCGTTTGGCCTTCGGGGCGATGCCCGGGAAGCCGGGAATGGCCGGCGGTGCGTCGGCGCGCAGGCCATCCGATCCCAGCAGTTGGGCGAGGGCGGCGGTGCCGATGCCCGTGGCGGTGCGGCCGAAGAATTCGCGGCGGGTCAGATGGAGGCGGGCCTGCTCGATGGGGTGCATGGCATTCATTCGAGATTGAGGGCTTCGTCCATGTTGAGAATCGTGAGGGCCGACATTGTCCATGCGGCGAGTTCCGGGGTACGGTCGGCCGGAACGAGCGGGCTTTCTCCTTCGCCGAGTAACTGAACCGCCCGTTCCGGGGCGTCTGCGAACCGCCGGCGGTGACGTTCCCATCCGGTCATGAGGACCTTCGTTTCCGCGGGCGAGACGGGTCGGCCGAGAACCCGCTGCGCCATGGCAGCGAGGCGGGCCGCGGGGTCGGCGACCGCTGCGGATCCGAGGGCGATGGCGCGGGCGGCTTCCACGTAGGTGACATCATTGCTCGTGGCGAGGGCGTGCAGCGGAGTATTCGTGCGCAGGGGCTTCACGCTGCAGACGAGGCGCGATCCGGTATCGAAGAACATGGTGGGTCCGGCGATGCGGCGCCAGAAGGTGTAGAGACTGCGCCTCCGCAGGTCGTCGCCCGTGCCGCGCTGGTACTTGACCGTTCCGAAGGTTGCTTCCTCCCAGACGCCGTCGGGTTGCCATGGCAGCACCGGAGAACCACCGCCCACCATCGGCCGCAGCAGACCACCGGCCGCGAGCGCCTGATCCCGGATCATCCATGCAGGCATGCGGAAGCGCGGACCGCGCGCAAGGAGCCGGTTCGCGGGATCGCGCTCGAGCAAGGCCGGCGTCAGCCGCGAACTCTGCCGCCATGTCCGGCTTGTCACAATCTTGCGCAGGAGCCGCTTCACATCCCAGCCACCCTCGCGGAAATCCGACGCCAGCCAGTCAAGCAGAGCTGCATGCTGCGGGAATTCCGCCTGTACTCCGAAATCCTCCGCCGACTTCACGAGGCCGATGCCGAAGAGCATCTGCCAGAAACGGTTCACGGCCACCCGGGCCGTCAGGGGATTCTCCGGAGCCACGATCCAGCGGGCCAGCGCAAGGCGGTTCGCAGGAACGTCCTGCGGAAGGGCCGCAAGGAATGCCGGCAAGGCCGCAGTGACTTCCTCCTCCGGCTTGTTGTAGAGTCCATGATCGAGAATGAAGGTTTTCCGCGGCGATTCCCGGTCGGCCATGACCATGACCTTCGGACCAGAATCGGCGAGCTGGCGTGCGCGTTCCGTCAGCTCGGCGATTTTCCGCCGCAGCCCTGCGATGACGGGATCCGCTTCCTCCCATGCGGTGGCGATGATTTCCTGCTGGTCGCGGTCGCGTTCCGCCGCGGGCGTCTGCAGGGCGACGGCGAGGGCGGGATCGGCGGTGCCGAGTGCTGGTTCGGCTTCCTGTGTGAGGCTGAGGCGGAACCGTCCCATGTTGTGGTGACGGTTTCCGGATTCGTGGCGGAAGCGGAAGCGCAGGACGGTGTTCTCGGTGGTGGTGAGAGGCTCGGCGAAGCGGAGGACGGCGGCGTGACTGCGGTCGACCATGCGGCCCTCATGGACGGCCCAGCCGCTGGCCGGATTGTCATCGAGGACACCGGCCAGTTTGAGTCCACCTTGTTCATGGGTGGCTGCCACGGCCGCGAGGGCGACCGGTTGCGGGGCCGAGCCTTCAGTGTCGCGTTCCATGCGGAGCGAAGTGAGGACGAAATTGCCGCTGTCCGAGCGCGCCAGACCGCCGGCCGTCATGGAGGGATGGCGGAGGACATCGAGCCGCAGACCCGTCCAGCGCCCGGGGCCGGTGACGGCGGTGACTTCGTAGTTGTCCTTGTCGGGATTGGCCCCGCTGTTCAGGATCGAGCGGTCGGGCTGAATCGTCAGGGTACTGCCGTCGGCTTTGGCCGTCTTTGGAACGAGTGGCTGCCATGCCGATCCGGCGGCGGCGCGTTCCCTTTCCCATGACTCGCGGCGGCTGGCGGCTGCGGTGCGTTCGGAGTCGAGGGATCTGCGGGCGTCGTCGCTTTGCTGGCTGACTTCTGCGAGTTGCCGGGCGGCCGCGGGATCGGGCACCCGCAGGACCGGGGGCGTCTGAGGATCGCCTCCGCCTCCGTCCACGGGGGTCTGATTGAAGAACGCGGTGAGGCTGTAGTAATCGCGCTGCGAGAGCGGATCGAACTTATGGTCGTGGCAGCGGCAGCAATTGAAGGTGAGCGCGAGCCAGACGGTTCCGGTGGTCTCGGCCATGTCCATGACGTAATCGACCCGGTTTTCCTCGGCGATTCTGCCGCCTTCTCCATTGATGGGGTGGTTGCGGAGGAAGGCGGTGGCGAGCCGTTGTTCGTCGGTGGCTCCTGGCAGGAGGTCGCCGGCAATCTGCCAGACAGTGAATTCATCCCAGCGCTGGTTACGGTTGAATGAGCGGACCACCCAGTCGCGCCATGGCCACATGGTGCGCATGCCATCGCCTTGGTAGCCATTGGTATCCGCATAACGGGCCGCCTCCATCCAGTCCCATGCCATGCGTTCGCCGTAGGCATCCGAAGCAAGGAGCCGGTCAACGTGGCGTTCCCATTGCTGCGGCGATGGATCGGCGAGCCATGCGGTCATTTCCTCCGGCGTGGGCGGCAGACCGGTGAGGGCGAGAGTGGTGCGCCGGAGCAGGGTGGCGGGTTCGGCTTCCGGAGAAAACGCGAGTCCTTCCCGGGCGAGTTTGGCGGCGACAAGGGCGTCGATGGGATTTCCGGCATCCGCGGGAACGGTGGGACGCTGCATCGGGGTGAAGGCCCAGTGGCGTCCCCACGGGGCTCCTTCGGAGATCCATTGCTCAAGGGTCGTCTGCTGTGCCGCGCTCAGTTCCTTGTGAACTTCCGGGGGCGGCATCTGTTCGTCGGGATCGAGCGAACGTATCCGCTGCAGGAGCAGACTCTCGGCTGGCTTGCCGGGGACAATGGCGGCACCGCTTTTCCCCGGCGCTTTGGCCGCCGCTTCCACATCAAGCCGCAGATCGCCCTTCCGGTGCTTTTCGTCCGGGCCATGACAATAGAAACAGCGGTCGGACAGCAGCGGCAGCACTTCGCGGCTGAAATCCACCGGTTCCGCCCGTCCGGCGGCCGCCAGCAGCAGCGGGAACAGTGCCCCTGTTCCTTGCGCAAGACATCGCGATCGCGTCATGGCCGTGAATCCATCGGAACGGCTGCCCTGCGCATCGTCAGACAGGGCAGCCGTTCCTCCGGAAGTGATGGTTTACTTCTCGAGCGGATGGTCCTTGAGCAATTCCTCGGGGCTCCAGAAGATGGAACGGTCCTTCGTGGCTTCGCGCACCTTCTTCACAGTCTCGGCCTTCACGGGAGCGGCCTGATTGCCCCATGAATTGCGGACGTAGGTGAGCACGGCAGCGATTTCCTCATCCTTCAGAAGCGCGGCAAACTGCGTCATGGGCGGAATGCCCTTCGCAGGATCATAGGTCTTGCCATTCACTTCAATCGGGCCCCACAGGCCGTGCAGCACGAGTTTGGTGAGTCGTTCTTCCGATCCTGTGACCCAGACGCTGTTGGCCAGCGGCGGGTAGATCGGGTCGAGCCCGGCCCCGGTCTTCTGGTGGCAGGTCGCGCAGTGGCCATCGCGCAGGAAGACATTGGCACCGAGTGTGTACGCCTTGGCGTCGTCGCCGCTCAGGTGGGCGGGGACGTCAACTTTCACCTCGGCGACCGCTTCCTCGATCTGGGTGGCCATCTGACCCTTGGTCGGGTCGGCAGCTCCCCAGTGATGCTTCACGGTGGCGGCGGCCACGCGGGCGTGCTGATCCGGGGAATCGAGGACGGCTTCGAGCAGAGCCATGTCGCGCACGTTGTGCTGCTGATGGAGCCAGAGGGCCTCGAGCAGATGGTGCGCATCTTCCTTTTTCTTCGCATCGAACTGCTTCACCCATTCCTTGACGGCGGCGATGACTTCCCCGCTGCTCCGGCCGCTCAGTTCAACCCTTGTGCGGTGGCGGATGCCATCGACAGGATTCTTGAGGTGGTCGAGGAGGACGGGAATCGGCTGTCCGGCGATGGCGACATTCTTCTGGAGCGGGCGGCCTTTATTCACGAGGCGGTAGATGCGTCCATGGGTGTGGTCGCGGCGCGGGTCGCGGATGTTGTGCTGCATGTGACCGATGATGGCGTTCTGCCAGTCGGCAATGTAGAGGGCACCATCGGCTCCGAATTCGGCGTCGGTGGGACGGAAGTTCGGATCGTCGCTGCGGAAGTAATCGGGCGTCGGGGTTCCCCAGACTTCGCCGAAGGCACGCTTGGGATCCTCAAAGCCTTCGCGTTGGAGATCGTAGCGCTTGATGCCAAGGTAGCCGATCGTGTTGAGCACGAGAAAATCCTGCTGGATGTCCTCCGGGAAGTTGTCGCTCGAAACGATGCAGTCAGCCGGCACGGGACGCACTTCCATGTTCACGAGCTGATGCATCTGGAAGCCATTCCCCTGCGGGCGCACCTGGAACGAATTGCCGCCGGTGCCGTCGTTGGCGTAATGGTATCCCCAGTAATCAAAGGAAGTGCCGTGCGGGTTCGGACTGTTGCCGGCGTGGAAGGTGATCGTGTAGCGCCGGGGATCGAAGCGGTACATGCCGGAAGCGGTCGCATGCAGCGCGGCTCCCCATGGATGTTCGAAGGCATTCTGCAGGAAGATGCCGCTCTGCCAGTAGATGGCTCCGTCGGGCCCGAGAATGAGGTTGTTGGCGGCGTGGTGCGTGTCGGCCGAATCGATGCCCTGGAAGAGAACATAGCGCACGTCCGCCTTGTCATCTCCATCCGTGTCCTTGAGGAAAAGAATGTCCGGCTGCGTGGTCACAATGACGCCGCCATTCCAGAATTCGAAGCCCAGCGGATTGTGGACCTTCGCGAATTCGATGGCCTTGTCCGCCACGCCATCGCCGTTCTCGTCCGGGAGAATCAGCAGCGTGTCGTTCATCTCCTTGAGCGGTTCCCACTTCGGATAGGTATTCCAGCAGGCGGCCCACAGGCGGCCCTTGGCATCAACCTGCAGCTGCACGGGATTCGCAAACCCCGGAATCGTCTTCTCGTCGGCAAACAGATTCACTTCATGACCGTCGGGCACCTTCATCTTCGCAATGGCAGCCTTGCCATCGAGGTACTCGCTCGGATTCCCGAGATTCGATACCACCGGAACCGGAGGCGGCACATTGTCATCGGAAACCTTCAGCGCCTTCCCCTCGGCGGCCGCCCAGATGGCCGCATCGCGGTTCGACGTCATCACATCAAGCATCTTCAGTTCATGCTGGAGCACGTCGGCATTCGATTGCCCATTCACAAACTTCAGCCCGGATCGTCCACCCCAGATGTCGTTGCCATCCGTGGCCCGGTAGCGGTTGTGCCAATGCCAGTTCTTGTCGAGCACGGCCGCCCGCAGCGGCTCCAGCGACGGACTCCCCGTCACGGCTTCGCCCGTCACGGACTTCGCAATGATTTCCCCAATCTGACGATTCCCTTCCGGCAGCAGATGCACGCCATTGATCGTGAGTGGTTCCGAAGCCGCCGCATACCGCGCCTGCGACGATGAGAAGAGATCGACAAAGGCCACGCCCTTCTCCTCGGCCACCTGCTTGATGGCTCCCGTGTAGAGCGCCAGATTCACATTGGTCGCCGCCCCATTCGGAAGGTTCGGACTCCGGTGATTCTCAAACGCCACCGGCGAGAAAAGCACAAGCCGCGGAGCCGATTCCCCATTGAACTGCATCCCACGGTACCGGTCGATCATCCCTCCGAGTTCCTCCCGGAATTTACCAACCCCGGCCTCTCCGGCAAAGGATTCATTGTACCCGAAAAAGACGAAGATCACGTCGGCCTTGCACAGTTTCAGATAATCCTCGGGCGACGAAAATCCTTCGTGCCTCGGACGGTGATTCACCATGTCCCCCGTGATCCCCAACTCCCGGAAGGTCAGCTTCTTCCCGGCCGACTTGCTCTGAATGAGCGTTTCCACCCAGCCATCATGCTGCATCCGGTCGGCCAGACCGTTCCCAATCGAACAAATCACATCGTCCGGCTTCAGCGGCAGTTGAGCCAGAACCGGGGCGGATGCCAGCGCACTGAGCGCCAGCCCAACAGGACGGAAGAATCGGGACTTCATGGGAAGACTCTGCTTAACGGTCGAAAATTCCATTCGTATCAGGGAACTCAGCACCCGGAAACTTCCCTCACACCCTGCCTACCCCCCCAGTTTCTTCACCCAGTTTCCCCACCCAAACAGTCCACTCCAGAACCAAAACACCCCGCTTCCATGGCATTACTTAACCCCTCTTTTCCTAACGATAATACCTGTTATTCCTAACGTCCCGCAGCCCGGAAACCGCCCGACTCCCCGATTTTCCAGCCATCCAGCCACTCGCTCATTCTCAGGACTTTCTCCCCGATCGCCACCCGGCTCGGAAATATTTCGCAAATCTTAAGGGTTTTGTTAAGATTTTTCCAAAAAATATTTGACGCTGCTCCTAACCCAGCGTAAGATCACGGTAATCCCTTGATTCAACTCATCTGAATGAAACATACCCGCTTCCTCCTACCTCTGGCCTCGCTGGCCCTCTCTGGCATCGCCTCGGCGTCCACCCTCCAGTTCGTCGACGTCCGCGACAGCGGTAACGCCGCCGACACCAATGGCCGCGGCGCGGTCAGCTACGACTTCAGCATCATGAAGTTCGAGTTCACCAACGCTCAGTACGCCGCATTCCTCAACACTGTGGATCCGACCGGAGCCAACAGCCTTGGGCTCTACAGCATCAATATGAACAACGGCCTCCGCGGAGGTATCAACAGCCCGAACCTTTCAGCCCCCGTCGGATCAAGGTACGTCGTAAAACCCAATTTTGGCGATAAGCCAGCCGACGGGATTTCGTGGTTCGACGCAGCCCGCGTGGCCAACTGGCTTCACAATGGTGGAACCGCAAGTTCGTCTACCGAAACGGGTGCCTACACGGTGACTGGCCTCTTGGAAGGGAACTCCCCTTCCACCGTCGCGCGAAATCCCGGCGCTACCTTTTGGATCCCCACGCAGGACGAATGGTACAAGGCGGCCTTCTACAATGGCGATGGCACCTACTGGGACTACGCCACGGAAAGCAATACGGCACCAACGTCGGTCTCCGCGGACGCCACCGGCGTGGGCTCTGCCGGCCCAACCGGTAACTTTGCCAACTACAACAACGGGGCCGATTGGAACCCTGATACTTCTACCAACGGAAACGTGACCAGCGTGGGAACCAACGGGCGTTCAAGCCACTACGGCACCTACGACATGAATGGCAATGTCCGTGAAGTCATCGAAGGCACCGCCGGGTCCAGCACTATGAGTCTTCTTGGCGGAGCGTATTCCAGCGGAAGTGGGGCGCTCATCGCCACCGCAACCCCTGGTTCTGCTAATGCTTTTGCAAGTGCTCTGACCAACGGTTTCCGTCTGGCCACCAATGCGCCCGAGCCTGGGTCGACGATTCCCCTCCTTACCCTCTTCGGTCTCGGCATGGCGAAGTCCCGCCGCCGCAAGGCCTGATCCCGGATCTGTCTAAACTCATGTACCCCCGGTCTCCCTTGTGAGGCCGGGGGTTTTTTGTTATGCGGACCGTGCGGCGGATACCGGAGCGGATCAGGCGGAGCGAACCGATGGGGCAAGGCCCAAGGAGAGGCCTGGTGCCGGGCAGCGGCACAACTTGCCCGGTGCGGTGGCCACGGTCACCAGCCGCCAGCGTTGGTTGGCTCTGGGTATTCCCTGTGGCCTGTGGGCTGCCGAGTTGCGCGAAACCCTCAGCGCTTTGCGACCAGATCGTACCCTCGCCAGTCGTGGACGGTGACGTCGGCGAACTCACCCACGGGGAGGACAGGATCGACGAAGACTGTGCCATCGATGTCGGGCGCATCCATCTCGGTGCGGCCCACTCCGGGCTTCTCGACGAGCACGCGGAGCTGGCGTCCGACCTGGGCGGCATTAAATTCCTCGGCAAGGACCTGCAGCTCGCGCATGGCGCGGTTCCAGCGGCTCTCGATCGTCTTGTGATGGACCCGGCTGTCCATCCCGTATGCCTTCGTTCCTTCTTCCCGGCTGTACCGGAACACCCCGGCCCGCTCAAAGCGAGTCTCCCGGATGAAATCGAGCAATTCCGCGAAATCTTCCTCGGTTTCGCCGGGGAATCCCACAATGAAGGTCGTCCGGATCGCCAGCCCCGGCACGCCTTCCCGCATCCTCCGCACGAGGTCCCGGATGTAATCGCCACTCGTCTCCCGCTGCATCAGGGTCAGCATGCGGTTCGAAATGTGCTGCAGCGGAATGTCCACGTACCGCGCCACCTTGGGCGATTCCGCAATCGCCGCAATCAATTCATCGGACCAATGCGCCGGATGCGTGTAGAGCAGCCGGATCCAGAAATCTCCCTCCACCGCATTGAGCGCCCGGATCAGACTCGCCAGACTCTCTCCCTTGCTGCTGTCCACCGGACTGCGCGGGTTGGGCCGCCCATCCTCCCATCGGTCCATCCCGAAATACGTGGTGTCCTGACTGATCAGATTGATCTCCCGGACGCCGGACTTCACCAATTGTTCCACTTCCCGCACGACACTTTCCTGCGTCCGGCTGCGGTGCCGGCCCCGGATCCTTGGAATGATGCAGAACGAACAGGGATGATTGCAGCCCTCCGCAATCTTCACATAGGCCGAATGCCGAGGCGTCAGCCGGAACCTCGGCGTGTCATAGTCCGGAATGTACTTCGGCTGCCGCGTCACCAGATTCTCCGGCCCCTCCCCCTTCTTCCCCACAAGGCCCTCAATGATCGGTGCCACCTGCGTAATCTGATCCAGCCCGATGAACGCATCCACCTCAGGCATCAACCCAGGCAATTCCTTCGAAAACCGCTGCGCCAGACAGCCCGCCACAATGATCTTCTGCCGCTTCCGCTTCCGGTCCCCCGCCCGGTCGTCCACCGCATCCTGAATCGTCCCAATGCTCTCCTGCTTCGCCATGTCGATGAACGAACACGTGTTCACAATGAGCACATCCGCCTCCCCAGCCTCGGGCGTCATCTCCATCCCCGCCTCCCGCAGATGCCCAATCATAATCTCAGAATCAATCAGATTCTTCGCACACCCCAGAGAAACAAGTCCGACTTTGATCATGGCTCAGCAGTAAATAAGGAAATTCAGAAGGATCGCCACCATGTACCATCCAGCCACGCGCGAAACTGAAATCTTCCCGCGAATCGTCCGCATCCGAGTCTTTTCCGGAAAATCCTGCAGAGTATGGAAATTACGGTGAGTTTTCTTACTTTCATTAAGGAAATCCGCGATTGCCCATTAAGAATGAATTGACGTGCCCGGGCGGGTTACAGAAAGATGCGGTCAATTCCGGATCCGGAATTTTCCGGGTTCCTCACAATTCTGTCACTTTCCGCCATGAAACGCCGATCCCTGTTCCGATTTCTTCCTGGACGCTTTGCGGTGCTGGTTGCTCCACTGATCGCGGCATGGCCGATGCAGTCGATGGCGGCCCCTGCCATCTGGACGGGTGGGGATGCCAATGGCAACTGGTCATCGGCGCTCAACTGGGGAGGGATTGCGCCGGCCACGGGCGATTACCTGATCTTTGCGGGCACGGCGAATCTGCTTACGAACAATGATCTGGCGGCGGCGACGGTGTTTCCGGAAATCACCTTTGCGCCAGGAGCCGGGAACTTCACCCTCGGCGGCAATGCCATCACGCTGACGGATGCGGGCCCATCGCCGTCGCGGATCCGGAACTATTCCCAGAATTCCACGCAGACGATCGGTTCGGCCCTGACCCTCGACGGAACCGCGGGAACCTTTGTCTCGGAAATCAATGCGCTGAGCGGAAACCTGGTCTTCAACGGGAATGTGACGGCACTCGGCAATACGCAATTGCTCGCGGGGGCCGGAGCCGGACGGCTCGCCCTCTTCAATGCCCCGGTGACCACAACGGGCGGAATCACGTTCAGCGGACCGGGCACGGTCGCCCTCAATGCGGCGAATTCATTTGCAGCCGGTCAATCGATCGGGGTGGCCAGTGGCCGTCTCCGTGTTCTCAATGCCGGTGCTCTCGGCACGGCCGCCGCCGCCCTCAATGCGGGCGTCGATGTGGCCAGCGGAGCGCAGGTGAATTTCAACGGGACTGCCCTCACGGGAGGGGGTAAGAATTTCTCGATCGCCGGAGCCGGACCGGATGGCTCGGGAGCCATCGTCAATCATTACGTCAATGTCGACGCCAGCAAGGCCATCAGCAGCCTGACCCTGACCGGCAATGCGACCGTTGGAGGCACGAAGACCATCGACATTGGCAACGGAACGGCAGGCCAGACGCTCGACGGCGGTGGCTACACCCTGACCGTCAATACGCGCAACCGCTTCAACCTCCGCACCCCGAACATCGTCAATCTTCCGAACATCGTCCTCAACTCGGGGAATATTGAAACGGAAGGCACCGACGTTCCCGCAGAGACCGCCGTTACCGTCAATGGCAGCCGCGCCACCCTCGGCGCATGGCTCGGCGGCACGGGCACGACCCGCCGCTGGAGCGGAGACATGACCCTCAACAACGGTGGCAACATCGGCGGGATCGGCACGGGCGGAGCCGCCAACACACTCGTGATCGGCAGCTCCGGCAAAACCCTCACCATCAACGGAGAAGGCCGACTCAACCCGAACACGGCCGGCTTCATCGACTGGGTCGACATCTCGGGCGCAGGCAACATGCGGGTGGAGAGCACCGTCTCCGGCAATGGCCGCCTCGTGGTCGGCTACTACGGAGTCGGTACGAATGGCACTACGGTCCAGCTCGCGGACAACAATCCAGGCTTCGGCGGCGTCACCCAGATCACCGGCGGCACGCTTCAGCTTGGCACGGGCGGCGGCACGGGCGACCTCGGCGCTTCCCCACTCGTCCAGTTCACCAATGGCGGCGGTACCCCGCTTCTCTCCATCAACCGCACGGGCGACCTCGCCCTCAGCAATGCCTTCACTGGCCCAGGGAATATCCAAATCGACAACGTCGGTGCCAATGTCACCCTGAGCGGCCCGAACAATACGGGCGGAGCCGGCAGCAGCGCCTTCGCGACCCGGGTCCGCGGCGGCACCCTAACCCTCGGCGCAGCCAACGCTCTCTCCCCGCGCGCCACCTTCGAAATCGGCGGCCTCGGCATCGGCACGGGCAGCCTCACGGTCCTCAATGGCTTCAGCCCCACCGTGGAACGCTTCGACGACGCCGGAACGGACACCGCAGGCGTCTTCAACCGCGTCATCAACGGCAGTGCCACCCCGGCAACCCTCACCTTCAACATCAACAATGCCGGACCGGTCTTCGGCGACTTCGGCGGTGTCCTCGGCGGTGCCACCCCGGAGGAAAACAACTTCGGCCTCACCAAGCTCGGAGCCAATGACTGGGGCCTCGCCGGCAATGGCCATACCTACACGGGCCTCACCACCATCCGCGGCGGCACCATCCGCATTTCCAACGACACCACCGGCGGTGCCTACGGCATCGGACAGCTCGGATCGTCAACGGGAACCACCGACGCCACCGTCGTCACCCCCGGAGGATCCCTCGACTTCGGCGGCTTCAGCGTGGGCGAAGAACGCCTCATCATCAGCGGCCGCGGCAATGGCATCACTGCCCACGGATTCGAATTCGGCGCCCTCCGCAACAACCCGGGCACCGCCGCCGCTTCGGTCAATTCCACGAAATTCGTCACGCTGGCTGGCGACGCCTCCATCGGCAAGGCAGGCAACGGAGCCGATGCCAACAACTGGGAAATCCGCAACACGGGCGGAGCAGCCGAACTCAATCTCAGTGGCTACACGCTCCGCAAAACGGGCAACAATACCGTAGTGGTTGCCGACGTCACCGGCGGCACCGGAGCGGGCAATATCGAAATCCGCCAAGGTACCCTTTCGGTGGAACGAGGCACCGTCCTCAGCGCGGGCGGCACCGTCACCGTCGCCAGCCGCAGCAATCTCGCCCTCGCCGACAATGGAGCCGCCGTCACCGTAGCCAAAGCGGTCGCCCTCAACTCGGGCAGCCTCCTCAACCTCAACGGTTCCCATGCGCTCACGAGCGTCTCCACCAATGGCTATTTCACGGCGGAGAACAATGCGGCTGCCGATACCCTCGGCCTCGGCTCCATTGCCACCCCAACGCGTGGATCAGGAGCCTACCTCGGCACCACCGGAACGGTCACACTCAATGGCTTTACAGCCGGACAACGCCTCGGCCCAGGCTGGATCGCCGGAGCGACCGCCGGAGCCGCAGCCCCCGCCCTCTGGGATGGATCGAAAGTCGCTCCAGTCGCCCTCACGGCCAATACGGGAACTCCGCTGACCACACTCTCGGGTGCCGATGTCCTCGCCAATTCCGGGGCAGACGCGGACCGCACCATCAATAGCGACCTCACGGTCCGTTCGCTCACGAGCCAGGCGGATGTCAAAATCAATGACGGTGCCCTCCTGCGTGTCAGCGATGGCAATGTCACCCAGCGCGGAGCCAATCACTGGATTCAGACGACCGCAGGAGCCATGGGCCGCATCACCTCTGGCCGGAGCGATGGCGAATTCCACCTCAATCTTCCGGAAGCGCTCGACACGGCGGGCCGGAACGACATCACGCTCCGGGTCCGCGTCACGGATAATCCATCGGCTGCCGGCACCTTCGTCCCGAATCTCCTCGTCAAGAATGGCACGGGCTCGGCCACGAATTTCGGTGGCTCGGGCTTCGCCGCTCCCACCAACAATACCTTCAACAGCTACACAGCAGGCACCATCATCAATGCCGGACGCGTCGTCCCGCAGTTCGGCTCGGCCTTCGGCACGGGACCGATCACGGTCCGCGACGGTGGCCAGCTGGCCATGTATAGCCTGACAGCGGCCAATGGAGCACACGTTTCCAATGCGCTCTCGCTGGCCGGAAATGGTGTCCTCGAAAATGCCGGTGCCCTCGGCGCCATCCGACTCGCTAATGCGGTCACTTTCTCGGGCAATACCACGCTGGCAGCCGATACCCGGCTCCACCCGCACGGCGGTGGCGATGTCGGCACGCTCGCCGGCGTCGTCAGCGGCAGCGCGGGCATCGACAAGACCGGCGATGGCTTCGCTGCCCTCGTCGGAGCCAACAACTATACCGGAGCCACCACCATCACCCGCGGCACCCTCGTCGCCAACCGACTCGCCAATGGCGGGATCGCTTCAAGCATCGGGGCTTCCTCATCCGCGGCCTCCAACCTCGTCTTCAATGGCGGCACGCTACGCTACGACGGACCAGGCGCATCGTCAGACCGCAGTTTCACAGTCGATCTCGGCGGCGGTGCCATCAACAGCAACTACCAAACGGGCGGCCTCACCATCAGCCCGGCTTCCATCGCCATGACGGAAGGCGGCGACCGCGGATTCTCTCTGCTCGCCACGAACCGGACGGCCAACACCTTCAATGGTGTGCTCGCCGATCCAGGCGCAGGCCGCACCAGCCTCACCTTCGGCGGTATCGGCACATGGCAGATCACCCAGAATCAGCTCTTCTCGGGCACGGTCACGGTCACGAACTCAGCCACCAACTTCCAGGGCGGCACCCTCCTCGTCGGCAATGGCGGCACCACGGGTGACATCGGCCGCGGCCTCCAGCTCACCCTCGCCAACGCCTCGGACATCGCGTTCAACCGCTCGGATAACCTCGAAATCGCCCACACCATCGCCGGCGCAGCAAATTCGGAAATCATCCAGCTCGGCAGCGGCACGCTCACGCTTTCGGGCACAGGCGACAATGCCACGGGCAACCTCCGCGTCGAAAACGGCACGGTCGTCCTCGCCAAAATCAGTTCGTTCAATGTCCACGCAGCTGCCGTCAATCTCTTCCTGAACAATGGGAAGGTCCAGCTGGCCGGGACCGGAGACGACCAGATCTTCAATGGCACGGCCATGTTCGTGCGCGGCGGGACGTTCGACATGAACGGCCGCAGCGAAGTGGTCGCCCGCATCGAAGGCAATGGCGGCACAATTCTAAATTCGGCCCCGGGCACGGTCTCGGACCTCCGCATCGGCAATGGCAATGCCAACTCTGCCTTCACCGGAACCTTCATCCCCGGCGTCATCGGAGCCACCGGCACAGGCGGCTACGGCGGCACCATCACAGACGGAGCAGGCACGGTCAAACTCTCGAAGGACGGTACCGGCCTCGTCGCGGTCACAGGCAGCAATTCCTATTCGGGCGGGACCGAAATCCTCCAGGGCACTCTCCAGGTCGGCAAGGGCGGCTCCACCGGATCGCTCGGCTCCGGCCCGGTCTTCCTCGGCGGCGGCGACTTCGGAACGAATGGATCGAATGTCGGTACGCTGCGCGTCGACCGCGCTGGTTCCCTCCAGATGGACCAGACCATCAGCGGACCGGGCAATGTCGAGAAACGGGGATCGGGCGAACTCGTCCTCACGGCCCGCAATTCATGGGAAGGCGTCACGGTCGTTCGCAATGGCACACTCACTGCCAACCTCGCCAGCAATGACAATGTGCTTCCGTCGCACGCCGGCTACGCCCTCGAGGGCGGTACCCTCAAGATCGTCGGGCGCGCCAGTGGCGATTCCGTCCAGACCTTCGCTCCGGCCAATGCCGCCATCACGAACGTGAGCGGCACGGGTGCCGGTGCGGGCACGGCTTCCTTTGCGATCCAGGGATCGAATCTCGTCGGCGACAACAATGGTGGAAATCTCACCGTTGCCCTGCCGAATTCCCTGAGCCGCAGCACGGGTGGCAGCGCCGACTTCGCCACCACGGGCAGCGGCACCACCCGCTTCACCACGGGAGCAGCCAACAGCAATGGCATCCTCGCCTCAGCCACCGCGGCCTACGCCACATGGAATGGTTCCACATGGGCCGTCCAGGACGGCGGTCGCCTCGGCGGTCTCTCCGCCTCGGGCTACGGCACGGCCGCCGGACACCTCGACGTCCCCGCGGGCACTGTCCCCATCGCCCCAGGCACCACGGCTGCCACCGCCCGCTTCAACAGCGCCGGAAATTCCACGGTCGACCTCAGCGGCGGCACAAGCACCCTCGCTCAGGGCGGTATCCTCATCACCCCAGCCGTCGGAGCCGGGACGGTCGCCATCCAGAATGGCGCGATTGCCACTGGCGGCAACGAACTCATCGTTCACCAGCACAACACCGCCGGGAATGCCGTCCTCGCCGCCACCCTCGGGGGCACTCAGAGTCTCGTGAAGGCAGGAGCCGGCAAACTCATCCTCACCGGCACCAACACGGCCACCGGTGCCACCTTCATCAATCAAGGTACCCTCCAGGTCGGCGACGGAGCCAGCAACACAGGCACTCTCCCCACCGGGGCCATCACGAACGACGGCCAACTCGCCTTCGCCCGCGTGGACGCGCCGCTGGCCTCCGCCCCCATCCTCGCAGCCGGCAACGTCATCACAGGCAGCGGTTCGGTCTCGGTCAGCGCAGGTTCGGGCTGGATCGACTTCAACCGCGTCGCCCATACCTACACGGGAGCCACCACCATCAGCAGCGGCTACGTCCAGAGCCTCGTCAATACCAGTGGTCAACTCGCCCCGGTCACCCTCGGCGACGCTTCCACCGGTTCTCAACCGATCGCGCTCGTCTCGAATCACATCGCAGTCACCAATTACAACTACCCGATCATCGTCCCGGCCAATGGCGGCACGGGCCCGGTCATCATCGGCAGTTCCGGGGGCAGCGGTGCCGTCGCCGCCATCTTCAATGGCACGCTCGACCTGAACCGCCCGGTCATCCTCACGGGTCAGCACCCGGACCGCACATCGTTCAGCAATTCCATCACAGGCAATGTCGGCACCATCGCCATCGATGTCCTCGATTCCCTCGGCAATCCCCTCCTCCCGGGCGTGACGCCTCCAGCTTCCACGGTCGGTGCCCGCCGCATCACATGGGAAGGCGAAAACAGCTTCGCCGGAAACGTTGAAATCCGCAATGGCTCGACCCTTCAGATCGGGACGGGTACCGCGGGCGTCTTCCGCGATCAGATCCCCGACGCCAGCAACGTGACCCTCACGGGAGCAAACTCCACCCTCCAGTTCAATTACGAAGGAGAAGTCATCAACGAACTCTACGGAGAAGCAGGCACCATCGTGCGCTCGATTGCCACGGGCGGCACTCACATGGTGCTCTCGGTCAATGGCGGCAACTTCCAAGGTGCCTTCGACGGTGGTTCCAATGGCGGCATGGTCCTCGAAAAGAACAGCCCGGGTGTCCTCATCCTCGGCGGACCAGCCGACAACAATTCAGGCCGCCTCCGCGTCAACGATGGCATGGTCATCCTCGACAAAACCACGGTCGGCTCGAAAGCGGTCGCCGTCGACCTCACCATCAACGGTGGATCGGTCGTCCTCGGCGGCACCAGCAATGACCAGATCTGGGACGGCACGGTCGTCACCGCAAATGGTGGTTCGCTCGACCTCAATGGCCGCAACGAAACGATCTCGGTCCTCCAGGGCCTCGCAGGAACGGTCACTAATTCCGCCGCGGGTACCGCCAGCATTCTCGAAATCGGCAATACCAGCAATGCCTCGTCCTCGGTCTTCTTCGGCTCCATCACCGACGGAGCCGGATCGGTCGGCATCGTGAAAAATGCCACCGTGGCTCACGGCCTCGTCCTCGCCGGCAACAACAGCTACAGCGGCGGCACCACCGTCAATGCCGGATCCCTCCAGATCGGCAACGGCGGCACCAGCGGCTCAGCCGGATCGGGTTCCATCACCATGGCGGCCAATACCCGCATCATCCTCGACCGCACGGACGACTTCACCCTGCCCAATGCCCTCACCGGCGATGGCAGCCTCACCCATCAAGGCAAAGGCACCGCCTCGCTCACCGGCACCAATTCCCTCACGGGCCCAGTCACCATCAACGACGGTGCCACCCTCGCCATCGGTAATGGCGGCACCACCGGCCAAATCGGATCGGGCAGCATCTCGAACTTCGGTGAACTCCGCTTCAACCGACTCGACCGCATCTCGCTGGCCAATTCCATCGCCGACCTCCCCGCCGACAAGGGAACGGTTCGCCAGGCGGGCCCCGGCACCACCGTCCTCACAGGCGTGAGCCTTTACCACGGCAACACCATCGTTGACGCAGGCACTCTCCAGATCGATGGAGCCCTCCTGACCACCGCCACCACCGTCAATGGCCCCGGCACCCTCGCCGGAAGCGGATCGGTGGCCGATGTCACCGTCAATGGCGGCCGCGTCGCCCCCGGCAGCCCCACCGCCCGCGGCCGACTCACCACTGGTTCACTCACAACCACCGGATCCGGCAGCGTCTTCGCCTTCGAAATCTCCGGACCACTCGCTGGTTCGCAGTACGACCAGATCGCGTCGCTCGGCAGCGTCGACCTCGGCAGCGCTTCGCTCGCCGTCACTCTCGCCGATGGCTACATCCCGGCCGTCAACGATTCGTTCCTCCTCTGGCTGAATGACGGCAGCGATGCCTTCCTCGGTAACTTCGCCGGGCTCAGCGAAGGCGCTTCCTTCGCCGCCGCCGACACGCTCGACCCGAACGACTTCTGGACAGTCACTTACCGCGCCGCCACCCTCCCCGGCAGCGATGGCAACGACTTCGCCCTCACCTACATCCCGGAACCTTCCTCGGCACTCACCGCGGCCGCCGGACTCGCCGCTCTCGGCCTCCGCCGCCGCCGGAAATCCGCAGCGTGAATCCTCCAAGGCCCTGCCCATCAGCCCGCCCGCTGTTCCCGGGGCCCTACGGTTCACCATCCGGGGTGCTGTCCTGCGCCGCGGCCCTTGTCACTTCTTTCCTGACAAGTTCCAGAAATCCCCCGGCAAACTCCCCGCCATTGTAATTGAAGTGGTCGCCCGGGATGGTGACGCGCCGCACGCTTTGCGCGAACTGTTCCCAGCCAAGGGTAGCCGATGATCCCGGGAACAGAGACGCGGTTCTGTCAGTCAGCAGCAATGTCAGTTCGCCGGAGTACCATGAGGGATGCCACCGCCCGGCCTGCCCGCGGCGAATCGCATTCTTCACGCCATCACTGAAGCGTTCTCCCAAAACCGTGGTTCCGATCGCTGCCGTCCATCGCAGTCCACGCTGCCATCCACGCCGCACCAGCCACTGCACGCGCCGTGACATCCACCACCGCGCTTCCGCCAGCAACCTCATCCGCATTCTGCTCCACCACGAGGTATCCCCCAGCCGTCTCAGCTTCAATTCCTCGGCTTCCCGCGCCAGCAGATCATAACCGCTCACAGGTGCAATATCGCAGACAGCAACCCATCTCACCCGATACCCTCGCCGCCGCAGCACGCTCCCCAGTTCCATGGTCACCCGCGACCCAAAGGAAATCCCAATCAGATACACATCGGATCCAGGAGCCGCACGCTCTGCGATCCTCTCAGCACATTCCTCGGCCAGATCAGGAATCGTCCGGATCCTCTCCAGTTCCTGCTCGACGGTCGTCAATTCAAGGACTTCCCCACTCAGGAGATCGCTCAGCTGATCCAACAGCCATCGGTCGTGCAGACTCGCTCCCGGAGCCCATGTCACCAGCCAGAACGTTCCCGCAAGGCGGGCCGCCGGGCGTTCCGCCTCAGCCTCACGGCCCGCAAGTACATGGGAAATGGAATCGGGCGTCGCCTCCGGACCGATGGTCGTGGCCGGAAGCGTCCGTCCCACCTTCTGTTCAAGGGCCACCAGCAAGGCGAGGGCCTGAATCGAATCACCTCCCGCCTCCCGCCACGTCTCGCTTGCCGACCGCGCTCTGCGGCCAACGCAGCGACCCCACTCCGCCAGGACCACCGCCAGCCAACCATCGCTTCCCTCCACCGACGGCACGGCATCACCCGGGACCGCACCTTCCCCGGGCCTTTCCACCGCCCCGGCCATCTGCCGCAGCGACCCATGATCAATCTTCAGATTCGCCAGTCGAGGCAAGGCAGGCAGCACCACGACCTGCCACGGCACGAGATGACCGGGCAACCGTTCCACAAGCCGATCCCGCAGCACTTCCCCACTCACGCCCGCGGCACCGCCACCCACCCGTTCCACAAAGGCGACCAGCCTGCCGTCGTCGCTGACGACCACGGCCGCTTCCCCAATCCCATCCATGGCGCGCAGCTGCGCTTCGACTTCGCCGGGTTCGACTCGGAAGCCTCGGACTTTGACCTGACGGTCGCCACGCCCGCCGAAAGCGAGCAATCCATCGGACCGCAGCACGCCGCAGTCGCCCGTCCGGAATTCCCGCACGCCATCGCCCAGATCCCGGAAGGCCGCCGCAGTCAGTTCCGGTTCCCGCCAGTATCCCTGCGCCACAAAACGGCTGCGTACATGAATTTCTCCACGCTCGCCGGGCGCAACCAAATCCCCGGCTTCATCGCGCAGCTGCACGGCACGGTCGGGCACCGCATAACCCACCGGCAGCACTTCCCCATCCCCCATTTCCCAGTCTCCGGGCACGAACCACTGACGATACAGGGTCGCACATTCCGTCGACCCAATCCCCGTGTACAGAAACGCCCCGGCAGGCATCGCAGACCGCAGCAGCCGCACATCGGCTCCGAAAAAACGGTCGCCCGCCACATACGCGAGCCGAACCCGCCGCATCGCCGCAGCCACTCCATCCCCGCGCAGCAGACTCCGCAGGACCGGCGGCATCGCATGAAAAACCGTCATCCCGGCATCCCCGGCCCGACCCAGCGCGCCACTGAATCCTTCACCAAGCAGGTCGGTCACACACAATTCAGCCCCGTTGAGCAGGGCCCCGTAAATGTCACGGATCGCTCCGTTCACGGACGGTGAATAGAACAGCGAACACACGTCCGTCTCGCTCAGATGGACAGAATTCGTGTACTGCCGCACGTCATGCAGCAAGCCCCTCTGGTCCTGCCGCACACCCTTGGGCCGACCGGTCGATCCCGAAGTATACAGAACGTAGGCTGGGTCATCCGGAACCGCAGACGCCCGCCACCCGCCCGGAGCCGCCCGCACGTTCCGCACATCGATCTCCTCGGCCCCACCCGCATCCATCCCACGGAGCCCATCCTCCCCGGAAACCAGGATCGTCCGGCAGCCGGCATGACGCAGAATCGCTGCCTTCCGTTCCTCGGGATGCCGGAGATCCAGCGGCACATACGGCCGACCCACCGCCAGACACGCGAGCATCGCCGCCGGAATATCCGCCCCCACCGGCAAGGCCAATCCCACAGCATCACCCCGTTCCCCACTCGCCGCCAGTGCCGCCGCCAGCGCATCCACCCGACCCAGCAGTTCCCCGTACGTCACCACGCCCGCTGCCGCACGGATCGCCACCTTCCCGGCAAGACGGACCGCCACCGCAGAGAAAATATCGTGAACCGACCGCCCCAAAACGTCTTCTCCCATCTCCACAAAGGGATGCGCCACCGGCCCGCCAAAATCCAATGACGGCACCTCTTCAGTCATGCCCGCCTCCTTCCGTCTTCGGTTCGCCATCATCCCGGTCGGGACGCAGCGAGCGCGCTTCCCGGACCGCAGCCTCGACATTCGCAGCCGGCGTGTCCTGCGTGAGCACACAGCCGGCGCTCAACAGAAACCGCGGACCCTTGCAGCGCCGGAGCAGCAGTTTCGTGGCCTCACTCACTTCTTCGGGTGTCCCCGTACGGATCCAGCCGGCCTGACACGGCCCGCCCGCAACCCGGCGGCCCGACCGCAGCAGTTCGTCCATGGCCGCGTGCCCCGGTCCTTCCTCGTAGTGCAGCACCGCCGGAGCATCGTCCGGCAACGCCCCGAGATGCACGGATTCCCCATGCAGGTGAAAGAAATTCAGAGGCATGCCAGCCGCCGCAGCCAGACAGGCTCGGTCGGATGCCCCCGCCAGTTCCGCATACCGTTCCTCCGCAAAAACCCCGGCCCGCGCGTGCTGCGCCACCAGAAAAACGCCGTCGATCCCCGCATCCAACAGCGCCACAATCAGCTTTACCGTATTCCTGCTCAGCATCTCCAGTCCCATGGCAACGTCCTCAGGATTCTCCGCGCAGTCGCGCAGAAAGCGATCGCCTCCCAGCGCCGCAGCCTGAAAAAGCGGCAGGAAAACAGTCTGGACGACGGGAATCTCCGGATCAAGCGCCCGCCGCACCATGCGGGCACAGTCGAGATGCCGTCCGGCGAAGCCCACTGCCGGATCGAGTTCCCGCAGCGCCCGCCAGTCCGCCGCTTCCCGAATCACTCCCGGTCCGATCCAGCGCCGCCCCAACGCATCGCCGCGCCACTCGTCTTCAAGTCCATGATCCCGCAGCTGAAAGGTCGAGGCCGGCGTGATCTTCACAAAATCACAGTCGAACCTCCGCTGAAACGCAAGGGTGGCGTCCCGCATTGTGCCGGCTTCCTGATCGGCCACGGGGTGATGCTGCCAGAAAGCCACCGGACAGGTGGACTGACTTTCTCCCGACAGGACGCTGTCAATCAGATCGCGGTATTTCTGCATGTTTGCATCGCTGCTTACCCAAGGTTCCGGCAAGGGCAGGGCAATTAGCAGGCAAACCACACGACGCCAGTGGTTTCCGGCTGCGGAATCCTTCGTTGCCGCCCGTCGTGCGCCCATGCACAGGGAAACGGATGCCTCATCAGCCGATCCATGAATTCGTCATTGTCGGGCATGGACTCGCCGGTGCTTCCCTTGGATGGGAACTGATCCGCCGGGGCCATCGTCCGCTGGTGATTGACCGGGAGGAAGCGGTCACGTCATCGCTCGTGGCAGCGGGGATTGTCACGCCGATCACCGGGCAAAGGGTGGCACTGGGCTGGCGGATTGCGGAATTCTGGCCGTGTGCAGCAGAGTTCTACAAAACAACGGCAGCGCTGCTCGGGCGGAATTTCTTCCACTTTCTGCCGCACGTCCGGCTGCTCAATACGGCGGATGAGGAACGGCGCTGGGCAGAAAAGCGGAACGACCCGGCCTTTGCACAATGGCTGGTGTCGCCGCAGCCAGACCCCCTTGTGCCACCGGGGGCCGTGGCGGGTCCAGGATTCGCCATGCAGAGCGCATGGCTCGATGTTCCCGGCTGGATCCAGGCGTCGCGCCAATGGCTGAAGGACCGACAGCTTTTCCTTGCGGCAGATGCCGGCCCGGCATCGACCAATCCCGCCGGACACGCCACCATGGCCACGTCGGCTGGAACCATCCACACCCGCACCATCGTCTTCTGCCAGGGACACGAGGCATCACGCCATCCGCATTTTTCATGGCTCCGCTGGAAATCAGCCAAGGGCGAAATCCTCGATCTGTCGATCCCGGATCTGCCCGGCGACCGCATTCTGAACCGTTCCCAATGGCTCCTGCCACTGGGCCATGGCCGCTTCCGGAGTGGCTCGGGCTACGCATGGGATGACCTTACGACAAGCCCGACAGAGTCCGGCCGCCGCGCCATCGAAGCCCAGCTCGCCCGCCTCATCACAGTCCCATGGCAGGTCACGGGCCATTCGGCCGCAGTCCGTCCCATCATCCGCGAAAGCCGCGCCATCATCGGCCGCCATCCCGCCCACCCGCAGCTCGCCTTCTTCAATGGACTCGGTTCCAAAGGCGTCCTGCACGCCCCATGGTTCGCGGCACAACTGGCCGATCACCTCATCACAGGCCGTCCGCCGGAATACGAGGCCGACCTCTGCCGGAATGCATAGTGACCGATGGAAAATCCACCTCCTCATCCACGTAATGCTCTCGCCTTTTCCCTGATCCCGATTCCTCCAAACCTCCCGTTTTTCTCATGAACCGCTGCTTCCCCCGATTTCTCGCCGCTGCCGCCATGGCAGCCTTCCCGATGGCTCACTCTGTGCGGGCCCAGGATCCCGCTCCCGCCGCGGCGGCCGCCCTTCCGGCGCTCCCTGCCACGGGTCCCCTCGCCTTCCGCGATGGCGATATGGTGGTCCTGCTCGGCGATACGTTTTTCGAACGCGACGGCAACTACGGTCATCTGGAAGCAGCCCTCACGGCAACCTGCGCGGGCAAACACGTCCGTTTCCGCAACATGGGCTGGTCCGGCGATACCCCGCGCTGCGAAAGCCGTTCGTACTTCGGCCCGCCGCAGGAAGGATTCGACCGACTCAAGGCACAGCTCGCGGAAATCCGGCCGACCGTGGTGATCTGCTGCTACGGAGCGGTCGATGCCTTCCATGGCGACGCAGGCCATGCCGATTTCCTGGCGTCCTACGAACGCATGCTCAACATGATCAGCGACGTCTCGAATCCTTCGGTCATTCTCATGTCGCCCCCGGCCACCGGCGACCACCCGGCCCTCGCCAATCACGGCCCGAAACTCGCCGGCATCCGCGACGCCATTCAGAAGCTCGCGGCTTCCCGTAACCACCGCTTCGCAGACATTCTCACCGCCACGCAGCCGGTCCCGAAGAAAACGGTGAACGGGGTCACCTTCACGGAAGCGGATTACGCGGCCATGACGCCAGCCATCGTGGCAGCCCTCGGCCTGCCCGCTCCCAGCCCGGATGATACCGCCAGACTGGCCGAACTCCGCAGGGCGGTCGTCGCCAAGCAACGCCTGTTCTTCCACCGCTGGAGACCACAGAACGAAACCTACCTCTTCGGCTTCCGGAAACACGAACAGGGCAACAACGGCGTCGAAATCCCCATGTTCGACCCCCTCATCGCCAAACAGGAGGAAGTGATCGCTTCCATCGCCGCCAAATCCAAGGGCCCGAACTGAGCAACCACCGCACATCGAACCAATTTTCTCAGGAACCTTTCTCTTCCCTCCTTCCATGAAGCGGATCTCTGTCTCTCTCTTCGCCCTCACCGCCGCCACGGCCACGACCCACGCCCAGCGCGACCTCCGGGAAATCCCGTCAACCGACCCCGCGGTCCAGCAGGCCACCTTCCAGCTCCCCGCGGAATTGCAGGCAAACCTGTTCGCCCAGGATCCCATGATCGCCAAACCCATCCAGATGGCATGGGACGAAAAGGGACGCCTCTGGTGCGCCAGCAGCGCCATCTACCCGCACATCAAACCTGGCCAGGAACAGTCGGATAAAATCGTCGTCCTCGAGGACACGGATCACGATGGCAAGGCGGACAAGAGCACGGTCTTCTACGAAGGTCTGCTCATCCCAACGGGAATTCTGCCAGGCGACGGCGGGGCCTACATCGCCAATTCCACGGAACTCCTCTTCATGAAGGATACCAATGGTGACGGCCGGGCCGACACCAGCGAAGTCATCATGAGCGGCTTCGGCACAGAGGACACCCACCACATCCTCCATAGCATCAAACGCGGACACGATGGCTGCCTCTACTTCAACCAGAGCGTCTACATCCACACCCACACGGAAACTCCCTACGGCGTCCGCCGCCTCATGGGATCAGGCATCTGGCAGTACCGCTCGGAAACGAAACGCGCGGAAATCTTCGCCATGGGCCACGTCAATCCATGGGGCCACGTCTGGGACCAATGGGGCCAGAGCTTCGTGACAGATGGTGCCTACGGCGAAGGCATCAATCACTCGTTCCCAGGAGCCACCTTCATCTGCCTTCCCAACCAACTCCCCCGCATTCTGCGCGGCCTCAACCCCGGCCAGCCAAAACACTGCGGCCTAGAAATCATCAGCGGTCGACACTTCCCCGCTGACTGGCAGGGCGATCTCATCACCTGCGACTTCCGCGGCCACCGCGTCAATCGCTTCAAACTGACCCCGAACGGCAGCAGCTTCACTTCCCAGCAGCTCCCGGACGTGGTCACGAGCAATCACGGATCGTTCCGCCCCATCGACCTCAAAATGGGTCCCGACGGTGCCCTCTACATCGCGGACTGGTACAACCCCATCATCCAGCACGGCGAAGTCGATTTCCGCGACGAACGCCGCGACCACGTCCACGGGCGCATCTGGAGAATCTCGGTCAAGAACAGCCCGCTCTGCCCAGCCGTCGACTACGCCTCGAAATCCACGGACGATCTCATCGCACTCCTCCGCGAACCGGAACAATGGGTCCGCCTCGAAGCAAAACAGACCCTCAAGACCCGACCGCATGAGGAAGTCATCGAAGCCCTCAAGAAGGCCTTCGCCACTCACCAGAACGACGCCGCCATGGTCCGCGAAATCACATGGACCATGCAGACGATCGCCGATTTCGATCTGAAATGGCCATTCGACCGCGACCTCCTGCAGTCGCTGCTCCAGAAGGATGGCGACTGCCGCTCGGTGGCGGCCCGCGTGCTCGGTTTCGTGCTGCGCGATGGCAAGGGCGCGGAAGCCCTCACGATGACCTCGCCGCTCGCCACGGATCCTTCCCCCAAGGTCCGCCTCGAAGCGATCAATGCCCTCCGCATGGCGAATTCGCCTGCCGCCGTGGAAGCCGCCTGCCGCGCCCTCGACCACCCCATGGACGAGAATATCGATTTCTCGCTCTGGCTCACCTGCCGCCAACTCGCGGACACATGGCTCCCGGCCTTCCAGAAGGGAGAAATCACCTTCGGGGGCAATGTCGCCCAGATCGCCTTCGCCCTGAAGGCCGCAGACCGTCCGCAGGCGGTCGCCGCCCTCCTCGACCTCGTCAGCGCCGATAAAGTGAATGCCGACCGCCTCCGCGATGTCGTCGCGCTCGTGGGATCACTCGGCTCACCGGAAGACCTCGCCAAACTGACATCCCTCACGGCCAAGGTGCCCGGCGATGCCATTGCCAGCGCCCTCGT
Source organism: Verrucomicrobiota bacterium (assembly GCA_039795165.1). Lineage (GTDB taxonomy): Bacteria > Verrucomicrobiota > Verrucomicrobiia > Verrucomicrobiales > V1-33 > V1-33. The sequence continues at coordinate 95,693 of JBDKER010000002.1, read as the reverse complement.
CACGGCGGCCCGCCAGCGCAAGGTCCTCATCGACCCGGCCACGGTCACTCCGCTCGCCTCGGCCAGCGGCGACCAGGCAAGCCCGGCATCGCTCCGCCTCGCCGGCGCCTACAAACTGGATGGCCTCCGCGGCCACCTTGAATCGTTTGCCTCGCAAGGCGGTGCCCTTGCGGACGCAGCCCTCGAATCGCTCGTCGCCCTCGGCGGCGATGCCTCGCGCTCGTTCCTTTCGAAACTGAGCAACGACGCCAACGCAGACCTGCGCGGGCAGGCCATCGCTGCCCTCTTCGCCATGGACCCGGCCGCAGCCGCCCCCATGACTCCGGGCTTCCTCGCAGCCCTCACGTCTCCGGATCCGGCCTCGCGGCTCTTCGAAGCGGTCCTCGCCCGCAAGGACGGCCCCGCCATTCTCGCAGGGGCTCTCAAGGACCAGAAAATCCCGTCGGAAATCGCCGCCGCAGGCATTCAGAAGGCCAGCTCAGCCGGGGGCGACACCAAGGCACTCGTCGAAATCCTCACCACGGCCGGCAATCTCCAGCCGGTCATGTCCCTCACCCCGGAGGAACTCACGAAAATGATGGCGGAAGTCCGTGACGCCGGCGACCCAGCCCGCGGCGAAGTCGTCTACCGCCGCGCAGCCCAGCAATGCCAAGTCTGCCATGCCATCGGCGCCGTCGGCGGCATCGTCGGCCCAGACCTCGTTTCGATCGGCTCGAGCGCCCCGGTCGATTACATCATCGAAAGCCTCCTCGAACCATCGAAGAAGATCAAGGAAGGCTACGCTACCACTATGCTCAGCACGAAGGACGGGGGCGTGCACAGCGGCTTCCTCGTCCGCCAGGACGACCGCGAAGTCCTCCTGCGCGACGCCGCAGGCAATGTCGAATCCATCCCGGCCAGCACGGTCGCCAAACAGGAAGCGATCCCGGTTTCCCTCATGCCCCCGGGCCTCACCGCAAGCCTCCGCCGCGACGAATTCATCGACCTCGTCCGCTTCCTCTCGGAACTCGGCAAGGACGGTCCCTACAAGGTCCAGGAAGATGGCGCAGTCCGCCGCTGGCGCACGGCCCAACCCCTCCCGGACATGGGACGCTGGGTCAGCCTCAAAGGCATCCGCGGCTTCGCAGAACATCAGGCCGACCTCGTCTGGATGCCGGTCTACTCCCGCACCAATGGCACCCTCCCCATCAGCGAAGCCACTGCCTTCAAAGCGGGCAACAAATCCCACGCCGCCCTCCAGGCGGAAATCGAAGTCTCCACTGCCGGTAAAGTCGGCCTCCGGCTCAATGACGCCACCGGCCTCCAGATCTTCGCGGGCAATACCACGGTCAATGCCGCCACGGAAATGACGGTCGACCTCCCCGCAGGCCGCTCGCTCATCACCGTCCACATCGATACCACCGCCCGCCGCGAACCCATCCGGCTGGCCACGTTCCGACCCGACGGCTCGCCGGCGACAGCCCGCCCAGTCGGCGGTCCCTGACCCCGCCCGTCTGCCGTACTTCCTGAAACCCCGGCGCGGAAGGCCACGCTTCTGCGCCGGGATGCTTCCATCCGATACCATGACTGCTGCCCCGCACCCGATCGATGTTTCCCGCCGCCACTTCCTCCGCGACTGTGGCATCGGACTCGGAAAAATGGCCTTCGCTGGCCTCCTCACGGAATCGCTGATCGGTTCCGCGACAGCGGCGGTCAGTGCGCGACCCCCGCAGTTCCCGGGGAAGGCGAAGCGGGTCATCCACCTCTTCATGGCCGGGGCTCCGAGCCAGCTGGAATTGTTCGATAACAAACCAGCCCTTTCGAAACTGGAAGGCAAGCCGCTGCCGCCCTCGGTCATCGGTGGCCAGCGCTACGCCTTCATCCGGCCAGATGCCGCCGTGCTCGGCCCGCGCTTCAAGTTTTCCCGCCACGGAGCATCGGGCATGGAACTCTCGGAAACACTGCCGCACCTTGCAAAAATCGCAGACGAAATCTGCCTCATCAAATCCTGCCGCACGGACCAGTTCAATCACGCGCCCGCCCAGATCTTTTTCCAGACGGGCTTCTCGCAGCCAGGCCGCCCGTCCATGGGAAGCTGGGCCCTCTACGGACTCGGTGCCGAATCCCAGAATCTGCCGGCCTTCGTGGTCATGAGCACAGGTGCCGGCATCTCGGGCGGCACCGCGCTCTGGAATTCAGGATTCCTGCCCACCACGTACACCGGCGTCCGCTTCCGCAATCAGGGCGATCCCATTCTCAATGTCGCCAGCCCGAATGGCGTCGACCCGAAAGCACAGCGCGATACGCTCGACCTCATCGCTTCGCTCAATCAGCGCCGGCTCGCCGCGGATGGCGACCCGGAAATCGCCACGCGCCTAGCCAATTACGAAATGGCCTTCAGGCTCCAGACGTCGGCCCCGGACCTCATGGACCTGCGCAGCGAATCGAAGGAAACCCTCGAACTCTACGGATGCGACCCGGCCCGTGCGGATTTCGCCCGCGCCTGCCTCCTCGCCCGACGCATGATCGAACGCGGGGTCCGCTTCATCAATATCTACCACGAAGGCTGGGACGCGCACTCGGATGTCACGGGCAATGTCCGCAACAACTGCGCCGCCACGGACCGCGCCAGCGCGGCCCTCGTCACGGACCTCAAACGGCGCGGTCTCCTCGACGATACCCTCGTGGTCTGGGGCGGTGAATTCGGCCGCACTCCCATGGTCGAAACCAATCCCTCGCTCGGCCGCGCCATGGGACGCGACCACCACCCACAGGCCTTCTCGATCTGGATGGCAGGTGGCGGCATCCGCCCAGGCACAGTCCACGGCAGCACGGACGATCTCGGCTTCCACGTCGCGGAAAATCCCGTCCACGTCCACGACATCCAGGCCACCATCCTCCATTGCATGGGCTTCGATCACGAACGCCTCACCTTCCACCACCAGGGCCGCGATTACCGCCTCACCGACGTCCACGGACACGTCATCCGCGAAATCCTCGCCTGATTCCCCGAACCGCCGCCACCACCGCCATGGATCCCATCGTCCAGATCTCGCTCGACCTCACGAATATCGACGAAGCCCTCGAAACCGCAGCCATGGCCCTGCGTGCTGGCGTCGACTGGCTGGAAGCAGGCACTCCCCTTCTCCTCGCGGAAGGCCTTCACGGAGTCCGCGCACTCCGCAGCGCTTTCCCGGGCGTCCCCATCGTGGCCGACCTCAAAACCATGGACGGGGGCTACCTCGAAGCGGAAATGATGGCCAAAGCCGGAGCCACCCACGTCGTCGTGATGGCCCGCGCCCACCCCGAAACCATCAAGTGCGTCGTCAAGGCCGGCCACGATTTCGGTGTCAAGGTCATGGGCGATAACATGGCCTGCCCGGACATGGTGGCGGCCGCCCGCGAACTCGAGGACCTCGGCTGCGACTTCATCGTCCATCACACCGGATACGATGAACGCCGCGGCATCGCCGCCGCCGGACACCGTATGCCCAGCCCGCTCGACCATCTCCGCGAAGTGGTCGCCGCCGTCACCATCCCCGTCCAGGCGGTCGGTGGCCTCTCGCTGGAACAAGCCGTGCAATGCCCACAGTACGGTGCCCCGCTCGTCGTGATCGGTGCCCCCCTCACCATCGACAGCGATTCCTTCCGCACCGCCGACGGAGCCGTCGAATCCACCCTCCGCGAAATCTGCCGCCGCGTCCGCACCCGGGCCTGAAAGCCTCACGGCACACTGCGGTTCCGGTACAGATCGGGCCGCACCACCGCGGCCATCCTTCCGGCCTCGGGCAGCAGTTCCGGCCCCAGAAATTCCATCAGGGCAGCACTCACGGCTTCCGGATCGGCCACCAGCGCAGGGTAATCGATTTCCAGCAGATCGAAGGCGCGGGGATGACTCCGCACATAGGCAAGGGTTTCATCGCGGTGACGTTCCAGCGCTGACGCAATCTCCTCAAGGCTCCCGTCCATCCCCTTCGTGCCCCGCCGCTCGATCATTTTCTGCTGACTCCGCGCAATTTCCCCGGCCGGACGATGCATGAAGATGACCCGGTAACGGAAATGCCCGGGCAGCCGCAGCAGATGCGCAGACACACACTTGATCGCCTTCCGTTCCAATCCTTCCCCGTCCAGCACAGCCGGATTCGTTCCGATCTGCTTCACGGCTTCCCATTCCCAGTAGCCTTCCGGATTGTCTTCGTCAGCCCCGCGCTCGCCATCGGTCTGCACAGCCATCCCCCCCGCCGCCAGCATCTGCATCATCAGTGAAGTCCCGCTCCGCGGCAGTCCGGAGACCAGCGTCAGGGTCCGGCCCGATGCCTCGCGCGCATGAAAGCGATCGCTGGGCGGCCGCACGCCATCCACCTGCGCACGCCGCGCCGACGGGGGCGGCAGGATCGGCACCCTCAGCACGGACGGATTCCCATTCCTCCGCTGCACCCCAGCCATGGCCGCCGCCCGGCTCAGCATGCGCGCCTTCATCCGGCAAGCGTCCCTCACAAATTCTCCGTCCGCCGATTCTCCGGCTGCTTCGCCCCCGGGCAATACCGCGAGCATCCGCCACGGTCCAGGATGCTTCGGAAGCATGGCTGCCGCCCGCTCGAACGCAATCCTCGCTTCCCTTGCCCTCCCCAGCCGCACCAGCGCCATCCCAATCAGAAAATGCGATCGCCCAGCCTGCCACAATCTCTCGACGGAAGCCAGTCCGGCCTCGAGCGCATCCTCGTCTTCCCGTTTCCTCAAATGCAGGGCCGCCAGCACCTGCCACGCAGCAGCACAGCCGTCCTCAAGAGCCAGCGCCCGCCGCACCGCCTGCCCAGCCGCATCCAGTTTCCCCAGATCGAGACAGATCTCTGCCAGTTCCACACAAACCCCGGCAATCATCGGCAATCCATGCGCCGCCAGCGACGCCTGCCGCCACGCTTCGTCCTTCTCCCCCAATGCCAGCAGGGCCCGCGCCAGCAGCAGCCGAATCACCGGCATCGGCTTCTCCGCATCACTCTCAGGATACGCTGCCATCAGCAGTTCCACCGTCTGACGCGGTCGATCCGCCCGGTTCAAGGCATGCGCCAACTGGTGAATGTAACGCGATTCCCACGGACGCGCCAGCAGACAACTCTCGAGCAGGGGCACGGCCCGCTCGGCCCGGTCCCGCGACAGATGCACCTGCGCCAGATTGTAGTCGGCTTCCAGCTTCGCAGACAATGCCGCCTTCTCCGCATCGCCTTCATTGTCCTCCACATACCCCAGCGCCACCAGCTGACGCGTCACTTCCGCCGCATCTTCCCCGCTCGCCCCGAAGGCCGTCCCCGCAGGATGCGATCCATCTTCCCCAGCCACTTCATCCCAACTCGCAATCCGCGGCAGCACATCCCGGGGACCCATGCCCTCAAGCGCACTCAGCAGCGGCCGCCCCGGCATGTCCCGCCCGCACGGCAGCCCGCACAGCGTCAGCAAGGTCGGCGTCACATCAAGCAGACTCGCCCCATGCACTTCCCCACCACGCACAATCCCCGGCCCCGCCATCACCAGCATCCCCAACTCCCGATGCCACACCGTCGGTCCCGCAGGATCATTCGGATCCCCCAAAGGCCGGTTCGCCCCAGACAGAAACCCATGGTCGGAACACAACACCACCACCGTTTCCTCATCCGTCAATTCCAGCAGCCGCCCCAGCATCATGTCGTGAAACCGGTAAGCCGACTCCACCACGCCGGAATAAATCCCATAGTCCCGCTCCGCAATGTGCACCATCCGCGGCGGATGATACGGCATGAACCCATGGCAGAACAAATCAATGCCCTCGAAATACACCCCCATGAATTCCCATGGCTCCGTTTCCATGATCTCAGTCGCCGCCGCCTGCACCGACGCCGTCGCACTAAGCACCCGCGCCAGCGAATCCAACCGCCGGTCCCCATCCTGATCCACTTCCGCCAGCCTCGGCACAAATCCAATCAGATCATCCCCCGTGATCTCCTCAGGCTGCACCCGCAGCCGCGCCATGGCCCGCGCCCGCTCCGCAGGATGCACCGCCCCCACCGGCATCTTCCACGTCCCCGGCTCCCGCCCAGGCTTCGCATTCAGAAACAGATTGCTCACCACCGTCCCACGCAGCGGCTCCGCCGGATGACTCGCCCACCACCCCACCACACTGCAGCGCCATCCCTCCCGATGCAGTATATTCCAGATCGCCTTCCCCCGCCGCGACAGCACCGACCACGGACGCACCCCCACCCCATCCGGATCCGCCTCCACAAACCCATGCACCCCATGCTCATCCGCCGTCCGCCCAGTCACCACACTCGTCCACAGCATCGGCGATACCATCGGCATCAGACTCGCCAGATTGCCCCGCACCCCACGCGCCAGCAACCCAGCCAGCGACGGCATCAACCCACGCTCGAGCAGTGGATCAATATGCTGCCAGTCCGCCGCATCCCACCCAATCAGCAGAATGCGGCGCCGCTTCCTCGGTTCTTCACTGGCAGACACGGGCAGCATGAACGCTCACCCCGCCCACATCCTTTCCGCGGCAGCCATTTTCAGTGAGTGGCCGACTCCCCGCCCCTTCCTATCATATTTATTTTTACCGCATCTTTTTGAAGTCCGCATATAGACATTATAATTCATGCTCGACCGGACTGCCATGTCATTGCAGGCGAGTGCGCTCCCATGGAGGCATCCCGTGACCCGGGGAACGCATGGCGGCAGGCACCGCCGGGCGGCTCTTTCAGTCCGTTCACTTTAATGACCGATACCCTATTGGGGGTTGGGGGCCCCGAATCATGTTGCCTGTGCGGTGCGGAATCTGCATTATTTTCCATGTCGCGCCGCATGCAGTTCAGCCGCAAGCGGAGCGCCCGTGTGAAAACCGACCAGCTTTCACGGATTCAACCAACAACTCTCCTGCCAACGCATCATGAAGCAGAACCGCACACTTCCGCAGAATTCGCTCTCCCGACTAGCCTCGTATTCCTCCGGTGCCGCCGTGGGGGCGGCCTCGCTGGTTTCGTCGAATGCCGCCATTGTCTATGTGAATGCCGGAAATCAGTTCCTAGTCGATACGACGCCGAACAATGGCATCTCGGCCTTCTTTCCCTTCGATCTGAATTCGGACGGGGTCAACGACCTCCGGCTGCGCACCCGTATTGATCCCAGTTCACTGGCCATGGTGGTGGCTCCGGCGGAAGCGGGTTCGAGCGTTTCCGTGATGGGCCAGATCATCACGTATCCCTATGCCGACCGGCTCGCCGCGGGTACGCTCATTGATGGATCGGCAGGATTCCTTGTGCTTACGCAGGCTGCTGGCAATGTGGCCAGCATGGCATTCGGACCGGGCTACGCGAACAGCCAGTGGGCATTCGCCGGCCAGAATTCGGGCTACCTCGGAGTCCGCTTCAATGCGGGAGCAGATCAGCACTTTGCCTGGATGCGGCTTACCGTGGAACCGAACGACAGCGCGACGCCGCGGGCCATCACGGTGCACGAGTGGGCCTACGAATCGGTTCCCGGGGTCGGCATTGCGGCCGGCGCCATTCCGGAACCATCCGGGCTCGGTCTCCTTGCTCTCGGCAGTGCCGGGCTGGCAGCGCGCCGCCGCCGCATGCGGGCCTGAACCCCATCTGTGCACGGCCATGACGAGGTCCCACGGACTTCCTGGTCCTGTCTCTGCTCACCGCAGAGATAATTTCAGCCCCCGGTTCTCCCCTGCGGAGACCGGGGGCGTTTTTTAGATGCAGCTTCACTCCGGTTCTTCCATCACCATGAAACTCGCCGCCTGCTTCCGACTTTTTCCGGTCTGCGCCTTCCTCGCCACCACGCATGCCGGTGTGGTCATTTCGGAATTTCAGGCGTCCAATCAGGATACCATCCGAGACGAAGATGGCGACCGCTCGGACTGGATCGAACTGCGCAACGACGGCAGCAGTCCGGCGTCGCTGGCCGGCCTCAGCCTCACGGACAACCCAGCCAATCCACGCAAATGGATCCTGCCCGACGCGACGCTGGCTCCGGGATCCTATCTGCTTGTCTGGGCCTCCAGCAAGGACCGGGCAAACCCGGCGGCTCCGCTGCACACGAATTTCCGGCTTTCCGCGGCCGGTGGCTATCTCGCTCTGTTCACGGCACGCGGCAAGCCGCTCACGGAATATCGGGACTACCCGGAACAACCGGACGACCGCTCGTGGGGCAGCGCCTATGCCGTGGAAACGCTCACACCGATGGTCCCGGGAGCCGACTGCCGCCTCACCGTCCCGACCGCAGCCATCGCGGATTGGCAATTGCCTGCGTTCGACGATTCCGCATGGCGTGCCGCCAAAACCGGGATCGGCTACGACCGCACCCTCACGCCCACCGATTTCACCCCGCTCATCGGCGAAGGAGGGAATGTGGAATCGCTCATGTTCAATCTGCGTCCGGGTTGCTTCATCAGGCTGCCGTTTTCCCTCGCGAACACGGCGGGCATCACCAGCGTGACGCTCCGCATGCGCTGGGAGGATGGCTTTGCCGCATGGCTCAATGGAACGCGGCTCAATCCACCGACTCCGGCGGCCACCAACTCGCCTGCCAATCCGCTCTTCAATCAGACAGCGACCGCGGTGCGCGCGGATACCGATGCCGTCATTCCCCAGGACATCGACATCACTGGCCAATTGTCTCTCCTCACCAATGGCCAGAACCTCCTCGCCATCCACGCGCTCAATCAGAGCACCGCAAGCTCCGATATCCTCATCGTCCCGGAAATCATCGTCACCCGCGAAATCCGCGACGGTGCCCCACCCACCGGATACCTCATCATTCCCACCCCGGGAAAACCGAACACCCCACCCACCGTGGCCGGGTTCACGGACGCGCCGGACTTCAGCATCAAACGCGGCTTCCACACAGCCCCCTTCACAGTCAGCCTGACCACCAAAACCGAAGCAGCCACGATCCGCTACACGACCGATTCGTCGCCGCCCACGGAATCGAGCAATCTCTACGCAGAACCGATCACGATTTCGGCCACCACGGTCCTCCGCGCGGCGGCGTTCCGGCCCGGCTGGGCACCGTCGGTCGCCAAAACCCATACCTATGTCTTTCCTGCGCAGGTGGCTTCGCAGTCATCGTCGCCGAGCGGATTCCCGAGTACATGGGGCAACCAGTACAATTACACCAATGGCACCTTCACCGGTCCCATCGTCACGGCGGACTACGGCATGGATCAGGCCGTCGCCACCGACCCGGCCTACGCCACGAGCATGGTGCCCGCGCTAACAGAATCCTTCCCCGTTATCAGCCTCGCCGCCCGCAACAACGACCTCTTCAACTTCACCACAGGCATCTACTGCAACGGCCGCATCACTCCCACGGAAATCCCGGCCTCCATCGAATTCTTCAATCCGAACGACCCCACCGGCACGGACAAATTCCAGGAAGACATCGGCCTGCGCATGCACGGCGGCAACGCACCCATTGATCACCCCAAGAAGCCCTTCCGCGTCTATTTCCGGAAAAAATACGGGGTCGACCGTCTCCGCTACCCGCTCTTTCCGGGATCGCCAGTGGAGGAATTTGACAAGCTCCAGCTCCGGCCTGGCGGACACGATGGCTGGGCGGTTCCCTTCGGTTCCGCAGACAACGATCTCGCTCCCCATGCCACCTACCTGCGCGACCGCTTTCTGCGGCAGACAGAACTCGACATGGGACGGCTCTCGCACCGCGGCCGCTACGTCCACCTTTACATCAATGGCCTCTACTGGGGGGTCTACGATCTCCACGAAGTCATCAGTTCGGAATTCTTCGCATCGCATCAAGGCGGCGCAGAGGAAGACTGGGATGTTTATGAGCATTCGAATACCTCGAACCCGCTCTTCGATGTCGTGGAAGGCACGAGCACAGCCATGGACAATGCCCTCGCTCTGGTCCGTCCCGCCACCCGCGCCGCCGACCCAGCCACCTACGCTGCCATTCAGCAGATCGTTCCCATCGACGAATTCATCGACAATCTGCTCGTCCAGATGTGGGGCGCACAGAACGACTGGATGGGTCCGGTCTTCCGCGGGGTTCCCAATGTGAACCTCACAGACGCGTCCCGCTTCTTCAACAAGAACTGGGAATCCGGCCGCCGCTCGCGTGGACCTCTCCCAACCGCAGGCCTCTTCTGGCAGACATGGGACGCGGAAATCAGCATGGGCAATTCCCTCACCCAGCTCGTGACGTTCCAGCGCGTCAGCGATTTCAACCACACCCTCATCGGCACGCCTGCCACGGAAATCCCACGCGCAGCCGGAACTCCAGGCCCGCCCGCAGAACTTTGGTACGCCCTCCGACGCTACAATAACGATTTCCGCCGCCGCGTCTCGGATCGTATCCAGAAGCACTTCTTCGGCACGGGAGCCCTCTCGCGCGATGCCATGCAGGCCCGCTTGCTCATGCTGCGCAACCAGCTCGACCTCCCCATCGTTGCGGAAAGTGCCCGCTGGGGCGACGTCAACAGCGGCAACCCGGTCGTCGTCACCATGACCCGCAACTCGCACTGGCGACCGGAAGTCGACTGGCTCCGCGATACCTACATCGCCACCCGCCAGCAGACCCTGCTCAGTCAGTTTTCCGCGATCGGCATGTGGCCAAATGTGCCCGCACCCACTTTCTCCTCGGATGGCGGCTTCGTCCCCGCCGGTTTCCCTCTCACCATGACCAGCCCGGATGGCACGGGCACGATCTACTACACCGTAGATGGATCCGACCCGGCCCTCGCGGGTGCCGGTACAGCCACAGTCAATCTCCTCGCGGATTCCCCGGTCCGCTTCAAGGTGCCCACCGCCAACTACCCGAGCAATTCATGGAAGAATCTGCCGGATCCCGCAGACATCGCCACATGGAGCGTCGGCACCGCCGCCCTCGGTTTCACCAATGGCGATTTCTCACCGCACATCACGACCACCGTTCCCGGCATGCTCGGAGTGAATCCTTCCCTCTACGCCCGCCTCCCCTTCACCCTGACTCCAGAACTCAAAAGCAGCATCACCCGGCTCACGCTCAATCTGAAATACGACGACGGAGCCTTTGTCTTCCTCAACGGCAGTACCCCGCTCTTCCGTCTCAATGCCCCCACCACTTCGCCAATCTTCAACGCAGTAGCCACCTCGGCACGCCTCGACGGCGATGCCGTCATTCCCCAGTCGCTCGACCTCACGAATCAGATCGCCACGCTCTCGACGGATTCGCCGAATCTCCTCGCCCTCCAGGGACTCAATGAATCGACCGCCAATCCGGAGTTCCTGCTCGCCGCGGAATTGATCGCGGAAGTCCGCACCCCGGAACAGCCAACGGCCGACGCGGTGGCCTACGCGGCTCCCGTTCCCCTCGCCACCACTGGCATGGTGCGCGCCCGCACCCTCCGCAATGGCACATGGTCACCGCTTACCGAGGCCTACTTCGTGGTCGGCCAGCCAGCTTCTGCCGCGAACCTGACCATTTCGGAATTCAGCTACAATCCCACCGTCTCCGCCACGGAAGCCTCCGCCGGTTTCTCTTCCTCTCAGTTCGAATTCATCGAACTCCTCAACACCTCGCAAGATCAAGTCGAACTCTCGGGCTGCCGCTTCAGCGATGGCATCGACTTCGATTTCTCCAGTCACAGTGCCTTGCAGTCGCTCGCTCCGGGCCAGCGCCTCGTGATCGTCTCGAATCCGGCGGCCTTTGCCGCCCGTCACCCACGCCTCACGCCGGCCGGACAGTTCCAGAATGCCACGGGGCTCAACAATACCCGCGAACGCCTTGCCATGACGGCAGCAGACGGCAGCACCATCTTTGATTTCACCTACAGTGATTCTCCCCCATGGCCGAAGGCCGCGGACGGCCAAGGTTACTCTCTGGTCCTCATCCGTCCGGAATCGCTCCCGGATCCCTCCGTGCCATCGAACTGGCGCGCCAGTGGCTCCATCAATGGGGCCCCGGGTGCGGCGGATGCCGATTCCTTTGCCGCATGGGCCGAGCGCAATGGCCTGCCCTCCGATCCACAGGCGGACAGCGATGGCAATGGCCTCGCCGCCCTCACGGAATACGCCCTCGCCGTCACCCCGTCGCCCACCACCACCACGGGCATCTCCTCGGCACGCTTCGAAATGGTCACCGCCAATGGCCAGAGCGATACGTACCTTGTTCTCCGCTTCCGCCGGAACCGCATCGCCGACGATGTGGTCATTGCGCCTCAGTATTCCACGGATGCCACCACATGGCTTCCACTCACGGACGAAGTCGGTGGCCGCACGGTCTCTGCGGACGGCACGGAGGAAATCGCCTTCCGTACACCGTTGCCCGTTTCCGCCCTCGACCGCGCCCACGTGCGCATCGCCGTCACTCCCCGGAACTGACTCATCAGCCACTGGCACCGCTCCTGCTCTGCCTCGGCTCCAATACAACGCACTCTGCTCCCATGAAACTTCTCCCCGCCCTTCTCTTCGCCGTCCTTACCGCCGCATCGCACGCGCAGGATGTCATTATCCCGGCCAATCAGCCATGGTCGGCCCTGCACCGGACCGATGGCGTCGAACCCGCCTCGCTCGACGCGACCAATGACTTCTACACCACATGGTATCTGGCGTCCGGATACGATGGCCCAGCCTTCAATGCTCCGGCTCCGGGGCCTTTCCGCTACGGAACGATCACGTACTTCACCCAGGCAGCCCTCACGGCCACGGTACTGCCCACGCCGGCCTCGGGTATCCGCTTCACTACTTATTTCAAGACAACCTTCACGGCATCGAAGGATTATCCGGAAGTCATTGCCCAGATCCTCGCAGACGACGGTGCAGTCATCTACCTCGACGGCGTCGAAATCAAACGCGTCAACATGGCCAACAGCACGGATGCGAACTTCTACACCTACGCAGACGGTCCCTCCCGTACGGAAGACGGCGCCGACACCGAATCTTCCCTCCTCACCATCAGCCTCGGATCCATCAGCGCCGGTCCCCATACCCTCGCCGTCTCGCTCCACAATGCCGCCAGCGACAGCAGCGACCTCGGTCTCTACCTGACCTTGCTCGGATCGCAGCCGCCCCCGCCCACCATGCTGACCACTGACTTCGGGGGCATCACCAACCCGATCTCCGCGGAAGCCACCGTTCAGGGCTGGAACAGCGCCCGCAGCGGCACTTTCACCATGAACGGTGCCACCGCCGCCACGCTCCGCTCAAACCCAGTCGACCTCTCCACGATCGGCCAGGCCAATGCCATTCTCACGGTGTACGCCAGCGAAACGAGCACCGGCACCAACTTCGAAACAGCCGACTACATCTCGGCCACCCTCGAAGCTACCCTCGACGACAATTCCATCTCCGAAATCCGCATGGTCCCCGCAACAGACGATCTCAACGACGACGGTCTCATCAGCGGAGACGAAATGTCGAGCGCCACCACCGGCCCGGAATGGTATGTCTATTACCCACGCCACTTCTCAGCCACCATCCCAGCCAGCGTAAAGTCCGTCCGACTCCTCGTCTCGGGTTCCGCCGACTCCACCAGCGAATCTCTCCGCTGGGGTGCCGCCCGCATCACTGACCGCAACCTGCTCGCCGATTCCGACGTCGACGGTGCCCTCGACCAGGACGAAATCATCGCCGGAACGGACCCCGCCGACCCCAATAGCGTCTTCCGCATGCAGTCGGGCGAACTCGATCAGGATGGCGTCGGCACCGATGGCTTCCTCCTCGGTGCCAATACCATCGCTGGCCGTACCTACGCCGTCGAAACCACCGAAGCCGACCTCACCCTCTGGGATTCGCTCGGCTTCGTCACCGCCAGCACCAACGACGGCCGCATCATCATCACCTTCGGCGGGACCTACCCGGAATACTTCCACGGCCGCATGCGCCCAGTCCCCTGATCCCCTCGACGGAGCAAATCCGCAAATCAGCCTCCGCCTTCCGCCAGCTTCCCGCTGCGCACGGATTCCAGAAACCTCTCGAGTTCGCGGCGATCGCGCTTCGATGGCTTCACCACCGGCGTGATCGCCGCATTGAGCCGCCGTTCCTCCCGCCGCCGCTGCGCAGCTTCCCGTTCCCCCGCGGAAGTCACATCCTCCATGTACTGACTCACGAGCACCGCACCCACCCGGCGGTCAAGGAGACCACGCACCACCACCGTCCGTGTCACATCTTCCTGCCGGACCTCAATGACATCACCCACCCGCACCAGACGCGACGCCTTGACCTCGTTCCCTCCCATCCTCACCCGCTGCAGACGGCAGGCGTCAGTCGCCAGTGCCCGCGTCCGGTAAACCCGCACCGCCCACAGCCACTTGTCGAGCCGGACTCCATCCGCAGCACTCTGATCGTCAGTCGTCATCACCGCCCCATGTGCCCACGGCGGCGGCTCTTGTCAAAAGGACTCCACCTTCCCGCCCACGGCCACCAGAGGATACCAAAAAAGGAGGGCTGGCATCCGACGACGCCAGCCCTCCAGATCGATTTCAGAACTGCCGCAGCCCAGTTGCCCGGACGAGGCAGTGCTGTTTCCGCTCAGTAGCGGAGACGGACACCGGCGTTCACGGTGAACTCGTTTTTGCCAGCGCTGATGCCGGCTCCGAGGTCCCAGTTCGGCGTGATGCCGAAGTACACGCGGCCGAAGCCAGCCCACTCGTTGGTGATGTCAGCGTCGGTCCAGGTGGCACCGGCGTGAACTTCCACATTGCCCCAGCGGCCACGGAAGTGCGGGCGGACATAGACGCTCGCGTCGTCGTCCGAACCGATCGGGCTGTTGTCGAAGCCGTAGAAGGCAGCGCCCACTTCGGTCACGAAGTGGATGTTGCTCGTGACGGGCACGAAGCCACCGATACCGACATTCGCCGTCCAGAGGTCAGCGGAATCGCGGGCGGTGTCGACCGACTGCCAGGATCCACCGGCCGTCAGGTAGAAGTTCTGGAAGGGAGAATAGCTGAGGTTCAGACCCACGCCATCGCTCGAGTCGAGGCCGGCGATGTCCCACTCGGTGTGCAGCCAGTTGACTTCGAGCAGGTTGTAGCTGATGCCGGAATCAACCGCAGCAACAGGGGCCACCGGAGCAACCGGAGCGGAATTCACCACCGGAGCGGAGCCGGCGATAACGGAACCAGCACAGGCGGCGCTGGCAATGGCGATAGCGATTTTTGTCATGTTGTTTTGTTCGGTGGTTTAGATGCAGACCTGTGGCGGCCTATCCCGCCTCGCATCCAGGCCGAATGGGTTTTGCAGCCTTCATTCAGCCTTGTCAATAATCATTTCCTGCCCCATTTCGGGCATCCATGGGGCCTTCGGTTGCGGTGCATTCCTTTCCCGGCTTTCCTCACATTCATGATGCGGTTCTGCGCTTTCCAGCCAGCCGCCCCGAACCCGGCTTCCCTGCCATGAAACTCATCAAACTGGCTGCCGCCGCCCTCAATCAGACGCCGCTCGACTGGCCGGGCAATCAGGCACGCATTGCTCAGGCAATCCACGAGGCGCGGGCGCAGGGTGCCACGGTGCTCTGCCTTCCGGAACTCTGCATCACGGGCTACGGCTGCGAGGATGCCTTCCACGCTCCCGGAGTTGCCCGCCGTGCATGGGAAATCCTCTCCGCACTGGTCCCGCTGACCACGGGCATGGTGGTCTCGTTCGGGCTCCCCGTTTTCCTGCGCAAAGGAATCTACAATTGCGCCTGCCTCGCGGTGGACGGACGCATTGCCGGCTTCGCGGGGAAGCAATTCCTCGCAGGAGATGGCATCCATTACGAACCACGCTGGTTCAAACCATGGCCGAAGGGGGTCGCCGCTTCGCTCACGGCTCCGGACGGCCAGTCGTACCCGATCGGCGACCTCGTCTTCGAGGTGGGTGGCGTCCGCTTCGGATTCGAAATCTGCGAGGACGCATGGGTCGCCGACCGTCCGGGCATCCGGCTCGCGGCCCGCGGCACGGATGTCATTCTCAATCCGAGTGCGAGTCACTTTGCGTTCGGCAAGCAGGCGGTACGCCACCGCTTTGTCAGGGAAGGCAGCCGCGTCTTCGGGGCCACCTATGTCTGGGCAAATCTGCTCGGCAATGAATCCGGCCGCGCCATTTTCGACGGCGAAGCCATGATTGCCGCGGACGGCCACATCCTGGCCTCGTCGGATCGCTTTTCGTACAAGGATCACCTCATGGCCTGCGCCCAGTCGGACATCGACCTCAGCCGCATGAATCACGCGCGTACGGCGAGTTTCCAGCCGGATGCGGCTGCGGCTCGCGACGGACTCGTGGAAGTGCCCTTCTCATGGCCGGAGATCGAACCGGAACGGACCGCGACCCGCCATTCCCCATGGGAAAACAGTCCCTTCCTCAAGGAGGAGGAATTTTCGCGCGCCGTTCCCCTCGCCCTCTTCGATTACCTCCGCAAAAGCCGCTCGCGGGGCTTTGTGGTGAGCCTGAGCGGCGGAGCGGACAGTGCCGCGGTCACGGTCCTCGTGCGGCTCATGATCGAGTCCGCCCTTGCAGAAATCGGGCCAGCCGCGCTGCGGGAACGCCTGTCGTTCATCCCGGGCCTTGCGTCGGCGGAATCCGCGGACGATTTCGCCCTCGTGCTCCTCACCACGGCCTACCAGGCGAGCGAGAACAGCGGGGAGGTCACCCGCAGCGCTGCAGCGGCCATGGCGGCGGCCACTGGCTCCCGTCACAGCGAATTCGACATCGCCCCGCTCATCGCGGGCTACACCAGTCTCGTGGAAGCGAGCCTCGGACGTCCCCTCACATGGGAAACGGATGACATTGCGCTTCAGAATATCCAGGCCCGCGTCCGCAGCCCATCCATCTGGATGCTCGCCAATCTGACGGGAGCCCTGCTGCTGGCGACGAGCAACCGCAGCGAAGCCGCCGTCGGCTATGCCACCATGGACGGAGATACGAGCGGCGGACTCTCCCCCATCGCAGGAATCGACAAGGCATGGCTCCGTTCATGGCTCCGCTGGATGGAAGCCCACGGCCCATCCGGCCTCGGCCCCATCCCAGCCCTCCGCGCCATCAACGATCAGGCCCCCACCGCGGAACTGCGCCCGCCCTCGAGCCACCAGACGGACGAAGACGACCTCATGCCGTACCCGGTGCTCGACGCCATCGAACGCGCCGCCATCCGCGACAAGCAGATGCCCTGCGACGTCTGGAAAATTATCCAGCTCCAGTTCCCCGCCTACCCTCCCACCCAACTGGCCGCATGGACGGTCCGCTTCTTCACTCTCTGGTGCCGCAATCAGTGGAAACGCGAACGCTTCGCTCCAGGCTTCCACCTCGACGACGAAAACCTCGACCCGAAAACATGGTGCCGCTTCCCCATCCTCAGCGGCAACTTCACCGCGGAACTCAACGACCTCCGCAAGGCCGCCGGAATCTGAAACGACGTCCGCTCCACGCCCACAGCCGCATCGGCGGCACCCGGCCTCACCCCGCAATGTCCGGAGTCACGGACTCGAAAATTCCGCCGCCCATCAGTTCGCCGCCGTCATAGAACGCACAGATCTGTCCAGGAGCGAGGGCGCGCTGCGGACTCTCGAAACGGATGCGCACACGGTCGGGCCCGACCTCTTCCACCATGGCTGGCTGACCCGGACATCGGTAGCGTGGCTGCACATCCATGACGGCGGGAAAATCCGGTTTCGGAGCGAGCCATGAAAGCGAGGTGACCGTGCACTGGCTGGCGTAGAGGCGCGGCGTCCCGGGATGATCGAAGGCCACCACCAGTTCGCGGGTGGCTGGGCGCTTCTCGACAACTACGTAAGCCTCCCGGTACGCATTCGAAGCCACTCCCAGGCCACGGCGCTGCCCAAGCGTGTAAAGATGCACCCCGGCATGCCGCCCCAGCTTTCTGCCATCCAATCCCACTATGTCGCCGGGCTCGTCGGGCACAAAGGCACGCAGAAAATCACTCATGCGCACATTCCCAATAAAGCAGATGCCCTGACTGTCCTTCTTCTGGGCGGTACTCAGCCCCAGAGCCACGGCCCGCGCCCGCACCTCGGCCTTCTGCATGCCGCCAATCGGAAATTCAGCATGCTGCAGCTGGTCCTGACGCAGCAGGGCCAGAAAGTACGTCTGATCCTTATTGGCATCGGCCCCGCGGAACATCCGGCTCCGCCCGCTGGTCTCATGCCGCACCTGCGCATAGTGCCCCGTCGCCACGGAGGCAAATCCCTGCGACTTCGCATAGTCCAGAAACACCCCGAACTTGATCTCCCGGTTGCACATGACATCCGGATTCGGCGTCACCCCACTGCGGTACCCTTCCAATAGATAGCGCACCACCCTTTCCCGGTAATCCTGCATGAGATTGACCACGCGGAAGGGAATGCCGAGCCGATCGGCCACGGACCGCGCATCCTCGATGTCCTGCTGCCATGGACAATCCCCAAGGATGTTCTCCTCGTTAATCCAGTTCTTCATGTAGGCCCCCTCGACCTCATGCCCCTGCTCCAGCAGAACGGCTGTCGCCACACTGCTGTCCACCCCGCCAGACATCGCTGAAAGTATCTTCGCCATCGCTCAAGCCCCAACAATCACTGCCTCGTACACCCCGCAAGGGACAGACGCACGCGAATTGCCCGAGCCCGGCAAAATCCGCGCAGTCTTCCCCAGGACTTGCGGCGCAGCCGGTACCATACCGCGAGTATGAAACGGCATGACCACATTCCGAACATCAGTGATCACCGCCGCCCTCGCCAGCATGGCCTGCAGCGCTCAGGCCGGCACCACCCCAGCCACTGCCGCCACCCCAGCCCCCGCCGCCATTACCGGCGACTGGCTCAGCAACACGATTTCGCCAGTCAATAACCCCGTCTTCTTCGAGGACCCTGCCATCCGCACGGAACTCCGCCCGATCTACATGCACCACCGCATCGACGACGGATTCATCACCAAAGGCGGCGACGTCAATCTCTACGCCCTCCAGTTCCGCTACGCCATCACCGACCGACTCGGCTTCATCGCCACCAAAGACGGCTACGTCGACATCAATCCCGGCGTCGGCCAAGGATCAGATGGCTGGGCAGACGTCGCCCTCGGCTTCAAATACGCCCTCATCGATGACCGCGCCAATCAGTTCATCCTGACCCCGGGCTTCACCTTCGATATCCCCCTCGGCGACAAAAAGGTCTTCCAGGGCAATGGCGACGGCGAATTCAATGTCTTCGTCTCGGCCGCCAAAGGCTTCGGAAACCTCCACTTCACAGGCAATGCCGGCTTCCGACTCCCCATCGACGGCGACGCGGAAAGCACCATCTTCCATTATTCATTCATGGCCGACTACTACGTCTGCCAGTGGTTCATTCCCTTCGTCTCCCTCAACGGCTTCAGCGTCGTCGACGACGGCACCGCCCTCCCGCTCACCAGCGAAGGATACGATCTCATCAACTTCGGCAGCACGTCCGCCCAAAATGCCCTCACCATGGGCGGCGGCTTCCGCACCAGAATCACCCAGAATGTCGACTTCGGCTTCGGTTACGAAACCGCCGTCGTGAACCCGAAGGGCCTCTTCGACGACCGCTTCACGGTCGACTTCATCTGGCGCTTCTAATTCTACCGGATTTTGCGGATCGTTGTGCCCGTTCCTGCCCCCTAAAGGCAAGACTGGCCCCGCAGATGGCGCGGCGTATGCGAGGGGGATCGCATGCGCCGCGCTCTTTCTTATCCCGGAGAGCAGACATTGCCCGGACAGCTGCCGGGAATTGAAATCAAGGGCCCTCAGCCGGAACGGGCCGCCGACTTCACGGCTTCCCACGCAGCTTCCATTTCGTCCGCCGTGGCGGCTTCCAGACTCCGTCCGTCCGCCGACAATCTGTCTTCCATGTCATCGAAGCGCTGCACGAATTTCGCATTGGCAGACGCCAGCAGAACTTCGGGATCAAGCTTCAGCTTCCGCGCCAGATTGGCCACCGTGAAAAGCAGATCGCCCACTTCCTCGGCCACGGCCCCGGAATTGCCGGAAGCAATGGCCACTTCGGTCTCCGCAAGTTCCTCGCGGACTTTCTCAATGACACCACCGGCATCGGGCCAGTCGAAGCCGACCTTGGCGGCCTTCTTCTGGAGTTTCACAGCGCGCTGGAGCGACGGCAGGGCGCGGCTGATCCCCTCCATGCAGCGCTGCGGACGATTCCCTTTCTCGGCCTTCTTGATTTCATCCCACTGCGCAAGAACGCCGGCTGTATCGCTGACCGTGCTGGCCGCATAGACATGAGGATGCCGCCGGATCAGCTTTTCCGCAATCCCATGCGCCACCCGGTCGAGATCGAAGGCTCCGCTCTCGGAAGCGATCTCGGAATGCAGCACAACCTGGAGCAGGAGATCGCCGAATTCCTCGCACATGTGCTCGCTGTCCGCGTTCTGCACGGCCTCGAGAACTTCGTACGCTTCTTCAATGAGGTTCGGCAGGAGGCTCACGTGCGTCTGTTCCTGATCCCACGGACAACCACCGGGGCTGCGCAGATCATGCACCACCCGCCGCAGCCGCGCGAGCCCGTCAGAATCACTGGGAGGAATCTTGCCTGGCATATCCGTATCAGTGGCCCCCCATTCCTTCGTGCTCCTTGATGTATTCTTCCTTGAGCCCAAGCGTCTCGGGCGCATGCAGGACGAGCATCTTGCGCCGCACATCGGCAGGCACCGTCGACCGCGTCGCCTTCGAAACCACCACCATCAGAAAAAGCGCCAGCGGCAGGCCCCAGATGGCCGGCTGCTCGGCAAGGGTCCGGATCAGAGGATGCTGCGCATACCATGCCTTCAGCCCATCCGCCCCCCAGTTGTCCGCAAACATCGTGCTCACAATCGATCCCAGACTCAGCAGACCACCCGCCAGCATGCCCGCCGCCGCCCCCTTCATGGTAATCCCACGCCACCACGTGCTCAGAAACAGCAGCGGAAAATAACTGGTCGCCGCAATCGCAAAGGCCCAGCCCACCAGCATGTTGATCTCGAAATTCTCGACGACCAGACCCAGCAGAATGGCGGCGGCCCCGCACACGAAGGCAAAGACCTTGAACATCTGCATCCGTTCCTGCGCCGTGCTCTGCGGCCGCAGAATCCGTCCGTAAATGTCATGCGCAAGAGCACCGGTGATGCTCACCAATAACCCGCTGAACGTACTCATGAAGGCCGCAAAGGCCCCCGCACAGGTCACGCCACTGAGCACACTGCCCCACACCCCACCCAGCAGCAGCGGCAGCTTGAGCACACTGCCATCCGTCCCCTTCACCCCGGACGCCCCATTGTACAGCTCAGGCATCAGATTCCGACCCAGCACCCCGAAGACCGGCGGAAACAGATAGAATACCCCAATCAGAATCATCACCCACATGGTCGTCCGCTTCGCAGCCACCCCATCGGGATTCGTATAGAACCTCACCAGAATGTGCGGCAACCCAGCCGTCCCGCACACCAGCGCTATGATCAGCGAATACGTCCACAGCAGCGCATACGGCTTCGTATCCGCAATCGCCACCCCCGCCTTCTGCGCGGTCACCGCAGGCTTCGACGACCGCGGCCCAAAGGGCGCAATCCACGCCGCATCAGCCGGCACACTCACCTTCTTCGCCGCATCATTCGGCGGCAGAGCCTCCCGCTTCACCCCAGCCTCGGCCGCCCGTACCTCCACCGTCACTCCCGCAGCCTGCTCCCCAGCCGTCAGATTCGCCCGCAGATGCGACGAATACCCTCCAAAAACCGCCACCAGCACAAACACCGGCACAGAAATCGCAAACATCTTCAGCCAGTACTGAAAGGCCTGCACCAGCGTGATCCCCTTCATCCCGCCCAGCGCCACATTCACCGTGATGACCGCTCCCACCACGGCCACCCCCACCCAGTACGGCAGCCCGGGAATGATGTACGCCAGCGCCTTCCCCGCCCCGTTCATCTGCGGCATCGTGTAGAAGAATCCGATGAACAGCACAAAGGTCACCGCAATCTTCCGGAACAGCGGCGAATCAAAGCGGCCCTCCGCAAAGTCCGGAATCGTATACGCCCCGAACCTCCGCAGCGGCCCGGCAATGAAGAGCAGCAGAAACAGATACCCGCACGCATAACACACCGGATACCACAGCGCATCATACCCACTGCTCATCACCATCCCCGCTATCCCCATGAAACTCGCCGCACTCAGGTACTCCCCGGAAATCGCCGAGGCATTCCACCCGACACTCACAGACCGACCCGCCACAAAGAAGTCCGACGCCGTGCGCGCCTTGCGCGCCGCCCAAAACCCCATCCAGATCGTCAGGGCCACCGTCACCCCCGACAAGGCCACCACCCAGAAATCCAGCTTCAGCTCAATCGCCGCCATCATTGCTCCCATCTCATTCATATTGCTCTGATCCTCCCGTCAATTAGGTTCACAAATGACTCACGGACGCCTCACGGACGCCGCGACGCCCGCTTCCGGTTCTCCGCCAGCGCCCCCTCCGCTTCCTCCGATTCCATCCGGAGCGACTTCCGGATGAATACCCCGCTGATCACCCACACGAACGGAAAAAACAGCACGCCCAGCACCAGCCACGACAACGTAAAGCCCCCCACCCGCACCGCCATCAGCCCCGGCGCAAAATAATTCAACAGCGGCAACCCCAGCAGCACCACCACAAAACACGCCGCACAGGCCGCACTGAGCCGGAACTGCCTCCGCATCAGCCGATGCAGAAATTCTTCGCTGTGTATGAAATCATCGTGCTCAGGCAGGGGGTCGTGCATGGGCGCGGATCGTACCCGCCACTCCCCAATTGACCAGCGAAATCCACCCCCACTCCGCACCTGCGGACGGAACCTCGGAACCACACCCCTCCCGCGCAAAAAAGAACCCCGGCAGGTCTCGCGTCCCACCGGGGTTCTGCATCTTGGTGTCAGACTCCGCAATCCCTTGCATTCAAACACCAGAATCTGCGTACCTCAGACCTTCCGCCGGCGGCGCATCACGCTCCCCCCAAGAAAGCCACTCACCATCAACCCGGCCATGGCCTGACTCGGCTCAGGCACAATCTGGCTCACCGTTCCATTGATGACAATGTTGTCGTACTGCAGCGCCCGGTCAGCACTCTGAGTGCCCGTGTTGAAACCATAAATGCGGAACTGTACCGCATCGGTGATTTCCGCCAGACTCAGGTTCGCCACCGCTGCAGCGGGTGGATCTGCCGCAGGCGGTCCGAATGTCTCAGGAATGATCTCCCACGCGACGTTGTCGAAATCGTCCGTGCTGGCCCACACAAAGAACTTGCGGGCCTGGGCCCCACCCGCCCGCCACGCATCGAACGTAAGGCTGGTCAGGTCCATCTGGTACCCCGGAATCGGAGCCACCGAGAATTCCACATAAAAATCACCACTCAGGGCCGTCACATAGGAATTTACCCCGGGCCCGTTCACAAAACGCATCACCGGCTGGCTGTTGTACGTCCGCACCAGAAAGTGGGTGATCCCGGCACCGCGCGTCAGATCTCCCACCACAACCAAAGGATCAGCGATATCCGCCGCAATCGGATCGTAAATCGCTGTATTGTCCTGGACCTGAGTATCGAAGTTCCAACTTGCAAGGGCTGCCGCTTGCACTGAAGATGAACCTGCCATCAACAGAAGGAAGGCCGCCAAGGCCTGAATGGGCCTGAATGGGCCTGAATGGGCCTGAATGGGCCTGACTATATGTGATTCTCACAGAGTTGAGGTAGTTTGGATTAATATGCCCGCGTCGGAATGACGCGGATGTTGAGGGTGTTTATTGTACTAAAGGACCGAGAAGTCCCGGGACACACTCTGCACAAGCTGCGTAAAACGACCGTCAACTCAGCGTGAACATTACGTTAATTCCAATAGCTATCAAAAATCAGATCTGAATCGGACAGCACTGGGTAGAACACCCGGATCTACAGTTCACCTATCTCAAGGCCGCGCGGAACCGTTTGGGAGCATACGGTGGCCCCTGCCGTCGCCCACGCGCATGCCAGGACATGGCTGCCGCACTCCCGCTCCACCCCAAAAAAGAAAAAACCCCGGCAGGACTCGCGTCCCACCGGGGTTCTGCATCTTGGCACCGAAACCAACCATCACCCCGGACCGTCCGCGAATGCCGCAGCACCCGCCAGTCAGGGAAATGGAGCCATGCCAGGGGACCATCCAGTCCCCGCTCACCGTTTGCACGGACTGCGCCAGGTCACCGTCATCCCAGCGTCAATTCTTCGTGAGTTTACCCGCCATGCAGCCCCCAAAGAAAAACCCCGGCAGGACTCGCGTCCCGCCGGGGCTAGCATGTTCGTATCAAGTTTGCTCTTCCCGGCCCAGTCCTCAGACCGTCCGGCGGCGGCGCAGCACGCGCCCGCCGAGGAACCCGCCGACCACCAGCACGGCCATCGTCTGACCGGGCTCAGGCACGGCAGTCCCCTGCAGGTACAGGGTATTGCCGTCGCCGAGGCTGACGATCTTGATATCTTCAAGAACGCCACTCCAGCCACCCATGCCATTGCTGGCGAAGGTCTTCACATCAAAGTACGAAGTGTAGTCCGTGTAGGGCGTGACTGCCGTGCCATTGAAGTCAATGCCACCGGTAGCGCCGAGGATCGCCCATGTACTGGTTCCATTCGCAATGACAGCGCCATCCTCAAGGTTGATACCCACCGGCACAACATCCAGACCCATCAGCGACAGCGACCCGTCCACCTGCACCATGCTCCAGAGTGTACCAGCATTCGTCTGATCCGCCGGCACAAGGTTCTCGCTGAGAATCGATACATTCAGATTCGATCCCCCCTGCATGGTCAGGTTGTCGGTGAAGGTCAAAAGGCCCGGGCCACCGAAGAGATCAGCACCACCACGGATCGTAGTGCCCGTGGGGGCATCCACATTGCCAATCACCGA
The DNA here is from genome assembly GCA_039795165.1 of Verrucomicrobiota bacterium. Taxonomy (GTDB): domain Bacteria; phylum Verrucomicrobiota; class Verrucomicrobiia; order Verrucomicrobiales; family V1-33; genus V1-33. The sequence continues at coordinate 70,869 of JBDKER010000002.1, read as the reverse complement.
ACCACCACCCTCGAGAATCTGACCAGCGCCCAGCGAGAATCCGCCCGTCACGGTGCTCACATCGAAAGTCGCACCCGGAACGGTCAGAATGCTGGAACTCGACGCAATATTGTTGCTGGCCGCGGAAAGCTGCAGGGTACCCCCCTGCACCAGTGTCGAACCAGTGTACGTGTTGGCTCCCGTCAGCACCGTCGTGCCGAAAGAGTCATTCAGCACGGACGCGGATCCCTGAATCGAGTTCGGCAGCGTGAAGGTGGCATCGGTCTGACCGAACGCGACAATCGACGGAGTGCTTCCGGGTGTGAACAGATCCCCGCTTCCTGCTCCGATGATGGGCGCAGAAGCACTGATGGTGCCAGATGTTCCTGGACCTGAGTAGCCACCGAAGACAAGTCCGGACGTCGGCCCGAGATTCACTTTCGCCGTATTGATGTGACCGCCGTCGGCGACTGCCACGACGTTGAAACCACTTGCCGTAGCAGTGTTGGAAAGAGTCAGTTCACCGGTCCCCTGGATATCGAGGAGCGAACCGACTCCGGAAACGATGATTTCGTTGGACCCGGAGGTTCCTGCGTAGCCGACCCACACATTCCGGTTATCCGGAACCGTGACCACGCCACCGCTTTCGATGTACAGGGTGTTGTTGCTACCGGCACCGCCGACACGGAGTGCGCCATTGACGGTCCATTCCGAACCGGAATTCGAAACATACATTCTGTTCCCGTCGGAACCGGCCTCATGACCAATCCGGCCCACGGTGCTGGTCAGGGTTCCTGTGCTGCCCGCATCCCCCGGGTCGCCAAGGTAGAAGGTGTTGCCACTGCCGCCCTTCCCGAGATAGAAACCCCCGTTGATCGACAGCGAACCGCCGGAATTGACGGTACCACCGTTGAAATTGGCCCCGGCATCGTGCCCGACCACGAAGTCCTTGCCCGCGGTGGTCATGGAAATGGTGCCTCCCTGATTGATCAGTTGGTTAACCGAACCACCGAGACCGATCGCCACCGTGTCCGTGGCCGTCCATGTGCCAGATGGTGCAATCGCGATCGAGTTATTGTTCGACCCGGCAAAACTTCCCAACTGCGTCCCTGCGGTATTCAGCGTGCCATACACAACCCCGGAGTTGCCACTGTCATTGTAACCAAGAATGAGCGTGCCCGCCGAGGTCAGGCTGCCAGTGCCATTAATCATGAAGTTGTTGTTCTTCGATCCAGCCACATTGCCGCCCACCGTGACGCTGCCCGCTGTCACAGTACCATCAACTCGCAGCGAGTGCCCCGTCCCACCGTAGCCAAGACCAAGATTCCCGGCGACCGAGAGCGTCGTCCCGGTATTGACCGAAAGGAACCCACTCGCACTGTCATCGTTCACCCCGACGGTCACACTCGGAGCCGACACAGTCGTGCCGCCGCTAAGAGACAAGATCCCACCAGACGATGTCGGAGCCACCCACAGCCGATCGGACAAAGTCAGATTCCCGCCCGACAGCGTGTAGTCTCCATCCACATTCATCCCGTTCCCCACCGCACCAACCGGCAGTCCGATCACGCCCGCCCCAACCGTCGGCAGCGGAAGATTCACGTTGTCCGCCGAAGTCGGCACCGCATCACCATCCCAATTCGATGGCGTCACCCAGAGACTGTCCGTACTGCCATTGTCCCACACCACATCCGCACCCCGCACCCCCACCGGCACCATCGCCAGCACCGCCGCCAAAGACAGCATCCCCACATCAAGACCCCGCCGGGCATTCACCACGCGGTTTCTCTGACTCGTCCGGTTCATCAGTTGGTTCACTGGAAGGAATTTCATGTTTGTGGAGTCTATGAATTACAGGTTGGTTTTGCCTTTTCTAACAATTAATGGAAAATCGAATGCGGCGCGCTAGTGATTGAGAATGAGGCGGGTAGCAAACGGTTTTTTTATGATGATTTCAAAAAACTCCCCGCGGATATATTAGCTATTAGCATACAACGATAGTTAACATTTCCGGATTATCTGCCCTTTTGTCTCAAGCGGCAGGCCAATGCCGGCACGGAAAAACCCGCACCGGGCGGGGCCGGGGCGGGTTTGCGGGGATCGGTGGCGGCAAGGATTCAGGAAGCCTTTTTGACTTCCGGAGCGGCAGGCTTCGCAGGAGTTTCCTTGGCGTCTGCGGGTTTCGCGGGAGTTTCCTTGGCGTCTGCAGGTTTGGCGGGAGCTTCCTTGGCTTCGCCAGGCTTCGCGGGAGTTTCCTTGGCGTCTGCGGGTTTCGCGGGAGTTTCCTTGGAATCGGAATCGCGGTCGGGGCGTTTGATTTTGAATTCTTTGAGTTTGAGGGCCTTGTTGTTTTCGCGGAGGGCCTTGGAGATGTCGGTGCGGTTGACGCGGCTGCCGCTGCTGATGACGGCTTCGACGAGGGAGTCGCGGAAAGTGCATTCCTCGACATTGATCCCGCGGAGACTGGCGAGGATGGTTTTGACTTCGGCGGCGGAGACGTCGCCGGTGCCGCCTTCGACGATGACGCTCCACATCTGGGGCGGCACTTGCTTGGTGGGTTTCTTGCCTTTTTCAGGCTTTTCGTCGCGCGCCGCGGCAGCAGCAGGCGAGACGAGCAGGGCGGCGAGGAGGCAAAGAATTGACAGGATTTTCATGGGACGGGTGCGTTTGGGGTGGATTAGGAAATTCCGCTGCAAGCCTACGCCAGGCGGGCGTGGCGTCAACCTTCCCAGCAGGGAGGCTGCGGCTGATAATCGGGCAGCATGGCGCGATCCTGCCAGAGCCGGTGGAAGACGGGAGTGGCCGATGCCGACATGGGGGGCACGATCCAGCTCCAATCGGCAGAGACCGCCCGTCCTGCCTTCTGTTCCCGCGCGGCGAATTCCATGAAGTCGCTGGAGGCCCGGTGATGATCGACGATGCGGACGCCGTCGGCCGCGAAGGAATGCAGCACGGCCGCCTGCAGTTCGAGGAGCGCACGATCCTTCCAGACGGGATTGCGCCGGCTCAGCCCCATGGCGTCGGCGAGCCTTGGCAGCACCCGGTAGCGGGTTTCGTCGGCGAGGTCGCGTCCGATCTCCGTGCCCATGTACCAGCCATTGAACGGAGCGGCTGGGAAATCGATGCCGCCGAGGCTCAGCCGCATGTCGGACAAAAGCGGCACCGCATACCAGCGCAGTCCGAGTTCCGCAAACCACGGGAAATCCGGATGCCGCAGCGGAACTTCCAGACATTGCCGCACGGGCGGCGGAAACAGCACGGGTTCCCGGCCCCGTTCCTGAATCACCAGCGGCAGCAGATCGAAGGGCCCGCCCGATCCCGCCCAGCCAAGCCGCTGCACGGCCCGCGTGAACGCTTCGTTCTTCGGATCGCCCACCAGCGTGCCGTCGCCCTGACGGTACCCGGCATAGCCGAAAAGCTGATGATTCCAGATGCGCACGGGAGCACCGTCCCGGTCGGCGGGCGCAAAGACCGTGAGCATGGGCTGGATCTTGCCTCCGTTGGTGGCGGCTTCCGCATGATCCAGCAAAGCAGCATGAACTTCCGCCGGATTGCTGACATGCCGCAGGTCCCGCACCCGCAGCGATGGCCAGAAGAGTCGGCCAATGCAGCGCGCATTGTTCCGCCATGCCACCCTCGCCCCGTGTTCCAGTTCCGCAGCATCGGGCTGCCAGCACCCCTCCGCCACCGACGCCAGCCGCTCCGCCAGCCTCGCCTCGTCCCCCGAAAGCTCCGCCGCACACAGCCTCACCAAGGCTTCCGCCTCGCTCACGCGAACCCCCTTCCGCCCCCGGTTTCCCGGAAAAGCCGCGCGGCTGTGCTGTCTGGCGGATGCTCGCTCATCATCACGCCTTCATGGTTCCACCGTTCCATCCCGCAAGCGCTCATCATCTCCCGCATTTCCCCGGACTTTCCCCAGACTTTCCCCGGACTTGACGCCCGCGGACGGCTGCCGCACTCTGCCGTACCATGGCGCTGCTGACTGTCTCCGACCTCCGGGTTCACTTTACTGTCCGCGGGGGCCTCCTGCGCCGCGCCATCGGCAGCTGCCGCGCCGTCGATGGCGTCTCCCTCACTGTCGAGCCCGGCGAAACCCTCGGCCTCATCGGAGAAAGCGGCTGCGGCAAAACCACCCTCGGCAAAACCATCGCTGGACTCAATCAGCCCGCCGACGGACGCATCCATTTCGATGGCAAAGACATCACAGGCCGCCGCGCCGGCGAACTCGCCCGCGACCTCCAGATGATCTTTCAGGACCCCGCGGAATCCCTCAATTCCCGCATGACCGTCGGCGACATCGTCGCGGAACCCCTCGTCATTCATGGCATCGGTTCGCCCGCCGAACAGAAGCAGTCGGTCAGCCGCCTGCTCGACCGCGTCGGCCTCCCGGCCTCAGCCGCCACGAAATTCCCATTCGAATTCAGCGGAGGACAGCGTCAGCGCATAGGCATCGCCCGGGCCCTCGCCCTGTCACCAAAGCTCATCATCTGCGACGAACCAGTCAGCGCCCTCGATGTTTCCGTGCAGAGTCAGGTCCTCAATCTCCTCATGGATCTGCAGCGCGATACAGGCGTGAGCTACCTCTTCATTTCGCACAACCTCGCCGTCGTGCGGCACATCTCGCAGCGCATCGCCATCATGTACCTCGGACGCATTCTTGAATGTGGACCGGCCGAGTCTGTTACAGCAAACCCACAGCACGCCTACACCCGGACTCTTCTCAGCGCCATTCCGGTACCCGACCCCACCGTGCGGCCACAGCGGGAACTGCCGACGGGCGACGTGCCGAGTCCGGTCAATCCTCCTCCGGGCTGCGCCTTCGGGCACCGCCGCAACGCTCCGCGCTACCGCGAGAGCATCGGTCAGCAGTTCCCCATGCTGGAAACTTCACCGGGACACTTTGTGCTGACCTGCCCCTGCTGCACGGGACCGGAACTGGCGGCCTGACTCGCCCATCCAGTAGCGGCCGCTGAAAGACTTCGCGCTGGCCGCCATTACCCATGATTCCATGAAGCGCTCTGCTTTTCTCCTGCTGCTGGCCTCGCCTCTCCTCGTATCTGCGGCGGAATCCCCCTCGCACCGCGGAACCGGGCTCGTGGTGGAACTGGTGACGGAAACCGACCGCATGGTGCCGGGCCAGACCTTCCCCGTGGGTCTGCTCATCCGTCACGACCGTGGCTACCATACCTACTGGCAGAATCCCGGACTGGCTGGCGTCGCCACCGGACTCGCATGGTCCCTTCCCCCTGGCTTCAAGGCCGGTCCCATCCAGTGGCCCACCCCGGAAAAGGTCAAGATGGCCTCCATCAATACCCACGGATTTGAAAAGGATACCCTGCTCATCACGGACATCACCGTGCCCGCCGATTGCCCACCAGGCCCCGTGACCCTGCGCGTGAAGGCTTCATGGATGTGCTGCGCCAGATCGTGCGCCCCAGGCTACGCCGACCTCGCCCTCACCATCCCCGCCGGACAAGAGGAACCATCCGCCAGCCCGCACGCCGATGCCTTCCGCAAGGCTCGTCAGCAGCACCCAGTCCCCGCCCACGACTGGCAATTCACCGCCCGCCGCAGCCAGCCAAACACCATCGTCCTCACGGCCCGACCCACCAAACCCGGCGCTCCCCTCCCCAAAAACCCCCAGTTCTTCAGCGCCGATAACCTCATCTGCTCGCACCCGCCCCAGCCATGGCAGAAACGCAACGGAACCTACGAGGTCGCCCTCACCCTCTCCGAAATGCCCCCGAAAGACCAACGCAGCCTCCGCGGCGTCCTCACCGCCTCCCATGGCTGGCTCGGCAAAGGCTCCGCCCGCGCCATCACCATCGATATCCCCATCTCCCCCTGATTCACAAAGCAGGAAGCGGGCGGCTGGCCCGGTGAACTATGCCGGACACGGCACCGGACCCATTCCCGACTGCCTGAGCCAACCCGAAACGCCCCTTCCGTCCCTTCCGCCCCTTCCGCCCCTTCCGTCCCTTCCGTCCCTTCCGTCCCTTCCGCCCCTTCCGCCCCTTCCGCCCCTTCCGCCCCTTCCGCCCCTTCCGCCCCTTTCGTCCCTTCCGTCCCTTCCGTCCCTTCCGTCCCTTCCGTCCCTTCCGTCCCTTCCGTCCCTTCCGTCATTTCATGGCCATGTGGCGAGGCAGCGGAGGCGCCAGAATGTGGATGGGGCAGTGGGCAGGTTGAGATTCCAGGTGGTGGTGGTACCTGTGGCGGTGATGGGGATGCCTTCGTTGAGCCATGAGTTTCCTGCGGCACGTTCCAGTTGGTAGCGCAGGCCGGGGACGGTGGCGAATTCCATGCGGAGGCCGCCGCCGGGGACGCGTTCCATGCCGAGTGGGCGGAGGGAGTTGGCGGGGTCGCGCGGGTGGGTACCTGCGAGGAATTCCGCGCGGTCGTTCTGTCCGTCACCATCGGCGTCGCCGGATCCGGTGACTTCCGTGGTACTGAATCCGTACTCGCGTTCCCATGTGTCGGAAATGCCGTCGTTGTCGGTGTCGTCGGGAGCCACTTCGATGGTTACGGTGGCTCCGACGATGTACTCGGCGGTCAGGCCTAGGTCGAAGCTCATGTCGCTGCTGCTGGCGTCGCTCTGATGGATTTCGGCGGAGATGATGTTTTCGCCATCGACGACGGAAGCGAGGCTGGTCTGGCGGAATTCGATGTAGTCGTTTTCGTTGATGACCGCGCCGAGGGCTGGGGTGGTGGCCGTGAAGCTGGCCGGCATGTTATCGGTGAAGATGCGCGTTCCGTTCAGGTAGACCGCGATTCCGTCGTCCCGCTTTGCGCGCCACCGCAGGGCAGACAGCTGCGAGCGGTCCGTGATCGTGACTTTTTTCCGGAACCATGTCGTGATGAAGCGGTTTCCGGGATTCGGAACGTTGCTGTAGCCGGGTTCCGGATTGTCTTCGACGACGGTTTCCTCGTCGCCGTCGCCGTAGCCGAGTTCGGCCCGTCCTTCCTTCCATGCGGTGTCATTGAACGAAGCGAGGCGCCATTGGGTTCCGGGGTCGACTCCCGTATCGAGGTACTTCCAGACTGGTTCCTGGCCGGGGAGGACATCGGCACTGGTTGGCAGGATGAGTTGGCTGCGGAGCACTGGCTGACCGAGCTGATTGAGGCGGTAGCGGAAGGTATCTGTGCCGGACAGGCCGGGGGTGGGGCGGTAGACGAATGAACCATCGGCATTGAGCACCACCGTGCCGCGCGAAGGAGCCGACAGCAGCTGTGCGGTGAATGGGTCGCCCTCGGGATCCACGTCATTGGCCAGCACGCCGGCCACGCCGCGCTCGCAGCGAAGGCGCAGATCGAAGCTCATGTCGCTGCTGTTCACGATGCCGCCGGAACCGGCCTGATGCACTTCCACCGCGATGACATTGCGGCCCTCGAAGAGGAGATGACGCGGCACTGCCACCGCCGCGCGGTACGCATTCTCCTGCTCGTTCGGAATCGATACTGCGGCGAGCGTTCCATAACCGATCGCCGCCGGAGCAGCCGGGAACGGAGCTGGCCCGCCAGCCGTGAAGGGCGCGCTGTCGCGGTAAACCTCCACCCCATTGACATACACCACGGCCGCATCGTCCCGCATCAGCTCAAACTCCACAAGGCGCGCCTCCAGCGCATTCCGCAGCGTGAATTCCCGCAGGAAATACGCGGTCGGATAACGATCCTGCGGTACCGGCACATTGCTGTAGCCCGGCTCCGGATTGTCATCCACCAGCGTGGCTTCATCGCCATCGCCGTAACCCAGCGGCCCCGCCCCGGAGGCCCACGCAGCGGAATCATACGACCACTGACGCCATGCCGACCCCAGATCGCTGCCCGTCCTCCATTTCCAGACCGAGCCAGCCGGAATGAGAACTTCCGTGGCCACCGCCGCCGTCGCCGGCACGCTGAGGGACAGATTCTGACGCGTCACGTATTGGTCCGCCACAGCCGACGGAGGGTCGTCGGTCGGGGCTACCCGCACGGTCACTGTGACCGGCGAAGAGACGGGAGCGGGATTGACCGGTGCCACCGCCACCACGTTTCCCTTCGCAATGATCGTCCCCGTATAGGCCGGATCCTCAATGGTCTGCTCGACCTTCAGGGGAATGGTCAGCTCGAGATTCGTTCCCACCACGGCGACCTTGGGAGCGCTCAGGGTCGGTTCATTCGGGACCACCGCAATATCGTACGGGATGCCCGTCGAATTGATATCGAGGGTGGGCGGAAGTTCCACTCCGGCGGCGGCCCCCGTGGCGGTGGTCCGCGCACGGCCGACAGCCGAAAACAGATTTCCCGGCTGGGTGAACAATCCTCCGGTGGCGACCACTACCGGCGGTCCGGGGCGGTCCATGGTGATGTTCAGGTAATCCGGATCGGTCGCCCGGGTGGGATCGATTTCCCCCGTGATGGTGGCGAGGCCGAAGAGCCATGAAAGCCGCAGCGAAATCCTTTCGTCCAGCTCTGCCTCGAGATCCTGCACATGAATTCCCTGAAGGGGAGCGACGGCTGGATTGAGCAGGCATTTCACCGTGCCCACGACCCGGCCATTCTTGTTGTCCGACGCCGTTCCGAGGCCGCTTACATTGGCGCTCAGCCGCACATTGAGAACCGACCTCGCGCGGTCGATCACGAAATTCCGCACACCGACCGCCTGGTACCGGAAGGTATCGGTTCCGCTGAAGCCGGGTGACGGCGTATAGACCATGGAACCATCCGGATTGAGCGTAAGCGTGCCATTGGCTGGCTGCTGGGTTACAATCGCGGCAAGGTTCGTGTCCGCAAAATCCGCGGTATCATTCCCGAAGATCCCGGGAGCCGGCACGACGAGCGGCACGTCCTCGAGGGCATCGAATTCGTCAGGCTGCGCCACCGGGACAGCCCGGCCGGACAGGCCGGCCAGCAGCAAAAACAAAGCAGCAGCGTGGAAAGGATTCAGCTTCATGGCAGGGAGGAAAGGAAGATCGTGCACCGCCGGACGGTCGCAGCACGCCCTCGGTCTCAGCGAATCCTGCCGGAATCGCTCATGCCACGCAATTCATTTTGCGGCAGTTCCCTGCGCAAGAAATCCAGGAACAAAGACCATGCCCGTCCGGCGACGGCCGTTTCAACGCCAGAAAATCCAGAGGACGCCCGCCGCGAGGAGCAGAATCCCCGCCAGATACAGGAAAAACGGAGCAAGCACCCGCGCCGCAAAGCCACCCAGCAGGTCGGCCCCGAAATCCCGGAACCAGTCGGCCACAAGCACGCCGTCGATCCGGCTGGAGCCACGCGACTGCATGAAACCGAGGACACCGCCCATGACGGCCTCTGCGCGGCGGTTGAGGACGGCGGAAACGATCGGCCGCAGGGGCGCGAATGGCAGACGCGACACAAGGGCGTCCCGCAGGGCCGGGTAATTCCGGCTGACTTCCTCCTTGCTCACACCGAACGATCCCAGTTGATCGGGAATCGGGAACTTCCGGGCGGCCCAGCGCAGGCCGCGCCGCACGAGGGCGGCCAGCAGCCACCAGAGGACGAAAAGAACGCCCGCTGCACCAAGCAACCCACTGATAACCAGCAACTTCATGATTCTCCGGCACGGCGCCTCGCGGCCACCTCCTCCGATCGATGCGACGTCTCCTTCATGCCCGCCTTCCTAGCCAGACTCCCTGCCCTGCGCAACAAAAACCATGGCGCGGGCCCACATCATCCAACGGGCCGTGCGGGCGGGGCGGCACCCGCTACTTCCGGCGCCTGAGGAAGGCGATCGCCGCGGCAGCCGCCACGGACGACCAGATCGGTTCCGGGACGGACACCGGCTGGGAAGGAGCAGCCGGGGCGGGCTTGGCAGAAACAGCAGCCGGCACCTCAGATTCCGACGCCGACGCTCCCGAACCCATGAGGGCAAGGGCAAGCAGAAGGGCGGCGGACGTTGGTTTCATGGCTGGTCGCGAGGGATATGACTTCCTCTGTTTCAAGGATCCTAGAACAGGCGACTGCCTTCTGTCCATGTCCGAATCCTGGAATTTTCGTCACTTCGTCCATTCCTGCGTCAGCGCGGCCCGGCTTGCTTCACTTAAATGGACAATCAATCCGGCTCGCCGTCCCCGTGGTGGACGTCCCGGGAGGCTTTCGCTGCTGACGGGCGCGCGGTTTTCAGTCCTCTACGCCTAGTTTCATTTCGTCGCTGTTGGCGCGGAGTTCGGGGGCGTACATGCCGAGACCGGTGGCGGGGAGGGCGCTGAATTTGCCCGGGGTTTCCGCGCGGAAGCGGTAGGAAAGGTTGTGTTTTCCGAGCGGGAGCGAGCGGACGAAGAAGGCGACGCGGTCGTCGCGGAACTCGCGGTAGGCCCCGAGGCCTTCCCATGAATACCCACTGCGGACGTCGTCGGGTTCGCAGCCAGCCGGCTTCCGGTCCTCGAACACAAGGTATTCGTAGTCGTTCTTGCTCTCGAGCGTGAGTTCGACCTCGACCAATTCGCCGCTCTTGAGCGCATCGCCGTCCTTGAGGGGAAAGCGGTCGTACTTGACGACCTTCTGATTGAGCGCCTGTCCCCGGGATCCACTCACGAGGGCAGTGGCGTCCTTGCGTTCCACGAGCTTGAAGTACGCGCGGTCCACCTTCACTTCGAGGCCCGCCCGGGTGATCCGGTCTTCGAGCGAGAAATTGGTGGCGTAGACATTGGCGTAGACCGGTCCGCTGCCGCTGCGCTGGATGGTGACTTCGTGTTTTCCGGACGTGATTTCCGGGCCGTTCATGACGAAGCTGGCATCGAAGCTGAAGAGATTTTCCTTTGTGATGCGGACTGACTTCTTCGGCTGGCCATCGACCAGTATATTGACGGTCATGTCCGGGGCGTTTTCGCCGGTGGCCTTGAGGTAGGCGGCCATGGCTTCGATGCAGAAGGCGGTGTCGCGGGTACTCGTCCACCATGTGGCATTCCTGCGGTTATTGAGGAGGTATTTGACGACCCCGGCGGCGTCCGCGCTCTTTGGTTTCACGCGGGCGAGGAGTTTCAGGTAGAAGGCATTGGCTTCGATGTCGCTGCCGTACCACCACCACCAGAACGAACCATTGCGGAGGTCGAGCCGGGCCGATTGATTCTCATCGTCGCGCACGAGGAATTGTTCGATGTTCCGGATGAGCATGTCGCGTCGTTCCGTCTGCTTTTCCGCATCCATGGCGAGGGCCGTGAGAACTTTGGCATAGACCGGAAGGGCATTGCGGTCGCGGTACAGGAAGCCCGCCATGGCATCGCTGCGGACACCCGCTTCAGCCAGCACCATGCGCACCAGAGCATCGGTCGCATCGGCTTCCTTCTTCGCATCGTCAGGTGGATTCTTCTCTTTCCAGCGCTGGATGCGTCCGGTCTCCTTTTCCTCGTGCACCTTGAGCCATGCCACGCCGCGTTCCATGGTTCCCGGGACAATGGCCATGCCGGCAGCCTGCGCCTGCTGGAGACCATGGACGACCATGGCGGTGGTGTGTGGCCACGATTGCTCGCGCTCGCCACTGAACCATCCCCAGCCACCGTCGCCATTCTGCATCGATGTGATGCGTTCGAGTCCGGTTTTGGCAATGAGACTGTGCTCGCGGTCATCGAAAACCGGATGACGCTCGGCCCAGCGCTGGTCCTTCCATTGTGCCGCGCGCTGCTGCGGGTCGCCAACCTGCTGCGCATTGAGATTCGTGCGCTTTTCCTTCACCGCAGCGAGATCGATCCCGAGATCCGTGAGCGCCTTGCGGGCAATCACAGCGGGCACGAATCGATTGAGCGTCTGTTCCGTGCAGCCGTATGGATAGTCCACAAGGTACGGAAGGGCATCCACCATGGCCGTGGCAAGGCTTGGCGAATAACGGACTTCCAGACGCGATTGATCCGGGCGGCGGGCCTCCGGAACCGTGAAGGCAATCTTTGCCTCCGTGCCCTCCGGCCGGATCGCCGCACTCCAACTCTCCGTCTTGAGCAGTCCATGCACATGAACCGGGAACGATTGCTCGACCGCGTCGCTCGCCCCGTCAGTGACCGCCTTCATGCGGACAACTGCCTTGCCCTCGCGCTGGGCACGGACGCGCCAGTCGATGCGCACTTCCCTGCCCGGTTCGAGCCGAACCAGTTGCTGCGGTTCCGCCCCCGGCATGAGGGCAAGGGCATCGCCATCGAGTTCAAGCGACACTGTCACATCCTTGGCGGCCGCAAGGTAGCTATGCACGTTCGCGCTCAGCGTGACTTCATCCTTTTCCGTGAAGAAGCGGGGCGACTGCAGGCGCAGCAGAAGGTCCTTGCCTGTCACGAATTCCGTCTCGGCTTCGCCAACCCTTGTGCCGTGCGCCATGGCCCACGACCGCACCTTCCATGTCGTCAGATTGTCCGGCAGCGGCACCTCAACGACCGCCTTCCCGTCCGCATCGGTTTCGATCTGACTCGTCCAGTAGGCACTGTCGGCGAATTCGCTGCGGATCATGACCGGAGCCGCCGCATCCTCGCCACCGCCAGACGTTCCAGATCCCGGTTTGCCGGGCATCGCCTTGAGTCTCCCGGCCCGGAAGTCGGCCGAGAACTTCGCCTCCGGGACCGCATCCATGACCGCCGCGGCCATCGGGGCTGCCGTTCCGAATTCAGCCATGCCATCAGCCATGACGACTGGGCCTGCGCCAGAACGGCTGAAGCGGGTGGCCACTCCGCCGCGGGGAATCATGGCTCCTCCAAGGACAATTGCGTCATCGCCGCCGAAGATTCCGAGTGGTTGCCAGCCCGGCTGATCCGGCGGCAGATTGAGCGACGGAAAGGCTGTGCCCAGACTGGAATCGGACGCGCTTTGGTGCTGCCTCCGCCATTTCCAGAAGTATTCCCCGATCTTCGGAACATTGCTGCCACCCGATATGTATTCGAGCGCCTTGTCATAGACCGTCAGCACCGAGATTCCGCGGAAGGGACGGCCGTCACTGTCGCGCAGCGTCACCTGCAGCTTCGCTCGGCCCCGTGGCTGGTAGCGGTCGGCTTCCGGCTTCACTTCCATCTGCAGAAGACGCTTCGCAGGCGGCACTGCGATTTCCCGCATGGCTGAATGAACGACGCCATCGCGCACTGAAAAGGCTTCGAGGAAAACATTCGGCATGTCGCCGGTCTCGATGCGGAATGACAATTCCGTCGACTTCCCATCGAGCCTCAGAACCTGCGGGCGCGGAGCAATCCCGGCGCTCGGACGGATGAACAGGTAGACCGTGCTGCCTTCGCGCTCACTGTTCACAAGGAATTTCACTTCCTCGCCCGGCGCGTACTCCGGCTTCTCGGGAACAATCTCGAGGGCAGCAAAACGGTAGTTGCGTCCGTCATGACCACCACCGCGCACCACCAGAAAGACCCCGCCTTCCTGCGTCCGGCCACGGGCGTCGCTCACTTTGGCCGCCACCCGGTATTGCCCGGCTTCACTGGCACTGAAACGAACGGAAACCGACCCGTCCTCCGCGGTCATCACGTCCTGGGCCGCCACCTCGCGTTCCTGCGGCTCGCCTTTGTCATTATAGCTGAGCTTGAGCAAAGCAACGCGTCCCGTGCCCTTCACTCCCTTCTGATCGATCGAAAAGGCGCGCACACCGACCTCGATGGGCTGCCCGGTTTCGTAATGCCCACGGTCCGTCCATGCGACCACGGAGAAGGGCTGCCGTGCCACAAGGATCTGACCATTGCCAAGAATGGTGCGGCGGCTGGCGTCGGTGACTTCGATGGAGATTTCGTAGCGATGGTCTTCGTCGCCGTGCAGTTCCTTGGCGGTGGCGGTGTCGATGACGACTTTGAATTTGCCATCGGGACCGATGCGGCCCTCGCTTTCCATGACGACTTCGGGCGGGTCCTGCTGCTGCGGCCACCACCACCAGAGCGGCGGACGGCATCCCCATGTGCGGAACCCGGGATACCAATCGTAATCATAGCCAAACCACCAGTAGCCAGAGCCGTAAAACCAATCCCATGGCCGCACCGGATACCAGCGCGAGTCATGCGCACTGCGCAGCACCTTGTACTTCACCGTCGCCTCCGTCACCGGGGCCCCGAAGAAATACGCCGCACTCACCGTGGCTTCCACCTTGTCGCCCAGTGCCACCGGCTCAGCCGGCGCATCGACCTTCACTTCAAATTCCGGCTTCCGGTATTCCTCGACCCGGAAACTGCCGTCCTGCTCGAATCCATCAGGATGCCTGCACTGGAGACGATAAACCCCAAGGACCGCAGCAGCATCGAGCGCAAACGATTCCCCCATTCCACCAAAGGCATCGGCGGTCATCTCCTTCTCGAAAACCGTTTCGCCACGGGGATTGAGCAGAGCGACCGTGAACTTCGCACCGCCATACTGCGATCGGTCCTCGGGTTCGTCGTAGCGCACCAACCGGGCCCACGCCTTCCACTGCACGGTCTGACCGGGCCGGTAGACGGGTCGGTCGGTCACCGTGATGATCTTCCTCTGATTCCATTCCTGCTGATCCTTCCCGGCAAACCACACAGCGCTGAATCCAAAGTGCGCAAAGCGTCCGTCCGGCGTCGTCGCCGTCACGAGCCACTGCATGTCCTTCCCGAATTGATCGGCCTTGCCGAAGAACTGACCACTCCCGTCGGTGAATTCGGCGAAGCGTCGCGTCTGCACATTGAACTGCCGACGGCCTGCCTTCTGAAGCGGTTCCACCCGGTAGCCGAAGAAATCGAGGGTGGCCTTGCCAACGGGAGTGCCGCTCACGGCATCGGTCACGTAGTACTGCTGTTCATCAATGCCCTGCTTGTGCACGATGGCCGTATCGGTGAGCCAGACAATGCAGCCGACGCGGTTCCCGCCCTCGATGACGGCTTCTACGAAATACGCCCCGGGGGTCTGCAGCGGCGTGGTGATCTCGGTGCGCCGGTCCCAGTGCTGCGGCCTCGGCTCAAGGGGCACTTCCCACTTCGCCACTTCCGCACCCAGATACTTCTTCATGTTCTCCTCGGCAATCCGGTAGCCGATGCTCCCAATGTCGAGGCGGCCCCAGTCAAGGTCGGCCGGGTTGTCCGCGAGCCACTTCCGCGTGTCATCAAGCAATTCCCGGACCTTCACCGCACGCGCCGTCAGCGCCACCTTGCCACCATTCCGGAAAACATAACCCAGCTTCGCTCCCGTGCCCGCAGGACGCATCTGCGATCCATCAAAACGTCCCCACGGCTTCACAATCTGATCAAGCTGCGCTTGCCATGACTTCACCTGATCCTCCCCAGCCGAACCACCAAGACGGTCGATCGCATTGCGGAAAATCGAGGCCGCCCGGTCGTACTGCCGACGGTCGAGCAGAAAACCCGCCATCGTCCCCGTCGCAGAAACCGCAAGGCCGGCATCCACCGGATTCCGGAAGATCCGGTCGGTGATTTCCACATAGCTGAATTCCGCAGGCAGCGTGAAGCGCTTCACGCCGGTAGCCAGCCGCGCCACGGTTTCATTGTCCTTGAGCGTGTGCAGGGCCAGGATGCCGCTGCGCCGCGCTTCGTCGTCGTCCCCCGCCGGACGCCAGGAGTCGGCCATCGTCCGCACATCGAATTGCGACGCCAGAAAACCAGCAAGGATCTCGTCGGCCCGCACAGCCGCAACTGGACTCTGCCGCGCCATCTCCCCAAGCAGCCAACGCATCCGTTCCCCATCGCTCACCGCCTTCTCCCACGATTCCGGAACCCGATGCAGCACAGGATCGCCTTTCTCATCAACCGGTGCACCCCGACCACTCCGCCCAGGCATCCCTAATCGGCCACGCCCGCGCTGCATTTCCTCGTAATCCGGAAGCTTCGCAAGGTCGGTCAGCGATTGCAGCGCCCAGCCTTCCTCAGCAAGCATCTGCCTCGCAAATGCACCGAAGAAGTCGGCCCGCTGCGCCGGACTCACCGCCCCCGCCCCCGCCCCCACCAGCGGCAGCGCCTGCGCCATCAACTGCAGCGAACGCACCCGGTCGCGCGCCCCGGAATTCACAAACTTCCCGCCCGCACGCTGACCCCGCCGGAATTCCCCGCTCACCACAGTTCCCCACGACTGCGTTCCTTCATAAAGCGAAGCCGCCGCCGCCAGCAATTGCCAGTCGCCCCCATGAGCAGCCACGGTTTCCTCAACGACCGCATCCCACGCCTCCCAGCGGTTCAATTGCTGCACACACGTCACCGCATGACGCAGATCCTCGGCCAGCGGCTCACCCCGATGCTCAGCCAGCGGCAGAATCACCCGCAGCACCTCAAGCGCCTCCTTCCAGTTCCCATCATCCATCAGCTTTTTCGCCTCCTGCCGCCGCTCCGCAATGTTGTCAGCTCGTGCATTCATGGAAAGACCGGTCAGAACCGCAATCAAAAGGCAGAAAAAGTACCGCATATCAGTTATCACGAGTCTGCCCCGCTTCCCCTGGAGGAATCCAGCGTTTTTTTGGCCCGCCCCCCGGAACTCACGACAGCAATGGAACGGGCCTTCAGCCCTTCGGAATCTTTGCAATCCGGATACCTGGGCCGTTGGCCCAGGCTGGTATGACCCCGGGCCTTTGGCCCTCCTGATCCGCCGGACGCCTCGATCGATGGCGCGAACCCTCGCGATCCGCCGGAGGACAGGTCGATGGCCCGGGCTCTTCGGCCCTCGTGTTCCGGCCTTGTACGAGCGCCATCGGCGCGCCCTATACCAGCCTGGGCCAGCCGCCCAGGTTGATGCCATCCACCACCGCGCAGGGCTGTAGGCCCGCCCCATCCTCATCTCCCGCCGGACGCCTCGATCGATGGTGCGGGCCCTCCCGATCCGCCGGAGGACAGGTCGATGGGACGGGCTCTTCGGCCCTCGTGATCCTTGCCTTCATGAGAAATCCCGTGGCGATGCTCTCTCTGGGGTGGCTCCCGGCTTTGGGCCCACGGCCCGTGTACGCGCACGGTTTTTTCTGGTAATAAGAATGCCGGAACGCTAATTGTCCGGTTTCCACCCCGCCCGCAGTACCCATGGCATGAAACGCGATCTCAAGGACAAGAGCTACAACCAGGTCATGAATGAATGGGCTGCTCAGCAGGATTTTCTGAAGCGGTCGCGCAGTTCAATTTTCCTGCCTGGTGGTGGGGCGCATGGGATGGATGCGGTGCGGGGCTGGCTGCTGCGGATTCTGGGATTTCTCGTTTTTCCGCTGGCTGCGTATACACTGCTGCTGCGATCCCATCTCGGTGGCGAATCCTTCAACAAGGAGATGGAGGAACAAGTGGGCGCCTGGCTGGCGAGTCCTAAGGTAGAGACCAGTGGAGCGACCATCGACCTCGGCGGCGAGCTTCGGATCAAGGAAGTCTCCGGACCCGGCGGGCCGAGTGCCCCGTTTTCCGAGATCAAGGCGGAGAAACTGACGGCATCGCTTGGGCCAGCTGGATTCTTCCGACAGAAGTGGAAATTCCCATCGCTTTCCGCCTTTTCCCTGACGGCACAACTGCGGTCGGGCGGGTCCAGCAATCCGGGGGGCCCACCGAAGTCGGCGTCGCTTGGCGACGGTGCTGCCCTCATGACGGCTGGGTTCGGGGTTTCGCCGGATTACCGGTACCTGAGCTTCGACCGTTTTTCGACGGGCAGTCTCAATCTGAACTGGGGCACAAGTCCGGCGACGGCGGGCCACCTGACGGGTGCGGTGGCTTTTGCGCAGCGAACCGCCCAGGGCTGGGACCTCACGGCCCGCAGTGGCATGTTCGGACTCGGCTGGCTTGACGGACTGAAGATCGCCAATGCTTCCCTGCAGATGGCGGACGGGCGAGCCATTCTGCAGAAGGCGGAACTGACGCCGCCCTCCGGCGGCTCCGGCACCATTGAAGGATCGATTTCCTTCGGTGAAATCCCGGACATCGCCGCCACGGCCACCCTCACGGAAATCAGGATCGATGACTTTCTGCCGAAGCCGTTCGCTGATTTCGGCGAAGCCGTCTGTTCCGGCACAGTGACGTTCAAGGGATCGACGAACCGGTCGGAAGGCATCATGACCGAGGCGGAACTGACGCCGCTTTCCGGGGCGCTGCATGCCCTGCCGATTTTCCGGGCGCTGGAACTGGCCACCGGCGGTCTGCCCCTTGTGCAGCCGCGCATCACGGGCGGGCAAATCCGCTTCCGTTCCGGCGGCACGGGCGAAAACAATGGCTACTTTCTTGATACGAAGGGGACCGAACTGATCTGTGGACCGGTCTTGAAGGTCATCATCAATGCCCGTCACGAACGAGCCCTCGCTCCGGCCAATCTCGACGACCCCACCGCGGAGCGCCCGGTCCTCACAATCAATTCGGGCTCCCTCCTCATCGGGCTTTCGCCGTCGACGGCTGCCAGCCTTGCGCCGAAGGTACGCGAGACATTCTTTGCCCGCGAAGCCGATGGCATGGTCTGGACGGAGATTCCCATCAGCGGAGACGGAAGCGACCTCACCCGCAAGGCCGCCGAAGCGATCACGGCTGCGCACAATGCCGAAAATCCCTGACTGCACGATCGCGGTCAAAGTGGTGCCGTCGGCAAGCCGGGACGCCTGTGCCGGATTGATGGACGACGGCTGCACATGGCGACTCCGCATTGCGGCTCCGCCGGTCGATGGGAAGGCCAATGACGCCGTGGTCCGCTTCCTTGCTTCGCTTCTCAGCGTGCCAGCCTCGGCCATAGCCATTCTGCGTGGCCAGAGCGGCCGACTCAAGCTGCTGCGCGTCACGGGTATCACGACGGAGCAGGCCCACGACCGTCTGCGCCTTGCAGCGGGCTGAATCGGGCGCGCTCATGGTCCCGCCTCCGCCCGTCCCCCGTCGAGCGGCAGAAGCAGCTGACGCACCCGCATTTCCCGCAGGGCGGAAACGCCTACGCCCAGCAACCGCAGGGGACGCAGCACAAGCCGGTCCCGCGCCAGCAGCCAGCAGGCCAGCCGGTAGATCACCTTCTCATCTTCGATGGGTTCCTCGAGACTGTACTGCCGCGTGAGGGTCGTGAAATCGCTGTAGCGCACTTTGACCTGCACGGTCGACGCCCCGAGATTGCGCTTCCGCAGCTTCCCGGCAATTTCCGCCGCCTGTTCACGCAGACACGACCGCAGCAGGGCCCGGTCGATGGTGTCTCGGCCAAAGGTGTTCTCACTGCTGATGCTGCGCACTTCATCGGAGAAATCGAGCGGCCGGTCGTCTTCCCCATGCGCCATTCTCCGCAACTCGGGCCACCACGATCCCACCACGGTCCGCAGATCGTCCCGGCAATCCTGAATGTCGGCCACCGTGAGCAAGCCAGCCCGCCGCAGTGCTTCTTCCGTCACTTTCCCGACCCCATGAATCGCTCCAGCCGGCAGCGGACGCAGAAAGGCGGCCTTCCCGCTCTCCGTCACCACCGTGAGACCATCGGGCTTGAACGACGACGAGGCAATCTTCGCAGTCAGCTTGTTCGGGCCGATTCCAATCGTCGCCGTGAGACCGCGCTCGCGCCGCACCACTGCCTTGATGGCCCGCGCAAGGGGTTCGGCACTGTGGAGGAACGCGTCGGCGGATTCCGCAGGATCAATCCGCCCGCTCACATCAATATACGCTTCGTCTACGGAAACCTGTTCGATCAGTTCGCCGGCCGTCTCGCGCACAATGGCCATGATGGCGCGGCTTTCCTCCCGGTAGACGTCCATGCGGGGCCGCACGAAAACTCCCTGCGGGCAGAGCCGTCCGGCCGTGACACTGGGCATGGCCGAGCGGACCCCGAACGCGCGGGCTTCGTAACTGGCTGCACAGACGACCCCGCGCCGGTCGGGCGGCGACCCCACAATGACTGGTTTCCCCTGCCATTCCGGACGATCCCGCTGTTCCACGGACGCGTAGAAGGCGTCCATATCGAGATGAAAGATCACGCGGGGCTGCCCCATGGGAGGATCTTCCATGGCCGATCCCCGCCGTCCACAAGGAATCCCCGGCCTGGCTTTCGCGGGTTGCGGACGTCCGTGATCCGACTACGGACTCTCCGCGTTCTCATGCCAGCCATCCACCCCACCGCCATCATCTCCCCGAAAGCCGAAATCGGCAGCGGCACCGAAATCGGGCCCTACTGCGTGATCGGCGACGGCGTGGTCATCGGCAGCGATTGCTGGCTCCAGCACCACGTCACCCTCATGGGCCCATCCCGCATCGGCCCGCGCAACCGCTTCTTCTCGTTCTGCTCGATCGGCCAGCAGACGCAGGACCTCAAGTACCAGGGCGAACCCACCTTCCTCGAAGTCGGCAGCGACAATGTCTTCCGCGAATTCTGCACGGTGAACCGCGGCACCCTGCCGGGCGAAAAGACCATCATCGGCAGCCACGGCAATTTCCTCGCCTACTGCCACATCGCGCACGACTGCATCGTGGGCGACCACGTCATCTTCTCGAACAACGGTACCCTCGCAGGACATGTCACGGTCGAAGACCATGCCATCCTCGGTGGGCTCACAGCCGTCCACCAGTTCTGCCGCATCGGCCGCCATGGCATCACGGGAGGATGCTCGAAGATCGTCAAGGACGTCGCCCCATTCATGATCGCCGATGGCAATCCCGCAGAAACCCGCGGCGTCAACCTCGTGGGACTCCAGCGCCACGGCTTTCCAGAAGAGGAAATCCGCGCCCTCAAGGAAGCCTACAAGGTCATCTTCATGAGGCCGAACAATACAAGCGACGCCCTCGCGGAACTCTCCGCAGGCCCCCTCGCCGCCAGCGCACACGTGCAGCACCTCATCGATTTCATCCGCACCAGCCCCCGCGGCGTCACCCGCTGAAGTTCCAAGCCGCCGCACGTCATGCAGACCGTCTCCCCTTCCGCCGTCGAGGACGCATGGAACGAACTCTACAACACCACCGAAGAACACGCGGGCGACCTTGTGGACGAATTCGTCCGCGAACAACCCCACCTCGCTGAAATCCTCGGGGCCGCCGAGGAACAGATCAATGCCATCGACGACCGCGGCTTTCTCCTTCTCTACGGCGTCTGGGCATGGCTCGCCTTCCGCAAGGCCGGACGTTCCCGCCACGCCGTCAGCTCGGTCGTCGCCGAAGCCACCCTCGCCCGCAATCAGCGCGATGCCTCATGGCTGGAAGGAGCCGCCGACAAGCCACTCCTCGATGCCGCCACTTCCTTCACCCGCGATTACCGCCAGTGGCCCCTCTTCAGCGCCATGATCAGCGACATCATGCAGGGAGAACTGGAACGCGAGGAAAGCGCCGACGACATCACGGGCATCCTCCTCATCCACGCCAAATCCGTCATCGATGCCCTCGATGCCTGACGGCCCGCCCGATTGAGATTGCAGGAGCCCGCAGGCTGCCTCATGCTCCCCTCCTCATTCTAACGCATGGACTCGAGCCCATGGATTGCCTTCTTCTGCCGCGGCTGCCGCGAACCCATCCGCATTTCGCGCGGCATGGCCGGACGCCCCGTGATCTGCCCGCTCTGCCGCACCAAGGTCACCGCCCCCCACGAAAACCAGCCAGGTGCCGTCGGCATCCTCGCGGAACGGGAGGCCTCATCGGGCCGTGCCATCCTGCCAGCCGGCCGTCAGTCGGATCCCTCCTCTCCGGAATTCGCTCCCTCCACCCTTCCCAGTCCCTCTACCCGGCAGCCCGCCGTCCCATCACCTGAGCCGGTGCCGACCCGTGCCCCGAAAGCAGCCGCCACCCCTGCCGCCACCCCTGCGCCCACCGACCCCGCCGCCTCGGCTTCCATGAAGCCTCCCCCGCCCGCCATTGGTTCGGTCCAGACCACGCGTTCCCTTCAGGAAGGCCCGGCGGAAATGCCCGACCTCGCCCGCGAACACCTGCGCGAACTGCGCAAGTCCAAGGAACGCGCCGGACGCCAACCCCGCAAGCACCACCGCCAGCGCGATAGCTTCGACAACCCGGAGACCTCAGCTTCATCATCGGGCACACCTCGCTGGCTCCTCGCTGCCTCCGGCATCGGCATCGCTGGCCTCACCGGAGCCGTCGCATGGTTCGCATGGAAATCCCTGAGCACCCCGCCGCCATCTTCCATCGCCATCCTGCCGGACCGCCCCGCCGGACTCGAGGTCGTTCCCCAGGAAAACTACGCGCCGGAACTCCTCCGCACCATCCGCCAGTTCCTCACCGCCCCGGACATCGACGCCGCCCTCCCGTTCCTGCGCGACCGCCCGCGCGTCGAACCCGCCATCCGCAGGTTCTACTCCGCAGAGCAGCCATGGAAACCCATGTCTCCACGCACGGTCGCTCCCGCAGACGTCCCCATCACCCCGATGGGCCGCTTCGCCGTCGCCCGCATCCCCCTCGAAGACTTCAGCAATGTCCTCGTCGCCGCAGAACAAACCAGCGATGGCTTCCGCATTGATTGGGAAAGCTTCGCGGCCTACGGCGAAATGCCATGGGACGACTTCATGGCCAAACAACCCCGCCAGCCTGTCGTCATGCGCGTCGTCATCCGCCGCAGCCAGGACACCATTTCGTACGGCAACGACTTCCCGGACCGCACCCAGTGGGAAAGCTACCAGCTCAATGACGGCTCCGGTGGCCACATCCTCTCCGGCTACGCCGCCAAAAACAGCCCAGCCGACGTCCTCATCCAGCAGGCCCTCCTTGTCCCCGGCAGCGGCCCCCGGCCTTCCCTCGAATGCCTCGCCATCGTAAAACTCCGCTACCCGGAAAACTCCAGCAACCCACGCGAAGTCGAAATCGCCGAATTCATCGAACGCGGCTGGATCCTCCGCGGCGGTCACCCCATCACCGGCGAACCCCTCAAGGATCCAGACCCGCCCGGAAACTGAATCGCGCCCCTTCAGAGCGCTTCGATGGGGTTGCTTGATTCCCTGGGCCATCGCAGCGCTCAATCCGAGGCTAGCCTCTCGGTCCCTTTGGTCCCTTTGGTCCCTTTAGCGTCCCTTTGGTCCCTTTGGTCCCTTTGGTCCCTTTGGTCCCTTTAGCGTCCCTTTGGTCCCTTTGGTCCCTTTGGTCCCTTTGGTCCCTTTGGTCCCTTTGGTCCCTTCACCAATGGTCTGGCCTTCGGTGGCAGGCTGGAGGCTTGGAAGACTGCTGCTGTCGCGGTGTTGCCGGGGCATTTGATCTTGCAAATCGCGGGGCGTGTCTCAGCCTGCGCGGCGTGAGACTTTCCTCCCCGGCGGCCAGACAGGAAGCCAGCAATCTGGCGAAGGCTGTGATGCTGCTGGTGGTGGCGTTTGTGGTGGCGTGCGTGCTGCGGTTTCCCGAGCGCGAGCGCAAGCCGATGCATGTTGATGAAACCACGCAGGCGCTGAAGCTGTCGGAAGTGCTGGAGGGCACGTACCGGTATGATCCGGTCGATCATCATGGTCCGACGCTGCTGTATTCGACCGTGCCGGTCATGAAGTTGACGGGGAAGGACTGGGGGGAGATGACTGAGAGCGGGCTGCGGCTGATTCCGGCGCTCTATGGGGTGGCCCTGCTGTTTCTGCTGTGGCTGGTGCGGGATGGCATGCCTCTGCCGGCGCTGGCATGGGCGGGACTATTCATGGCGGTTTCCCCGATCATGGCCTTCTACAGCCGCTACTACATCATGGAGGTGCTGCTCGTTTTCTACGGGTTTGCCGGGATCGCCTGTGGCTGGCGGTTCTTTGTGACGAGGGAGACAGGCTGGGCGGTGGGATCTGGGGTGTGTGCTGGGCTCATGCATGCGACCAAGGAAACCTGCGTACTGCATTTTGCGGCGGCGGCAGCGGCCCTCTTTGCCGTATGGCTGGCGGAATTCTTCACGGCCGGGGTGGGTCTGGGGATTGTGAACCGGAAGCGTCCGCGGCCCGTCACGAAGTGGCAACTGCTGGCCTTTGCGGGAGCTGCTGTCCTCACGTCGGTGCTGATCTTTTCGGAATTCCTGACCGACTGGCGGGCGGTGGTGGACAGTGTGGGGACGTACTTCCGGATGACCGGACGGGCGGGTGGCGAGGGACATGAAAAGGGGTTCTTCTACTATGCCGGGCTGCTCTGGGGGGGATCGTATGGGACCACGGTGATTGATTTTCCGTGGACACCGGGCCGCCTGGCATCGCTTTTCGGAAGTTCCGGACGGATCTTCATGGTGCTGGGGCTGCGGCCCGACAGCCGGATCATGGTGGTGACCGAAGCGATGACGCTGCTGCTGGCCATCCTCGGGTGTCTCTTTGCCTTCACGGTGCGCCCCGAGCGGCATCAGACGCATCAGTTTGCGAGGTTCATGGCCGTTTTCAGCGTGGTGCTGTTTCTGCTGTATTCCTTCATTCCTTACAAGACGCCGTGGTGCATTCTGAGTGCGTGGCATGGTTTGCTGCTGATGGCTGGCTTCGGGGCCGCGCAGCTGATATCGTTTCTCTGGTTCCGGCCCGCGCGCATCGCGCTGCAGGTTCTCCTTGCCCTCGGGGTGGTGCATCTGGCCATACAGTCGTGGCGGGTCACGCGGGACTACGCAGCCTCGCCATCGAATCCTTACAATTACAGCATGACGTCGCGTGACGCCCTTGATGCGGTGGAGCGGATCCGCAGGCTCGCGGAGATCAGTCCCGAGGGATCGAGCATGGTGATTGCGCAGCATGATGAAAACGGGGGCTGGCCGCTGCCATGGTTTCTGGCCCGGGCGTTTCCGAATTACCAATGGCAGGGTGGAACCCTAGAGACGGACCATGCCTCCGTGCTGCTGCTCAGCGGGAAGGCCGAGGACACCCTGCAGGCGTCACTGGCGGCCGCCGGACGTCCCACGGAACTGGCTGACACCTTTGCGCGCATGCCCGTCTCCCTATCGTCCTCCACCGGGCTGACCATGTTTGTGCGACGCGCCCTCTGGGATCAGTATACCGCACGGACCGGCTGGCCGGTGCGGCCCGTGCAGGAATGAGCATGACAGCATCATGAACGAGCCCACCCTGCATCGCTTTGGTCATGAAGCCATGGCCACCCGGTTCGAAATCAGTGTGGTGCATTCCGATGGGGCGGAAGCTGCGCGGGCGGCGCAGGCAGCCTTCGACGACATCGACCGACTGGAACAGGAACTGAGCCGCCACATTCCGTACAGCGACTTCGGGAGGCTCAATCTCAGCCCGGCGGGCCGGGTCGTTGACCTGCGGGAAGCGGCCATGGACGTGCTCAGTTACGGACGCGACATCTGGGAAGAGACGGGCGGAGCCTTCGACATGTCGATTGGGCCGCTGTATGCGGTGCTGCGCTGGCCTGACGGGCGGCCGCGTCGGGCGACTCCGGAGGAACTGGAAGATGCGCGGGCCCGTTCCGGGTTTCAGCATCTGGAACTGGATCCTGGGGAATTCACGGCCATTCCGAAGGTATCCGGCATGATTTTCGATCCCGGGGCCATTGGCAAAGGGTATGCGCTCGACCAGGCCGCCATGATTCTGCGGGAGGATTATGGGATCGGCGACGCCCTGCTCAATGCGGGCAACAGCACGCTGCTGGCGATGGGCGGTCTGCCTGGTCAGGATGGCTGGCCGGTGCGGGCGGGCGACCCCGAACCGTTTCAGCTGCGCGATGAAGCCCTCAGCGGCACTGGCTTCGATGTGCGGGGCGCGCACATCATTGACCCCCGGAGCTGCCGTCTCGTTGATATCCGGCGCCGCATCCGCTGGGCCATTGCTCCGAATGCCACCCTTGCCGATGCGCTTTCAACGGCCTTCATGGTGATGAACCGCCGTGAGATCGCCGCCTTTCTGCGGCGTCATGATGGCATCCGGGCCCTTTTCACATCCGACTGAGGCGGCGCTCAGACGAGGCGTTCCCGGAGCGCCTTGGCGACCGCGCCATTGACCGTATTGACCTGCAGTTTTTCGTAGATGCGGCGCATATGGGTACTGACGGTGTGGACGCTCAGATTGAGGCGGTCGGCGATTTCCTTTTTGATGCGGCCCTCGACCATCTGCTGGAGGATTTCCTTTTCGCGCGAGGTCAGGCCGTAATCCTTCTGAACGGTCACCATGCGGGAGAACAATTCGAGCACGCGGCGGGCGATGCGGCTGTTCATGGGGGATCCGCCTGCGAGGACATCGTCGATGGCCGTGGCGATTTCCGAGACGGGAGCGGTTTTCAGAAGGTAGCCCTGAGCGCCGGCGCAGATGGCGCGCATGATCTTGTCCTCGTCTTCGAAGACCGTGAGAATGATGAGGGCGACGCCCGGAACGGCCCGGCGGAGCCTGCCGAGGGCCTCGATTCCGTCGATGCCCGGCAGACCGACATCGAGCAGAATGGCATCCGGACAGCCATGGTCGCGGCCTGCGCAGACAGCGGCCTCTGCGAGCGCTTCCTCGGCCGAGCCGAAGCTTCCGCTGCAGCGGAAGCGGCCGGTGCGTTCCAGTCCCCTGGCGAGCGTGGCCCGGAAGGTGGCATTGTCCTCCACCATCCAGATGGTTCCTGTTTTCATGGGGTGGGAAGCAGGTGGGCTGGCATGTTTTCTCCGGCGGGGTGACCGGGTGCAGCGGGAACGGGAGGCGGCGGAAAAATCAGCGGCATGGCACGAGGAGGCTGATGGCAGTTCCCTTGCCCGTCCCCGAGCGGAGCCGGAATTCGCCGCGGCAGGAAGCGGCGCGCTGTTTCATATTGGCGATGCCGTAACCCCGTGCGGTACTGCCGGCATCGAAGCCCTTGCCATTGTCCTCCACTTCCACGGCGAGGGATCGTCCGCGCCGCGCCAGCCGAATGGTGACCGCGGTGGCTCCCGCGTGACGCCGGATATTGTGGAGGGCTTCCTTGAAGACGAGAAAGACATCGCGCTGAGCTTCCAGCGAGAGGCTGGTGCCGGCGTCGAGTCCGTCGACCTCCATGGTCCACTGCATGCCTGCGAGCATGAGTTCCGCGGTTTCGCGGAGCCGGGCCGACAATTCGCCGACGGTTTTCCGTCCCGGGCTGATGAGCCAGACGATGTCGTGCATGGAATCGGCCGTTTCCATGGCGACGCGGCGGATTTCCCTAAGTTCCTCCTGCATGGCAGCGGGATCCGCCTCGGAATCGAGGGCGAGTTCGCTGAGGAGTCCGATGCTGCTGAGATTGCTGCCGATTTCGTCGTGCAGGTCGCGTGCGATGCCGGCGCGGAGTTTCTGGGCCTGCTGGCGCTGACGGCGTCTGCCGAGGGCGATGCCGCCACCTCCCACGATGGCTCCTGCCACGGCGAATCCACTCGCGATGATGGCGAGCCGCTGATCGGCGGTGGCCCGCAGTTGTGAGGCTTTGCTGCGCAGTCCGGGAAGTTCGGAGTCGATCACCTGAAGCCGCACGAGGGCGGCAAGCCAGTCCGCGTAATTGCCGACGCCATCCGGTGGCGACACACCATCGACGAGGTAGGCCGGACCCCAGAGAGGCAGGGGGGATTCGAGCGGTGACGATTCCTCCACGGTGGCTGCGAGGGCGGCATTGAGTCCACCCGAGAGCACTTCCATTTCTGCGAGGGCAAAGAGATGATCGTTGGAAGGACGTCCCCGCTGCCAGAGTTCCGTGGCGGTCACGCGGACAAACCTTCCGGCGACGCCGCCGCCGAAGAAGCGGACGCGGCGGTCGCCTGGATTGGGAAATGGCTGGGCACTGTAGTCTGCGATGACGACGGGACGGCTGAACAATTCATCTTCCGAGATTTCGACCCGGAAGCGGGTTGGGAAGCCGAAGCCGATGGTATCCGGGTAGTCGACTGGGCGGGCGGGAATGAGGGTGACTTCGTCGATGGGGAGGAGGCTGCCGAGGTCCAACTGGACCCATTGTGTTTCGTTTTCCGCGGTAGTGAGTCCGTGGTAGCCATTGGTGGGAGTGAAGCGTTCTTCCGACGGTCGTCCGGCCACGGACACGCCATCGGCGACCCCCTGGAGATTCCAGCGTGGTGAATCGAGCATATCGAAGGCTTGGACGGCCGCGCCGTCGGCCACATTGCGGTTTCCGGAGCAGACCACGAGTTCGCCGAGCGCGAAGTAGTGGTTATCGGGTTCGCCGGCGAGGCGTTCTGCGGTGACACGGACGTAGCGGGCCGTCTGACCCACCTTGCGGATCATGACGGGCATGGGTCCGGGGTTGGGGAAATCCTCACTGGTGCGGTCGAAGACGCGCACCGGGTCCGCGAGAAGCATGTCATTCGAGACATCGACTGCGAAGCGGAGCGGGAAGCCGACCACCGAGGGGGCGCCTGAGGCCGTCGGCAGGACAGCCGGCATGAGGACGATGTCGTCGAGCGGCATTTCGCGGCCGAGGTCGACCTGGACCCATTTGACGGCATTGGGGACCGCGGCGCTGCCACTGCGGTAGCCGGGTGCGGAGTAATCCGGGGCCCCGGCGCGGATGGGAATCTGGGCGCGTTCTGTTTCGAGCTGCTGGATGCGCTGCGCGACTGCTTTTAGATCGGGCACGACGCGTTGCCGCCAGCGTTCCGCGGCAGGGACGGGCGCAGCCGCTGCCTCGCTTCCGAGGAGAATCAAAGCCAGCAGTTCCAGTCCGATCATACGCTGGGAACGATACGCAATTCCGCGTGCAACTCCACCGCGATCTGTTGCCGGGGAATATTCCTACGCGGCTGGGGCGGTGGTCATGCGGACGCGAGCCATGGAGTCACCTTGCGGCGTCGCGCAGTTCGCGGAAGCGTTTCCTCATGGTTTCCATGCGGGCGGCCTGCGCGGGGTCTCCGGCGAGGTCGTGTTCCTCGCGCGGATCCTCCTGCAGATGGAAGAGTTGCTCGCGGCCGAAGTCGGGCCAGCAAAGGTATTTCCATGAACGTTCCACGAGGGCCTGGGAAGCCGGGATGAAGTCCTTGTTATTGATGATGGCGTGTTCGTAGAAGAAATCCTGACGCCATGACGGCGGGGCCTCGGCGAGGTAGAGGGGGGCGATGTCGCGGCCCTGCATGCCTGCGGGAGCCGGGACGTCTGCGGCGGCGAGAATCGTGGGAGCGACGTCTACATTGAGAGTGAAGGCATCCGACTGGAGACCGCGCTTGCCGGACGGCAGGCGGGGGTCGCGCACGATCATGGGAGTGCGGATGCTTTCCTCGTATGGGTACCATTTGTCGGCGAGTCCGTGTTCGCCATGGAAGTAGCCATTGTCGGTGGTGAAGATGACGAGGGTTTCGCCGAGGACATTCTGCCGGGCGAGTTCTTCGACGACCTTGCCGCAGACGGCATCGACTTCCGTGGCGAGGCGGTAGTAATTCTTCATCATTTCCTGGTACTTCGCTGGTTCATCGAAGCGCCAGTGCCAGCGGCGGCGGCCTTCGTTCTTTTCGTTCGCGAGGAAGGGCGGGAGGCGCCGGAACGAGGCGTCGGTGGCATTTTCCGGGACGGGCACCGTGACGTCGCGGTACCATGTCATGCTTTCCTCCTGCGGCAGGAACTGCTTCGGGTTGCCGTCTTCTGCATGGGTCGCAAAGAAGGCAAGGGTGAGACAGAATGGTTTGTCTGCCGGACGCGTCCGCAGGAATTCGAGGGCATCGTTCTCGTTGCGTCTGGTCACATGGATGCGGTCGCCGCCTGGTTGCTTCATCCAGTGGGTTCCGGCGTACGACCGTGCGAAGTCGAATTCTTCCGCCGGGAATTTTCCGTTATGCCATTTGCCGACGTGGCCGACGTGGTAGCCCACCGAGCGGAGTCGTCCCGCGTAGGTATCGGCCCATGGGGTTTTGAATTCCCGGAAGGCTTCGTTGCCGTGGCGCGACATCCACTGGCCGGTGAGGACGGAGGCCCTGCTGACGCCGCAGATCGAAGTGGTCACGCAGTTCCGGGTGAAGCGCACGCCTTCGGCTGCGAGGCGGTCGAGGTTCGGGGTACTGACGATGGGGTTTCCGGCGCAGCCGAGGGTATCGTGCCGCCAGTCGTCGGCGAAGAGCAGGACGACATTGCGGCGGGCGGCGGGGGCCTCTGCGGCTGGGCAGGCCGCCATGGGAAGCAGCAGGAAGAGGCATGGCAGCAGGGAGATTCTCATGATTGTGGCGGAAGGAAAATGGGGCGACGATGGTGTCGTACGGGAATCTGAACCCGTGTGCAATCCGTCCGCCGGTACCTCTCTGCGGACGACTCCCCTGCTCTGCCGTGCCCCTTCTTGAATCCAGCTATGTGCCCCCGCGGCTGTTGCGCAGCGGTCATGCCGCCACCGTGGCAGCCTCGTTCTTTCCGGCACCGCGCCAGCCATGGAACCGCTGGGAACGGCTGGAACTGGCCGACGGGGATTTCCTTGATCTGGCATGGCGGCAGGAAGCGCCGGGCGGGCGTCTCGCGATTCTGTCGCATGGTCTGGAAGGCAGCGTGGAGGCACCGTACATCCGGAGCATGGCAGACCGGCTGCGGCGGGAAGGCTGGGACGTGCTGGCATGGAATTACCGGAGCTGCGGTGGCATTCCCAACCGGCTGCGGCGCACCTATCACAGCGGGGCCTCCGACGACCTGCGTGCCGTCTTCGCGCATGCGGCACCGCAGTACCGGGACATCGCGCTCGTCGGCTTCAGTCTCGGCGGCAATCTCTCGCTGAAGTTTGCGGCGGAAGCGGTCCCGCCGGCGCAGTTGGCCGCGGTCGCTGCCATTTCGGCTCCTGTGGATCTGGCGTCGAGTGCGCGGGCCATTGATGGCGATCCGCTCAACCGGCTGTACCTGCAGAGGTTTCTGCGCACCCTTGTGCCCAAGGCATGGGACAAGGCGCGGCGGTTCCCGGGCTGGAGCCGTCTGGGCGATCTGAGGGGGATCCGCACGATTGGGGACTTTGATGAACTGGTGACGGCACCGCTCAATGGGTTTGCGTCGGCGGAGGATTACTGGGCGCGATCGTCGTCGTTGCCGCTGCTGCCACGGCTGACTGTGCGGTCGCTGCTGCTCAATGCGCGCAACGACCCCATGCTGGCTCCGCCTTCATTTCCGGACGTGCTGGCCCGCAGCCATGGGCACTTTCATCTGGAAGCTCCGGAACACGGGGGCCATGTCGGCTTCCCCGATGGCACGGGAAACCTGTGCCGCTGGGCGGATCAGCGGATTGCGGAATTTCTCGCCGGTGCCATGGCGGCGCGGCATCCGTGACGCGTGTGTCCTGCCCGGATCGGCAGGAAGCTGCTCACTTCTTTTTCGGGCGGTGCACTTCGTGGCAGGCCTTGCAGTTCGAAGCCTTTTCGAAGGCCTTGGTGGCATCCGCTTCGCCCGCCTGGACCGCAGCCATGGCCTTCGCCATCGCTTCGGTCTTTTCCTTCCATGAAGCTTCATCGCCGACGGGAGGCTTCACCTTGACGAGGGCGTCGCAGTATTCCTTGAGCTTCGCCATTTCCTCCTTGGTCGCCGTGCCGCCCACCACCTTCTTCACGAGGGAATCATCGCCTTTGAAGCCACCCTTCATGGCTTCTTCGATGATTTCATGGTCGTCGGCAGCCACGCGTCCGGCGGTGGCGGAAAAAACCATGGCGGCAGCGGCGAGGGCGGAAACTGTGGAGCGGATCATGATGAATTGGTTGTTGGATTCGGTGGCTGCTACCGGATCTGCCGTGGTCCGGACAAGCTTTTTCTGACACGGCTGCGGAAATTTCCGCGGACGGCCCGGCGTGGCTCATGATTCTCTCATGTGCGGGGGCAGATCCGGTTTATTCGCGGGCTATGCCTTGGCGGTACCACCGGGGCTGACCCCCGGCCCAGTTCCGGGGATCGAAGCGCGCGCGCACGTCGCCGCCTGGCAGAATCTGGAGTACGGTTTCCGTGCCGGCGGCCGGCCGCCATGTGCGCAGGTCATCGGATTCCTCGACCGTGAAGCGCAGCGCGGCATCGGACGTGCGCAGGAATCGGGTGATGCCGTCGGCGCCCGTGGCCATGACCGGGAGCGATGCTCCATCGGCTGGTGCGCTCAGCATGCCATATTCCAGAAGATTCATGGTGCCATCGCCATCGGCGTCGGCCGTGGGAGCCGCGCGCACCCCGCGGAGACCGGCTGCCGCAGCCCATGCGGGCCATGGATCAGTGATCAAGGGCGGGACGCCGAATCCTGCGAGTCCGCCGGCGGCCGCTGCGAAGCGACGTCCGGGATCCCGCCATCCGGCGGTGCCCGTGGCGATGCTCCCGCGCAGATGCAGCACGGCATCGGCGGTCGTTTCGCTGCCTGGTCCGCGCCATGCCTCGCCAGGGTCGTGCCCGATTTCTCCGAAGACATCGCAGCGCTGCCCGCCGAGCACGAGTTCAAGGGCGTCGTTTCCGGTGAACGACATGCGGTCGTACACGAAAACAGCGCGGCCTTCCGCATTCACATAGACCGTACCGTCTTCGGCGGCCCCGAAATCCGTGGCTGCGAGGAATCCCTGTGCAGCCATCCATTGACCGGTGGTCGCATCACCAATCACCACGACCTGCCCGGGAGCGAGCCATCCGGAGGAAACCCGGGCGTCATTGACCCCATCGGTTGCACCATTGCTGTAGCGCCGGATCGCAAGGCCCCGCTGGGCAAAGTCGATGATCTCTCCGCTGAGGTTCATGACTTCGATGGCACGGCCTCCCGATGATCCCACCGGCTCGGCGTATTTAGTTAGGATCAATTGTCCGGATGGCTCACGGTTCCGCACTTCCAGCCGGGCGTAGGCGGGCCGGAAGCCGTCCGCATGGGCTTCGATGGTGACGATGCGGTGGGGTTCGGGCGATACCAGCCATGGAATCTGCACCGGGGCTGTTCCTGTGGTCGAGCCCGCTGGAATGATCACATCGGGAATCTCCAGCCGGGCATCGCGCCATGGCCGCAGGGATACGGTGACGGCGCGGTCGACCGGCTTGGAAAGGCGCACGACCGCCGCGATGCCCTCGGCACCTTCATCGGTGCGCGGTGCCGTCATTTCAAGCTGCAGTCCAGGCTGATCCAGCATCGGGATGTCAGCGAAGACGGCGAGGTGATCCGACGCGGTGGCGCTGAGGGCCGGCTGCGCGGGATCGGTCCGTTTCGGCAGGCCGTCGGCGATGGCGTCGAGGCGGCTTTCGAAGACTTCGCCGTGCTCCGATCCCATGGCGGCAAGGCGATCGCTCACGAAGAGGTAATCGAGTTTCGCTTCTCCCGTGGGCCATGTCACGGCATTGACCCCGTCGGCCTGGCGCAATGCGAGGGCCTGCAGTCCGGACGGGTTCATGCCGCTGTGGGGGAAGACACGGTACGGCAGCAGCAGGCCAGCGGCGAGGTCGCTTCCCACGAGAAAGGATGACGGCAGCGCCGAACCATCCGCAAAGGGCGTCCCCGGCGACTGCACGGCGGCGGCATCGGTCCGGTACGACACCGCCTGCGGCATCCAGTCGGTTTCATTGAAATCGCCACCCACCAGCAGAGGCCGGGCACCATCGGTCCAGCCGAGGGCGGCCAGTCCTTCGCGGAGGCGGAACAGTTCGAGGGTGCGGCGGAACGAATCCGCATCGCTGCGGCCCGCTTTGAGATGGACACTGACCATGGCGGGGTCGTCCGCGGGGTTCAGCCATGGCACATCGACCACTGCGAGCATCGGATAGCGGGTGATTTCCCGGCGGTTGGCGAGGCCGCGGCCGATCTGGACGCGATTACGCAGGGGCCAGCGGGAGGCGATCACGACGGCAGCATCCTGCGTTCCGGAGAGATCGCCGCGCACCAATGGCTGGTCCGCGAAGGCATCGCCGCGCAGCGCAAGGGTCTCGGGCGTTGCCGGGAAACCGGCTTCGCGCAGCATCGCCAGAAGATCGCCGAAGTCTCCAGCGCTCGCCACTTCCTGGAACAGGATCACATCGGGACTGATCCGCTCGATCACTTCCCGCGCAGCCCGGCCGCCATCGCTGCCGCTCGATCCCACCCCGTTGAGCACATTGAAGGACATGACCCGCAGGGATCCCTCCGGTGCGGCCCGCGGACGATCGCCATCAATGACCCCGAGCACAGCCGACGCTGGATTGCGTTGCCCGGCGGTGTCGCTCAGGGCGACGACCACTTCCTGATAGCCTTCCACGAGGCCATCCGCTGTGACGGTAATGTCCATGCTGAGCTGACCGCTGGCGGGCACAGCAAGTCGGGACGGCAGATTGACGGCACCGGGCGGATTCTGCTGCACAATCCATTCGGTGGCCGTGCCCGGCGGTGGATCGAGGCGGATGGCGAACTGGACGCGTCCACCTTCACGGACCTGCGATGGCAGAAAGGCAGCAGCCGTCACCAACGCTCCGGTGCCGGTCAATTCCTGCGCGGCATTGAGTTTCCCCCGGCTGGCGAGGCGAGGTCCGGCCCATTGGAATTGAGCAGCCGCATTCCCGCGCCCGACAAGTTGCAGAGTTTGCTCGGCGGAATCGCTGCCCAGCTGGGCGACTCCCATATCGGGCAGGGTCTGTCCGGCAGCGACCCCGCTGACCGCAGGCAGACTGCCTTCCCACGACAGCATCTGAAGAATCTCCCGGGTACTCCGGCGGTAGAGCACAAGGCCATCCGGCGCTCCATTCTGAATCCCGCTCACCGGAATCCAGACCGCTCCGAATCCCGAGCCGTTCTCCGACGGGATCACACCGCTCAGATTCACGGTCAGGTATTCGCCCCCGCCACTGCCATTGTAGAAGGCGATCGCGTAGTCGCTGAGAAGCGTCCCGGCTTCCCCGGCCACTTCCACGCCTTCCTGCGCATCGGTGCCCGCATTGTCGTAATGAATCTCATTCACCATGACCGGCGCGGCCGCCGCTGCAGCGAACGCCCCAGCGAACAGAAAGAGACCGGCCATTGTCAGGAAAACGGATCGGGACACGATGACATCATACGATTCGGCCACGTCGGCCGGAAGGGGAAATCAGGGCGACTCCATGCGGCGCAGCCGTGCCGCCAGCAGCATGGCACGAATCGTCTGGAGGGCGCTGCCTTCGAGCCGGTTGTTCACATAGATCCATGCGCTGCCGGGTCTGCGCTGCGCCATGCCAGCAAGCACGAGCCGGGTGCCGGCTTCGCGGGCTCCCTCGTCGACCTGCTTCGTTTCGCGGTAGGGACTGAAGGCGGCCACGGCGGCTTCATATTCGCGCCCCGGAGTCAGGAGAAACCGCGCCGCCACTGCCCCATCGACCGTCGCCGATTCCTCCATGGCCATCTGTTCGCCGACCGATGGCATGTCGGTCCACTGATTGTAGACATGCACGACTCCATGACGCCGCAAGGTGCTGAAGTAGTCGGGATGCAGGAATGTGCGGTTCCGGATTTCGACGCCATAGCGCCAGCCGCGGGGCAGATCGCTAAGGAATTGGTTGAGTCGTTCCACGAATTCCCGGCCGCGCGCGAATTGCCCGGGATGGAAGTGAGAGAATTCAAAGATGAGGATGCCCACCTTGCCGCGGATGGATTCGCATGGACGCAGAAAGGCCTCCGCAAAGAGTCCGGCATTCAGAAAATCCGGATTCCCGCGCCCCCCGCGCATACCATACCGCGGGAGCTTCGGGAAATCCTTCACCGTGATTTCACTCGTCACCTTGAACCCGAACTGGAAGCCGTCGGGCACCTGATCTGCCAGACCGCCGAGCATGGCACGGTCGGGAAACCGGTAGTACGTGGCATCGACGCAGACGGTCCGGAGGACTTCAGCGTATTCCGTCAGGCATGCGCGCTCGAACTTTGCCTGCGCCAGTCTTCCGCGAACGGCGTAGCGGGAGGCGTCGTACAGCTGGCCGATCCAGCCTGGGTATTTCCATGATGAAGTACCGACCATGACGCCTGCGTCGGCGGCTTCCTGCACGAGCGGACCCAGCTCGTCGGCGATCGTCGGGAACAAGCCCATCGCCGGCTACTTCGGCTGATGTTCTCCGCAGTATTCTTCCCCATCTCCAGCGATCCGGAATTCCAGTTCGGGATTCCCCCGGTCGGTCCGGCCGCACACCTTGCAGGAATGAAAGGCTTCTTCTTCGGGAAGCGACTGCGCCTTGAATTCCGCGCGCCGGGCCCCGGATTTCGCACGCTGCCGCACGTCCCGGATCCAGCCGGGCACAAACATCAGCAGAAACGGCAGCAGTCCCCAGAGCATCACCGGAAAGAGCACGGGAGCCTTCACGCAGGTGTAGACAATCAGCAGCAGATCGAGCAGCGCAATCCAGCGGATCTGCACCGGCACCACAAAGTACAGCCGGATTTCCGTCCGCGGTGCCATCGCCGCCAGCGCAAAGAACAAATTGCTGATGAAGAGCGAGGGAGCCAGCAGGCCCACGCCCGGCAGCCAGCCAAACAGCAGCAGGCCCAGCCACTGCGTCACCAGAAACAACAGCACATAACACGTCAGCCGGAACGGACCCAGCATTCCCTCGAGAATCTCCGCCATGAACAACAGAAACATCGCCGCAAACACAAACCAGAACAGACTCCCCGCCGACGGCACAAACAGAAACGTGAACAGCCTCCACACTTGCCCGCTCAGCACCTTGTCCAGCTCCAGAGTCAGCAGCGACGCAAAATCCGGACGCGACCGCATGAGCACAAACACCAGCACCTGAAACATCGCAATGTACCGCACCAGCCCAGGTACCGCTACCCAGCCCATGCGCCGCTCAAGTCGATCAAAAATACTCATCGTTGCTGCAATTTACATCGTCACTGACACCGCCGCACCCCCACAAGCAAACGCTTTCCCGGGATTCGCCCTTTGACAACGGTGGAGCAGTGTCCAGCATAGTGGAAGTGGACGCTTCTACCCTTTCCCAGTCACCCCTGCTCGAGGCCCATCGCGCCCTCGGAGCCCGCATGGTTCCTTTCGCCGGATGGAACATGCCAGTGCAGTATGCCGGAATTTCGGCGGAACATCTCGCGGTGCGTTCGTCCTGCGGAATCTTCGACATTTCGCACATGGGAGAGTTCTTCGTGACGGGCCCCGAAGCCACCGCATGGCTCAATGGCCTCCTCACCAACAATACCGCACGGCTGCAACCCGGCGAAGGTCAGTACACCCTTCTCCTCAATGAAGCAGGCGGCGTCATCGACGACCTCATTGCCTACCGGCTCAGCGCGGACGAATGGTTTCTCGTGGTCAATGCGGCGCGCCTCGACGAGGACCGCGCATGGCTGGTCCAGCATGCCATCCCGGGAATCACGTTCCGCGACGAAAGTCCGCATTGGGCCGCCATGGCCATCCAAGGTCCACGCGCTCCCGAAGTGTTCACTGCCATGACCAGTGGCGCGGCTTCCCTGCCCCCGCGCAACGGAGCCGTCGCCATCCAGCTCAATGGCACCACCTGCCTTGTCTGCCGCACCGGTTACACGGGCGAGGATGGCTTCGAATTCTTCTGCCCGGCCGCGGACGCCATCCCATGGTGGCAGCAGGCCCTCGCCGCAGGAGCCACTCCCTGCGGACTCGGTGCCCGCGATACCCTCCGCCTCGAAATGGGATTCCCGCTCAACGGCAATGACCTCGCTCCGGACCGCACCCCGCTCGAAGCCGGCCTCGGCTTCTTCGTGGACATGGAAAAAGGCCCATTCATGGGCCGGGACGTCCTCGCCCAGCAGAAAGCAGCGGGCCTGACGTCGCGCCTCGCGGCCATCCGCATGGCTCCCGGTGCCCCTCCCCCGCGCCCGCATTACCCCGTCATCCACGCAGGCGAAACCATCGGCGAACTCTGCAGCGGCGGCGTTTCCCCAAGCCTCGGCACCGGCATCGCCATGGCCTACCTCCCCACCGCAGCCACGACCCAAGGCACCACCGTCGAAATCGAAATCCGCGGCAACCGCTGGCCCGCAGAAATTGTCCGGAAACCGTTTTACCGGAAACCTACCCCGGCCTGATTCCCGGCATCCCCCCGCCACAAGCACTTCCCGAACACTTCCCAACCCCATCCAAGATCATGTCCGCCCCAGCCAACGCCCGCTTCGCCCGTTCCCACGAATGGATCACCTCCGGCACCAACCCCGCCACCGTCGGCATCTCCGACCACGCCCAGAAGGAACTCGGCGAAGTCGTCTTCCTCGAACTCCCGAAACCCGGCCGCAGAGTCAAAGCCGGCGAAGCCATCGCCGTCATCGAATCCGTCAAGGCCGCCTCGGATATCTATGCCCCCGTCTCCGGCGAAATCACGGAAGTGAATGCTGCCGCCACCGCCGATGCCTCCCTCGTCAATTCCGATCCCTACGGTGCCGGATGGCTCTTCCGCATCAACCCGGACCAACCCGCCGAAATCGACGCCCTCCTCCCGGAAGCGGAGTACCTTGCCACTCTGTCCTGAACCGAACCATTCCCGGACTGCCTGAGCAGTCACCGGCACACCATCACGGCAGGACCACCAGGGGCTTCGCGTTGCTCAGCCTCTCGGTCCCCCTCGGGGACACTCAGGTTGCATCGGAAGATCCAGCCAAATGGTCCGCCCCTTCCGTCCCTTTCGTCCCTTCCGTCCCTTTCGTCCCTTCCGTCCCTTTCGTCCCCGGCCTCCCCTTATTTATTCTGGCTGGCCTCTGGTCCGTACCATGGCCGGTCATTTTCCCTGAGGTAGCGGGCCACGATTTCCGGGTCGTCAGTGGGGCGGAATTTCGGTTCAGCGCCATGGTGCATGACATCGACGAGGAGGACGCGGCCGTCTGGCATCTGCACTTCGTTCCATGCATGGGGACCGGAGAGTGGTTCTGATCCTGGCAGGTGGTAATTGCCTCTGACGAGGGCGGTGGGTAGACCGGCGGCATCGCCGAGGATTTTGAGGAGCAGAGATCGATGCCGGCAGACCCCGCTTCCGCAGTGTTCGAGCATGGCTCCGATCCGGAGGGGTCGATTTGCAAATTCCCCGGTCATGTCCTCCACGTATTCCTCGAGCCACCGCTCTCCGGAATCCGGGGTATTGAGGTCGTGCACGGAGGTCACCAGTTTGCGGAGCTTCCGCTCGGCAGAGTCGTCGGTTTTGCCGAGTTGCGCGGCCCATGCGAGGTGCTTCTGGAGTTCGGGGTCGCCCGCGCGGTCGACCAGCAGGATTTCGCGCCCGGAGGTCGCCGTCCCGTCGCCCGCCAGTTTCATCCTCCGTCCCCCATCGAGGTAGCCATCGGGAACGGGTACGTCGAAACCGATGCGGTGCGTGTCCCGGAACATGCGGATTACCTTTTCAGCGGCACCCTCCACTTTCACGGATTCCCCCTGCGGCGCGAGCACCTTGAGGGAGAGGTCGAAGAACAAGTCGCTGCTCGCGGCGTCGCATTGGTGCACTTCGACCGCCAGGGTATTGACCTCGCCTGGCTTGAGGGCGTCCCCGGGCAGGCGCAGCCGGACATAGTATCCTTCCTGGGAATCCGCGAGCGCCCGCACCGCTGTCGTATCCGCCTTCACCTCCCCGCGGGGCAGATTGAGCCGCGCCACTTCCTTGCCATTGAGATAGACCACCGCCCCATCGTCCATGGCCAGCATGGCATAGAGCGATTCCCCTTCCCGCAGTTCCCGCAGAGGAAAATCGCGTCGGAAAAAAGCCGTCACTGGCTTCTGCGCAGGATCCTTTCCAAAATCCAGTTTCGTCGCCACGGTAGCTTCTCCATAACCCAGCGGCGACTTCCCTTCCTTCCAGACCGCCGGACCCAATCCCGGTCCCCGCCAATCCTCCTCCGGCGCTTCCTTCCCGTACCAATACCGCCAACCGGCGCCGGCAAAGACGGTCTCCGCCCGCGCAACAGCAGGCAGGATCAGGATCCCAAAAAGCAGCGTCCGAGGAAGTATCGCCAATTTCATTCCCTTCAGCTATCAGATCAGCGGCCAGCATGGCAAGCCCTGCGGATGGCGTAGATACCATCGGATGTCTTCCTGCTGGCACCCCGGATTACGAGGAAGTCATGGGGAGTCACGGGAAACCTTGCAGGGCCGGGGGAAATCTGCGCATCATCCCCTGCCGCATGAAGACATCCCCGCACCGCCGCATCCGAACGCGCCGCACTTGGCAGGAGAAACTGGCTGACGACAAAGACCTGCCGAAAGTTCTGGAACTTTCACCCGATGAGGCGAAGCGCTGGGGTGGGCACACCATGGTGGTGGCGCGGCCTCGCGACGTCGATGCCATTATCCGGGAAATCCCCCGCGGAAGCACGATGACCGTGAACGAACTCCGGTCGCGACTGGCCGCGCAATTTGGAACGGAGACGGCGTGTCCGCTCACGACAGGGATTTTTGCATGGATTTCCGCACATGCATCGGTCGAAGCGGAGGCGGCCGGGCACGAGAACCCGTCGCCCTGGTGGCGCGTCGTCAAGGCGGGTGGGCGACTCAACCCGAAGTTTCCGGGTGGGGTGGACGAACAGGCGAGGCGACTGGCGGCCGAGGGGATTTCCAGTGCCGATGGCAAACTTGTGCCGGAGGACTGCCCGTAGGCCCGTCGGAGGCACCGCCAGTCCTGCCGAAACACGAGGACCCGGCCCCGGTCGGCACTTGGGTTCAATCCGAATGGAATCAATTGTAACCGGACGGGCCCTTCGGGCTTTAATTGCTGTGACGGTGCTTGACCGTCGCAAACCTGAACCCTGCGAAACCATGAAGACACAACGATTGCTGCTTGTTGCCCTGCTTGGCCTTGTGACAGCCGCCCCGCTGGCTGCGGCAGACCAGACACCGGATCGCGGCCCGCATCCCCGGCTCAAGGCCATGCTGCGGAGGCATTTGTTCCGGAAGGCCGATACCGATGGCGACCGGCGGCTGAGCGAAGCCGAACGTTCGGCAGCCCGCACAAAATTCGAAGAACGGCGCAGCACCATCGTGGCGCGTCACGACAAAGACGGCGATGGGACTCTGAATCCCACGGAACGCCAGGCCGCCCGCGACGCCTTCCGGCAGCGTCAGGCCCAGTGATCCGGCGGAAGGCACACCCGTCCGGAATCACACTTCCGGGCGGGTTGCCCCCGCCACTGAGCAAGTGACCGCAACGAATGCCGGAGTAAGTTCCGCAGCGAAGGGCGTAACGATTCGGAAGATTGACAATTCGACCAAAAGACCCCGGAATCGCCGCGGCAATGAGACCATGCAGCAAGACGGTTCCGGCACTATGGACTTCCCTGTCCTGCGGGATGGTGTGGCTGGCCATGACCACGATGGTTTGCGCACAGGAAAGCGGGAGCGGACTAGACGAACGCTTCCGCCGGCTTGACCGAGACGGCGATGGTCGGATCAGCAGCGACGAGGGAAAGTCGCTTCCGTTTTTCAAGGCAGCCGACGGGAACGGGGATGGATTCCTTGTGCTGCCGGAAGCCGAGACATACCGTCGGACCATGGAACGTCCGGACGCCCGCCGCACGGCGGGCATGGAAGGCGATGGAGCGGGATCGCTGGCGTCGCAGGTAAAGCCGGTCATGATTTCCGAAACGGACAGTCCCGTGCAGGTGCTGGCGGCGACCGCCGTGGATGGCCGCAGGGCCAAGGCATTCTGGCGGAGACCGAAAACCGACCAACGGTGCCCTGCCATCGTTTTTGTACACGGCGGCCTGACTGAATTTCCCGAGGATCGGCTGCAGCGGCAACTGCGGGCCAATCCTGTCGTGACCCGGATGCTGGAGGCGGGCTACGCTGTGGTCCAGGCAACTTTCCGGACCTTCGAGCAGGATGTGCTTTCCCGTGGCCCCATCGAAGACGTCCGCGCCATCGTCCATGCCCTCGCGAAGACACCCGGAGTCGATCCTGCGCGCATTGCCCTGTTTGGAGGCAGTGGCGGCGGCAGTATCGCGCTCGAACTGGGGAGCGACCCTGCTGTGCGGGCCGTGGTTGCGGGTGAACCCGCCACGGTGATGTACACCGGGATGCTCAGCACCAGCGATTACGACCGCCGCCTCCTCATCATGGCAGATCCCGGGAAATTCCTGAACGACGCCCTGCGCGAGCGCACGCTCGACAAACTGAAATCGCTGAAGGCTCCGGTCCTGATCCTGCACAGTGATCAGCACGATCTCCACAAGCTCAACAAGCCCCTCTTTCTTCCGCTCATGAAACAGGCGGGCGTCCGCTGCGAATACCGCGAGTATCCGGGCTATGGCCACGGCTTCTATTTCGGTGCGGGTGACGACCGCTGGGGCAAAGGAGCCGATGACCACGTGGTCGCTTCCGTCCTCAGGGATGTGCTCGGCTTCCTCGCAGAAAGCATGAGCGTCGCCGCCAAGCCGGCGGATCCTTCGCCACGGGACACCAAGCCCCCCAATCCGACAGAGGAACCCGCAGATTCCCAGAAGTAGGCGCGGAAATTCCGGATGCGTCAGGCCAACCCACGCCCTGCGCCGGGGCCCTCATCGAATTTCCGTCTCCCGGAAGCCCCGGGAAGGGGGATGCCGACGTTCGTGGCACCCGCCGCATTCCCGGGGAGTTCGAGCGCACGGGGCGCTCCTCAGCGGACCGAAGCCGCCAGCCGGTACGTCGTCCGGCCCGGGTCATTGAGCCGTGTGTTCACCGGAACCAGTTTCACCTCGCTGCCGACCGCTTCCGCCACCGCCGTGCTCTTCACCGCGTAGGTCGTCCGGCCCGGGTCGTTCAGCCGCGTATTCACCGGCACGAGGGCCGTGGACGAGGTCGAGCTGCAGGAAGGAAGGACGATGACGGAGACAAGCCCAGCAAGGAGCATTGGGAGTGATTTCATGCGTGTTGTTTGTTTCGATTGTGTTTGTTCGGTGCGCATCCTTCAGCGGATGCACGCCCTTCATTACGGCGATATTTTCCCAAACGGCATTCCAAAACGACTCACTGTTTGCAGCCACAACAATATCCGCATGGAATGGAAGATTATCAGGCGTCATTTGAACCATGCGGGACGGCGCGGCGGAGAGGCAGACCTGGCACGCATCGTGCTCTGAAAAGGATCCACTTACATGAAACTGCGCGACGCGCGTACCCTCTCACCGGAAGCTCTTTTCGAGCGGCGCAAGCAAGCTGTGCTTCTCTTCAAGCAGGGCATGAACCGCATCGCGATCGCCGCAGTGGTCGGCGTCCACCGGACCGTGGTGGGCGAATGGATCCGGGCATGGAAAAACGGTGGCGAAGCCGCGCTGCGGGCCAAACCGGGCGGTCGTCCCCGGGGACAGGGGAAGTCGATCCCAGTTCCCGTGATCGCACAGTTCTGGCAACTGGCCCCGGATTCGTTGCCAACCGATCACGGACTGGAGGCCGCCCTGTGGTCGGTCCGGGCTATGCGCGACTGGCTGCTGCGGCACACGGGAAAGTCGGTACCCGTGCGCACGACGACGAATTATCTGCATGCCTGGGGGATTCGGCCACCGGCTGGGCCGCGTGGACTGGGCGATTCCTTTCAGCAATGGCTGCGGCATGCGCACCGTCGGTCGAGGGCACCTTCGGAACGCCGCCGACCCACATGGTGGATCGACCATGCCAGCATCACGGCTCCGGCCACGGAAGAACCTCTCCTCCTTCTCATGGCGGCGACCTCGCTGGGCAGTGTCCGCTTTGTTCCACTGCGCCGACCAGCCACGGCTCCCATGATTCACCGCTTCCTCGATGGCCTCGCCACCGAAGCAGGCGTCCCAGTCTCGGTCGTGATCCCGGAACCCTGCCTCGCCGCCCACCCGGGGTGGTCTATCCTGCCCGATCGCGACCCCGCCCTGTGCGCCTGCTCGGTCTGTCCTCCCTACTGAAAACACACCGCGTACGCACCGCGGACCCGGGCTTGCCGCCGCCGGGAACCATCTGATCATCGGTTGGCCCATGGCATCCGTCCGTCTGTGGCCATCCGCTCCATGAAACCCACCTGCCCGCTCTGCCGGAAGCCGATTCCGCCCGATCAGATCAGCATGGCGACGGCGACTGTCCACTGCCCACCATGCGGGGAAATCTTTGCGATTCCGGATCTCCTCAGTCAGGCAAGCGAACCGGTCGATCTCGCAAATCTTCCCAGGGGCCTGCGGTACGAGGAATGGGCAGGTGGTTTCCGTGCGACTGTGAGTCAGCGCAGCTGCCTGATCTTCTTCCTTGTTCCGTTCACGCTGGTCTGGGCTGGCGGATCGCTGTCGGGAATCTACGGAACGCAGATTGCCCGCGGCCAATTCGATCTCCGCGCATCGCTTTTCGGGATTCCCTTTCTGCTTGGTTCCCTCTTCCTCACAGGCCTCTGCCTTTTCATGCTCTTCGGATATTCCTCGGTCGAATCATCCGGCGGAACCGGACGGGTGTCCCGCGGGATCGGGCCAGTCCGCTGGCACCGGAGATTTGCCTCCGCGGATGTCACGGGCATCGAGTTCCAGCCCCGCTCAGGCGAGACGCATCCAAGTGCAGCGCTTCTGCTCGCCGATGGGCGGAGGGTAGCCATCGGACTCCCCCCGGATCAGCAACGAGCGACTGCATTCATCGCGGTGCTGCGCCATGCCTTCTTCGGAGAGGCCGACGATAGAGCGATCCGTCCGTGAAGTCACGACAGTCGGCCACAGGGACGGTTCAATCCGTTCCCTGAACGCGCTGCGGGCGTCAGCAACCGCAGTAGCAACAATCAGCAACTGGCTTGCTCAGTGGTCGTTTCCGTCGGCTCCGGCGCGGTGACGCTCCATGAGGATTCTGGTTCCTTGTTCGATGACCATGCGCAGCATTTCCTCGACGGGAATGC
Source organism: Verrucomicrobiota bacterium (assembly GCA_039795165.1). Taxonomy (GTDB): domain Bacteria; phylum Verrucomicrobiota; class Verrucomicrobiia; order Verrucomicrobiales; family V1-33; genus V1-33. The sequence goes on along the minus strand of JBDKER010000002.1, from coordinate 26,501 downwards.
CGGCGGCATCGGCTGCTTCCTGGAGGAGCAACTCAAGGTCTTCAGGCACGGGGACCGGAGCCAGTACTTCGTGACTGCCACTGGATCGGAGGTATCGGCTGGTGGGAGATTCAGGCATATTGGCGAAGGGGTCTGGTTCCAACTCCCGTGAGTATAGCGATCGTATACATAACACTCAACCTTTTTCTGTCCCTCTCTGCACGTCGCGAAGAAACCCGTTTCCGCGGGTCTCTGCAATGACGAAGAAGCACGAGATTTGCATTGGACGGGAGCCGGAATGCGGTCTTTCCTTATGAATCTGCGGAAGGCAGAGGGAGGCACGATCCCTTGCCAGCCAAAGGAAATCAGTTGAACCATCCACATTACCTCAAGGAAATGAAACTCACCTCTCTCGCCACCCTCGGAGCTGCCGCCCTCATCCTCGCGGCCTGCGAGAAGCCTGCTGCCAAGGTCGAAGGAGCCGCCAAGGCTGCTGCTGAAAAGACCAGCGAAGCCGCTGCCGGAGCCAAGGAAGCCGTCAAGGACGCCGCTGCCGCTGCCGCCGACAAGACCAAGGACGCTGTTGAAGCCACCAAGGACGCAGCCGCCGGTGCTGTTGACGCTGCCAAGGACGCTGCGGCCGGTGCCGCGGAAGCTACCAAGGACGCTGCGGCCGGTGCCGTCGAGGCTGCCAAGGAAGCCGCTGCCGAAGCCACTGACAAGGTTGAAGCCGCCGCCGAGAAAGCCTCGGACGCCGTCAAGGAAGCTGTCGATCCGGCCGCTCCTGCCGCTCCTGCGGACCCGGCTCCTGCCGCCCCGGCCGGTCAGAACTGATTCAGTCTGCCTGACCACGCACTTCATTCGCAGCCGGGGAAGGTCGATGCCTTCCCCGGCTTTTTTCATGGCTGACATCCGCACCGTTTTTCCCGCTTTGCTCTTCCGATGAGACACTGCGCAGCGTCCATCCTTTTGATTCTGAGCCGGCTCCCTGCGGCCGAGGCTGGGTATGCCGGGATCCATGTTGTTGACGACGCCACGGGATCGGGCGTTCCGCTCATGGAACTCCGCACGGTCAGCGAGCAACGGTTCGTCAGCGACAATGCCGGATGGATTGCCGTGAGCGATCCCGACCTGATCGGTCAGACGACGTGGTTTCACGTGAGTGGACCGGGCTATGAAGTGGCGAAGGATGGATTCGGCTACGCGGGTGTCCGCATCAGCCCGCAGGCTGGCGGGACTGTGGAAATCCGCGTGCGCCGGACCCAGCCCGCTGAGCGACTGGGGCGGCAGACGGGCCGCGGACGCTTCGGTGATTCGCTCCTCCTTGGCAAACCTGTTCCGCCGGAACCGGAGAATCCCTTTCCGGTCACGGGTCAGGATTCCGTGCAGGCGGTTCCGTTCGGCAAAGGTATTTTCTGGCTGTGGGGCGATACTTCGGTCGTCACGTATCCTCTGGGGAATTTTCAGACAACCTGTGCGGTGAGCGATTCCGTTCCCGACGAACGTGGTGGATTCCGCTTCCGATATTTCACGGATGAATCCGATCCTGGGCGGCTTCGCCGCATGATGCCGCGGGACGGCAACGGGGTCGTCTGGATGCAGGGTCTCGTGAATGTTCCTGACAAGGAGGGCATAGAAACCCTCGTCGCTCACTGGGGACGATTTCCGGGACTCGCCCCGGTCATCGAACAAGGCATTGCCAACTTCCGGGCGAATGAACAGACCTTCCAGAGCATCGCCATCCTGCCGAAGGAGGAAACCTGGCGCTTTCCCCGCGGTCACGCCGTCCGCGAGGGCGACTGGATCTACTTTGCTTCTCCCCTGCCCTATACGCGTGTCCGCGCCGACCTCGGCGATCTCAGCAATCCAGAGTCGTACGAAGCGCTTTGGTTTGATCCTGCGGCGCGCCGCTGGACATGGCAACGCGAGCATGCGCCGACCACCCAGAAGGAAGAAGCCGACCTTCTGAAGGCTGGCACCATGGCGGCCGCAGACGCCCGTTTCGACCTGCGCGATCCTGCGGGAAACGCAGTCATCATGCACGGCGGCAGTGTCCGCTGGAATGCGCATCGTCAGCGCTGGATTTTCCTCGGAGTGGCGACTGGCGGCAAGGATGCTCCCTCATTCCTTGGCGAAGTCTGGTACGCCGAATCCAGATCGCCGGACGGTCCGTACACCCGCACCGTCAAGGTCGCCTCCCATCCCCGCTATTCCTTCTACAATCCGGTTCACCACAGCTTCATGGACCAGCAGAATGGCCAGATCATCCACTTCGAAGGCACATGGTCCGCCGAATTTTCCGGCAATCCCCTGAAGACTCCCCGCTACGACTACAACCAGATCCTCTACCGTCTCGATCTCAACCATCCCGGACTCGACCACGCCCAGCCATGAACGATCCCGCCCGACTCGCCCAACTCCTCCGCGAACGCCTCGCCATCATTGCCGATCATTCCCTGCGCGACCGCGACCCCGCCGCCCACCTTGAAAAACTCAAGGACGTCTCGCTCGCCATCAGCAGCCTCGCCAAGGAACTCGCCCCGACGCTGCCGCCCCGGCTCAATCATTTCATGGAGCGCGCATCCTACGACAAAGCTCTCGCCTTCCTCGAAGACCAACCCATCGACGGTCCCCATTGACCGCAGCACCGCAGCGGTGGCGCACAGATACTTTCACAAGGCCGGCCATCCTTCCGCCAAGTTGACCCTTCCGCGGAGCCGGTAGCATCAATTGCCGATGTTTTCGATCGATTCCTGATCAATGGCATGGGCGGCTTCGTGGTCGAGCGCCTTGCGGTGACGGGCGGTGATGGCCGGGCGGACCTCGGGATAGCTGCTGACGACAAAGATGGCATCGCGGCTGAAACGGCCGGTGATTTCAATTCCGGAATCGACTGCCTTCCATTCCGCGGGATGGATTCCTTCGGCATCGACGCGGAAGACATCCTTGGGATTCCGGATCCATGACGGCAGAGCAAAGCGGAAGATCGCCGGCCTTGGCGGCCCGAATGCGAAGACCTGCTCGGCGGGGTCCGGTTGGTACGCGACGTCGAGGGCAAAGAGCACAGCGGCCGCGGGGGCCGCGATCGATGCCAGTTCCCAGTCGGGCTTTCCCCCGCTGGGCTGACGGACAAAGCGGTAGGCATCGCCCGCGAGCAGCAGAGGCTCGAGCATGCGGATTTCGCGCCCGATCCGGCGCATGGCATCCCATGTGTCCGGGAAGCGCAGCAACGACTTGCGGCTCAGATTAAACCAGTAGAGCGAAGTGATGCGCGAGGAAATGCCATGGAGCGCCTGGGACCGGAGTTCGTCGGGCGTCGGGGCGCGCCGTTTCCTTCCATCCCATGCATTGTTCCAGCCGTGGTGCGGTCCCTGCGACCAATAGGCACAGGCCATCGGGCGGTTCAGTTCGCGGAGCGACCGGCACATGTCGCCAATCGTTTCAAGCGGAGCGCCCCAGCGGATGCGGCGGCCGTCCCAGCGGTCGTACTGACCCCATGCGTCCGGCGACGGGGCCACCACGCGGTAGGCATCGTAATGCGGAAAATCGGATAGTCCCGCGTACCATCGCCAGATGCGTTCCTCGCTGTGAGTGACCGTGGTGGGGAGCCGGCTGCCGCGCCATGGGAGGAGTTGATCGAACACTTCCTGCGGAGGGACCGGCCGTCCGCCGCCGTACTGGGGCTCGCCGAGGAATTCGACAGCGTGCAGGCGCGGCAGCCAGTCATCGCGGTCGAATTCTTCCGGCGGGAGTTTATTGAAGAGCTTGAGTGGCCATCGGTCGTAGAGCGCCTTGTTGTCCGTGTAGCCATCGGTTTTGCCCATGTGGGCCGTATCGACGTGGAGGCTTGCGAGGAGGCGGAGAAAGGATTCGTGCCGCACATGTTCGCCCACCCAGCCACCACTGATGGCGAACGACTCGCTGCGCACGCGCAAATGAGCCCACAGAGAACCCGCAGGGCCCGCCAACTCGACGGCAGCATAACTCAGTGGAAGCGGCTTCGTCCGGATCTGCACGAATCCCTTGTCCCGCGGCGGCACAGTCACCGCGACGTCCACCGGGGGCTGCGGCCACAGGGTCTGCCATGTCTGCACATCCTTCGGAAGCCAAAGCCGCAGCTGCCGCAGCTCAAGTGGAACCTCGGAATCGTTGGCCACATGAATGAGCACACGGTCCGGCTGCGGCACACCGTCCGACGAAAGAAATGTCGCTGCCGAAATCCACGACGCCGGAGCCTTGATCGCAATTTCCTGATCGGGCAGTCCCTCCGCCTCCATCCGGAAGGTCTGGCCGCAGCCCCAGCGCGACGACTTCCCATTGAACGACCACACGGTGAGCGCGCCTTCCGGGGCAGGCACGGCCGTCGCTAGGTCGTGCCATGCCCAGTCGCCCGATGCGAGTAAATCCGGAGGCTTCCGGCCATCGAACGCAGCCGGGCTGGCAGGCCCCTTGATGAAAAGCTGCACCCTTGCCGCAAGGTCCGGATCCGGAGGCTTCCGGTAACGCATGGCCGGCTCCATCCGGTGCGGAATCACCGACGTGCCCACGACTTCCGCCGCCGACACACATTCCCAACCGCAGACGGCCATGACGATCACCATCAGAAATTCACGCATCGGTTTCATCGATCAAAGAGACGCCCGAACCATCGACCATGTTGCACCATCGCGACGGCGCGCCACTGAGGCACGGGCCAGAAAAAGCTTCCACATGATGCGCATCATCATCGACGTTCCGGTTCCGTGGACGTTATCTTTGATTGTTCGAGGAACTCACGGTAGGCGGCGGCCGGATCGGCGGCGGCACCCGCAGCCGAAGCGTGGAAGCATGCGCCGAAGCGCAGACGGAGACGCTCCCCGGGTTTCACGACGACCCGGCTGGCCTCGCCCTGCTGCATCGATTTCCGGCCGAACGGATTCGCCACCATGACGCCGTAGTCGCGGTTATGGAACCAGCTTGGCCGGAAATTCGCGGGGTCGGGCATGAGCGTGACCCCGATGCGGCTCCCCTTGATCTCGCCTGCGTAGTCGCACCAATCGAAGGCGCGGCCCCATGTTCCCTTGGCGGTGCGGTCGCCATTGGCCGCCGTGATGAGACCGCCGGCCTTTTCAGTGATCCCAGTGGCCACGCGGACACCGAAACCCATTTCCTCCTGGTCACCGAAGACGAGTTCCGTTTCTGCAGCCATGAAATCGGCCTGCCATGTGATCCGATGGCCCGTCGCCAGCGCGGCCACCTCAATGCTCGAAATCATGGTGCCGAGGCGTGCGCCGTCGGCTGACTTGAGATGATATTCTGCGGCGAAGCGGAGGGTATCGTTGCTGATTTCCGGGGGGGTCGTGAAGCGGACGTGTTCCATGCTCGCCTTATTGCGCCAGAAGTCGTGTCCATTGATGTCGCCGAAGCCGAGCCACAAGCCTGGGTGCATGGTTTCGTGGTCCGTGGCATCGACGCCATTCACGGGAGGATGCTGCCGGGTCACCTGAGCACCGCCAGGCGAACGCACATTCGCAAAGTACGGACGCAGAACCGCAGGGTCGCGGAAGACGTACTGCATGATTTCCCTGCCATCGCGACGCAGAATGAGACGGTCGTCGCGCTGCTCCACTGCCAACCCGGGAGCGGCCGTCTGCACCGTCCTGGTTTCAGCGGGAGCCTTCAGCGAAATCAGCCATGCGGCGATGTCGGCGACCTCGTCCGGTCCAAGCAAGGCACCCTGCGGAGGCATCGGAGAAACCGGCAGCGTTTCGTGCTTCGTGATCGTTTCCGCGGGAAGTTCCACGATCGTTCCGCCCAGCAGACCGAGCTTCAGCTTCGGTCCCGTCGACAGCAGAATGCCCGCATAGGTCATTCCACCGGCCTCCACCATGTGTGCCGAGAATCCTTCCGTGATGACTGCGCTTGGTTCGAGCATGCTCTGAATCAGAAAGGCCGCGTCCATGCGGTCGCCGAGGTTCGTGAGATCCGGTCCGAAATTGAGGCCGCGGCCGTTGACCTGATGGCAAGTGGCACAGGCTGCGCTTGTGAAGAAAAGGGCTTCGCCGCGCCGCAGCCGTGCCTTCGGGAGGGCATCGAGGCATTCCTGCGCCGTCGTCTGAAAGGCGCGCGGCGGCAGCGGCTTCGGCAGGATAACCACAAAGTAGTTCGCCTTCGCCCCCGTGACCTTTTCCCCGATATTGCCGCCGAGCGTGACCCGGCCCCGCGGAAAATCGCGCGACCACAGCCGGAATTCCGTGTCTTCCGTGGCGACCGTCAGGTCGGAATCGGCGAATTCACGCAGCCATGCCGGACGATCCGCGATGCGGACATCGTGAGCGACCATGATGGTGGCATCGAGCGGCAGCTCGAAGGTAAGGAACGATTTCCCGCGCGAGCCATCGTCCTCGTTGGCCGTCCGGATGATCTGAGAACCGGCCACGGCCTCGGGCACCCGGGTGAATCGGTACGGTCGGTCCGTGTAGCTCGGCTTCCCCTTCTCCATCACACCCGTCACATAGGAACGATTGCTCTCGGCAGAAATCTCGTCTGCCAAGTCCACGGCAGGGACATCGGCCTTCGCCGGAGCAGCCTCGCTGAGGGCGCGGCCGAGGCCAAGCGAAGCCACCGTGCGCACGGCCTCATCCGCATCTTTAGTGAGCGCCAGCAATTGCTCGCGCGATGGCTTCGACCTCGGAGCATCAAGCAAGGCCAGCAGGGCCGCACAGCGGATGCGCGCTTCCCCATGTCGCAGCAACGGCCGGATCCGATCCGGCTTCGCCAGATCCTTGATCGCCTGCCACACCGCATAGTAGACGATACGGTCGCGTTCCGCCGCCGCATGGACCATGAGGCGTTCGACGAGGGCCATGGCCCGCGCCTCATGAACGGCCTGCACGGCCGCAAAGCGGATTCTGGGTTCGGGATCGCTCAGGGCGGCATCCATCAGTTCAGCCAACGCAGCAGACTTCCGGTTTCCAAGGATCCGGATGGCTTGGAGCCGCTGGGGGAATGATCCACCGCGGGCGGTCCCGGCGAAGAAGGCATCGTCCTGACCGCAGCGGGCCATGGCCCACAGGGTCCACGTTTCCTGCATGCGGCTGAGGCGTCCGCTGCGGACGGCTGCTGCCAGTTCCAGAAGAACCATTTTGCCGCGCCTGGCCAGTTCGTCCTGGGCATCGATTTTCCGCACGGGCAGCACGCTCGCGAATTCCGCGACGAGGCGATCCACGGACATGTCAGTCAGCGGGGTCGCATCCGGCGGCGGCAACGGCTTCGCATCGCGCGGGAGAATCCGGAAGATTCTGCCTTCATTGGTCATCTGGCCCGCGGCATTCCATTCGACTCCATAGCCCCGGCCCCAGCCGAGCACGTAGAGGGCACCGTCCGGCCCGATGGCCATGTCGACGGGACGATAGAGCGCATCGCTTCCCTTCACGAAGGTTTCCCATTGCCCGCCCTCCGGCTGGACGAGGGCGCCCTGCCACACGGGCCGGTAGACGTGCGTCGATTTCTGGAGCCAGTCATTGATGATCCAGACGCCGCGGAAGCGGTCGGGCCAGTTCGGGGCATCGGCCCAGATGACACCGGATCCACTGCCGGGGTAGACAGGGCCACTGATTGGCACGGTGGGAAGATGATTTTCCCCGGTCCAGTGCGTGCTCCATGCATGCGACCAACCGAAGTTGGCACCGGGGAATGGCATGAAGAGGCGGTCGCCTTCGTTCTGATCCTGATCGGTGCCGAGCCAATCAAAGGTATCGCTGGCGGCGAGACCGTAGGGATTACGGAGGCCGCGGGCGACAATGGTGAGATTGCGGCCGAGGTCATCGCAGCGGAGGATTCCACCCATCTGTCCCCAGTCGTCGCGGGGGTCCTGGTACGTGCGGCGGTAGCTGGCGCGGCCGAATGTCTTTGGTTCCGGGAAATCGGGAGCATCCGTCGGTCCGGGGACGCCCCAGAGTTCCCGGAATGGACGCGGTGCAATCCGATCCGGTTCGTCTTCCTTCCATTTCCGGATGACCACGCCTTTGCTGTTCCCCTTGCTCATGTAGAGGCGGCCATCGGGAGCCCAGTTGAGTCCATGGATGCCATGTTCGATGTTCCCGAGGTCCGTGAAGACCTTCACATATTCGTCCGCCACGTCGTCCCCATCGAGATCGCGCACCACCGTGAGGTCTGGAGCGTTGGCCACCCAGAGATCGCGTCCGTGCCATGCAAGGCCCTGCACGCAATTGAAGCCCTCCGCAAAGGTCCGCACGGCATCGGCCACTCCGTCGCCATCGCGGTCTTCCACGATCACCACGGAATCGGGCGGCGTCTCCGGTGTCGGATTCCGGTACTGCGGCCCCATGCTCACGAACATTCTGCCGCGTCGGTCGAAGGCCACGGAACAGGGATTCCTCACCAGAGGATCCCGCGCATGCACCGTCACCGCAAAGCCATTCATGGCCGCAGGCAGCGCAGCATCATTGGCTCCACGATCTTCAAACGCAGCGCACAGCGGCATCGTTATGGCCCAGAGCACCCCGGTCAGCGGCAGCCGGATTTCATTGCGTAGATTCAGATGGGTTCGCATGGGATCAGGAAAGGTTCCGCTTGGTGGTGTCCGGAGCGAAGGCGATGGCCACCAGTCCGAAGGCATAGATCATGGCACAGATAGTACCGACCTTTGGATAGTCGCCACCAAGGGCCGAGAAGAGAAATCCGGCGACGAGGACGCCGGCTGCCGTGGCGAAACGCCCGGAATTGTAGGCCAGTCCACTGCCCGTGGCACGCACCTCCGTGGGAAACAGCTCGGGAAGGTACAGCGCAAGCCAGCCAAAAAAGAGGGTGGAGACAAATCCCTGCGCGAGCACCACGGCATGAAAACCCGGCCGCAGCGGAGCGGTGGCCTGGAACATATACGTGGTCAGGACGACGGCCCCGAGACTAATGAGGGCATAGCTGCGACGGCGGCCCAGCCGTGCGGCGATCTGCGATCCTGCGAAGCTTCCCGCGACCGCCCCCAGCGCCCACCATCCCTGCGTCGCTGCCTTGTAGCCACCGTCGACCTTGCCAGCCACCTGATCTGCCCATGGAATCATCCATTTGCTCGCGGACCATGCCCCAATCATCGGCACGGCACTCACCGCGATGCCCACCAGCGTGAACCGCAGGAGTCCCGGAGCAAACAAGGCGCGCAGCGGCGATGCCACGGCGGTCCCCTGCCCCTGCGAAGCCAGCCAGCGCGGCGATTCCGGGAGCCACAGCAGCACATAAATCCCCAGCAGCGCCGGAACTCCCGCCAGATGAAAAATCCAGCGCCACGAATCCGCCGTCACCGGCCACAAACGCGCCAGCTGCGAGAGCAGCAGAATGCCCGCATTCAATCCCGCCATCATGGCTCCAGAAACCAGCGGTCGCCGCGCTCCCTGCCAGCATTCGGAAACCAGAGCGATCGCATTCGGCCACAGACCACCGACCCCAAGACCAACCAGAAACCTCAGCACGAACATCTGTTCCTGCGTCTGCACCGCCGCCCCAAGGGCTGCGAACGCAGAATAGAAAATCACACTGATCCCCATCGCCCGCGTCCGGCCAATGCGGTCGCCCAGACTTCCCAGCACAATTCCGCCAATCGCCGCCCCCAGCATGAGCGCCGCCGTGAAACGTGCAAACCAGTCGCCTCCCAGCGTCGACGTGAACGCTGAACCCAGCAGGCTCTTCGATACCGAAAGCGAGGCGATCGGCATGAGCCCCAGTTCCACGCCATCGAAGACGAGCGCGAGGAAGGCGACCACGAGCACCAGCATGCGCTGGCCGCGCGGCAGTTCGCGGGGCTCATTCATGACGCTCCTTCCGGATGGCTTCGACGACCGCACTGTTATCGAGATCGCCCAGACCAGCGGCCATGGCCTTCGCAAGGAGTTCCCGGTGCGCTTCCGTGAGCGGAAGCCGGAGGCCGCCCGACCCCGCAGCCCGCAGCATGAGATCAATGTCCTTGGCATGCTGCGCGAGCCGCGCCACCGGTCGGAAATCGCGCTGAATCATCTTTTCTGCCTTGCTGTCCATGATCCGGGAATAAGCGGCGCTCGCCTTGAGAATGGCAGCCGTGCGCGCCGGATCGAGCCCGAGTGCTTCCGCAAAGGCGAGTCCCTCGGCGAGGGCGGCCCGGTTCAGACCGAGCACGAGATTGGTGACGAGCTTCATGCGGGCGGCGTCGCCGCTGCCGCCGACGGGCACGATGGTGCCGCCGAGGGCGGCGAAGATGTCGTGGCACTTGCCGAGCGATTCCTCGTCGCCGCCGACCATGGCGAGCGCTTCGCCGCGGCGGAGTTGTTCGCTGCTTCCGGAAATAGTGGCTTCAAGGTACGTTCCGCCCCGTGCCTGCATGGCTTCCGCACAGCGCAGGGCTCCTTCGGGTTCCCCGGTGCTCGTGTCCACAATGACCGTGCCCCGCCGCAGCTCATCTCCCATTTCACCAATCACCTGACCCACCACATGGGAATCCGGCAGACTCAGCACAATCCTCCCGCACGAACGCGCCACGGCCCGCGCATCGGATGCCGCCTGCGCTCCGCTGCCCGCCAGCCGCTTGGCATCGCGATCCCACGCAAGGACACGGAAGCCAGCCGAACGCAGCCGCTCTGAAATCGCAGACCCCATCAGTCCGGTGCCGATCAGGCCGATTGGTTGAGTATTCGCTGACATGTCAATTGTCTCCATTGCGGCAGGCATGCGGGCATCATGAACGTGATATTTCCCTGCGCATAGTCAGATACGGAAAAGCCGCCGGGCATTTCCGGAAAGGATTTTTGCTTCGGTGGCGGGCGGGAGCTGCAGGCTCCGGAGCGGATTGAGGATTTCATCTGGCTGGACCCATGGATGATCCGAGGAGAAGAGGAGGCGGTCTGCGCCGGTGAAATCGAGGGCGAACTTCATGGCTTCCGGCAGGGGAGAAACGATGTCCATGTAAATTGAGCGGAGGTACTCGCTGGGTTTGCGCTGCAGGTTCTGCGGACCTCGTTTGAGCACCGTGAGTTGATGGTCCATGCGTCCGCAGATGTAGGGAAGCGTGCCACCGAGGTGCGGACAGACGAGCTTGAGTTTCGGATGCCGGTCAAGGAGGCCACTGGCGATGATGCGGGCCAGCGCGATGGTGTTTTCGAACATGTTCCCCAGCGTGCTCGTCAGTTCGTAGCCCTTGACCAGATCTGTGGTCATTGGCTTCGACGGATGCAGGAGAATGGGAATGTCCAGTGCTTCGGCGCGGGCATAGAGCCAGTGGAACGAGGGTTCATCGCACCATCGACCAGCCAGATTCGTGTAGAGAAGGATTCCCACGAAGCCCAGCTCACGGACACAGCGGTCGAGCTCGGCGGAAGCAGCGGCTTCATTCTGCATGGGAAGCGTGCAAAGTCCGCGGAACCGCCCGGGATGCCGCGCCGCCACGTCGGCAAGGGAATCGTGCAGCATCCGGGCAGCTTCCGCCCCATCATCCCCGAACCATTCCGGCCCCGGGTCATTGCTGCTCAGCAAAGTCACACTGATCCCATGACGGTCCATGGCAGCGAGTTTTTCCTCCACGCTCAGATACGACGGCGGAACCTTGCGCAGCCAGTCGCCCATGCGGAGCCATGTGGTGCCATCCTTTTCGTAGACGACCGGATCGGCTGAGCGTTTCCGCATGCGTTCGAGCACCGCCGGAAAGAACAGGTGACTCTGGCAATCGATGATGTCCGGCGCGGCGGGAGAGGCGTCGCTCTCGGCACTGCGGGCGGCCACCGCCGATAGAATTGGGCCAGCGCCGCTGGTGGACAGAAAGCGGCGGCGGTTCAGGGAAATGCGGTTCATGCCATCATTGATGGAACAGACTGGAAGAATGACGGGCGCGGATCTCTCCGTCAGTCCGGAAGGCAGCAGGAGATGGGAAGAAGCCGGTCACCAGCGGACGCGGAAGAAGCGCGCGGGGCCGCTCACCGGCTCGGTCCATGTGCCGTCCACGCCAAGCGGCGTCCAGCCAGCGCTGAGACTGCTGCTTCCTTCGAGAACACCGCCACCGGTCCACTGGACGGTGACATTGCCATCGACCGCAGCGATCGCAGTGATGGACGGCACGCCAGTCAACTGGAGCCGGGCCACATCAATGAAGCAGAGTTTGTTGTTCACCGCCTGAGGACCGCTGCGGATGGTGAGCCGTCCGTCATTGACCTGGGCCTCGACCGTGAATTCGCGCCAGAAGGCCGCAGGCAATGCCGGGGCCTGCGCTGCCGTCAGCACGCCTTCGACATCGAACTGGAACGTACTGTCTGTGGCGGCGACGTCGCCCGCCAGCAGGCGGACGCGGTAAAGGCCATTAGGCACGGCGGCTTCCCAGACAAAGTCTCCCGCCCGCTGCAGGTGATTGAAGGTATCGTGCCGGGGATCCGGCGAATAGGCATTGGCCCGGAAGCGGGAGTTCGCCGAATTGTCCATGTTCCATCCATAGAACCAGCCATTGCCGCGGTCACCGAACATGGCCCCGTAATCGTCCAGATAGCCAGGAATGGGATAGCCGACCTGACCTTCCGTGAAGGTCGCCGCCGCCAGATTCACATGGAGTCCCCAGACCGGAACAGTCACCGTCCCCACGCCGGAATACGCCGAAGCACCGAACCCATTGCCTGCCTTGAGACGGAACGAATACGTCCGGCCAGCGAGCAGTCCCCCGACTTCCGCCGTGCGGAGGCCACCGGAAACCGTGGCCACGGGAACGAAGGCGACGCCGTCGGGCGATTGCTCGAGGACAAATTCCGACGCCAATGGATCGGCCATGCTCCATGCGAGCCGGGCGGCCCCGAAACCATACGGCTGAACGCTCAGCAGGGCGGGCGTGGCCGGAATGCGGACGCCGCCGGTCCATGCGACCACATATTCAGGGATCACGAAACCGGAGGCATCGAAGAAAAGGTCCGACTCCGTGGCTCCGCCGCTCAGGGTGCCGGCGCGCACGGTGATTGATGATCCGTCAGGCACATTGGGTGGCGTGATGGAGTTCAGCGTGATGCCGACTCCCTCGAGGAGAATGTTGCCATCGGCCCCCGGGTTGGGCGGCAGCGCGGGGCCCTGCGTGCGGAGTCGTCCATTCACGATGATGCGGTTGGCGAAGTCGTTGCCTGCCGCGACGGATGAATCGTAAGCGGGAGCTCCGAGGGCCGTGAGGGAAATGCTGCCATTTCCGCGATAGCTGCCCGTGCGGAGACTGCGCGCATCAATCGTTCCAAGGATCATGCTGTCCGCCCGGATGACGACGTCGCCGACCTGATTGCCGCCACTGTCGCGGTCGCTCACATCGATCCATGGAATCGCGACGGTTCCCGTGGCGGTGATTTCCGTGCGGCGTCCACCATTGTTGGCATTATAGACCTGGAGATTGATGGCCCGCAGGGAAACATCGCGTGCATTCTGAATGGTAAGCTGACGTGGCGAATCATCGCGGATGAGAACCCCCGCGATTTCCCCTGCGCCGATGATGCTGCCGCCGCCGAGGTCGAGCACAAACGTCTGCAGTCCGCTCCGCTGCCGCCGTCCCAGATTGAGGTAGGCCCCCGCGGCCATTTCAAGGTTCCGGCCGGGACCGAAATTGAACCGGATGCTGCGGTCGGCTCCACCCGGAGTCGTCATGTGAATGGCTCCCGTGGCTGTGAAGCGCAGGCCCGTGGGAATCTGATAGACGGCCGGATCCTCGGGCGTGCCGCTGCCCGACAGAATGACGCCGTCAGCCGCATGGGGATTCTGCACCCCATCCCAGATCTCCAGCTGGTCAATGCGGATGGCTCCGCTGATTTCGATGACTTCGATGCGCAGGGTCGCCGTATTGCCGCTGTTGCCGTCCGAGGCCCGCACAACCCATGTCTGCAGACCGAGGTCGCCCGTCGCCGGTGTGCCCGAAAGCGCCCCATTCGACGCCACCTGCAGCCACGCTGGACCACTGACCTTCGCAAAGGTCACCGCATCGCCATCGGGATCGACCGCATCGCCCGCCAGCGATTGCCCACTGTCGCCGTAGGACGATCCGGCCCGCGCCACCGACTTGAGAACCGGATCCGCCAGCCATTGAGGATTGCCGCCGACCAGAATCCGCAGCGTGACCGTGTCCGATCCCCCGGCGTCCGCGACCCTGACGGTCCACGCATTCCATCCGGTCGCCGTGGGCGGCGGCGTGCCGCTCAGGCTGCCATTGCTCCCGACCGACAACCACGCCGGCCCATCAATCTTCGTGAACGTGATGGCATCACCGTCAGGATCAGCCGCCACATCGCTCAGCGTCCCCGCATAGGCCTGATTCTGGAACGCCTTCGGCTTGATGACCGGATTCGAGAAGAAGGTCGGGCGGCCACTGACACCGATGCGCAGCAGAGCCACATCCGATCGGGTGCCGTCGCTCACGGAGATCGTCCACGTATTGACTCCGGCGTCCGCAGCCGTCGGCGTCCCGGAAAGTTCTCCGCCGGGAGCAACCGTCAGCCATGCAGGACCGACGCCCCGCGCATAGGTCAGCGGATTGCCATCGGGATCGGTCGCCGTGCCCGCAAGGGTGCCCGCATAGGCAACATCGGGAAGCGCGGTCGCCAGCAGCACGGGATCGACTGTGAAAACCGGAGCGCTGCCTGGTGCGCGCACGCCATCCCACTGAACGACGTGGGTAACCTGCGCAGCAATCCCAGTCCCTGCCCCGTCGATGACGAGATCGCTGCGCGGTACCCCGAGTGTATCAAGACCCGCCTGGACAGTGGCCGTCGATCCCGTTCCCGGGCGCAGCACAAATAATCCCCCGGTCTGCAGAACAACTCCCTGCATGGTGACATCGCCCCCCGGGCCATTGCCATCGGTGCGCACCGGACCATTGACCGTCACCCGGTTCGCGAAGCGATTGACGGGCGACCCTGGATCGAAATTCCCCGCGGGCGAGAGGGCCCGAAGAACCACATCGCCACTGGAACGACCCGGCGGCCCTGTGCGGAAAGCCCGTGTGTCCACGCCACCGACCTCCACGGATTCACCTTCAATCCTCACGGCTCGCACCGGATTCCCGCCGGTATCCGTATCGCTGTAATTGACCATGCCCCGGATGCGGACCTGTCCCGACGCCGCAATGACAAGGTCCTCGCCAATCTCCGAACTGACATTCTCCACATGGAGGTCGAGTTCCTCGAGGAAGACATCCCGCACGTTGATCATGGTCAGCCCACGTGGCTTCCGGTTGCGCGGCCCCACGTCCCGCAGTCCCACAATCCGCCCATTCCCCGTGACCGAACCACCACCCATGTCGAGCACGAACGACCGCGTATCATTGCGGTTCCCGAGCGAGGTCTCAAGGTAGCCCCCAAGGTCGATCTGCAGATTCCCCCGCGCGAAGACAAAGACAATGTTCGCATTGTCACTCTCGTTATCAATCTCCGCCGTCAGCCGGATGGCTCCCGTCGATTCGATCCTCATGCCGTCAGGAATCGTATAGACCGCCGGGTCGCCAGGCGCACCCGATCCCGTCAGCGTCACCCCATCCGCTTCATGAGGATTGAGCACACCATTCCAATCCTCCGGGGTCTCAATGACGACCGGTGCCGCCATGAGACGGATAGCCGACAGACAACTGAAGACGGTCAGCAGCCATGAAGCATTCGGTTTCGTTTTCATGAGAATCACTGAGTTTGCGTTATGGAAGGTGGCCTGCGGCATGGTCCCGCAGGCCGCAGGGGCACGAGGAATCAGGTCACGGAACCGGAACGGCACCGCGAAGAAGTTTTGGAGGGAAGCGGAGGGGGGATCCGGCTCAGCGGCGTCTGCGGCGCAGGAACGCAAAGCCTGTGATCAGGCCAAGCGCCGCGGACGAAGGTTCGGGAATGGCCGCGAAGGCGACACCGTACATGTTTCTGCCTTCGCCAAAGGTATTCACCGCGAAGCTGTTTCCGGCGATCTGGCGGGAATAGATGGCGTAATAATTGTTGATGGTACCGTCGATGTTTTCGTCGTTGCCGAGGATGTCGATGGTGCCGGTGAAATCCGCAGGGCGCAGACCGGTTTTCACAGGCTGCCATCCGTCCGCCGTGATCCATGCAGCGGCCCCGTTGGCGACGGCATCAAGGAGCGGATCATCGGTCGCAATGGCATCGCCCAGCCGCGTATCAATGAACAGGTACGCCGTCCCGGGGCCATTGGTGGTGATGTCGATCCGGAACGGAGGACTCAGATTATCCCGGTTGCTGTTCATGGTCAGAACATAGGGCAGACCAAGCAGGTAGCCCGGGAAATTGGCCGGATCACTGGCTCCCAGCAGAGCCGATCCGAAGCCCGCATAGGCATGGCGTCGGTCAGTCATCGAGTAACTGGCGGTCGCCGGATTGTTGAAATCGGAATGCCCGAGGGTCGGGACAAGGTAATCGGTCACGAGTACCGACGAGGCATTCTGCTGGGTCGTGAGCACCTGTCCGGTGAAGGCGGTTCCAGTGGACGTGGCATTCGGGAAGGCATCGCCATTGCTGTGCACGGCGGAGACGATGGCGGCGCAGGAAATTCCAGGTGCTGCCATCAGGATGATCGCGGTCAGTTTCATCTTCATGCGCGTCGGAGGGGGGTAGTGGTTGCGGGAAGCAGATTGCCGTACAGCCTTACAAGGAATTGGCCGGGGGGGCAGGATCCTGACTGTTCAGCATGCGCATCTTGCCAATCGAGGCTGCCTTCCGTCCATACGCGAACTGCCGGGAGGCATGCGATTTCTGCCAATGAAGATTCAGTCGCTCAACTCCCGTCGGTATTCGGTTGGGCTCATGCCGGAGACGCGGCGGAAGAAATGACTGAAATAGAATTCGCTCGAGAAATGCAGTCGGGCAGCCACTTCCTTGATGGTGAGACGGGTGTCGCCGAGGAGACGCCGGGCTTCGGCAAGACGGCTGCGCTGAAGGAAATCGTGCAGGGTTTCGGCCCGCGACGCCTTGAATAATTCACGAAGGCGGGAGTAACTGATGCCGGCCAGCGAAGCGAGTTCGGCGGCCTGCCAATCGCGTTCGGCTTCGGCGAGGACGGCTTCGAGCACGCGGCGGACGGGTTCGGGTTCCGGCTGGGCGGAAGCGTGGAAGATGCTGCGGGCGGCGGCGAGGCCACCGAGAATGCGGTCGATGGTTTCGTGCATGCGCCATTCCCAGTCGGCGGGCCGCTGACGCACGAGGGTAAGAAGTCGGCGCTGGGCACGGCGCAGGGCCGCGAATTGTCCGGCCGTGGCAAAATCGTGACGGGCGACCGATCCGAGGGCTTCGCGCCACACTTCGAGGGCGGGGCCATGGAAGCGGAATCCGGAGGTCACGAGGCGTTCGCCATTTTCGGGAAGGTAGCTGCGGGGCTGGCGGAGATCGACGACCCAGCAGCACGGGCCCGGGCGGATCGGGAAGGTCCGACCTCCGGTTTCGAGGGCACCGCTGCCGCGTTCGACCCAGAAGAGATGCAGGCCTGCCTTGTCGGCTCCGGCATGATGCTCGGCTTCATCCCGCCAGACGCTGCCCACGGAAAGCACATGCCAGAGCAGTCGGCGCGCCTGCGGCCCCGGCTCGGCAGAATGGAGATCAGCAAAGGAAACAGGCATCGTTTCCGCATCCTTATAGCACCGGGCGCAAGCCCCCCGGCGGATTCGCCTATTCCCCTTCCGGTGCTCCTTCCTGGAGCCATTGGTAGATGAGGGAAAGTCCGGCGGGATCGGATTGGAGGGAACCGGTGGGCGGCATCTGACCGGGGCCGCGGCTGCTCATGCGGACGGGCAGAACCGAGCGGTGAACTTCCCGTGGGGCGATGAGCCGGGCGTCGGGCATGCCGTAGAGACCATGCTGAGGAACGGCGTCGATGAGGTGACGCGATTTCCCGCGGACCCATGGACTGAGATCCATGAGGCTGTTGCCGCCGCCTTCGTGACGATGGCAATGCGAACAATTGACCGCAAGGTAGGCATGCACGCGGTCGGCGAGCGGCTTCGCAGTGTCGTGCGGATCCGCCAGCACGGGCCAGCGTGCGGGAGCCGGGGCAGGCGGGCGGACGAATCCGGCCGCGGTGAGTTCTGCGAGCGATCCGGCGTCGCTGCCGTCGCGCGACAATTGTGCGGCGGTCACGCCGAGCACATAATTGGCTCCGCGGGCATGGCAGAGGGTGCATTCGGTGCGCGATGGCACCGCCCATGGTTGGCCGGCTACTTCTGTCCGCAGTCCATCGGCGGCGACGAGTTCGGCATCGCTCTGATCCTTGTTCCAGAGCCATGCATAAGCGAGCCAATCGGCATCGCGGCGCACGAGGATTCTCGTTTCGGCCCGCACCGCGGCACGGTCGCCGTCGGCAGGAATCGCAAGGGTCTGCACGAGCACGGAACCATCCGGGAAGTTCCACGATTTCCAGCCCCCCGTGGAATCGCTCGGAATCTCGGCAGCCTTGCCTTCCGGAATCGCCATGTGGAATTCACTACCGGCTCCGTCATGCCACGAGGGAGCATTGATGCGGTAGCGCATGACCCCCGGGGCCGGATCGAGCTTCGCAAGGTCGCGGAAGATGCCGGTTTCGCTCAGTTTCCGCGGGAAGGCAGGCGCATCCGCGGCCCGGGGCGGCGCGGAATCAAGCCGGAGCACGGCATTGCCAAGGTGATCGGCGAGCAGAATGTCGCCGGCTGCATTCGTGCCGAATCCGGCAATGGCCGCGGGCGTGTCAGCCAGTTCCCGTTGCCAAACCAGCTTCTGTCCGTCGTGCCGCGCGGCCCAGACCCTCCCGGTTCCGTAGTCTCCATAGAGGTAGGCTCCGGCGAGCTGCGGAAAGCGCTGGCCACGGTAGACGAAGCCCCCGGTGAGCGACCGGAAGGCGGCGTGGTCGTGCTCGATCGTCGGCGGCGTGAAGGCGGCGGGCCCGCTCAGTTTCCCGGGCTGGAAGAGGCGGCTTCCTTCGTATTCGCTCCATCCATAATTCGCTCCCCGTTCGAGCAGGTGGGCATATTCGCGGAGGTCCTGTCCATTCTGCCCCATCCAGATCTGCCCGCTCACGGGATCGTTCGTGATCCTCCATGGATTGCGCAGGCCGTAGGCCCATGTTTCCGGTCGCATGCCTTCCCTGCCAACGAAGGGATTGTCTGACGGCACGCGGTACGCTTCGCCAGCAGCGGCTCCGTCGACATCGATCCGCAGAACCTTGGCGAGCAGCGATCCCGTATTCTGCCCGGCATTGAGGGCATCGGAATTGGGCGATCCATCACCGCTGGTCACGTAAAGCATGCCATCGTTACCAAACACGGCGGCGGACCCATTGTGACCATTGCTCGGCCATTCAATGATGACGCAGCGCGAAGCTGGATCGATCGGCCATGGGGCTTCCCGCGACATGGTGTAGCGCACGATCCGGGAATGGTGCGCGTCTCCGGGGCCCCGGCCATTGGTGCCGATGTACAGGTAGCCATTGGCGGCGAACTGCGGATGGAAACACAGACCGTAGGCCAGTTCCCCGTCGCCCGGAATCACGAGCACGTCTTCCACCTCACTTGCCCCGGGATCGTCCCGGAACCTCCGGACGACGCTGCGGTATTCTTCCCATGCATAGTTTTCGATGACGATCATGCGGTCGCTCCCGGGCTGCCTTTCCAGAAAAACCGGACGCTTGAGCGGGAGCCGAGGATAAGCGGGCACGGCCAGCATTTCCGGCGGTCCATCAGCAGGAACCCGCAGCGCAGCACTGTTCCAGCGCACATCGGCAGCAGCAAGGCCCGCCATCGCAGGGACCAGCAGAATCAGGGAACTCCATGTCACCATGCCGCCCATCGTATCCAGCCCCGCCGCTGCCGGAAAGCCCGGAGTCCCACCGGATGCGGAATCTTTCCGGCTTGGCTTCCGCGCCCCGGCACGGCAGCATGCCCCGTCCTTTCACCACAATGGCTTCCCCGAAATCCTGTCTGTTCGTTGTCACGGCCGCCATGGCCACCCTGCCGGCCCCAGCAGCCATCGATCCCGCACGCTTCAGCCGCACTGCGGTCGTGACCGACTGCGAGGACCCCATGCAGATCGACTTTGCGACGGATGGTACGCTCTTCTTCATTGAGCGACGCGGGGCCGTGAAATGGCGGACGCCGGATGGCCGCACGGGCACTTCGGGAATCATTCCATCCTTCGCCGAAGCGGACGCCGGAGCCCTCGCCATCGTGCTCGGCCGCGAACCCGCGAGCAGCCGTCATATCTTTGTGCTTTACACTCCCGCGGAACTTCCGCGCCGCCTCGTGCTCGCCCGCCGCACCCTCGGCGAGGACCGCTCCCTGCTCGCCACGGACGCCAAGGTTCTCCTCGAAATCCCCCTCGAATCGTCCATCGATCCCTCGCACTGCGGCGGCGGTCTCGCATGGGATCACCAAGGCAATCTCCTCATCGGCACAGGCGACAACAGTCCGCCCCAGGACACTCCGGCGGTCCATCCGACGGAACGCGTGCGCGATTCCCGGCGGTCGGCCGCCAATCCCCACGACCTGCGCGGCAAGATCCTCCGCGTCCACCCGGAACCGGATGGCTCCGTCACCATTCCGTCAGGCAATCTCTTCAGCGACCCCGCCGACGGTCGCCCGGAAGTCTTCGCCATGGGCGTCCGCAATCCCTTCAAAATCTCCTGCGACCCAGTCACGGGGTGGATCACATGGGGCGACGTCGGCGGCAATGTCGACACGAAACTCGAGCTCGGCCCGGAAGGATTCGACGAGATCAATCTGACGGCGGGCCCGGGATTCTTCGGCTGGCCTTTCTGCTCGGGGAACAATGCTCCGTGGCGGCCCTTCGATGGCAAAACCCGTCAGCCCACCGGACCATTCTGGGACCCGGCCGCGATCACGAATGATAGCCCTGCCCTAGCGAAGGCAGTCGCATTGCCTCCGGCCAAACCGGCGCTCATCTGGTACGGTTCCGCACCGTCGGCCGAATGGCCATTCCTTGGCAGCGGCGGCCGCAGTGTCACGGGCGGTCTCATCTACCGCCGACCCGCCACGGCGGCCCCCGACGCCCTTCCCGCGGAACTCGATGGCCAGCTCATCTTCGCGGAATGGATGCGCAACTGGCTGGCAGCGGCCACGCTCAAGCAGGATGGATCCCTCGCAGCGGCGGCCCCGTTCCTCACGAATTTCACGTTCCGCAAACCCGCCGCCCTCGCCACCGGACCGGACGGTGCGCTCTACGTCGCGGAAATGGGCGACCGCTGGACGGGCAACCGCGACAGCGTCATCAGCCGCATCAGCTACAACACCGGAAACCGTCCGCCCGTCGCTGCCATCCGCGCCCCCCTGACCGCCGGGGCCGTCCCGCTCACCATCGCACTCGATTCCGCAGACAGCCGCGACCCGGATGGCGATGCCCTCACGTTCCACTGGGAATGGTCGGGAGCCGCCACCGGCCAATCCGATGGACCCACGGCTTCACTGACACTCGACAAGCCAGGCAGCACGGTGGTCACACTCACGGTGCGCGATGCCGCGGGAGCCACGGCATCAAGCCGCATCACAGCCACCGCAGGCAATGCCCCGCCGCTCGTCCGCTTCACGGAACCAGCCGATGGCAGTTTCTTCGAATGGGGCCAGCCGATCGCATGGCAGGTCACGGCCAGCGACCCGGAAAACGGTACGCTTTCCCCGGACCGCATTCTCCTCCAGGCTGAACGCCGCGACCGCTTTCCCGATGCCGGCGATGTCCCGCCCGGGCTCGCCCTCATGCGCCGCACCACCTGCTTCAGCTGCCACCAGACCGCCGAGAAATCAGCAGGCCCGCCGTACGCGGAAGTCGCTCTCCGCTATGCGAAGGACCCGGACGCCCGGCTCCGCCTCGCCAACCGCATCATCAGCGGCGGCAAGGGATCGTGGGGCGAACTCCCCATGCCTCCCCACCCGCAGCACTCGCTCGCGGAAACATCGGCCATGACCGACTGGATTCTGTCGCTCGGCCGGGACGGTCAGCACTTGACTGCCCGGGGCCACACCGGCACGATCCAGCCAGCCGAACCCGCCCGCCAATGGGGCCGCGCGGCCAATGGCGTGCTCCATCTCAAGGCCACGGCCGCCGACGACGGTGCCCTCGGCCAACCGGGCCTGAGCGGCTCAGCCGAAATCACCCTGCGTTCCCGCCGCCAGCGCGCTGCCTTCTTCGACCACGGCCAATTCGCTTCGGTCCAGGACAATCTCGACCAAGGCGGCCTCGTGGCCCGCATTCTGCCGCAGGGATCGATCACGTTCCGCAAGGTCAGCTTCCGCGACTTCCGATCGCTCCGCTGCCATGGCTGGATTCATGGCGACGCCGTCACGCTTTCGCTGCACAAGGGGTCACCGGATTCCCCCGCCCTCGCCAGCCTCGCTATCCCCGCAGGCAAGGACACAGGCAAAGCCACGGAATGGAATATCAATCTGCCGGAAGCCCCCGCCGACGAAGCACCCGCCGACCTCTGCCTGAAGGTCTCCGGCCCACCCAAGGCGGTGGCCGATTTCATGTGGATCGATTTCCGCAGGGAACCAGCGCCCTGACTCGGATTCACTGATTCAATCGCCCTGCGGAGCCTTGCGCTCACCGCCCCCGAACATCCCGCGCGACATCCGCAGCCCCATCTGCATCATTTCCTGCTGCTGACGCTGCGCGGCCTGGAAGGCTTCGAATTGCTCGGCACTCAATATGCCCTGCACTTTCTCCTCGACGGCGGCCTGCATCTTCGCGTTTTCCTCGACGTAGCGGTTCATCGCTTCTTCGTTCAGTGCCGTCGGATCAATCCGGCTGGGATCGGAGAAATCATGCTCGAAGTTCCAGCCGCTGCGGACTTCATACATCGTATCCATAAGCTTCGACTCGGTCGCTTCATCGAAATCGATCCCCTTGTCGCGGAAGGCTGCCTTCACGAGCTTCAATTGCTGACGCTCGGGTGCGGATCTTTCGAAGCGCTCGAAGGTTGCATACCCGGAACCGAGTTTCTCCCGCAGCGCAGCGTCGGCCTTCGCGGTCTCGGCTTTCACTTTGGCTGCCATGGCTTCGCGTTCCTTCCCGTCGCCTCCCGCCGCCGTGACCGACTCCATTTGCGCCATGGTCCGATCACTCAGCAAGCCAAGCACGGCATCGGCGGTTTTTTCATCAAGCCCCATTTCGTCGAACAGATCGCGGTATTCGTTTTCAAGCTGCACCCGCATCTGCGCCCGCATGGCACTACGGGCCTCCGGCGTCCGCATCATCTCGGCCATCATTCCGGCCGCCCCGCCAGGAGGCCCTTTCGGCTCGGCTTCCGGTGCCGCTTCCGGCTCACCCTTGGCCTCGGGCACAAGATCACCCAGTCCCCGCGGCCCCTTGGGATCAACCTCCGCTCCCGCCGCCAGCGAAACCTTGAGCCGCGCCGCTTTCTCCAATCCCGCCGCGGTTTCCCTGAGCATGGCCAACTGCCCCCGCAAATCTTCCACGGTCCGATGCTCCCACCACGCCCAGCCCGCCAGCCCTGCCATCAGACACACATTGATCACGGTCGTTGCTTTCATGCGCTGCCCTATAGCGTCTCCCCCGCAGGCCGAAAAGAGAAATCGTCCCCATCCCAGCCCCGCACCAGGCGTCTCCCGGCCCTCGGGCACGATGGAATCTGTCGGGGTACTCTGCCATTCTCTCCATTGCACGCCATGAGGGCCTGCCGCACGGATTGACCATGTCTCTCATTGGTCTTTCGTTCATCGGATCCAGCCGCGGTGCAGCCGGCGGCGCAGCGTTTCAGGCGTTCAATCCCTCCAGCGGATCGCTCATGGAACCGCTCTACCACAGTGCCTCGGCCGCAGAAGCCCAGCGGGCCGCCGACCTCGCCGCCGCCGCCTTCCCGATCTACAGCCAGACCTCGGATCACGAACGCGCTACTTTCCTGCGCACCATCGCCGCGGAAATCGAAGCGCTCGGCCAGACCCTGACCGACCGCGCCATGGCAGAAAGCGGCCTGCCGGAAGCCCGCATCAAAGGCGAAACCGCCAGAACCTGCGGACAACTCCGGCTCTTCGCTGCCCTCCTCGAGGAAGGTTCATGGGTCGACGCCCGCATCGATCATGCCGACCCCGCCCGCACCCCGGCCCCGAAACCGGACGTCCGTTCGATGCTCCGCCCCATCGGCCCAGTGGTCGTCTTCGGAGCCAGCAATTTTCCGCTCGCCTTTTCCGTGGCCGGTGGCGACACGGCCTCGGCCCTCGCCGCAGGATGCCCTGTCATCGTGAAGGCCCATTCGGCCCACCCAGGAACGTCGGAACTGGTCGCGGGTGCCGTGCTCGCGGCCGCCGCCAAATGCTCGCTCCCAAACGGTGTCTTCTCGGCCATCTTCGATAACCAACGTGCCGCCGCCATGACGCTCGTGCAGCACCCGCACATCCGCGGCGTCGGCTTCACAGGCAGCCGATCCGGTGGCCGCGCCCTCATGGACGCCGCCGCCGCCCGCCCGGAACCAATCCCGGTCTACGCGGAAATGAGTAGCATCAATCCCGTCTTCCTCCTCCCCGGTGCCATGGCCGACCGCGGCAGCAAAATCGCCGGCGGCCTGCACGCCTCGGTCATTCTCGGCACCGGCCAGTTCTGCACCAATCCCGGTCTCGTCCTCTTCGACGCCACCGCAGACGCCACCGCCTTCCTCGGCGAATTGACCCGGCTCTTCTCGGAATCAACCGCAGGCACCATGCTCACCCAAGGCATCTGCAAGGCCTATCAACACGGCAGCGAGCGACTCCGCCTCCACCCGGAAGTCACAGTCCTCGCCTCGGCTCCCGCCGCCGATGGAACCCGCGGAGCCCCCGCCCTCTTCCAGACCACCGCCACGGCCTTCGCTGCCGACCCCTCCCTCGCCGAAGAAGTCTTCGGCCCAGCCACCCTCCTCGTCGCCTGCCACGGCACCGCCGAAATGGAATCGCTCGCCGCTTCCCTCGAAGGCCAACTCACCGCCACGTTCCACGGCACCCCGGAAGACTTCGCCAACTCCACTGCCCTCATCGCCACCGCAGAACGCAGAGCCGGACGCCTCGTCTGCAACGGATTCCCCACCGGCGTCGAAGTCTGCCACGCCATCGTCCACGGCGGCCCCTTCCCCGCCACCAGCGACGGCCGCAGCACCTCCGTCGGCACCGGCGCCATCCTCCGCTGGACCCGCCAGGTCTGCTGGCAGGATATGCCCGATTCCGCCCTGCCCCCAGCCCTCCGCAGCGACAACCCTCTCGGCATCCAGCGCCTCGTCGACGGCCGCTTCGCCCGCTGATCCATCATTGCTCCGGCATCGGGAGGCTCTCGCGCCCCTTTGGCGCCGGAGACGGAAGGAACGGAGCGTGGACTTTCCAGTCCACGTTTGGATTCGGTGCCGGGGACAGGAATGTCCCCGCTCCGTTGTCCGCCGGGACGTGTTCGGAGAGGTCTGGCCTTCTGTCGTTCGGTGCCGGGGACAGGAATGTCCCCGCTCCGTTGTCCGCCGGGACGTGTCCCAAGAGGTCTGGCCTTCTGTCGTTCGGTGCCGGGGACAGGAATGTCCCCGCTCCGTTGTCCGCCGGGACCTGTCCCAAGAGGTCTGGCCTTTTGTGCCACGAGGGCCAACGGCCCGGAACCATACCAGCCTGGGCCAACGGCCCAGGTTTCCGGTTTAATTGATTCCAGGAGGGCTGAAGGCCCGTTCCATCGGCCCGGTATGGAGCGCCCCTACAGACCTGGGGCATCGCGTTTGCTCAGCCCCAGGCTGTCCTCTCGGTCCCCGTTGGGGACGCGCGGGTTCGGTGGGGCGGGAGACTCGGACCAGCACTTTTTCCACAATTCCTATTGCTGCCGCATATGCGGCGCGGTACTCATTCCGCATGCCCGATGGCCGGATCCACCGACCGCACGACAAATTCTTCAAGGACGGCTTCTCCGATCCCACCACGGCCGCTGCCCTGCTCCGTCATGAGCTTCCCCCGGAAATCGCGGCCACCATCGACTGGGACCGGCTCCGCCTCGTGCCGGGGTCGTTTCTCGATGAAAAGCTCGACCATTCCGAAAGCGACCTCCTCTTTGCTGCTCCCCTGCTCCCACAACCTGGGGAGGAGGCCGACCCCGATGCGGAAGTCTGCCTGCATCTCCTCTTCGAGCACCAGAGCACGCGCGATCCCTTCATGGGCCTGCGTCTTCTGCGCTACATGGTCCGCATCTGGGAACTCTGGCTGCGCGAACACGGCCGCACCAAACGACTTCCTCTCATCATTCCGGTCGTCGTGGCCCAGAACCGCACCGTCTGGCGCATCAATCCCCAGTTCTCCGCCCTTTTCGGGCCGCCGGAAGCGATCGCTCCCTTCCGCCAGTACCTGCCCGACTTCGCGTACCGGCTCATTCAGGTGGCCGCCATTCCCTTCGATGCCATCCGCGGCACACCCGACGGCATTTTTGTGCTCCGCGTCCTCAAAGCCGAACGCAGCGGCGAACTGCTCGGCCCCTACATTTGGGACCACCAGCTCCTCCGGGTCATCAAGGACGAGATCTTCGAGCGCTTCCTTGTCTACCTGCATTCCCGCAGCAAGATTGACAAGCGCCGCCTCCGCC
>JBDKER010000001.1:0-207389 GCA_039795165.1 Verrucomicrobiota bacterium | reverse complement strand
TCAATTCCTACGGCAGCCGCCGCGGCAACGACCGCGTCATGACCCGCGGCACCTTCGCCAATGTCCGCATCAAGAACCTCATGCTCGGCGGCAAGGAAGGCGGCAACACCCTCCTCCAGCCGTCCGGTGAAGAGGTCAGCATCTACGACGCCGCCCTCTCCTACCAGAAGTCCCAGACCCCCACCATCATCATCGGCGGCGAAGACTACGGCATGGGCTCAAGCCGAGACTGGGCCGCCAAAGGCACCAACCTGCTCGGCGTCAAAGCGGTCATCACCAAGTCGTTCGAACGCATCCACCGCAGCAACCTCGTCGGCATGGGCGTCCTCCCCTGCAACTTCAAGGATAAGGCGGACTACGACCGCGTCCGCACCCTCGGCAATGCCACCTTCGACCTCCTCGGAGTCTCGAACGACATCAAACCTCAGTCGGAAGCCACCCTCCGCGTCCACCCGCAGGACGGCCCGTCCTTCGACGTCCCAGTCATCGTGCGGCTCGATACTCCGGTGGAAATCGATTACTACCGCGCGGGTGGCATCCTGCCCTACGTGCTTGCCCAGATCCTCCGCAGCAGCGGAACGGTCTGATCCACGCGGCGGCCGCCATCGCTTATCGCCGAAGCCCCTCGCCGCTCACACCGGCAAGGGGCTTTCTGCTGCCCGCCCCATCACTTCTCCCATGCGCGCATAGAGTTCGCAGCACTCCGCACTGTGCTTCAGAAGATCGTCGGCCAACCGGACTTTGCCGGGTTCGAAGACGGTCACCGTACTCGACCCCCCGAAACGGAACATTCCCTTCTCCGCTCCCTTTTCCACAC
Organism: Verrucomicrobiota bacterium; assembly: GCA_039795165.1. GTDB lineage: Bacteria > Verrucomicrobiota > Verrucomicrobiia > Verrucomicrobiales > V1-33 > V1-33. The sequence goes on along the minus strand of JBDKER010000001.1, from coordinate 206,572 downwards.
GACGCCCAGCCACCATGGTCTGGACAATGCTGCCCACATTGGTCGCACCCACCTCCAGCAGCAGCACCGTCCCCAGTTTCCCGGCGTCGAGTTCCGTGAGCACTCTCCGGTTCTCCCACAGATAGGACAAGCTCCACCGCAGGGCGATCGGACTAACCGAATAGAGATGCCCGGGAATCACCCGCGGCTCGCCCGGCACCCCGGCACACGGAAAGTGAAACCTGTGATAGTCCACCGGGCAAAGACGGCTCAGCACCAGCGAGCCACCGGCATACCGCTCCGCCAAGGCCGCATCCCCCAGCAGCGCCGCCAGATCAAAACGCTGACCCTTCACAAAAACTCCCGCAATCTCGTCCGCCCGCGCAAAGCCCAGATGCCTCGCATCAGCCGGAAACACCACCGTCTCGCCATCCCCATCCACCGGCCTCACCCCTGGCCGCAGCGCCCGGCTGAAGAAGTCATTGAAGGTCGCATAACTCCCCGGTTCCTCCGCGAATTCCCGCGGATCCAATCCATACTCCGCTATGAATGGCGCAATCTTCGCACGACTCTCCGGACGGTCCATCTTTCTCCCGTACCAGCGCGAAAACGCAGCCCGCCGCACCATCGCCCAGACCACTGCCCGCCCAATCGGATTGCCATACGCCGCCCGCAGGAATCCCTCGCCGTAAATGGCCTCGGTCTCGTATCGACCCGTGCCCCGGTTGAAATAAATGACTGGCTGTCCCGGCATGATTCACCGCTCCTCTGCCGCCACGGGCCGCAGGTCAAACGCCTTCCGCGCCATCAGGAGAATCAGGAACACCGGAAACAAGGCCCCGGCTCCAGCCACGGCCGTCCGCAGCGCCCCCTGCCCCGCCCCGGCTCCTCCACCGAACCACCCTTCCCAGCCATGCACCCGCAAGGTCAGAAAAACCGCCGGAGCCAGCACCAGAAACAATCCCATCTGCAGCCACCAGCCAAACTTCCGCTGAAATCCCGTCAGCAGCACCGCCACCGCACTCACCACAAGCACTGCCCCCCACGCAGCAATCCCATCGTCACCACCAAGGAATTCCCCGAATGCCGGAAACGCCGCCCGCGCCGACAGCATCGCTCCAGCCAGCACCACCCCGCCAAGGGCCGTCAGAAAGGTCATCAGCACCGGCACAGGGCGCGCATCGGTCCAGCTGCGGCTCCGCTGCGTCGCGGCACACGCTTCCGCCGTGTCCTCGCGCTGGCATACCCCGATCAAACCCAGCGGCACCACCACCAGCAGCAGAACCCCGAGCAACAGTTCCCGACCACCCAGAAACGAAACCGCCGGCAGTTCCTGCGCACTCCCCATCAGATAGAAAGCCGCCGCCGCCGCCACCCCGGCATAACTCAGCGCAAACAGCACAAGGACCCAGCCCAGCGCATGAATCAGCGGAGGAGCCCACCGGCGATGCGCCACCGCCCCCGTCCCCAGCAGCAACAGCAGCAGACCGCCCGCCGCCGCCGCCACCATGCCCGCATGCACCCGGAAAAATTCCCAACCGCCGACCGCCAGCGTCCCGATGCCCCGTTCCCCACCCGACTGCACCGCCAGCAGCACCACCGCACGCACCAGGTACAATCCAGCCAGAATCAGCAGACCCCCAGCAACCAGCAGACCCGTACTCCCCCAGCCCGCCTCCTCGTCAGCCAACACCGCTCCCCCAACACCCGCAGCGTCCATCTCATCGCCACCTCCCTCCGCCCGTACCCCCACATCCCCCGCCCCCGCCAGAGCCCCCACGGCCAATCCTGACTCCCCAGTTGCTTCCACGCCTGCTTCCGCCGCTGCTTCCAAAGGTTCCGCCACGGGCGCAGCGACGGCATGTTCCTCCGCCAGCACTGCCGGCTGCAGCACGAGCCTCGGCTTCCCCTCATCAACCCTTGCCGCCAATTCCGCCGCCACTGGCACCACGACCGGCCTAGCCGCCAGCGCGGCCGCCAGACCACCCAGCGAAAAAACCGGATGCTCGGGACCCTCGCCTGCATCTCCACGGCCCCCAGGCTCTCCGCCCAACTTCCGTTCCGCCACCACAGGCTCTCCCTGCTCCGCGGCATCCGCACCCACCACCGTACCATACGCAAGGTCGCCATCCTCCCCGACCGCCTCACGAGCCGAAAGCACAATCCGTTCCCGCCCACCCTGCTCGGTCAACAGAAACCCACCGTCGCCCGACCACGGTACTTCCACTGCCAACTGTCCGCTCTTCTCGGCCTGAAATGACTCCGCCAGCGCCGCAAATTCCGCCCGCTCCCGCTCGGACAACAATGAGTAATCCCCCGCGTCCTCGCCAGCAGGCATTTCCATGCCCCGCCCTCCGGCAGGCTCATCCGGCTTTCCATCACGATTCATCTTCCCACCCTGGCAGCGTTTCCCGGAGCCCGCAAGCTTCCCAGCCCTCTCCGCAGTCACGTAACACGATTTCCCGCAGCACAACCGCCCATCCCCAACGTATCTGAAAAGATGAAGTCCATGAACCCACGACTGATGATTGCGGCTGCCTCCGCTGCCTCCTCCATCCTCGCGTTCACCGCCGGCGCATGGTGGCGGGGTTCCCTGGCGGATGCCAGCCAATCCAGCAGCACCCGCACCCGCACCGTTCTCTCGGCCGCCGCAGACGCTTCCAGAAACAGCCAAGCCGACACCAACGCAAACTCTCCCGGCAGCAACTCCACTGCACGATCCCTCCCCGGCATCAAGGCAGTCCGGGACATGACCCCAGAAGAAATCGCCACCCGCGCCGAAGACATCTTCGCCCTCGATGACCCAGTCGCCAGAATGGAAGCCTACACTTCCTTCATCCGCAGCCTCGAAACCAACGAACAACTCGAGGCCGCCATGGCCGCCTTCGGCAAGGACTTCAACCCGCGCGAACGGGGCCGCGAAATGTCCATGCTCATGACCGTCTGGGCCCAGAAGGACCCCGAAGCCGCCCTCGCCCACTCCCTCAAAATGGGCGACTGGCGCGGTGGCTGGGCCGCCTCCACCGCCATCTCCACATGGGCCAAAACCGACCCCGACAAGGCTGTCGCATGGGCCCAAGCCCACCCCCCCGAAAACAAGGAGGAAGGAAACCAATACCTCCGCGCCGCCATCGACACCATCGCCAAAACCAATCTCGATTCCGCTGCCGCCCTCGCCCTCACCATGGACCGCAGTGAAGCCCGCGGCCGTGTCATGGATTCCCTCCTCGACCAGTTCACCAAACAGCGAGGGATCGATTCCGCACGCGCCTACGTCGACGGCCTCGAAGATTCCCCGTTCAAAACAGGCATCCTCAGCCGCCTCGCCGGCCGCCTCGCCGACAAGGACCCCAAGGAAACCGCCCAATGGGCCGCCACCCTCCCGGAATCGGAAGCCAAACCCCGCGTCATGACCGAACTCATCGAACGCTGGGCCAATAACGACCCCAATGAGGCCGGCGCATGGCTCAATAACTTCCCCAAATCCCCGCAGACCGACGAACCCCGCGAACGCTTCGCATGGAAAGTAGCGGAAAAAGACCCGGAAGCCGCCATCGCCTGGGCCGGCACCATCTCCGACGAAAAACGCCGCAGCGAAACCATGTACCGTCTCGCCCGCGACTGGTCCCGCCGTGAACCCGACGCCGCCCGCGGCTGGATCGCCAACGACCAGCAGATGCCCCCGGACCTCCGCCAGCGCCTCCTTCAGCGCCTCAGCGAACCCCGCGGCTGACCACTCCCGGACAAGCCCTCCCTCGGGTTTGACAGCCGGAAATCACACGCGTAGAAACCGCCCGTCCGGCGGGAAGCCCTTCCTCCGCGCATCCATCCGACCAGCCCATCTCCACCCATCCTTTCCCCATGAACGATCGCAGAGTTGTCATCACCGGCATGGGCGTCATCTCACCAGTCGGCAACGACCTCATCTCGTTCTGGGACAGCCTCAAAGCCGGTCGCAGCGGCATCTCCCGCATCACCGCCTTCGATACCTCGGCCTACCACTGCCACATCGCAGGCGAAGTCCGCAACTTCGACTACGTTCCCTTCTTCCGCACCCCCAAGGACGGCAAACGCGTCGACCGCTACGCCGGGCTCGCCGTGGCCGCCTCCAGAATGGCCCTCGAAGACTCGGGCATCTCCCACGACTCCATCGACCCCACCCGCGTCGGCGTCATGGTCGGCTCAGGCATCGGTGGCCTCGCCACCCTCGAGGAAAATCACACCACCCTCATCACGAAGTCACCCTCCCGGGTCTCGCCGTTCGTCATCCCCATGATGATCAGCAACATCGGAAGCGGCATCATCTCGATGGAGTTCGGCCTCCAAGGGCCCAACATGGTCGTCGTCACCGCCTGCGCCACTTCCAACAACAACATCGGCGAAGCATGGCGCATCATCAAGTTCGGCGACGCCGATGCCATGCTGGCCGGCGGAGCAGAAGCCTCCATCCTCCCCATGGGCCTATCGGGATTCGGCAACATGCGCGCCCTCTCCCTCCGCAATGACGACCCGGAACGCGCCTCCCGCCCCTTCGACAAGGACCGCGACGGCTTCGTCATGGGCGAAGGCGCCGGAGTCATGATGCTCGAGGAACTGGAACACGCTAAACGCCGCGGTGCCCGCATCTACGCGGAACTCATCGGCTACGGCGTCAGCGCCGACGCCCACCACCTCAGCGCCCCCTCCCCAGACGGCAGCGGTCCCTCCCGCGCCATGCTCATGGCCCTCCGCCACGGACGCACCAACCCCGCCGAGGTCCAGTACCTCAATGCCCACGCCACTTCGACCGGACTCGGCGACATCGCGGAATCCAAAGCCATCAAACTGACGTTCGGCGACCACGCCAAAGCCGGCCTCATGGTCAGCTCGACGAAGAGCATGACCGGTCACCTGCTCGGCGCAGCCGGCGGCGTCGAACTCGCCGCCAGCGTCCTCGCCATCCGCGACGGCATCGTCCCGCCCACCATCAATCTGGAAAACCAGGACCCGGAATGCGACCTCGATTGCGTGCCCAATCACGCCCGCGAGGCCAAGGTCGATGTCGCCATGAGCAACAGCTTCGGCTTCGGTGGCCACAACGCCACCGTCCTCGTCCGCCGCTTCTCCTGAGGGCTCGCCCGCGGCCCAGCCCCGGGCCATCCGTGAATCTGGGTGCATTTCTGCTGGATCCTGACGCCCTCCTGAGCGTTCTTCTGGAATACCGGACTCTTCTCCGGGTTTCCTCCCACCCCATGACACGCCTCACTTTCTGCCTCGCCCCCGCGCTGCTGATCTCCTGTGCCACGCTCCACGCCGAACAGGCAGCCCCCGCGGCCAAGGAAACCCCGGCGTCTGCCTTCAGCCGCCAGCCCTATCCACAGCTGGCAACCCCTTCCTCCATCACCATCGTGTGGCGCTCCCGCACGCCCGGATCCCCGGTGCTCCACACAGGCACCCGCGAAGGCCAGTGGACCACGAAGGTCACCACCGAGAAGATGACGGTGCGCCGCTCTGAAAAAGACGGAGGTTCCAGCGGCGACGCTGCCCTCCTCCACTCCGCTCCAGACGGCACATGGCAATACGAAGCCACCCTCTCGGGACTCCAGCCGGATACGGAATACTTCTACGCCATCACCGACGGCACCAATACCCTGACACCCAAGGATTCCTCCTGCCGCTTCCGCACCCTCCCCAAACCCGGCTCCACCCGCCCATTCTCATTCTGGGTCGTCGGCGACAGCGGTACCGGCAGCGATAGCCAGAAAGCAGTCCACACCGCCTTCAAGGAATGGCGCAAAAAAGCCAAAACCGACGTCGATTTCTATGTGCACGTCGGCGACATGGCCTACAATTTCGGCAAGGATTCGGAATTCCAGTTCGGCTTCTTCGAAATCTACGCCGACACCCTCCGCGGTCTCACCTGCTGGCCCGCCATGGGCAATCATGAAGGCGGCACCTCCAACGGTTCCACCGGCAAGGGCCCGTACTACGATGCCTACATCGTCCCCACCAAGGGCGAAAGCGGTGGCCTTCCCAGCGGCACCGAGGCCTACTATTCGTGGGACTATGGCCGCACCCACTTCATTGCCCTGAATTCCCACGACCTTCCCCGCAAGGCGGACGGAGCCATGGCCCAGTGGCTCAAGGCCGACCTCGAAAAAACCAAGGCGGACTGGATCATCGCCTACTGGCACCACCCTCCCTACACCAAGGGATCTCACGACTCGGATAAGGAAAAGGACCTCATTGAAATCCGGGAACACATCCTCCCGATCATCGAATCAGGCGGAGTCGACCTCGTGCTCACCGGCCACAGCCACATCTACGAACGCTCCTTCCTCCTCAACGGAGCCTACAGCACCCCCACGGTGTCAGCGAACGGCGTGCTCGATGACGGCACCGGAAATCCCGCAGACGGAGGTCCCTACCGCAAAGTCCCCGGCATCGCGCCTAACAGCGGCACTATCCAGATCGTAGCCGGACACGGCGGTCAGGCCCTCTCCCGCAAGGACAACCCCAGCCCCGTCATGTGGAAAACCATCACGGAATGGGGATCGGTCCTCGTCAACGTGAACGGCAAAACCCTCACCGCCATGATGCTCGACGCCAATGGCAAGGAACGCGACACCGTCCAGATCGTCAAGGACGCCAAGAGCATCCCGAAACCAATCGCCAGCCCCAAGGCCCCCGGCACCCCGGAAGGCCCAACCCGGCTCAAAAGCCGCGTCACCCTCCCCACCGGTTCCGGCACATCCTCGAATCCGTGAAAGTCCCGTGGCGATGCCTTCGCCTTTTCCTCATGGCCATCAGCGGGCTGACCACCGCTCCCGCTGACCCCGGCCACGAGATCAATATCGAAGCAATCACCGCCCAGCTCGCCAAAACCCCGGACATCCCGGAACTCTACTACCAGCGCGCCGTCAATTACCGGGAAACCAGCCAGCTCAAGGAAGCCCGCAGCGACCTCGAAAAAGCGCTCGCCCTCGATCCCGCGTTCCTGCCAGCCGGACGGGAACTGGCGCGCCTTGATGACGAATCAGGCCAGCGCGCCGCAGGCATTGCCCGGCTCCGCCAACTCCTCGCCAATCCTCCGCCCGCCGCCGCCTTCCACGTCCCAGGCTGCTGGTCCTCCCTCGCCGACCTCCTCCTCCGCAACGGCGACGATGAGGAAGCCCTCGCCGCCGCCGCCAAAGGCATCAGCCTCTCCGATACCCTCAGCATCGATCTCCTCCTCTTCCGCGCCGAAGCCCAGCGCCGCCTCGGCCGCCATGCGGAACGCGTCGACGACCTCGCCGCCGCAGCCGGCGAACTCAAAAGCATCGTCCTGCGCATCGCATGGATCGAGGCCCTCATCGATGCCGGACGCACCGCCGAGGCTCTCCCGGAAATCGACCACGAAATCGAATCGTCCCGCTTCAAGGCTTCATGGCGCATCCGCCGCGCCCGCACCCTCCTCGCAGCCTCCCGCAACACGGATGCCCACACGGAACTCGACCTCGCCCTCGCGGAAATCGAAACCCGGCTCCGCCCGGAACGTCCGGATCTTTCTCTCCTGTGTGAGAAAGCCCTCGTGCAGGCCCTCAAGGGCCATGTGGCGGAAGCGGAAGCTGGCCTCGCCGCCGCCCGGGAACGCGGAGCCGATGCATGGATGACCCGCGTGCTCGAATCCACGCTCGCCGCCCGCACGAAGCCCGAGGGCCCCAAACCGGCAGCAGAGTCCCCGCCGCCACCCTGATCCGCTCCCACACTCAGGAGTTCCCGCGGTCGTCCGCCCTCCGCTTTCGCCACAGCAGCGCAATCACTCCAGCGGTCAGCAGCAGCACCAGCAGCGGAGCCAGCCCCAGCTTCAGATTCTCTCCAATCAGCGGAATCCGCACGCTGCCCTCTCCAACCATCCACTGACCCGACCGCAGGCCCTTGGATGTCCGGCTCACCAGCGCAAACATGCCCACCCCGAAAATCCAGCCGGCATGCAGCCCCATGGGCAGCGCCAGCGACCGCGTGAAACCCCGCGTCCAGGCAAGGATCAATCCCACCACCAGCAGGGTCGCAAACTCGGACACAAACCTCCCCGGATCCCCATAACTCCGGAAAATGATCCCCATCATCTCGTAGCCAGAGGTCCAGCCAACCTCTCCGCCCGCCAGCGCCTCCGGCAAAGGATCGGGCGGCTTCACCAGATGCAGGACCGCAAACAATCCCGACACCAGCACAATCGCCACCACCCTCCGCACCGCCCGCATCGCCATCCCGAGAAAAACCCCGCGAAACAGAAATTCCTCCAGAAGCGGGACCACCGCCGCAGCCATCAGAATCCTCGGAAGTTTGCCCGCCAGCTTCGGATCCACCCGCCATTGATACGCCCCATTCCAGAGAAAAACCCCGCCCATCGCCAGCAGCAAACCCGCCGCCACCAGAAACCCTCCCGCATAGTCGCGCCAGCGCCGCGCATTCGGCGTAAGCCCCAGCGCCGCCCGCGTCACTCCCATCCACCTGAGAAATGGCCAAAGCCACCCCAGCGCCGCAAACAGAAAGGCCCGGTTGAAATACCGCCCGAAATCGGAATCCGCCAGCTTCCCAGCCAGCCAACCCAACCCCGGGACCCCGTCCATCCCGCGGTCCGCAACCCATGACGCCACTGCCTTGCCGCCATGCCACAGCAACGGAGCCAAGGCTCCGGCTGTCACCATGACCGCCGCCAGAAACAGCAGAATCAGCAGAACCGGATTCCGCCGCTCCGCGGTCCGGCCCAGTTCTGTCGGCCCTGCACTCAAACCGTTCCGCAGATGGTCCGCCCGCTGCTCAGCAGGTCGTCACAGGCCTGCTTGAGCCGCGCGGCCAGACCAGCCTCGCCCTTCTTGAGATACGCCCGCGGATCATACGCTTTCTTGTCGCCCACCTCACCGTCAATCTTGAGCACCCCTTCGTAATTCCGGAACAGGTGATCCACGATCGGCCGCGTGAACGCATACTGCGTATCCGTATCAATGTTCATCTTCACCACCCCGTAACCAAGGGTTTCCCGGATTTCCTCAAGCGGAGTCCCGCTGCCCCCGTGAAACACCAGATCCATCTCGGCCGACGCACCATACTTGTCCGTCACCGCCTTCTGCCCATCACGAAGAATCGTCGGCTTCAGCTTCACCGCCCCAGGCTTGTAGCTGCCATGCACATTCCCGAAGGTCGCCGCAAACATGAAACGACCCACCCCATGCAGAGTCTCATACACCGTCACCATGTCCTCCGGCGTCGTGTACAGCTTGTCATTGGAAACTCCCGACGTGTCATGCCCGTCTTCTTCGCCCCCCACCACGCCAGCCTCGACCTCCAGAATGATCTCCAGATCGACACACTGCTGCAGCAGTTCCTTCGAAACCTTCAGATTGTCGGCCAGCGACAACTCGGATCCGTCAAACATGTGACTGTTGAAAAGATTCCCCTGCCCGGACGCCCGACGCGCCGCCGTCGCCGCCAGCAGCGGCCGCAGGAACTTGTCCACATTCTTCGGATGGCAATGATCCGTATGCAGCGCCACCAGTACATCGTAGCGCTCAGCCAGACGATGCACGGCCTCCGCCAGCACAATGCCCCCCAGCGCCATGTCCTTCACCGACGTCCCGGATGCAAATTCACCACCGCCCGTCGAAACCTGAATGATCCCGTCGGACTTCGCCTCCGCAAAGGCCCGCAGCGCCCCATTGATGGTCGGCAGCGAAGTCACATTGATCGCTGGATAGGCATAGCCACCCTTCTGAGCGGCATCCAGCATGGCGGCATATTGTTTCGGTGTGGCTACAGGCATGATTCTTCCTCGTGAACGTTGATGACGCTCTTCCCCATGCCCAGTTTGCCCGCTGCCGCAAGCCCCGAATCCCCATGAGGAAGCACTAAACCGCCACCCCGCACCTTATTCCAGCCCCAGCCAGCGGCCCACCGGCGGCTGCGCCACCAGCAGCCAGAGCGACAGCCCCGCCGTCACCCCCGTCCACAGCAGCAGCCACGGGTTCTTCAACAGCTGCTCAGGCTCCAATCGCGCCCCAGTCTCGCTCATCGCATGCCGGAAATACGCAATGATCGCAAACAGGATCACCGGAAACACCAGCACCTGCCCCCGCAACGGCGGCAGTGACGCCATCGCCAGCCCTGCCCCGAAACAAAACAGGTTCGCATACGTGATCATCGCAATGATCAGGCTGTTCTCCGTATAAACACTGAACGATTTCCGGTACCGGCCGCTCACCTCCGGATCATTGATGAACCGGAACTCCGCATACCGCTTCCCTGTCATCAGCAGCGCCCCAAACGCCCACCACGCCAGCACAATCGTCCAAGGCGGCCACCGCCACTCGCCCAGCGACAACGCAAACCACCCCAGCCAGAGCCGGATCGGATTGTTGAAGCTCTCCGCAATCACATCCATGAACGCCCGGTCCTTCAGCCGCACCGGCGGAATATTGTACACCAACCCGCTCGCCAGCAGCATCCCCAGCGCCAGCACATACCCATCGCTGAACAGCCGCACCGCCATCCAGAACCCTGCCACAATCAGCACCCCCATCATCACCCACAGATACTTCACCGTCACCTTCCCCGCAGGGATCCCACGGTGCCGCTTGGTCGGGTGCAGCCGGTCAAAGGGCGCATCCAGAATCTCGTTCAGTATATAGTTCGCCGACGCAATCAGACACGCCGGCACCAGCGAAACCAGCGCCGGCAGCACCGCATCCCCATGGTCCCAACAGTCCGGATGCAGCGCCAGCAGCACCACATGCCCGAACACAATGAAGATGTTCTTCAGCCAATGGTCGGGTCGCGCGATTTTCAGGTATTCCAGCATGGGGGAGTCGCGCGACCGTGAGCGCTTCCACCCGCGGTGTCATGCGGAAAAAGCCGCATCCCATTTCGGCGTTCGACAGCCGCAATTTCCCGTCCAATGTCTTCCCCCGTTCGCTTCCGACTGCTTCACACCCATGCCGCTCGAGGACCTCCGCCAGAAAATCGATGCCATCGACCGCGATCTCCTGCGGCTCCTCAATGAACGCGCCGACCTCGTCCACGAAGTCGGCCTCGTCAAAAAACAGCAGGGCCTCCAGATCTATGCCCCGGAACGGGAAGAAGCCGTCTTCCAGGGCCTCTTCCGCAAGAATGCCGACATGCAGGGCCGCCTGCCGGACCGCAGCATCCGCGCCATCTACCGCGAAATCATGTCGGCCGCTCTCGCCCTCGAGGACGACCTCTGCATCGCCTACCTCGGCCCGGAAGGAACATGGACGCACCAGGCCGCCCTCGGACGCTTCGGAGCCAGTGTCCGCTACGCCCCGCTCGAATCACTCGAACAGGTCTTCGATGCCGTGGCCCGCCGCACCGCTCACTACGGGGTGGTGCCAGTCGAAAACAGCACAGAAGGAGCCGCGGTGCACACGCTCGACCTCTTCGCAGACAGTCCGGTCCAGATCTGCGCCCAGATCCTTCTCCGCATCGACAACTGCCTGATGTCCCGCAGCCCGGCCGACGGCATCCGCGTGATCTACAGCCACGCCAATGTGTTCGCCCAATGCCGCCATTGGCTCCAGCGCCACCACCCGCAGGCCGATCTCATAGAGGTTCCCAGTACCATCCGCGCCGCGGAAATTGCCTCGCGCACCCCGCACGCCGCAGCCCTCGGCGGCCCCCTCGCCGCCCAACTCCATGGCCTCTCCATCCTCGCCCACAGCGTGCAGGACAGCGCCACCAATGCCACCCGCTTCCTTGTCCTGAGCGACCGCACGGCTCCGCCCAGTGGCCGTGACCGCACTTCCGTCATGTTCAGTATCCGCAACGAACCGGGATCGCTCTTCCGCGCCATCGCCCCGTTCAGCAATCTGCACCTCAACCTCTCCATGATTGAAAGCCGTCCGTCCCGGCGGCGCGACTGGGAGGTCTTCCTTTTCGTCGATGTGCAGGGCCACTGCACGGAAGATCACGTCCAGAAGGCCATCGCCGAACTCCAGTCGCACTGCACCTTCGTCAAGGTGCTCGGTTCCTACCCGGTCACCTCGGACGACACCCGCTCCTGAACCTTCTCCCGGCCCGGCCCCACCGACCCGCCATGAACGATGCCGTGCTCGCCTCTCCCACCGACCCGGCGCGGCCAGCCGAAACCAGCCGACGCAGCGGAACCCGCATTCTCCTGCGCCACGGCGGCATCGCGCTTTTTATCGCCGGATGGTGGTGTTTTCCGGCAGGAATCGTCCACGAAGTCTGGCTCTGGGTCCTCCTGCTCCCAGCTCTTCTGTTCCACCACCGTGAATCCGCCCGCCAGTTTCAGCCCGGCGGCACCTTTCTCCCGGCAACTGGCTGGCTCGCCAGCCTTTTTGTCCTCTCCATCGCGGCCGGACACCTGGAGGGACGCCGCGAATTCCTGCACGCACTCCGCGACATCGCCGCCCTCCTCATCTTCCTCGTCAGTACCTCGTCGGCCGCCACGGACCACCAATGGATGAAAACCGCCCGGCGCATCTGCGTCCGCATCGCCATCATCTCGGCAGTCGTCAGCCTCGCCGTCTTCTGGGGCGTCAATGGAGGAGCCCACTTCGGGGAACGCCTCCGCAACTGGTTCGTCCACGGCGGCCAGCATCCGGTCCCCACCGGGATCGCATGGGGCTTTGCCGCGGTCTGGGCCGCCACTGGCTACGTGGCCGCCCAGACGGCGCGCCGCCGCCTCCGCTGGGCCATCGGCGTCGGCATTCTCGCCTTCGCCATGTGCTGCTGCCAGAGCCGCGGGGCCGCCCTCGCCTCCACGGCCGGCTTCGCCACCCTCCTCGTCTCGGGCGGATGGCGCCGCGCATGGGTCCCCCTCGTCATCGCCATCGGCTGCGCGGCCACCTTCCATGGTGTCTCCACAGCCCTCGCATGGCGCGCCGAACAGGCCCGCACCAATCCCAAGGCCCAGCTCGTCCCTTCCCTGCCGCCCGACCCCGGCCTCGAACGCCTTTCCCAGGACGGACTACGCAGCTGGATCAACCGCGGCGACACCGGACGCATCCACCTCTACGGAATCATCCTCTCGCGACTCGCCAACCCGGAGGAACGCCTCCTCGGCAAAGGCTGGCTCGCCCCGGATTCCGCCGCCGCAGAAGTGGGCTGGCCCGCAGACCATCCCCATTCCATCTGGGTCGCCACCCTCTACCACCACGGCCAGACCGGAGCCGCCGCCCTCGCCTTCCTCATGGCGTTCTTCCTCTACCGCGCCATCTCAGTCGCCCGCCACCACCGGGAACCGGAACCACTGACCCTGCTCTGCTTCGGAATCACGGCCTGCCTCTTCGATGGCCAGGCTCTCCACGCCTTCACGACCCTGCCCCGCTACGAAGCCCTCGTCTTCTGGCTCCCCGTTGCCATCGGCAACGGTCGCTGGCTCGCTCCAGCCAGTTCACCCGCAGAGCAGAACGACCTCTGACCCGCCCAGCCCCAAGACTCCCCGCCACCGGCTACTGCGACGGCACCTTCAGCAAGGGAGCGAGCAGGGCCGCCACTTCCCCAGCCGAAGCCGCGGAACCGACCAGCTTGCCGTCCCGCAGCACATGCAGCACCGCAGCAGAACCTTGCGCCGGCAGGCTCTGCATCCCCGGAACCCCAGCCACCAGCGACCGGCTCGCCTCGCTCCCATCCAGATACACCAGCGACGCCAGCCCCCGGTACCACGGACGCAGCGCATCCATCAGCGCCTTCCGACCCTCCGCATCGGGCCGCCCAGCAACCACTAGGTGCACCGCAGGCTCAGCCAGCAACTCCGCCGCATGAATGAACCTCATGAAGGCCGCTGGCGTCGCCCCGGCCTGCACCGCAAACCGCTCCATGATCTTCCGGCAGCGCTCGCCATGCTCCACCTTCCCCGCCATCCACCGCAGCCTCGCCAGATTCACCGCAGAAACCGACCCCGCCGCCAGCTCCGTCGCCTCATCCATCGACTTGATCCGCTGGAAGATCATCGACGACTCCGGCCCATCGAAGAATCCCGCCTCCGCCTTATCCCACAGTTCGCGGATCTGCACCTCCTGCAGTTCATCCGCCTGCTTCAGCCACCGCGCATCCCCCGTCGCTTCGTACAGGTCAAGCAGCCCGGCGATGAACATGGCATAGTCCTCCGCAAATCCAGGCACGGCCGAAGGACCGTCCAGAAACGCATGCACCAGACCACCATCGGAACGCCGCATCTTCGTCAGAATGAATTCCGCCGCCTTCACCGCACGCCCCAGCATGCCCTCATCACCCACATGAAATCCTGTCCGCACCAGACCGGAAATCATCACGCCATTCCAACTCGTCAGCACCTTGTCTTCCAGCATCGGCCGCGGCCGCTTGCGCCGCGCCTCCAGCAGCTTGCCCCTCGCCACTCCCCAGACTTCTTCCACAGCCGCAGTGCTCAGACCAACCCTCTGCGCCACCTCCGCCAGCGGACGCTGCCGGATCAGCAGATTCGCCCGCGGCAACCGCTCCACCATCGGCGAATCAATCGGCAGATTTCCCCTCTCATCGAACCCGAAAATCTCCCGCAGCAGCGGTACTGCCTCCGCACCCACCACTGCATCTGCCTCCGACTTATCCCATAGATAATAGACCCCTTCCAGGATCTCACCGGACGACGACGCACTGCTCGATCCCTCCGCACAATAGAAAGCCCCGCCTGGATGCGACAACTCATTGACCGCATACTCCACGGTGCTCCGGGCCGCCTCGGTAAAGACACGATCGCCCGTCACCTGCGACGCCGCCGTAAGCACCTGGGCCATGACACCCTGATCATAAAGCATCTTCTCGAACTGCGGAACCGCCCAGTAGGCATCGGTACTGTAACGGTGAAATCCTCCCGCCAACTGGTCGTGAATCCCACCCGCTAGGATCTTGCGCAGCGTCATGGCCGCCATCTCTACCGATGCCGCCGCACGGCCGAATCCCGCCGCACGCTCCGTCACCCCATACCGCAGCAGAAACTCCAGATTGTACGGCTGCATGAACTTCGGCTGCTGACTGAATCCCCCATTCACCGGATCATGCAGACTCCGCATCTTCTCGAATGCAGTCGCCCGCACCTGCGACGCAAAACGCCGGAACGCCCGATCCTTCCACTCTGCCTTCCCCACCCGCCCGAAAAGCAGGGCCGCCGGTACCGGCCGCAAACGCTCCATGACCGCATCCACTTCCCCCGGAGACAGTTCCGCCAGCACATCCTCCATCACACCACCCGGAAGATATCCCGCCGCCGCCTGCAGTTCATCATCGCCAAGCCCACGAAAACGCTTCGCCCGCTCAGCCGGTGCCAGCGCCAGAAAATCAGCCACCCCACGCACCTCTGGATTCCCAGCGGGATCCGCTCCCGCCCACATCTTCCGGCAGTCAGCCAGATAGTGATCCGCCACTTCCTTCGCCTGCCTCCCCACATACCCCGCATCCGCCGCCCACGCGTTCGCCACATGCGCCACCGTGGTCTCCCATGAAGCACTCGACCCAGTCGAAACCTTGGGAAAATAAACCCCGGAAAAATACGGCAGCCCGTCCGGCGTCAGCCACACATGCAGCGGCCAGCCACTCTGCTTCTGCTTCCAGAACACATAGTGCAGAAAGGCGTTGTTCACATCCGGACGTTCCTCCCGGTCGACCAGCACGTTCACAAACCGCTGATTCATGAATCTCGCCATCACGGGATCACTGAACGTCTCCCGCTGCATCCGCAGCGACCACGGACAACTCGCATAGCCAATCGACACCAGCACCATCCGGTTCTCCTCCTTCGCCCTCCGGAAGGCTTCTTCGCCCCACGGATACCAATCCACCGGATCATTGGCATGCTGCCTCAGAAAAGCAGACTGCTCGCTGCTCAGCCGGTTCGCCGTCCCCTCAGCTGGCAGTGGACCTGTCTCTGCGGCCACTTCCTGATCGGTCACCGCCCGCACCGCCGTAGCAGGCTTGCCGCACCCGGTCAGCAGCAGCAACCCCAGCAGCCCAGCCACCGGAATCATTTCCCGGAATGTCACACACGGAAGAAATTTCACGCTCCGACCATGCCCGCCCGGCCCCTGAATTTCAATTCTTTTCCCGAAACACTGCCGTCACTTCACCTTGCATCCTGCCCCATCGACCGTTTCATGCCCCATGCCCGCATCGGTCACCATCAGGGTCCCCGGCAGCACCTCGAACATAGGCCCAGGCTTCGATTGCCTCGGGATCGCTCTCGCTCTGCACAACGAACTCACCGTCACCCGCACCGACGGACCGCTGAGCGTCTCGCCGGCGCACGCCATGCTGCGGGAATGCGCCCGCCTCTTCTTCCGGCGCACCAATGTCCCGGAATTCGGCTTCCTCTGGCAGGTCGCAGGGGACGTCCCCATCAGCCGCGGCCTCGGCAGCAGCGTCACCATCCGCCTCGGCATCCTCGCCGCCCTCAACCACCTGAGCGGTTCCCCTCTCACCCGCGACGGACTCTTCGCCCTCTGCAGCGAAATCGAAGGCCACCCGGACAACGCCGGACCAGCCACGTTCGGCGGCTTCGTCCTCACCGACGCCCGCGGCGAATTCTTCCGCTTCCCCGTGGCTCCCGATCTCAAATTCGTCCTCCTCATCCCGGACATGGAAGTGCTCACGGAACACGCCCGCCGCGTCCTCCCTCCCTCCATCCCGCACCGCGACGCCGTCCTCAACGTGGGCAATGCCTGCGCCATCACCGCAGCCTTCGCGACCGGCCAGTACACAAAGATGCGCGACTGCTTCGGCGACACCCTGCACCAGCCATACCGCGTTCACCTCGTCCCGGGGCTCTTCTCCATCATCGAAGACGGTGTCAATGCCGGAGCCATCGGCGGATTCCTGAGCGGCTCAGGTTCCACGGTCTGCTGCCTCGCCCTCGAGGACTCCGCCCCAACCGTCGCCCGCGCCATGCTCGCCGCATGGCAGGGCCCCACCCCCGCCGAAATCCGCACGGTCACCGCCGACAACGACGGCCTCCGCGTCCTCTCCTGACTTCACCCGCACACCATGGCGAGCGAAAACCTCGACAGTCTCGAACAATGGGGCGTGGAAGTCATCCTCGGCCAGCGCCGCGGTGTGCGTGCAGGCACCCTGCGCCTCTTCCTCAATGGACTCTCCCGCATCTTCCATGGCCTCGTCCAAGGCCGGCTCGCCCTCTTCCGCCACCGCGTCAAAACCGATTACTACCTCGGAGCCACCGTCATCAGCATCGGCAATCTCACCGTCGGCGGGACCGGCAAAACCCCCGTCGTCGAAATGCTCGCCCGCCGCCTCCGCGAGGAGGGCCGCCGCGTCGCCATCCTCAGCCGGGGCTACAAACGCGTCAAACCTCCCCTGCGCACCCGACTCCTCCAGAAGTTCACCGGCCGCGAAACAGAAGTCCCCCCGCTCATCGTCAGCGATGGCACCAACCTCACAGGCGACCCCGCCCACGCCGGCGATGAACCATGGATGCTCGCCCGCAACCTCCCCGGCGTCGCCGTGGTCGTCGACAAGGACAGAGTTAAAGCCGGACGCTGGGCCGTGCGCGAACTCGGATGCGATACCCTCCTGCTCGACGACGGCCTCCAGTACCTCCGGCTCCGCCGCCGCCTCGACATCGTGCTCGTCGACCGCAATGCCCCCTTCGGCAACGAATTCCTCCTCCCCCGCGGCACGCTCCGCGAACCTCCCCGCAACCTCCGCCGCGCCAGTCACATCTTCCTGACCAAATGCGACAGCGCGGATGGCCACGACGAAATCCGCGACCGCATCCGACGCTTCAACCGCACCGCCGAAATCATTCCCTGCCGCCACCGGCCGGTCATCCTTCAGAACGTCTACCATCCGGAAGACCAGCAACCCCTCGAATTCCTCCGCGGCCGCAAAGCCGGCACCATCTGCGGCATCGCAGCCCCGGAAAGCTTCGAACGCATCCTCCGCAGCCTCGGCTGCGAACCTGTCCTGACACGACGCTACACCGACCACCACCGCTACACGGAAGACGAAATCAACGAGTGCATCCTCCGCGCCGATGACCAGCTCGCCGACTGCGTCATCACCACCGAAAAGGACAGCGTGCGCTTCCCAGCCCTCGAAAAAACCCTCCTGCCGGTCTACTTCCTCCGCGTCGAAATCGAAGTCCTCGACAACGCCCCGGCCTTCGAGGAATGCATCTCCCGAATCTGCCGCCCCATCGGCGCGGCCCCACCCATGAAAATGCTGTGAACCCCCAGTCCGAAACCAGCTTCCTCAGGGAAAATGCAACACTCGCCCGGCTCCTGCGGCGCTCGCTGCCGACACCCCGGACAGGGACGGCCCGCCCCCTCCAGATCCTCGACCTCGCCTGCGGGCCCTGCCGCGAAGCCAGTACCCTCGTGGAAACCCTGCGCACCCGCCACCCCAATGCCCCAGCCATCCGCTTCGTCGGTGCCGACATCCGCAGCCGCGAACTCGAAGAAGCCGCCGCCCGCGCCCGCGCCGCCCAGCTCAAGGATGCCGAATTCATCACGACCGACTGCTCGCAGCTCGACCGGATCCGCTCGCTCGGTGACGACTTCGACCTCGCCTTCCTCCGCCATCAGAACTTCTGGAACGACCCCGCGGCATGGAGACGTATTTTCGAGCAAGGTCTCGCGAGGCTCCGCGACGACGGTCTCCTCGTCATCACCAGCTACTTCGACCGCGAACACGAACTCGCCACCCGCGCCCTCGAAGCAGCCGGCGCCGAACTGATCGTCTCCACCCGCAACGAGGATTCCATCGCCCTCCCCACTCCCGGCAAATCCGTCGACCGTCACCTCGCAGTCTTCCGCCGCCGCAGCAGCCAGCCACGCTGATGGATACCGCCAAACTCCTCATCAAGGCAGCCGACCGCCTCCGTGCCAGTCTCGCCGGCCTCCACTTCCCGGAACCTGTCAGTCACGTCTACAACCCGCTGGAATACGCATGGGATCCCCACACCACATGGATCCGCCGCTTCGCCCCGGCTCCCCGCCAGATCCTCCTGCTCGGCATGAACCCCGGCCCGTTCGGCATGGCCCAGACCGGTGTACCCTTCGGCGAAATCTCAGCCGTGCGCGACTGGATGGGCATCACCGGAAATGTCTCGCAACCCAGCCACGTACACCCGAAACGCCCCATCGAAGGCTTTGCCTGCCGCCGCTCGGAAGTCAGCGGAAAACGCCTCTGGGGCTGGGCCCGCGATTCCTTCGGCACAGCCGAACGCTTCTTCCGCCATCACTTCGCGGTCAATTTCTGCCCGCTCATCTTCCTCGAGGATTCCGGCCGCAACCGGACGCCTGACAAAATTCCCAGCCACGCCATGGAACCGGTCGAAGCCGCCTGCCTCGACCACCTCCGCGAAGTCATCCGCATCCTCCAACCCGCATGGCTCATCGGCGTGGGCGGATTCGCGGAAGCCAAACTCCGCACCGCCGCCGGCAGCGGTCCGGCCCGCATCGTGCGCATTCCCCACCCCAGCCCCGCCAACCCGGCCGCCAACCGCGACTGGCACGGAGCCGCCCGCCGCGCCCTCGCGGAGGCCGGCGTCCCCGGACCCGACGACCTTCCATGAACGACCACCCCATCGGCATCTTCGACTCGGGGGTCGGAGGACTCACGGTCCTCCGCGCCGTGCGCTCCGCCCTCCCCTCGGAATCGCTCGTCTACCTCGGCGATACCGCCCGGGTTCCCTACGGCAACAAATCACCGGCCACCGTGGCACGCTACGCCCTCGAAGATTCCCGGTTCCTCCTCGGCAAAGGAGTCAAAATGATCGTGATCGCCTGCAATACGGCCTCGGCCCTCGCCGCACCTGCGCTCCGCAGCGAATTTCCCGGCGTTCCCATCCTCGGCATGATCGGACCAGGCTCACGCGCCGCCACCCGCACCACCCGCAATGGCCGCATCGGGGTCATCGCCACGGCCGCCACCATCGGTTCCGGTGCCTACGAACAACGGATCCGCGCCACCTTCGCCGCCAGCGGAAGGGAACCCGAACTCATCCGGAGCGTCGCCTGCCCGCTCTTCGTGCCGCTCGCCGAAGAAGGGGAAACCGATTCGGAAATCGCCCGCCTCGCAGCCGCCAAATACCTCGCACCGCTCAAGGCCGACCGCATCGATACCCTTGTGCTCGGCTGCACCCATTACCCTCTCCTCCGCAGAGTCATCGCGGAAACCATGGGCCCGGAGGTCACCCTCGTCGACAGCGCAGAAGCCGCCGCCGCCGAAACCGCCACCCTGCTCGGCACCTCCGGCCTCCTCTGCAGCAGCAACCAGCCAGCTCGCTCGGAATCGTTCTTCGTAACCGACGCCGCCAGCCGCTTCGCCACCATCGCCTCGGCCATCCTCGGATCGCCACCGGCCTCGCTCGAACTGGTATCGCTGGGAGCCTGCTGAAAAACCCCGGCTCCGGGGTCAGGCCTGAATCCAGCAGATCAATCGCGCCGCCACCCGCGTTCCCTCTCATTCCGGTAACTCGCTGCGCAGCAGTCCACATTCGGCTCGCTCCGCGAGCAGACGGCCATCGGCAAAAACCCTGAGGCCGGCCCCGCGGCCGTACCGGCTGCCATCACGGTCCCACAGCACCGTCAGCATCACCCCATGGTAAGGGACACCCTCCAGACAGAACCAATCCCACATCCCGGGCGGCAGCAGAGGATCGATTTCCACCACACGGTCCGCCCGCGGCCGCAGCCCCACCAGCCCACTGATGACCAAATCACAGAAGGTGGAATGATTGTAGTCCTTCCCGCGTTCCACCGGACCCTGACCGCGCTCCCGCAGCATCGTCCGCGCCATCCAATCCCCCGTCCGAGGATGCAGGTTCTCGTCAATCCACGGCTGACGCGATTCCTTCCTCTCCAAGGCCCTGTCGCCGTCGTGGAGCGCCTTCAAGGTGGCCGCATAAACATCGCTGTACGAAGCCGACGGCACCGCCGCACCCGCATGATTGCTGCCGCCCCCGAGCACCCGCCATTCCAGCAGGCCAGCACTCTTCCCCGGTGCCGTGACCGCTTCAATGCGCAGCGAACTCACCGACTGCGGCGCAAAGCTCACCCGATTGAAACGGTCAGGCTCGACCCCCGGCACCTCCGCCGTTTTCAGTTCCACCCACTCTTCTCCCTCGCGCCGCAGCAACCGCCACGAAACCGGTGGATCAATGCCGTGAGGATCATCGTACCAGAACACCTCCACGGCATCAACTGTCACCGCTGCCGGAAAATCGTACTGCACCCATTCGGTCGATCCCAGCCGGTCCTCGGCCCACCACGTATGGCGGCGCACGCTGTTGTCATGCGACCTGACCAAGCCACCCGCCGGACGCTCGGGGGGCAGTTGCCGGAACCGATGGCTCCGCACATAGCATTGCAGGGTCTCCCAGTAATCCCGGCGTCCCACGATCGCCTGCGGCGGACCGTGCAGCACATTCGCCAGCGCGGTCAGGGTCTGCGAGGTCGCAAAGGGCCAGCTCGGCCCATTCCACTGGCATTCATGCCCCTCGTAGCGCAGCGCAAATCCCGGATGCCGCTGCTCGGTGGTGGTCGGACCAAAGGGTGCCCGGAACCCATGGGGATCCATCAGCTCACGCCACGCCACCAGTTTATCCGGCCCGGGCAACCCGAAGCACCACGGTACATAGCCATGCAGTTCCCGCACGTCCGCCAGCCGTCCCCCGCCACGCGGCCGCACCTTGAAAAATCCCGCTTCCGCATCCCAGAGCTTTTCTTCGACCAGCCGCCGCAGGTCCTCGGCCCGTGCCCGCCACCGCGCAGCCTCGGCGCCATCTCCTGCCCGCTCCTCCATGGCCGCAATCGCCATGGCATCGCCAAACTGATAACTGTTGATGGTGGCACGGCAGCCACTGCCCCCGACAGAAACTTCCATCCCGTCATTGCCATCGTTCTGCCAGTAGAGGCCTGACTCATCAAGGTGGTCAGCCCACGCTTCCCAGTTGGCCTTCAGCTCGGGCAGAAGATCCCGCGCCTGACGGTCGTCCCCAGTCACCAGAGCCCGCGCATTGATGGCATCGGCAGCCCAGAAGCTGTACTTGCGTGGCTCCCCGCCCTTCCGGAACCAGAAGACACCATAGTCATCAAGATACTCGCGGTTCCGGATCCAGCGGCCTTCCCGGAAATGATGGCCGGCCGGACAATTGATCGAGTTGTGCTTTCCGGCCCATGGGACATCGGGCAGGAATTCCGTCACAATCCATCCATCGGCGCTCTTCCGCAGATGCTTCCGGAAGGTCCACCAGCGGAACCAGTAGATCTCTTCCAGATCACGGTCGGGACACGAAAACCGCGGCACATTGGCCTCCAGCCACGCCCACGCTTCCTCATTCGGTACGGCCTGCCGCACGGTTTCGTCATCGGCCTCCGCAAAGGCCTCCGCATACCGCCGGAATACCGACGCCTCCAGAACCGGCCCGGCAGCCGCCGGAACCACCATGCCCAGCACGGCCAGCAGAAAGCGGGACTTCATGGAGCGACCCCTTTTGCGTGCTTCTTCACGAAAGCGACCAGTTCCGCACAGCGGAAGAATCCTTCCCACATGCTGTGACCCTGACCCTTCGGCACGATCAGCTCCATGGTCCCGCCCAGTTCCCGGTAACGCGAGGCCAGCGCCCCGGAATTCTTCTCCAGGGGCACCAGCGTATCCACGTCCCCATGCACCGCAAAAAACGGGACTCCCGCCTTGGCCAGTCCACTCAACCGCTCCACTGGATTGTGCTCACGCAGCTTCTCGGCCAGCCCGGCCTCGCTCAGGCCAAAGGCCCCGCAGGCCTTCGCCAGCCCGGGATAACTGGTCAGATCACACACGGGATAAATCCCCGCAAATCCGCCGCAGCAATCCGGCCGTCCTGCCGCCCAGCTCAGGGTCATGAGGCCACCACGGCTCCGCCCGAGCATGACGGGCTTCGCAGACATCCCGCGCTTCCCGGTCATCTCGGCATACAGCCGATCGTAAATGCGGCAGCCGTCGGGACTGCCGTACGTTTCCCCTGCGTCGATGCCAGCGACCGCAATGCCTGCCGCCAGAAACTGCGCGAACATCCAGCGTTCCTCCGGACCCGGCAGGCCCGGGAGCGTGGGGGCATACCATACCCATGGGGTGCGGCCGGAACCGCGATTCTCAGGCAGGATCAGAAAGGCTTCGCGCCCCTCCAGCAGAAAGCTCTCGCCAGGCACCGGCAGTTCCTTCGGCTTGCGTTCACCCGCGGCCACAAGGCCGGCTCCAAGAGTCATCAGAAAGGGAATCCGTTTCATCGCATTGCTTCTTTGTCAGGGTTCTCAGTGGACAGTGGTTCCGCCATTCACATGCAGATTCTGGCCGGTCACGAACGAGGCGCTGTCGGACGCCAGAAAGACCACGGCCCCCGCAAGGTCGCCGGGCACTCCCCAGCGGCCCATGGGCACCCCGGCCAGATAGCCATCCTTCACATCCTGCGGATCGTTTTCGTGCCGCTCCACCGGGATCCAGCCAGGCGAAATCATGTTCACGGTGATGCCCCACGGAGCCACCTCGGTGGCGAGACTGCGGTGAAACCCATTCTGCCCGCCCTTGGCCGCCACATAGGCCGTGAAATTGGGAACGCCGCGGGCCACCACCTCGGATCCGATGCTGATGATGCGGCCACGGCGCTGCTGCTTCATCCATGGCAGCACAGCCTTCGTCAGCAGCACCGGACTCTTCACAAAGAAGTCCAGCATCTCCTGATAAAAGGCCCAGTCATATTCCTCCACAGGCTTATGCGGCTGATCAGGCGTCGCATTGATCACCAGAATGTCCACCGGACCCAGTTCCCCTCCAATGCGCCGGAGCAGATCCGGAACTCCGGTTTCGCTGGTCACATCGCCACGGAACAGACCGCCCTCAAGCCCCTCGGCACGGAACGACGCCAAGGCAGCTTCCGCCCGGGCTTCATTGCGGTGATAGTTCATGGCGACCCTCGCACCGGCCCGCCCAAGAGCAAAGGCCATGGCCAGACCAAGTCCCGTCGTGCTGCCCGTCACAAGGGCAGTACGGCCGGCGAGAGAGAAATTCGGAGCTGCGGACATGCCCTGTCCATACGCCACGGATCACCCGGGGTTTCACTCCGCTTTGTCCACCGAACGGAGCTCCGGCGCGTCACCCGACGCCTCAATCTTCCGGATCGCTTCCCGCACCGCAGACACCCGGCGCTCATTCAGCTCACCACCGGGAAATTCACCGGCCTGCACCTGGGCCGTGAACATTTCCGCCAGCGAACGCAGCTGCGGAATGATCGACGTCGCCGCCTTCCCATAGCCCGCCAGCGCTTCCATGATTTCTCCCGTGCGCGATTCGCTCCCGTGCCCGCCCTGCGTCATCGCAAAGGCCACGCCGGCCTCCATGCCTTCCCGGAAACGGAATCGGGTGAGCGCGCGGAAGGCTCCCATGCGGATCTCATTCCCGAACATGGTGTCGGCCGGACCAGGTTCGGAGAGCGCTTCGAGAATATCGGGAGCCAGCTGCTCGGCCTGTTCCAGCGTGATGCGATGCTCGAAGAATTCCCGCAGGGTCGCCCGCGCCATCCCATCCGGATTGCGCGCCACTGCCCGCACCGCCGGATACAGCAGCACCGGATCGGCTTCCCCGAGATGCTCCCGGAGGGGCCCTGAAAACACCGCCGCCGCCAGCTGACCATGCGCAATCTGCACAGGGTCACGCCAGTTCACAGGCCGCAGCGGCTCAGCCGTCGCCGCGAGCGCCCGCAGCAGGTCGGGCAGCACGGGAAGCGCCGCCTTCCCCATGGCCCGCACCGCCGCAGCCGCCTTGTAGCGGACCCAGCGGTCGTCATGCCCCAGCCGCCGCACCAGCACAGGCAAAGCATCCACTGCCTTCAGTAATCCCAGCGCTTCGCAGGCACCCTGCACCTCAGGCACGGTGCCCTCCTCCGCCAGACGGATCAGCTCCGGAACCTGCCCCGCTGCCCCAGGACGGCCCGCCAGTTCCTCCGCCGCCCAGCTGCGCACCACCGGCGACCAGTCACGGAACGCGGCCATCAGTTCCACCACGGATTTCTCCCGTCGATCGAGATCAAAACGCCCGGAAGCCGCAGCAGCAGACGCTTCCCCGGCACTGAGCCGCGCCTTCGCATCGAGCCCCCGGCCAGTGATGACGAGCTTCTGCCGCGGCAGCGCATAGGTCAGCACATAACAGGCCGCCGGACTCAGTCCATAGTAGCTGCTCGGCCCGAAATAGGTTCCGTCTTCGGTCGCCCCCGGACCATACTGCTCGCCCCCGTCATACGTAAAGCTGCCATCGCTCCGCCGCACCAGATCAAGATGCCACGAAGCCTCGGCAAAGAATGCCGCCGCTGCCTCCGGGCCGCCGGCATTGGCCCCGAGGGCGCTCCAGAGATAGCTGAAACCCTGACCGGTATGCCCGCATTCCCGGCTCCGGTGCCCCGCGGTCGCCATCCTCGCAAAGAATGCCGCATCTTCACTCCGCCCGCCATGCGCCGCAAAGAAAACCGCCGTGATCGAGTTCTTCCCGTTGTTCTCATGAAACGGCCACGGTTCATGCTCGCCGTAGGGAATCGCTCCCTTGCCCGTGAAGTATCCCAGAAAACCCGCCGCGCGTTCCACCGCCTCCGTCACCTCGGCATCATCCACCCCGCAGCGCTGCGCCAGCACCAGCGACAGATTCGCAGGCAGCCCAGCCATGTTGACCGGACCATACGGCGGAATCGATCCATGCAGCTTCCCGTCAGCCGTCTTCGCAGCAAACCCATGCCCGTACGTCCCGTAGAGACTCTGCCCGCGCGCCAGTTCACCGGATTCCCGCCGGATCGCGGGCAGTACACTCTCATCGCCCGTGGCCATCTGATACTCGCACAGAAACAGATTGCGGTACCCCTGCACCCACGTGTCACCCTTCCGCATGTCCCGCTCCATGATCCGCGCCGCCAGCGCCCGCGCCAGATTCCGCACTGCTTCCTGATCGGCCTCCCGCCCCGCCGCCAGCAGCGCAAGGCCACTGACAGGAGCCGCCCAGTCGCCCGGATCCAGCTTCTCCCGCACCAGCACCCCCAGCGCCGCCTCCAGAATCTTCGCGGACTTCCCACAATTCCACGGAGCCGTGGCCGCATACGACCCCAGCACGGCCATCCGGATTCCTGCTTCCCTCACTTCATCCTCGCGCCGCACGCGCAACCGGAGCACGCCACCGGATTCCCCTGCCTCGGCCCGCTGAATCGACCGCGCCAGTTCCTTGCGCGCATCGGCGGCAAATTCCCCGCCCTCCGTGCCCACAATCACATCGCCGACCCTCACCACCCCGTCAGCAGGCGATCCCATGCCCACATGCGTCACGAGAATCTGCCGGCTGGCATCGGTCGTGCGTCCCTGCAGTCCATCAAAGTGCGTCGCCGGCTTCGTGTAAATCCAGCCCCGCAGCCCCGTCGCCCCAAGGTTGTAGGTCAGTTCCCGGTCGACGGGCGACTGCCGCGTCAGGTCGGGCGCGGACTCGGCCGCCACGACAGAATCATCAGCCGTGCCGACAAACAGAAGCAGAAGAATTGGGAAAGAGATAGGGAGTCGCATAAAGTTTCGCAGTTCAGGCACGGAAATCATGGTTTTCCCCGCATGGCCGCGAGGATGGCATCGGCCAGCGCCCGCATGCCCCGGTCCCCCGGATGCCCAGCCACCCCGTCATGCCCAATGGTCCGCTCGGATCGCGCCGCATGCGCCGGGTTCCGCCCGATCTCAGCCACATCCACAAAGACAGCCCCAGCGTCCCGTGCCACCCGCTGCATGATGCCATCCTTGACCGCATCGGGCCAGAAACAACTCCGCACATAAATCCTCGCACCATCGCGGCCCACCTCCGCGAGCAGCCTGCGGAATGCTTCTGCAAAGGCGGCCTCGTCATCGGCATGCGCCAGCGCCGGTACATTCTCGCCCAACGCCACCACGACATCCCGCGCTCCCTCGGCGATCTCCCCGTCAAGCTCCTTCGCCGCATCCCATGAACGATAGCCCCGCTCAAAGCCGGCAATGTTCTTCACCACGGCAACCGGAGCCGCACGCCCCTTCTCCGCAAGGCCACGCACCACCAGATGCACATAGTCCTTTGCAGGAACCGAAGCCGCCATCCCATGGTTCCCCTCCCAGCCAATCTCCGGAGCGGGCCCATGCAGCGTAATGCTGTTGCCCAGAAACAGAATCTTCCGCGGCTTCTCCCGCCCCAGCCGCATCCGGGTCATCACCGACGCCAGTTCCCCATCGTCAAGGGCCCGGGCAAATATCAACAGCCCAGCGAGTTCCCCATCGAATGATTCCTGCCCCGGATGCTCCACAGCATCGCGTTCCTGACCAATCGCCAGCTTCGACGCATTCGCCCCGGCATGAATCCCGACCTCGGCACTGACCACGGACTCCGGCCCGCCCACGAACAGTTCGCACGTAACCTTGCCCGTCCCGCCCCCCATTCTGCCAGCCACCACGGAAAACCGGTCCCCGGGAAGCTGCGGACCGAGCAACTGCGGATTGTTCTCATCAAACCGCCCGAACGACTGCCCGTTGCGCGGCCCCCACCAGATCCGGTTGTCATCCGTCAGACATCCCCACACACCCTCGAAAAACCCACCGTTGCGCAGATTCCCGAAAAACGAATTCACATCCTTCAGCCCCTCACGCTGCGCATACGGCCGCAGCAAAGCCACCCACGTGCAGCCCGACCCCTGCGTCAGCTCATCAAACGCATCTTCATCCAGACATACCAGTTCCTGCTGCCGGAATTCCACGGCTGGTACACCGTCGGCATCGCGCACCAGAAACGGCCGACCCGACCCGGCTTCGGCCCGGCATTCATCCCGCGCCACAAATTCCCGCACAGTGCCCCCGGGCACCACGCTGCGCCACGCCACCACCCGCCCGGCATCGTCCCGTGTCACTCCCTTCCCGGCATCGAGATCGAGCACAAGTCCGGCCGGCAGAACTCCTGGCTGCCGACGGAGCCAAGGCGAGACCTTCGCCGCCCAGCGCGCCCCATGCTCACGCAGCCCAGCACCGCTGAAATGCACTCCCTTGCCGCCCCCATCGCGGAATTCCCCGCGCAGAGCATCACTGTCAGGTCCCTCCAGCGCCAGTCCGTCTTTCCATAGCGACGCCTGCGCCGCCCGGATATCCTCGGAACCCTCATCGCCAGGCACATGATAACTGACCTGCGCCACAAACCACGGCACTTCCCAGCCGACGGCACGACGCGATTCCCCAATCAGCTTCCCCAGATACTCCCGGTAAAGCGAGCCCGGCAGGGTCCGGATGGCATCAGCCTGGTTGGCATCGCTCTCTCCCTGATGCCACAGCACGGCCCGGAATCCATCGGGCCCAAACCGCTGCAGCCGCGCACGCAGCATCTCCCAAGCCTCGCCCCGGCTTTCCCATTGCCCATCCGCACGCTTCACGACCCGACTCTCAATGGTCGGAGGATTCGGAAAAACCGACCCGGCCGGCAGCCACTCCCGCACGCTGGTGGCCCCGATGCCACACGCCACCAGACCAACCGGGACACCGAATTCCGCCACTACCGCATCGCCGAACACCGGCAGAAAACTCCCGCCGTCCCCACTCGCTCCCGGCTGCGGATCCCGGCTCAACCGCCAACCGGAACCATCGAAGGCAGCCACCCTCCCCGTCTTCGTTTCGTGCCGTTCCTCGCCGTGATTCGCCGAATTCGACTGCCCAGCCACCACAAAGACTTCTCCCACACCCACATGCGGGACCGCCGCCTCGCCCGCCGCACTCCTCACTTCCAACCGATACCATCCACCCGCGGGAATCCGCAGCTCCGCGGAAAATTCCTGCCCGGAAACGTCCACCGGCGTCCGCGTCCAACCCTCGGTTCCCGTGCCTTCCTCCACCAGACGCCACTCGACTTCCCGAGGCCCGTCCCCCGCATCAACCCGCCCCGCCATCCGCACCACAGCCCAGCCATCAGCCCCCTGCTGCACCACTTCATAATCCCCCGGCGACCGCAGCACGAGGCCCGCACCAGCCACCGCCGGAAAAAAAGAAGGCACAATCAGCAGCAGCGCACGGAAGTTCATGACCGGTATCTTCTGGTGAACTGACTTCCCGGGCCCCGCCATCCGCCGCCCACGCAACCCGGAAGCCGGACGCGCCCACGGCGGTCAGCATCATTTACCCGACGTCCACTGCACGGCATTCAGCAGCAGTGTCTTGTACTGCGGCAACTCATGCGCCCGGCCATCATGACCCAGCGTCAGCCCCGCAATCCGCGTCTTCGGATGCTTCACCACAAAGACCTGCGGAAAATCACCGGACTTCTGACGGCTCGTCGCCGCGGCCAGCACTTCCACCGGAGTGCCCGCCGGATCGGGCTGATAATAATACAGTTCATCCGTGATGCGGAACCCGCCACTCACCCCCTTCAGCAGAGGATGCTGCGCGTTGAGCACCTTCACTTCGAATTCTCCCAGCGCATCATGGCCGCGGCTGCCACCACCAGCGATCGACTTGTTGTACTCAGCCCAGTCACCCCAGTTGTACCACAGCCCAGGATGCAGCAGCACGAGACCCTTCTTCGCCTCGATGAACTTCATGAGCGCATCACGGAACGCAATCCCGCTGAAACTCCCATGGTTCGCACTGATCACAGCCACATCGGCATTCGCCAGTTCCTGCGCCGCTACCGCCGCATCCTCCGTGTAGTTCACGGAATACCCAGCCTCCACCAGCACCTTCGTGTCATGCTCATTGAACCACTTCTGATAGTCATGCGATGCCCCGCCGCCAATCAGCAGCACCTTCGTCCCCGGCTTCCACTCCACCGACGATGTCTTCGGTGCCTTCTCCGGCTCAGCAGGCGCCGGCTTGTCGGAAAGCTCCGCCGTGATCGCCAAAATCGTCGGCGCAGCCTCGAAACCGACCGATTCCAGCGTAATCCGGTCGATCTCATGCGCGGTCGTTAGCGCCTTGGTGAACCACCGCACCTGATGCGGCTGCACCAACCCGGCCACAAACTTCGAACCGGGAACGTCGAAGCGCCCGATGTAATCGGAGAATTCCACACCGTTCTTGCAGAGGTAGGTTTCGCGCTGACCCTGGGTCGTGTGCACCGTGATCTTCATCACCGGTGATTCCTCGCGCCCAGGCTGCCAGCCCCAGCCAGTGACCCCGCCAAGGAAGTGAATGCGGTTCGCCTTGAAGCCACCAACCTTGATGACCACCTTCGCAGGCAGTCCCGCAGAATGCGTTCCCCCAGGACCCCCGCGCAGCACAATCACATTGTTCGGCAGTTTCTCCGGCCCCACCACATTGAAGGGCACTCCTTCCACCGGGACCGTGCCAGTCTTCCGGAACCGCAGGGTCTGCTCCTTGAGTTCCTGACTTTCGTAAAGACCAAGCGAAGTCGTCGTCGTGAACGACTGCCGCAGATCAAGGGTCCGGAATTTCCCTCCATCGACACTCTGCATGTAGCTGATGATGTCCCGCAGCGCCTCGGCCCCGAGACCGTCAAAACCTTCCGGCATGAGCGAACGTCCCGTATTGCTGCGCGACCTGATGTCTGCGGTCCTCAGATCCTGCTCACCACCCTGGAACTTGATGAAGATGTTCGCCGGATTCTCACGCGCAATCACCCCGGCAAAGGTCCGCCCATCCTTCGTCTCCACATTCCATGCCGTGTACGACGGATCGACCTCGGCATTCGGATCGACAATCGCTGCCAGCAGTTCACCGGCTCCATGCGCCCCCATCCCGGTCAGATTCGGTCCCACTTCCATCCCGGCTTCCCCGAACTTGTGACAGGTCGCACAGGTCGACGTGAAGAGCAGCTTGCCATTCTCCACATTCCCCTTCTTCTCCACCTCGGGAGCAAGCTTCGCAATCACTTCAGCCTTGGCCTTCGCCCCAGGCATCAATTCATCCATCATCTCGTTGGCCCGCTTCGCCACGGCCTTGTCCGGATGCGTCCGCAGACGGTAGATGTTCGCAGGACCAAGCAGAACCGGGTCAATCTTCTTCGCCTTCACCGCATCAAGCAGCCCCAGGGACCACTCGGCCCGCTTCAGCATCGTCGTGAACGCCACCGTCTGCACGTCAGCAGGCACCGCACTGAAAACCGACGCCAGCTTGCCACCAAGAGCCGCATCGTCTGTCTCGCCCAGCGCATTGACGAGCCGCACCTTGAACCCCGGCGAAGCCGCGCCGCTCAGCAGTTCCATCAGCGCCGGATCCGCTTCGGCCACCGCCTTGCGCAGTCCAATGAGCGTCTGCGCCGCCGCAAACCTCTCGTCCTCGGAGGCCGCTCCATCCTTCACCTTCGCCAGCATGCCGGCCGTGATTCCTGCCATGGCCTCGCGCAGCGCACCTTCCCGGTCCCATGCCGCCGCCAGCGGCAGAGCACTGCCCGCAGCCCCACCCGACAGCAGGGACTTGAAGGCTCCCGCCAGCTGCGGGGTCATCGCCGGAACAGCCTTCAGACTCTTCGCGAGCGTATCCAGAATCCCGCGCTTGAGCCCATCAGCCGAAGCCGGCTTGGCCGCGAGCGCTTCCACAAGGGCCGCCGCCGCCCCTGTGTCGTTCTTCTCGCCCATGGTCTGCGCCAGAATCGATGCCACCGGAGACAACTGCTCGCTGCCACTGTCCAGAATCGCGGCAATCGCCGCCGCACTATTGGCCGCAAGCACCCCCACGGCCGCAGAACGTTCATAGTCGTCCGCAAAGCGCGGCCACGCCTTGACCACCGCAGCCACCGCTGCAGCCGATGGCTCCGCCGCAGCAAGGGCTACCAGCGCCGCAGTCCGCACCCGCGCATCATCATCCCCAATGCGCTTCTCCAGATCCGCCGCGGCATCCTTCGCCGCAAAGACCTCGGCCGCCTGCGCCGCATTCCTCCGCACCACCGGATCCGCATCGTTGAGCGCAGCCGACAATTGCTCGGGAGCCAGCAGCCCCATGCTGCCCATCGCCCACAGGGCCGCCATGCGCGTCCCAGCTTCCCCACTCCGCAGCGAACCCGAAACCTCGCGCACCGCATCACCCGCAATGCCACCAGGCCCGCCAGCTTCGGAAACACCCTTCGCCTCCACCAATTCACGCAGCAGACGCTGCGCATTCATCCGCACATGCCGGTTCGGATGGGACAAGGCCTTCGCAATCTCCACTTCCCCTCCCTTCGCCAGATCAGGGACCGTCAGCTTCTTCGCCTGCTTGTGATCAAGCTTCCAGATGCGACCGAAATAATGATCCCGGTCAGGCCGCACCGCCGCATTCACCTGATTGTGGTCCGGTCCCCGGGTGTCGTTGTGAATCACTGCCTGATTGTAGAAATCACCCACATAGACCGCCCCATCCGGGCCCACCCTCACTTCGATCGGCCGCCACCACATGTCCTTGCTCCGGATGAATTCAGTCTCTTCCCGCCCCGGCAGCTTGTACCCTTCATAGGTGCTGCCCTTCACCTTGAGCCGCTCATGATGCACAACGTTGATGGTCGGCTCGGTCGTGAAATAGTCCCCATGATACTCCGCAGGCCACGACCCTCCGTCGTAAATCACCGTTCCAGCCGTCGCCGTGAACGATCCCACAAGGTCAATCTGCACATACGCCAGCTGCTCCCACGGAATCAGCGGATAACTCTTCGGTGATCCAATCACCACATTGAAACTCGGCGTGTTGGCCCACTTGCCCCGCGCCAGCGCATACTCGGGCACCACCACATGCTCCAGAATCGTCCCGCTCGTCGGCTGCGTCCACATGACCCGGTTGTCGTCGGTGATCTGCAGCCCCCACGTATTGCCGCCCTTCGACGAATACTGCTCAATCCACGTCCCGTCAGGCTTGAAGCGGATCACGCCGCTCCCGATGTTCGGCATCTTCTCGCCCTTCGCATTCACGACGTTGCCGGAACCACTGTAGCCATGCGTGGCATAGATCCAGCCATCCCATCCCCAGCGCGGATTGTTGATGACCGCATGCGTGTCCCCAGTCCCCAGATTGCCGTACAGCTTCTCAACCTTGTCAGCCTTCCCATCACGGTCGGTATCCCGCAGCCAGAGAATATCCGGTGCCTGCGTCACAATCACCCCGTCACGGTGAAACACAAGGCCCGTCACCAGATCAAGGCCCTCGTAAAACGCTTCCTTCCGGTCCATCACCCCATCCCCATCGGTGTCCGTCAGCCGGCTGATCTTGTCCTGCGCCGGCCGCCGCTGCTCTCCCGGCGTCGGATCAATGCCCCCATGATCCTTCCACTCTCGCCCACGGTAGTCCGGCCTCATCCCGCGACGCCCGTTCGGATACTCCGGCGTCTCCGCCACCCACAGACTCCCATCAGGCGCCCAGTCGAAATTCATCGGCTTGGTTATGAGAGGCTCGGTCGCCACCAGCTTCAGATCGAAATCCGGATGCACCTCCAGATTCTTCAGCGTGTCCTCGGGCTTCATCGGCCCTCCCTCAGGATAGCGCAGACTCGATAGTTCCTCCGGTCGGCAGAATTCATCAATGTTCTCCCGCTTCCCGGCCCACGCAATCCCACGCATCAGAATGGCCCGGTAGTGCGGCAGGGCGAACGATTTGTACAAATGCCCGGGAATGCTCACAAACGCCCGGTACGGCTGCGTCCCGCCCTCGATCGTCCGCTCGTACGTCCACATCTGCGGCTGAATGTCGTAAATGTGCGGCTTCCCTCCCTCGGCCTGCCGCCGCCCCTGCGGCACATTCGGCGTATAGCTCGTCGCCAATACCTGCACCTCGGGCAGCCACTCCAGATCATAGTAGATCTCATCGTCGAAATGAAAATTGCTGGCCGTCCGCGTGATCGCATGCCCCCCTCCAATGTTCTGGTTCTCAGTGTAATACAGATCCATCGGACCTTCCCTCCACTTGGTCGCCCCAGGCCGCCACGTGCCCCCCACAATCGCTTTCCAGTGATCCGGCTGCTCGCTCACCGCCGCCGTATGCAGCACCACCAGCCCACCCCCTCGCTTCAGATACCCTTCCAATGCCATCCAGCGCGACGGCGGCCACGTGCCTCCCTCCTGCGCATACATCACCACCACATCCGTCCGCGCCAATTGCTCGTCCGTCGGCAACTCCGTCCCGCCCTCGGCCTTCATCCCCCGCTCCGTCAGTACCCCGGGCCATTCCCGCGCAAACCGAGTGTGCGCATGCACTTCCTCCCCACGGTTCGCCGTCCCCCCACGAACATACACCCGCAGCGGCTCAGCAAAAGCAGCATGCGCTCCAGCAAGCGTCAGAATCAGTAAGGCAGATTTGTTCATGTGGTCGGGGGACTAAGATTTCCTTCCCCCATACGCCCCCGAATCATCCCGGTTTACAGCCGCCTGCCTATAAAATCACGACCGCCCACTTACGGCTCTCACCCAGGCACCACTCCCCTCCCCCACCGCACCCGCACCCAACCACGCAAACACCCATTCCTGCGCAATTTCGCGGGAACGATTGACAAATCCGATAAAAATGCCAAATTTATGGCATAATTATCCGGAACGAATGGCGCGCCAAAAGAACAACGTGGACACAGTGCAGATCACCCTCTCGGTGACGCAGTCGGTTCGCGATTTTCTGGAGCAGTTGAGCATAAGCGGGTTCTACGGAAAAAATGCCGCTGAGACAGCAGCGGTCCTCCTCAAGGAAAAGCTGCGGGAACTATCCACCCGCAGAGACATGGTCGGCGTGGCACCAGGCCCAACTCCAACCCGTCCGACCGAAACTGACACGGATTTCTGAAAATTCCATTTATCTTTACCCTCAACAAAAACCATGAACTCAACGCACGTCTGCTACACCATCCCCCCTCGCCCGCGCCGCCAGTCATTCTCCCTCCCGGAACCGGAACCCACCACCAAGGCCAGACCACCGCAGTCCTCCGGAGATGACCTCCGCCGCCTCGCACTCGAACTGGTGCAGCACGACCCTGTCCTCGCTCACCTGCTCGTCCGCGCCGGCCTCCGCCGCACCTCGGCCTGACCCCCAGACGGGTCAATCATCAGCGCAACAACGGACTCGTCGCGGAAAACACCGATCGCGGCACCCCGCCAACAGGTTTCAGCCCTAGCCTTTCCCCTGAAGGCCTCACGATAAACCCCAGAGTCTGCCCATGCGGGCAAACCTCAGGACGGATTCCGCCCACCGTTCTCATTCCTTCTTCCGCAGCCGGTCGAAGAACCCACGAAGGCCTCCACGACGCTGCTGCGCCGGAGCAGGAGCCGGCGACGGCGCAGGCTGCGGAGCCGATGTGGACTGACGCGACGCCGTAGCCACTGCTCCACTGCCTTCCGCCTTCCGCCTGGGCTTGCGCACCTTCGTGACCTGCCCCTGTCCCGATTCCTCCCCGGCAGTCTCCTCCTGCTCACGCTTCCGCTCCTCGCCCCGCCGACCCAGCGTCCGGTAAACAGACCGGAACACTTCGCCGACAATCGGAGCCACCTTGCGGCCACCGGAAATCTCAGCCTCCCCAGGATCCCCCTCATACAGACACGCATAGGCATACTCTGGCTTGCTCGCAGGCACGAAGCCCGCAAACCACGCCACGTACTGCCGCTTCGAAGGCTGCCACTGACCCGTCCCCGTCTTGCCAGCCATCGCCACCGCTGAAATCGCCGCCCGCGTTCCCGTCCCATCCCCGTCCGCCACCACCGCCCGCATCCCGCGACGCACCGCATCCAGATTCTCCTTCGATAGATTCAAGGCAGTCCGGACCGATGGCGGAAAATGCTGCACAATCCTCCCATCCACATCCTGGATCTGCTTCACAAGCCTCGGCCGCGGCACAGCATCCCCACGCGCCACTCCAGCCATCATCTGACAGACCTGCAGCGGAGTCGACTCCACATCCCCCTGCCCAATCGACACGTTCGCCAGATTACCCCCCACCATCGAGCCCTTCTTCGCCGTCACATAATACTCCGGCGTCGGCATCCTCCCAGCCACCTCCATGTCCTCCAGACAAATTCCGGTCTTGTCCCCGAATCCAAACAAACTCCCCATGCTGCTCAAAGCATCCCCACCACAAGCCTTCGCCGCCTGAAAAAACCACGTGTTGCAAGACCGCTTGATCGCCCGCACCACGGTCATCGATCCCTCATCACGGTGAGAATGATTCCACATCCATATCTTCCCGAAATACATCCCTTTGTAACAGCGGTACTCCGTTCCCGGATCCACCTTCGGAGTCTCCAATGCCGCCAGCGCCGTCACAATCTTGAATGTCGAAGCCGGCGGATACAATCCCTGCGTCGCCCGGCAGTAGAGAATTTTGTCAGGATGATTGATGAGCTTCTTGTAGTCCTCATCCCCAATCCCATACACCCAGTCGTTCGGATCCGGCGCCGGTGTCGACGCCATCGCCAGAACGTCCCCCGTCCGCACATCCATGATCACAAAGGCTCCCCGGATCCCCCGTGACCGCAGCCCACGCTCGGCACTCGCCTGCATCTCCAGATCAATCGACGTCACCACCGTATGACCCGCCCGCGGGCGCTCTCTCCATTCCTCCGCAAGCCGCTCTCCCTTAGCATCATACAAAGCCGTGTACAGACCAGGCTTCCCCGTCAGTTCCTGATCGAACCGCTTCTCGAGCCCAGCACGCCCCACCGTCGGCGGCCACATCATTTCCTCCGGCTTCAGATCCCCAGTCGAAAATCCACCGCTCTTCCCCATCTGACCCAGCAGATGTCCGGCATACGATTTCTCAGGATAATGGCGGAGGAAAAACGGACGGAACATCACCCCGGCAGGTGCCTTCTTCTTCGCCGCATCCGCCTTGTCCTGGGCAATCACCGCATTGCAGTACATCGGCACCCATCGGCGCTTCTGGTAATGCTCGAGAATTTCTTCGTCCGTCACTTCCCACGTCACCCCAAGCGCCGTCCGGCAATACTCAATCCCCGGCCGCACCGCCGCCAGCACCTCCGCATCCGCCACCCCATCAGGCAGCGGAAACTCCACCCCAGGATAACAGGACACACGGTTCTGCGCCAGCGGCTTCCCATAACGGTCCACAATCAGTCCCCGCGGAGCCGGAATGCGCAATGACACCGGCCGCGCATTCGGATCCGTATTCAACGCAATGTCAATCTTCGAAGGATCCGGGGCAGTGCTCTTCGGAGCCGCCGGACGCACCAGCGGCGGCGGCGTCGGCACCGCCGGAGCCTTCACCGCCTCCTCCTGCTCCACCACGGCTTCCTGACCCTCAGGCCCGTCTTCAGCGACCGGAACCGCCCGCGGCGGTGCCGCTTCCTCAGCACCCTCCCCCGCAGCGCTCTCCTCCATGTCCGTCTCCCCGGACTCTACTGCCGCATCCTCCTCCACCGGAACCGCCCGCGGCACAGCTTCCTCACTCTCCACCACCGGTCCCATCCCCGCCTCCCCACCCTCGCCGGCAGCATCGTCCGCCTCCTCGGCACTCTCTTCCACCGGAACGGCCCGTGGCGGCACCCCGCTATCCTGCGCCCAGCCCATCATCGCAGGCAGGCCACATACCATCAGCAACGGAACCGTCAGGGGAATTCGCATGGTGCAGAAGACAAATGCTCTCTTGGGGATTTTAAGGGACCTGCCAGGCTTTCGCCAGCGCGACTTGCAACTCTTCATGCCCCCCCTTCACTCGGCATTCTGCACCTGCTCCCGGATCCGCTCCACCTCGGTCTTCCCAGCAACGACCGCATGCGCAATCCCCAGATGCCCAGCCTTCGACCCAATGGTGTTCAACTCCCGATGCAGTTCCTGACAAAGGAAATCCATCGCCCGACCCGACGGTTCATCCGCCCGGCATAGCCTCCGGAATTCCTCCAGATGCCCACCCAACCGCGAAAGTTCCTCGGAAATGTCACAGCGGTCGGCAAACAGCGCCACCTCCCGCAAAATGCGCTCATCCCCCAGATCCACAGGCAGTCCCGCCTCGCCCAACCTTCTCATGAGCGCCTCCCGGTGCGCCTGCGGCACGGCCCCGGACTCCTTCCGGATCGCCTTCCCCAGCTTCGCCAGCACTCCCAGCCGCGTCTCGAGATCCCGCCTCAGATGACTGCCCTCGCGCGCCCTCGCCCGATCCCACTCCACCAGTGCCTTCTCCAGCGCCTTCATCACCAGCACACTAACCGCTTCCACCGACCCGCTGGCCTGCTCGCTCACCACAAAAACACCAGGTGCCCGCAGCAGCGCCTCCGCACCAACCTGCCCCCTCGCGCCAAAATGCTCCCGGTCCAGTTCCTTCAGCGCTTCCGCATACTGCGCCGCCAGCACCCGGTCGACCCTCAGTTCCGCCCCGGAACCGCTCATCCTCTCCACAAGCACCGCCACCGCCAGCCTCCCCCGCGACAGCAACCCGGCGGCACGGCGCCGGATCTCCACCTCCAACCCACCATGCTCCCGCGGCAGCCGCACCTCGATATCTCCCTGCTTCCGGTTCACCGATGACAGCTCCACCCGGCACCGCAATTCCCCATCCGATGCCTCTCCCCGGCCAAATCCTGTCATGCTCTTCATGTCGCCATGCTGCCGCCCCTCACCAACCCTGACAATCGGAATTGCAGCAGCGGGAACGCCAGCGCCGCAGTCCCAGCCGCTTGCAGCTGTGGTGGAAACCAGCTAGCCTGCCCACCATGTCCATCTTCTCCGCTGGAAGCGATTTCCGCCCCATCTTCCACTTCCGCGGCCACCCCGTGAGGCTCCACACCCTCCTCGTGGTGATCCACTGCGCTGCCCTCATCGCCGGCACCATCATCTCTCCAGCAACCTGGTCCTCGTGGATGTCCTTCTCCTCGGCAGGTTCCCCGCCAGCCTTCCTGTCCGCTCCATGGACCTTCCTCACCCACGTCCTCGTTCACTCCGCAAGCATCTGGTTCCTCCTCGAAATGCTCTGGCTCTGGCAATGGTCCCGCATCGTCGAAGACCACTTCGGCCCTGCCGCCCTCCTCAAACTCTACCTCAGCCTTACCCTCGCCCCAGCCCTCACCCTCGTTCTCCTCCAGCTCGTCCCTGGAACCAGCGGATACATTCTCAACAACCCCTCCCTCGTCCACTTTCCCCTCTTCCTCGCCGTCGCCTTCCTCCTCCCCGACGCCGAATGGATCTTCGGCTGGAAATTCAAATACTGGGCCGCCGCCCTCACCGCAATTTTCCTCCTCCAATTCCTCGGCAGCCGCAATGCCACCGCAGCCATCCTCCTCCTCAGCAACGCCGCCATCACCTACTTCTACCTTCGCCGCATCGGCCTCTCCCCACGCTTCGCTTCCCTGACCAGCCGCTTCCGCTCCGCCCTGCCCAGATCCCCAGACCATTCGACCTCACGCAAACTCTCCCAGACACCCCCCAGCCCATCCCCTCACCCGAAAATCACCCCCAGACCCTCGCTCCCACGCGAAAACCCCAACGCAGAACGCATCAACGCCATCCTCGATAAAATCGCCGACCATGGAATCGAGAGCCTGTCCACGGAAGAACGCAGAACCCTCAACGACGCCAGCGAACAACTCCGGAAATCCTCATGACTCCCGCCGCGTTTCCCCAGGCCGCCGCGTGAGCACAAAGTAAATCACATAGAACCAGTTGAATAATCCAGCGACCGCCGCCAGCAGCACCGACCGGTTCCGCTCCCACGAACACACCACCGCCAGCACCGCCCCCAGCCCCACCCCGGACTGCACCACCGACGAAACCGACGTCTGCACAGCCGCAGGAATGATCTCATTCATGCCAGCAAGCATACTCAGCAGAACCATTCTGTCCACCAGTCCATCGCACCTCCCACATCCCATGCCTCCCTACCCCGCCATCGGCTCGATGGCCCCCGACTTCACAGCACCTGCCGCCGGACAAGGCCTGTCGGAAAACGCCACCATCCAACTCGCCAGCCTGCGCGGCCAGCGCGTCATCCTGTACTTCTACCCCAAAGACGCAACCCCCGGCTGCACCACCCAGGCCTGCAGCCTGCGCGACGCATGGCCGGAAATCCAATCCCGCGCCGCCCTCCTCGGCATCAGCACCGACTCGCCCGCAAGCCACGGACGCTTCACGCTGAAGTACCAATTGCCCTTCCCCCTCATCAGCGACCCCGATCACTCCATCGCCAGCAGCTACGGAGTCTGGATCGAAAAGAACCTCTACGGCCGCAAATCCATGGGAACCGAACGGACAACCTTCCTCATCAGTTCCTCCGGTACCATCGAAGCCGTATTTCCCAAGGTTTCCCCCGCCAGACACACCTCCCTCCTCCTCGACGCGCTGGCCTCCCACCCTGCCTGAATCCCCCGTTCCCGACCGCACCGCATTCCTTTCCGCCACGGCGCTTGCCCTGTACCCCCTCCTCCGCTACAGGAGGGTGCCATGAAAGCCGCCCCCCTCGCCGCCATCCTCGCGCTCACCTCCCAGTTCTGCCCGGCATCGGACTGGCTCCAGTTCCGCGGCCCCCTCTCCAGCGGCAACGCCCCCACCACCGCAGGCGCAGGAAATCTCGCCCTCTCATGGAAAGCACCCCTCCCCGGACGCGGTCTCTCCTCCCCTCTCATCGCCGGTAACCGCGTCTTCCTGACCGCCGCCAGCGGCCCGAAACAGGAAACCCTTCACGTCCTCTGCTTCGACGCCACCACCGGAAACAGCCTCTGGGAACGCTCCTTCCGGGCCACCGGCCGCACCATGTGCCACGAGAAAACCTGCAACGCCGCCCCCACCCCCTGCTCGGACGGATCCCGGATCTTCGCCCTCTTCTCGTCAAACGACCTCCTCTGCCTCGACCTCGACGGAAATCTCCTCTGGCTCCGCGGTCTCATGGTCGACTTCCCCAACGCCGCCAATAGCCTCGGCCTCGCCTCCTCCCCCATCATCGCCGGAAATTCCCTCATCACCCAGATCGAAAACGACTCCGAAAGCTTCACCGCAGGCATCAGCCGCGAAACCGGCACCACCCTCTGGACCAGACCAGGCCCCAAAGACGCCAACTGGACCTCGCCAGCTGTCCAGCGCGACCCCGATGGCTCGGAAACCCTCATCATCGCCGCACGCGACGGAGCCGCCGCCCTCGACCCCGACACCGGCCGCGAACGCTGGAAACTCCCCGGCCCCGGCAGCTCCATACCCTCCATCACCGTCAGCGGTCCATGGCTCGCCCAGCCCCGCCCAGGCAAAGGCCACGCCCTCTGGAAACTCAGCAGCGGCACCACCCCTCCCCAGCTCGCATGGGAATCCCCTCAGGTGCCAGCCGATACCGCCAGCCCCGTCATCCACGGCAACAACCTCTTTTCCGTCAGCAGCGCCGGAGTCCTCACCTGCGCCAGCCTCGACGATGGCTCCCGCCCATGGAAACTCCGCCTCGACGGGAAATTCAGCGGCAGCCCAGTCATGGCCGGCCCCATCCTCTTCATCGGCAGCGAACTCGGAACCCTCATCGCCGCCGATACCAGCGCGCCCGAAGGCCGCATCACCGCTCGCCTCGACCTGGGCGAACCCATCCTCTGCACCCCATCCCTCGCCAATCAGGCAGTCTTCGTCCGCAGCGACAAATCCCTCTGGAAAATCGAATGCCGCTGAGCGCCCCCACCATGAGCACCGCTCAGCCATCACCCCCCCCAGAACAGTCAGCCGCCCCCTCAGAACCGCAGGACTCCCTCCCGTTCATCTCCGTCGACGCCGCCGGACGCATCACGGATTGCTCCGCTCACGCCTTCCTCGCCTGCCCCGCCATCACGCCAGGCCAGACCTTCCTCTGGCACGCCCTCGTCCCTCCTGAACGCCGCGACGCCGCAAGGTCCCGCCTCCAGGA
Organism: Verrucomicrobiota bacterium; assembly: GCA_039795165.1. Classification (GTDB taxonomy): domain Bacteria; phylum Verrucomicrobiota; class Verrucomicrobiia; order Verrucomicrobiales; family V1-33; genus V1-33. The sequence goes on along the minus strand of JBDKER010000001.1, from coordinate 164,860 downwards.
ACTCCTCGGAGCCGCCCACGACCCCCTCACACCCCAGTCCGTCTGGCCCTGCCACGCCGGTCCCGCCCTGCTGCCCGCCAACCCGCCCCACCCGGCATTCCACTGGCTCGCTTCCCCCCTCCCCGCCCCCAATCCGCAGAACAAGGGCCTCCGCCTCTCCGCTTCCACCAGCATCACCCCCAACACTCCCACCTCCCCCTTCCGAAGCCCTTCCTTCGAAGCCATCACCGAAGCCACCCCCTTCGGTGCCATCGTCCTCAGCGAGATGGCCGACATCCTCTACGCCAACCCCCAGCACCGACTCGTGCTCGGCTTCAGCGCCGCAGAATGCGGTTCAATGAACGCATGGCTCCAGCGCGGTCTCGCTTCCCCGCAGCACCAGCCCAACCAGATCCTCGACGAATGGTGGGAACGCGTCTGGCGCCGCCGCCAGCCATGGACCTGCTCCATGCGCACCAACGATGGCATCCTCAAGGAAATCGAATTCCGTCCCTCCCCACTCCCGTCCCACCAGCTCCTCATCACCATCTTCGACGTCACCGACGCCCGCCTCGAAGAACAATCCCTCCGCGCCAGCGAAGCCCGCTACCGCGGTCTCTTCCAGAACTGCGCCGCCGCCGTCGCCATCCTCAACACCTCAGGCAGCATCACCGAAGTCAATCCTGCCTTCATAAGCCTCACAGGCTTCTCCCGACTCGAAATCCGCCGCGCCGGCATCAGCTCCATCCTCCCACCCGCAGAAGCTGAACTCATCCGCCGCATCGCAGGTTCCCAATCCCACGAATCCGATTCCAACCCACCCATCGAAACCTCCATCACTGCCCGCGACAGCACCCTCACTCCCGTCAGCCTCAGCCTCTCCATCACCAGAAACCCCGACGGCTCTCCCGTCTCCACCGCCCTCTTCCTCCACCCGCTCCCCAAACGCACCCAACCCGCCACCCAACCCGCCGATTCGCCCACCCTCGCTACCATCATCCCCGACCTCATCCTCCAGATCGACAGCTCCGGACACATCCTCGCCTGCTCGCACTCGCGCGACTTCCCATTGCCCCTCCCCAGCGGAGAATCCCCCGCGGGCCGCACCCTCGAAACCCTGCTGCCCTCCATCGCAGAACAACTGCCCCTCGACACCATGATCGACCGGCTCCGTTCGCACCCGGACGCCGAAACCCGCTGCTCCTTCGCCGCACCCATCCACCCAGCCGCCTCACCCCGCACCATCGAGGCCCGCATGGTCCTCCTCCCCCTCCAGCCCGGCCAATCACAGCAGTTCGGCCTCGTCATCCGCGACGTCACCGCCGTCGCCTCCAGCGCCGCCACTGCCTCCAGCCCGAGCCCGTGGCTCCATAATCTCTCCATCCCAGCCATCCTGCTCAACGACCGCGGCCGCATCACCAGCCTCAACCCAGCCGCGGAAAAATTCCTCGGATTCCCCTCCCGCGAACTCGCCGGTCAAGGCCTCTACCGCCTCTTCCAGCCCGATAACCCCAGCGGCTTCAGTACGGAAATCAGCAGCCACCTCAACTCCCAGCGCCGCTGGCAAACCACCACCACTGCCCTCCACCAGAACGGTTCCCCCATCCCCACCTCCGTCGAACTCGTCCCCTCCGCAGACGACGGTTCCGGCTCCCGCGGCTTCCTCGCTCTGCTTACCCCTCCTCCCCCGGAAAACCTGACAAATCACCGACCCTCCATCACCCTCCACCGCGCCCGCAACGACGTCCAACTGCTTTCCAGCCTTCTCGCCCTCCAGGCCGACCAGGCCCCCGGCGGCCCCGTCCGCGACGCCATCAACGCCAGCCGCGACCGCCTCTCCTGCATCGCTCTCATCTACCGCCTCATCTCCAGCGAATCGGATCCGGTCGACTTCGCCCGCTACACTTCCGAACTCTCCCACGCCTTCCTCGAATCCCGCCGCACCGACCCCGCAGCCCTGCGCATCTCCGTCAGCACCGACCCCCTCCCGCTGCCCCAGAAGTCCGCCATCACCCTCGGCGTCATCCTCGGCGAACTCCTCAGCCTCGCCCTCCAGGCCTGCACCTCCATCCCCAGCAGCCTCATCAGCATCACGCTGCGCGTCTCCCCACGATCCGCTCACCTCACCGTCTCCGACAACAGCCCCAGCTTCAACGAAAGTACCCGCGACCTGCGCACCACCTCCCTCTCGTGGCGCATCGTCGAAACCCTCGCCGCCCAATCCGGAGCCACTGTCTCCCTCACCAGCACCCCCACCCACGAAGCCCACCTCTCCTTCCCCCTCCCCTCCAGGAACTCACCCAGCCCGGCCAGCCACACCCCCGAACCGTCACGGATTACCCCGGGCCGGCGCGACTGATCCCCGCCCCCCCACCATGAGCCGCATCGCCGAGGAATCCATCCGGCAGGTCATCGATACCGTCAGCATCGTCGATCTCATCTCCTCGTACTTCCCCCTCAAACGCGCAGGCACCTCGTTCAAGGCCTGCTGCCCCTTCCACTCGGAACGCACCCCCTCCTTCACCGTCTCCCCCACCCGCAACGCCTTCCACTGCTTCGGCTGCGGCAAAGGAGGCAACGCGATCCGCTTCGTGATGGATTACGAAAACCTCCCGTTCGCAGAGGCCGTCCGCAAACTCGCCCAGAAATTCTCCATCACCCTCACCGAAGAAGCTTCCTCCCCGGAAAACGCCGCCGCCACCGCCACCCGCGTCCGCCTCCTCGCCCTCCACCGGGACGCCTGCACATGGATGCACCAACTCCTCCTCCGCTCGGATTCCGCCGCCGCCGCCCGCGATTACCTCAAATCCAGAAACATCTCCGCCGACATCGCCAAACGCTGGCTCATCGGCTATGCCCCCGCAGAACCCTCCACATGGCGCCAATGGGCCCGCTCCGCAGGATACGACGACTCCCTCCTCACCGAAGGCGGCATCTTCTCCCCCGCAGGCGAAAACCAGACCCAGCGCGGCGGCTATCCCAGATTCCGACACCGCGTCATGTTCCCCATCCGCAACGACCACGGCGATGTCATCGCCTTCAGCGGCCGCATCCTCGACACCGACGCCTCCCCAGCCAAATACATCAACTCCCCAGCCACCCCCCTCTTCTCCAAAAGCCATACCTTCTTCGGCCTCGATAAAAGCAAACGCGCCATCCTCAAATCCCAGTCGGCCATCATCTGCGAAGGCCAGATCGACATGATCATGTGCTTCGAAAACGGCATCGAAAACATCGTCGCCCCCCTCGGCACCGCCTTCACCACCGAACACGCCCGTCTCCTCAAGCGACACACCGACAAGGTCATCCTCTGCTTCGATTCCGACAGCGCCGGCCGCAAAGCCGCCCACTCCTGCTTCTCAGAACTCGCCAGCCACGACATCTTCGTCAGCGTCGCCGCCCTACCCCAGGGAGAAGACCCCGATTCCCTCCTCCGCTCCGGCGGTCCCTCTCTCCTCCGCTCCCTCCTCGACTCCGCACGCGACTACATCGACTTCCTCATCGATTCCAAAGCACCAGGCGGTCTGCCCGACGACCCCAGAGACCGCATGCGCCTCCTCAGCGAAATCACCGGGGCCATCGCCCGCACCAGAAACCGCATCACCCAGGAATCGTCCCTCCAGAGAACCGCCCTCCGCCTCGCCGTCCCCACAGAAGAACTCCGGCGCATGGTCTCCGCCCACGCCCGCCATCTCCTCCGCCAGCGCGATTCCGTCCCCCCATCACAGTCCGATCACTCTCCCCCTCCCTCCGAGTCAACTCCGCTCACCATCGACTCCCCCGCCGTCCGACTCCTCATCCAACTCTCCCTCACCGACCCGGACGCCCGCACCTTCCTCCTCGCCCTCCCCAGACCCTACCCATGGGAAGACCTCCCCGGCGGTGCCCTCCTCTCCCGCTCACTCGACGCCAGCATCTCCCCGGACTCCCCCGAATCGTCCGCCGCATGGCTCTCCTCCCTCCCACACGAAGAAGAAATCGCCGCCTCCGCCCTCCTCCTCTCCAAACCCCCAGGCCACGGAAAAGACGCCGCTCACCACGCCGTTCTCAGCCTCCACATCCTCCGCAACCGCCGCTCCATCGACCTCCTCCAGCTCCGCCAGCGCCAACCCGGCATTCCCAATGATGAAATATTAATCATCATGCAGGAGGTGGCCCGTCTCCAGAAGGAAAACCTTGACCTCGGGGAGTCCATGAGGAATATTCCGATGTTAAGTTAGGGTTAGAGGCCCTCCCCAACGCCTTCTGCACGATGCCCCAGCGAGCCAAGCCCCCGACCCCAAACCGGAAAGTGTCCCCCTCAGCAGATGGCTCCCGCCACCCGGGTGCGCCCAAAAACAAGGCCACGCCCACCCGCAGAACCACGCCCACCGCTGAAGTACCTGCCCTCCCGGAATCCCCAGTCAAACGCGGCCGCGGTCGCCCCCGCAAGACCCCCCTCCCCACCCCCGCTCCAGCCGGTCCCTCCCCCGACGCCACCATCGAAAGCCCGGAAATCCAATCGAAAGTACGCGAACTCATCCGGCTCGCCAAGGAACAAGGCTACGTCACCTACGACGACCTCAACGAACAACTCCCCCACGACGTCATCCACCCGGACCTCGTCGAGGAAATCATCCTCCGCCTCCGCAACCTCGAAATCGATATCATCGATTCCTCCGAAGTCGACCGCGTCAAATCCCCTTCACCCATCGCCTCGCCCGTCCGCGAAATCGACGACCGCCCCCCGGACCGCCCCGACGCCCTCGACGACCCCGTCCGCCAATACCTCAAGCAGATGGGTCAGGTGCCCCTCCTCACCCGCGAACAGGAAGTCGAAATCTCCATCCGCATCGAAAAAGCCGAGGAATCCGTCTCGCGCGTCCTCAATACCTTCGGCTTCATCACCAACGCCTACCTCGACCTCGCCGCCCGCCTCATCGACGGCTCGGAACGATGCGACAAGGTCGTCATCGACAAGAAAATCGAAGGCCGCGAACGCTACCTCAAAGCCGCCGCCCGCCTCTCTCAGCAGATCCGCGAACACCACAAGGCCGCCCAGGAGTCGTGGAACAAGGTGCTCGAATCCAGAACACCAGCCCGCCGCGAAACACTCGCCACCACCTTCCGCAAAGCCCTCAGCACCGTCCAGCGGGCCTGCGCCCGCTTCCACTTCAAACAGAAAACCATCGAGGAATTCGAATCCCTCGCGGAAGCGTTCATGCTCGAACTCGTCGATGCCGAACAACGCCTCCGCGAACGCCCGGATGACCACTCCGCCCGCGAACAGCTGCTCGACCTCGAACGCCGCTCATGGCAGACCAGCGAGGAATTCCACGCCTCCTTCAGCGAACTCCGCCGCCACCTCCGCGACGCCCACCGCGCCAAAAAGGAAATGGTCGAAGCCAACCTCCGCCTCGTCATCTCCATCGCCAAGAAATACACAAACCGTGGCATGCCCTTCCTCGACCTCATCCAGGAAGGCAACATGGGCCTCATGAAGGCCGTCGAGAAATTCGAATACCGCCGCGGCTACAAATTCTCCACCTACGCCACATGGTGGATCCGTCAGGCCATCACCCGCAGCATCGCCGACCAGGCAAGGACCATCCGCATCCCGGTCCACATGATCGAAACCATCAACAAACTCATGCGGGTCCAGAAACAACTGGTCCAGGAACTCGGGCGCGAACCCACCCCAGAGGAAATCGCCGACGAAATCCACCTCCCGGAAGAACGCGTCCGCGCCGTCCTCAAAATGGCCCAGACCCCCATCTCCCTCCAGGCCCCCGTCGGCGACGGCGACGACACCAGCTTCGGCGACTTCATCGAGGACAAATCCGCCGACAATCCCATGGAACGCACCGGGTTCTCCCTCCTCAAGGATAAACTCAAAGCCGTCCTCGAAACCCTCAACGACCGCGAACGCGCCGTCCTCGAACAGCGCTTCGGCCTCCACGACGGCTTCAGCCGCACCCTCGAAGACGTCGGCCGCCAGTTCCAAGTCACCCGCGAACGCATCCGCCAGATCGAAGCCAAGGCCCTCCGCAAAATGCGCCACCCCACCCGCATCCGCCACCTCGAAGGCTTCATCGACAATCCCTCCCCCTGAATTCCATGCGCCCAGCCCTGCTCGCCCTCCTCGTCTGCCTCGCCTCAGCCATCGCCCAGACCCCGGAGGACCGCTTCCGCAAAGGCGTTTCCCTCTTCTTTGATGGCAGCATCAAGGAAGCCCTCGCCGAATGGGACGCCCAAGTCGCCGCCGACCCCGCCACCCTCCCCTACCACTGGCAGCGCGGCATCGCCCTCTACTACGCCAATCGGTTCGCCGACGGCCGCGCCCAGTTCGAATCCCACCAGAAGGTCAATTCCCAGGACGTCGAAAATGCCGTCTGGCACTACCTCTGCGTCGCAAAACTGGAAAATCCAGCCGCCGCCCGCAAGGCCCTCCTCCCCACCACCAAGGACCCCCGCATCCCCATGAAGGAGGTCCACGCCCTCTTCGCAGGCTCCGGCACCCCGGAAGCAGTCACCGCAGCCGCCGCCAAAGCCGGCGGCGAAGCCAAAGCCTACGCCGACCTCTACCTCGGCCTCCACGCCGAAGCCAATGGCGACTCAGACACCGCCCGCCGGCACCTCACCGCCGCCGCCACCGCCTTCCCGAAGGAGAGCTACATGGGCGAAGTCGCCCGCGTCCACTGCAGACTCCGCAAATGGGAATCCACCCCGGCCACCCCACCCGCCGCCACGGCAAAACCCGCGCCCGCTGCAACACCACGCTGACATGGGCCGTACCCCGGTAACCAACCCAAAACGTTCCGACCCATGACCCACCGCCAGTTCCTCTCCCTCACCTCGGCCTTCCTCCTCTCACGCGTCAGCGCCGCCGACCCCACCCCCCCTCCCACCCCAGCACCCCAGCGGAAAATGGAAACCATCACTCTCGGAGCCGGATGCTTCTGGTGCATCGAAGTCATCCTCCAGCGCGTCAAAGGGGTCTCCAAAGTCGTCAGCGGCTACTCCAATGGCCACGTCAAAAACCCCACCTACCGCCAGATCTGCGAAGGCGATACCGGCCACGCCGAAGTCGTCCAAGTGACCTTCGACCCCGCCACCCTCCCCCTCGAGAAACTCCTCGAAGTCTTCTTCGAACTGCACGACCCCACCACCCTCAACCGACAGGGCAATGACGTCGGCACCCAATACCGCTCGGGTATCTTCTACCACTCGGACGATCAGAAAACCACCGCCGAAAAAGTAAAGACCAGCCTCGGCAAAACCGGCAAATTCCCCGCTCCCATCGTCACGGAAATCGCCAAACTCGACAACTTCTCCGTCGCCGAGGACTACCACCAGAATTACTTCAACGCCAATTACACCAAGGGCACGGGCAACTGGGGCTACTGCCGGGCCACCATCGTCCCGAAACTGAAGAAAATGGGCCTCCTCAAACCGGAAGAAGCAGACCGCTGAAATCCCCCCCCCGGTAAACTCTCCTCTGCCGCCCAGGGCCCCCCGCACACGCATTCACGGGGCCGCCCACGCATTCACGGAGACACCAACAGGGCATGCATTCCGCCACCGCGGAAAATCACGGGAGCGCCATTGTTAACTTTCCTTGAAAAATCAAGGAATGCAGAGCGCCCTCCGCACACTCCCGCCGGAAAGTAAATGCTTTCCGGGCGTTCCCTGCGCGGAACCCAAGACAATACAGGCAACGGAGCCGAAATTAGTTAATGCAACTAAATTATTCGCGTTTCAATTCGCCCAAAAACACCCTCTAGGCACAGTTTCTGCACCCTAGGATCCTCACGGAAAAATAGATTTCTTGTTGATCATTCCACAGAATGTTGTGTACCTTCGCCCCCGCCCTTCAAGATATTGGGGTCTGCCGTCATAGAGAGTCAATGAGACCATAATTTCCAGCGTTCCAACTCATCCCTCCCCTTAAGATCTCCCCGTCACCAGCATTTCCGCCCCTCAGCGAACCAAAATCCTCGACACAACAACTTAAACGACCAGAAATATCGCCATGGAAGTCTCCTTCACCATCGGTTCCAAAACCTTCGTCCTCGATCAATCCAAAGCAGAGGAGGCTTACCACGCGAAAAAAGTCATCAACGGGAGGGAAAGCATGGCCTTCAACCTCCTCCCACTCAAATACAAGTGGGCCTACGACCTCTACCGGACCATGAAGGCCAATCACTGGGAACCGGAAGACATCCAGATGCAGACCGACATCCAGCAATGGCGCGGCAGCGACCTCAACGACGTCGAACGCTGGATCATCCGCATGGGCATCGGCTACTTCTCCGCCGCAGAAGGCATCGTCGGCGACAATATCCAGCACGTGGTCCGCGAACTCGTGACCGCCCCGGAACTCAAACTCGTCCTCGGCCGCCACGCCCACGAAGAGAATATCCACGCCGATAGCCTCCTCTACATGATCTCCAGCCTCGGCATCAACCCCCACGAATGCGAGGCCATGTTCGAACAGATCGACTCCATCCGGAAGAAAAACGAATTCGTCTCCCGCATCAGCCGATCCCTGCGCCGCGACATCGACCTCTCCCTCCCCGAAAACAAGAAGCTCCTCGCCCGCAACATCTTCCTCTTCGGCCAGGTCATGGAAGGCACCCAGTTCTACGGGCTCTTCGGAATGGTCCTCAGCCTCTACCGTCAGAAGAAATTCCCGGGCATCGGTCAGATGTTCCGCTACACCCTGCGCGACGAAAGCAACCACATCGAGGTATTCCGCAATCTCTTCATGGACCTCATCGAGGAAAACAAGGAAATCTGGACCGAGGACTTCCGCGAAGAACTCCGCAGCCTCATGAAAGAAGGCATCGCCCTCGAAAAAGCCTTCATCCGCGACTGCCTGCCCGAAAATTCCATCGGCCTCAGCTGCGACGAATTCTGCCGCTACATCGACTACATCGCCGACCGGCGCCTCGAAGGCGTCGGACTCAAAACCCTCAATGGCGACCTCCAGAATCCCCTCCCCTGGCTCGCGGAACTCATGGACATCCGCATCGAACAGAATTTCTTCGAAGGAAAAGTCACCGACTACCAGAAAAGCGGTGCCCTCCAGCTCGCCAGCGACGACGAACTCTGACCCAACGTCGCCACCGCACCCCGCAGTACGGCCCGTCCCGTTCCACAGGCCGCTTCCAACGTTAATTTAATCACACTCCTTTCCCTAACGACCAGACCCATGATCGCCAAATCCTTCATCGAGGAAGACATCGCCCTCAAAAAGCAGGCCCTCAGCCAGGCATCCGATCCCAAACCCCGCTTCAACTGGGCGGACGAAACCCCGCCACCGCAGGCCCAGCCCATCCAGGTCCTCAATCAGGGCCAACGCAAGCTCTTCACCCACGCAGACATCGTCACCCTCATCGGCGAAGCCTTCACCGACCTCATGCTGGTCCGCCAGGAACAGGAAATCTTCACCGATAAAAACCGCCAACTGGTCACCCGCATCGCCAGCGCGATCTCCACCGAACTCTCCTCCCGCTACGCCTCTCCCGCAGACCAGGAACAATCCGCCATCCGCGTCTCCCAGCTCAGCCACATCATCCAGCAGACCCTCGTCCGCGAACAGGCCTACGACATCGCCCGCTCCCTCCTCGCCAGACACCAGGACGCCCTGCCCCTCCACGACGAAGACTCCCACTTCACCCCCACCTCCTCGAAACCAATGCAGTGCCGAGTCATCCGCAGAAATGGCCACGTGGTCAGCTGGAACCAGAACAAGATCGAACTCGCCATCCGCAAAGCCTTCCTCTCGCTCCAGATGGACGGCTCCCCAGCCAGCGCCATCGCCCAGACCATCACCGACCGCATCGCCGCCGAAAACCGCCAGATGATCGGCATCGAGGACCTCCAGGACGTCGTTCAGGAAGAACTCATGAAAAGCGGCCACTACAAGGTCGCCGCATCCTACGTCCTCTACCGCGCCCACCGCGCCGAAGTCCGCACCCAGTCGGAAGAAGAACTCCGGCGCGTCGCCATCGACCGCCAGGAAAGCATGATCCTCCTCAAACTCGAGGACGGCTCCACCACCCTCTGGGATGGCCTCGACCTCCGCAAACGCATCGACTTCGCCTCCATCGGACTCGACCTCTGCCTCTCACGCGACGCCATCGAATCGGAACTCCGCCGCTCGCTCTTCCCGGAAATGACCCGCGAAGCCCTCGACCGCACCATCATCCTCAATGCCAAAACCCTCATCGAGCGCGACGCCGACTTCGCCCGCTTCGCCGCCCGCATCTTCCTCACCTACCTCTACGAGGAAGCCCTCGGCTGGGATATCGTAACCGACGGCGTTCACGCCCTCGGCGACTTCCACCGCCGCGCCTTCAAATCCGCCCTCCAGCGCGGCGTCGCAATCGACCGCTACAATCCAACTCTCCTGGAATTCCAGATCGACCGCCTCGCCCAGGCCCTCGACCCCACCGCCGACCTCGATTTCGACTTCGTCGGCATCCAGACGCTCTACGACCGCTACCTCATCGTCGACAAAACTCAGCGCCGCCACCGCCGCCTCGAAACTCCCCAGTTCTTCTGGATGCGTGTCGCCATGGGCCTTTTCATCGGAGAACCCGCCGATACCCGCACCGATCACATCGTCGGCCTCTACAACCTCTACAAGAGCCGGCGCTTCTGCTCGTCCACCCCCACCCTCTTCAACAGCGGCACCAACCACAGCCAACTCTCTTCCTGCTACCTCTACAAGGTCGACGACAGCATCGAAAGCATCATGGTCCGCGGCATCGCGGAAAATGCCTTCCTCTCCAAATGGGCCGGCGGTCTCGGCGGCTCATGGACCGCGGTGCGCGGCACCGGCGGCTACATCAAGGGCACCAATGGGGAAAGTCAGGGCGTCATCCCCTTCCTCAAGCTCCACAACGACCAGCTCATCGCCGTCAATCAGGGAGGCAAACGCCGCGGCTCCGGCTGCGCCTACCTCGAGACATGGCACAATGACATCGAGGACTTCCTCCAACTGCGCGTCAACACCGGCGACGACCGCCGCCGCACCCACGACATGAACACCGCCAACTGGATCCCGGACCTGTTCATGAAACGGATGGAAACCCGTTCCTCGTGGACCCTGTTCCGCGCCAGCGAAACCCCGGACCTCCACGAACTCTACGGCCGCGCCTTCGAAACCCGCTACCTAGAGTACGAGGAAATGGCTCGCCGCGGCGAAATCTTCGGCCGCGAAATGCCCGCACTCGACCTCTGGAAACAGATGCTCAAGATGCTCTTCGAAACAGGTCATCCATGGATCACCTTCAAGGACCCCTGCAACCTCCGCAGCCCCCAGGACCACTGCGGCGTCATCCACAGCAGCAACCTCTGCACGGAAATCACCCTCAATACCAGCGCCGACGAAACCGCTGTCTGCAACCTCGGCTCCATCATCCTTGAGAATCACCTCCTCCCGGATGGCTCCATCGACCACCAGAAACTCCGCGCGTCCGTCCGCATGGCCGTCCGCGCCCTCGACAACGTCATCGACATCAACTTCTATCCCACCGAAGCCGCCCGCCGGGCCAACATGCGCCACCGCCCCATCGGTCTCGGTGTCATGGGCCTCGCCAACTGCCTTTACCTGAAAGGAATCGCCTTCGCCAGCGATGCCGCCGTCGCCTTCAATGACGAAATCATGGAAGCGGTCGCCTTCTACGCCTACGAAGCATCCAGCGACCTCGCCGCCGAACGAGGCACCTACCAGACGTACAAGGGATCAAAGTGGGACCGCGGCCTGCTCCCTCACGATACCATAGACCTCCTCGAACGCGAACGCGGTCTCCCGATCGACGTCCCCAGAGGTGGCCGCATGGATTGGGAACCTCTCCGCCGGAAAATCGCCGCTCAGGGCATGCGCAATTCCAACGTCCTCGCCATCGCCCCCACCGCCACCATCTCGAACATCATGGGCTCCACCCCCTGCATCGAGCCGGTCTTCAAGAACCTCTTCGTGAAGAGCAACCTCAGCGGCGATTTCACCATGCTCAATCCCCATCTCGTCCGCGACCTCAAGAAGCGGAACCTCTGGAGCCAGGAAATGCTCGACCGCATCAAGTACTACGATGGCGAACTCTCGGAAATCGAGGAAATCCCAGCCGACCTCCGGGACATGTACCGCACCGCCTTCGGCATCGATTACCAGTGGATCATCGCCGCCGCCGCCCGACGCCAGAAATGGATCGACCAAAGCCAGAGCGTGAACCTGTGGCTCGCCGTGCCCGATCTCAAAGTCCTTAGCCACATGTACCGCGCCGCATGGCACGCCGGCCTTAAAACCACCTACTACCTCCGCACCACGAGCGCCTCCAACATCGAAAAGACCACCGTCAAACTCGACAAACAGGTCCGGATCTCCAGCGATGAGCAGGCCTCCGCCTGCAGCCTCGAAGCACGCGCCCGCGGCGAAATCTGCGAAGCCTGCCAGTAAACTCAGCGGATCGCTCAAGGTTCCCCGCAGAGCACACTCTGCCCCCCCCGAAGCCCGCCCGTCCCACCCATGGGATCGGCGGGCTTTTCCGTGCCGCCAGCACCCGCCACATCCGCACCAGCAAACAACAGGAATCAGGATTCCTGCCCGGCCGCCGGATCGGGTGGTGCCTGCCGGGGCGCCCGCACGCCCCCACCGTCCACATAGTCCTCCAGTAGACGCTGCGTCCGCTCCAGATAGGCCACCCCCTTCGGCAGATCATGCACCAGATAATCACTCATGCTGTCCAGCCGACGCAGATGCCCCGCAAACAACTGATCGAACTCCCGTACCCAGTGCCGGATCCGCTTCAGCTTCTCCGTCGCCTCCTCGACCGCCCGCTTCGCCTTCCTCACCTCCATCTCCTGCATCGTCACCGAATCCTTGAACGAAGACAGCTTGGCCGTCATCAGCTCGGCCTGAGCCTGCTCCAGTGACCGCGTCGCTCTCCGCAGCCGCCCCTCCCAGAACGTCCGCTGCTCCGTCTCCAGCCACAGCCGCGCCCGCTTCACTTCATCCGTGACCTTCGAGACCGCTCCCGTCGACCGCGAGAGAAAGACAATCAGATGCGACCGGAAATCCCCCAGCGCTTCAACCGACCGTACTCGGGCTTCAGAACTCATCGGCTTTCCATGGCTCAGCGCTGATCCAGATACTCCTCGATCCGCTGCGCCTTCCGCAGCAGATACGGAGTGTGCTTCTCGGACGTCTCCACAAATTTCTTCAGCACCTTCATGGTCGCCACAAATTCCTCCGCAAACTTCTCGGCCTCCTGATCCTGCCAGGTCGCCCCAAGGGCCGCAAACCGCGCCTGCAGCGACGACGCCCTCACCTGCACATCATCGTTGAAACGCTTCAGCTCCTTCGCAAAGCGACGGACTTCCTCGGGATCCATGATTGCCTGGGCCATAATCGTCTGCGGGGTGAAAAATTGCTCCCCTTCTCTACACGGCGAAAACCGCCCACGCAATTCCTCACTTCCGGTTTCCGGAGCATCAGCCAGCCCGTTTCATGCAGCCTTCACTTTCCGTCGTTTTTTCCTTACTGTGCAGATCTTGTGCAAAAACTACCCCTCTCACTGCGTAAGTGAAGCATAGTTCATTGCATCCGCGACCATGAAACCGATCTTCGCTGCCTTTCCCTGTCTTCTGCTGACCCTCGCCGCCTCCCTCGCTGAAAGCCCGGCCCCGGAACCAAAAGCCCTCCGTGAAAAGGCCAATGCCGTTTTCCGGCCACTTCCCGACCGGATGCCAGGTGCGGAACAGGATACCCCGGAAATGATCGCTCTCGGAAAGGACCTCTATTTCGAAACCCGCCTCTCACAGAACGGGAAACAGTCCTGCAACAGCTGTCACCGGGTGGATGAAAACCGCGCGGGAGTCGATAACGAACCCACCAGCCCGGGAGCCTTCGGCAAACGCGGCGGCCGCAATTCGCCTACGACCCTCAACGCAGGTTTCCACATCGCCCAGTTCTGGGATGGCCGCGCCGCCACTCTCGAGGACCAGGCCAAGGGCCCCATCCTCAATCCCATCGAAATGGCCATGCCGGATGAAACAACCGCCGTCGCCCGCATCCGCGAAGTCGCCAGCTACGCGAAATCCTTCGCCGCCGCCTTCCCGGGAGCGAGCGACCCCATCAGCTATGATAACATCGCCGAAGCCATCGCGGCCTTCGAACGCACCCTCAGGACCAACGACCGCTTCGACGACTTCCTCAAAGGCGACGACAAGGCACTCTCGGATCAGGAACGCCGCGGACTCGACACCTTCATCAGCACAGGCTGCATCGCCTGCCACCTCGGCCCCACCATCGGCGGTAACCTCTACCAGAAAATGGGCCTCATCGAGGCCTATGCCAACACCACCGACACCGGACGCGCCAGCGTGACCGGCAACGACGCGGACAAGTTCTTCTTCAAGGTTCCCAGCCTCCGCAACATCGCCCTCACCGGCCCCTACTTCCACGATGGTGGAGCCGCCGACCTCGCCACCGCCGTCACCACCATGGCCCGCCTCCAGCTCGGCAGAAAGCTGTCCGCCACGGAAACCGCGGACATCGTCGCCTTCCTCGGATCGCTCTCGGACAAGGAACGCGCCGCCAGTGCCGCTGAAAAGAAGACCGCATCCCGCTGATACTGGCTCCTCACTGGTAAAACCGCCGCGCCGCCCGTGCCGTCTCACTGCCGAACGCCGACTGCAGCCACGTGACCTCGGGTGCCCGGCCCGGACGCAGTACCACCTCGACAATGTCGTAGCGCCAGCGGATCTCCGGACAGCCGAGCAGCCGCAGCCAACTCTCCGCCCCGCGGCGGATGAGCCGCTGCTTGGCATCATCAACTGCCAGACCTGGCCGCCCGAAGGCTGTGCCCGTCCGCGTTTTCACCTCGGCAAAGCACAGGTCCTGCCCATCCCGGCAGACCAGATCAACTTCCCCGCCATCCGGCCCCCGGTAGTTCCGGTAGAGGATCCGGCAGCCCCGCGTCCAGAGCCAGCACGCCGCAATGGCCTCACCACGGCGGCCCACCCAGTGCGGATCAACCGCGCCCGCCTGCTCAGAAATCGAAGGTCGGTTGAGCAATGGGCTCAAACGAGCGACGATGAAGCGGACAGGGCCCATACTTGCGGATTAACTGCAAATGCAGCTCTGTCCCATATCCCTTGTGCTTTGCAAACGCATACTGCGGCCACTCGGCGTCCACCCCCATGACCCAGCGGTCGCGCACGACCTTCGCCACCACGCTCGCAGCCGCAATACTCAGACTGAGCGCATCGCCTCCCACAACCCCTTCGTGCGGCACCGGAAAACGCGGCACCGGCCACCCGTCAATCAGACAGAAATCGGGCAATTCCGGCAGCGCACGCACGGCCCGCTCCATCGCCAGATGGGTCGCCCGGAGAATGTTCAGCCGGTCGATCTCCGACACGCTGGCTTCACCCACTCCAATGAAAACACCCGGCGAGGACTCGAGTTCCGCATGAATCCGCTCACGCTCAGCTGCCTTCAGCTTCTTCGAATCATTGAGCGTTTCATGCGCAAACCCATCCGGAAGAATCACCGCCGCCGCCACCACAGGACCAGCCAGCGGACCCCGACCGGCTTCGTCAATGCCAGCCACCAGCCTCACTCCGGTGGCCCGTACACGCATTTCCCTTTCCATGTCTGGCATACCGCATGGTCATGCGAGGACATGGCGCGCTCCGCGAGCGCAAATCTCACCCGCAAGTCAGCGCACCCTGCGGTCGCCCGATACCGGATGCGATCCCTCGTCCCTCGGCTCCGCGTGCTTCGCCTCCCAGCCCGCCCGGTCCAGTAAGCCCGATGGCCGCGCCGGACGGGCCACCCGGTCCACCGCCCACATCACCACCACCATCATCACGAAAGCAGCTGCCACCGCCGCCATCAGCATCAGATTCCGGGAATTCCTCATGCCTTGAACCCGTTTTGCGGTACCGGGATCAGCCCGGCACCATCCGCGGTCCCGGCCGCCCCTTCACAGACTCGGACGATTGCGCACGCCCCCCCTTCAGCTCGGCAAAAACCAGCCGCCCCGCACTCGTCTGCAGCGCGGAACTGACCACGACCGGCACTGTGTTCCCCAGCCGGTCCCGTGCATGATTCACCACAATCATCGTCCCATCGCCAAGGTAGCCCACTGCCTGATGCTCATCCCGGCCCTCCCGCACGAGCGCCAGTTCCAGCTCATCCCCGGCATTCACCACCATGCGCATGGCGTGTGCCAGCTGATTCAGATTCAGGACGGACACCCCCTGAAGCTGCGCCACCCGCCCAAGATTCGCGTCGTTCGTAAGCAGACGCGCATCCAGACTCCGCGCCAACTGGATCAGCTTCGTGTCCACCAGCTTCTCCTGCGGCTGATCATCCTCATGCAGGGTCACCTCGATGCCCCTCGCCCGCTGCAGTTCCTCCAGACACTCCAGCCCCCGGCGCCCGCGCTCCCGCTTCATGCCGTCCTGCGAATCCGCCAGCACGTGAAGCTCATCGAGCACAAAGCGCGGCACAATCAGCGTGCCATCCAGAAATCCAGTCGCACAAATCCCCGGCAGCCGTCCATCAATGATGATGTTCGTGTCCACCAGCAGAGGCTGACGCATGATCCCCTCGTTCCGGAACCTCACATAGGGAATGATCAGCGAAAACTCCTGCCGGTTGCTCCGCAGAGCCAGCGAGGTCCCCATGTAGCCAAGGCCCAGATAGACCGCCAGCTGCAGGATCCCGCTGCGGCCTTCCCCGCCCTGATTCCACGGAATGCTGTTCACCAGCCACGCACAGAATATCCCGATCATCAGCCCGAAGGTCCCTGCCGAAAAACTGCGCAGGGTCAGATTCCGCAGCAGCAGATCAATCCCCACCACCGCCGCCGCAAAAAGCGCTCCAAAACCAGCCCCCTCAAGGGGCGTAAAGCCGCCCCCCGCCTGCGCGGCCGACATCCCCAGCAGAAGGCAGCATAGCCCGAAGACAATGCGGACAGCAGGAAGGAGGGTGCGCGGCGTCATTGGCTCAGATCAGACTGACCCAAGCAAACCACAGCCCAGCCCCGCCGGAAACCATAAAATCACCTTTCGCCGCCAACCCGCCAGCCGACCAGCCGGTCATCAGATGTGAATGGCATGGCCATAGGCCACCCCAGTCGCCTCATGAATTGCTTCGGAAAGAGTCGGATGCGCATGAATGGTCGCCTCAATATCCTCTCGGGTCGCTTCCATCGTGATCGCAAGTCCCATCTCGGCAATCATCTCGGTGGCTTCCTGACCAATGATGTGCGCCCCCAGCACCTCCCCGTGCTTCTCACCGAAGATCAGCTTCACAAAGCCATCACTTTCACCAACCGCGAGAGCCTTGCCGCTAGCCTGGAAGGGGAACACACCCACCTTGTAGGCAATCCCCTTCTCCTTCGCCGCCCGTTCCGTCATGCCGACACTGGCCACCTGCGGCTGACAGTACGTGCAGCCTGGGAAGACATCCACTTTCTTCGGTTTGTGATCGGTAAACATGCCGTCCACGGCCTGAATCGCTTCAAAGCTCGCCACGTGCGCCAGCCACGGCGGCCCAATGATGTCGCCGGCCGCATAGACATTCTTCAGACTGGTCTGATACCGGGCGTCGGTCATGATGTAGCCACGCTCGCTCAGCTTGGGCTGCTCGCCACCCGGCAGCACTGGCTTCACCCCGATGGCCACCAGACAGACATCCGCCTTCAGAGTCTGTTTAGTCCCATCCTTGGCTTCGATGTCAATTTCCACACCGGACCCGGTATTCCGCGACGCCACCACCTTCGTCGAGGTAAGGCACTCGATGCCCTGCTTCCGGAAGCTCTTCTCGAGAGCCACACTCACCTCGGTGTCCTCGACCGGCAGAATATTCGGCTGCATCTCCACCACGGTCACCTTCGTCCCAAACGCATTGAAGAAGTACGCAAACTCGATCCCGATGGCTCCAGCCCCGATCACAATGATCTCCTTCGGCTGCTTCTCCAGCACCATCGCATCCCGGCTGCCAATCACCACACGTCCGTCAAACGGCAGGCCCGGCATCTCCCGGGTCGCACAGCCAGTCGCGATCAGAATCTTCTCGCCCTCGATCACCGACTTTGCCCCGTCCTTCCCCGTCACCTCGACCTTGCCCCCTCCCAGGATCGCCCCAGCTCCCCGGATGTAATCCACCTTGTTCTTCTTGAAGAGGAATTCAATGCCCCCAGCGAGACGGTCGCTGACCTTCCGGCTGCGCCCGATCACCTTGCTCCAGTCATAGGACAGATTGTCGAAACTGAAACCGAACTCAGCCCCCTTGTGCTTGAGGAGATGATACAACTCGGCATTCCGCAGAAGACTCTTCGTCGGAATACAGCCCCAGTTGAGGCAGGTCCCGCCAGCCCGGTCCGCTTCCACACAAGCAACTTTCTTCCCGAGCTGCGTGGCCCGGATGGCTCCCACGTAGCCCGCAGGGCCACCACCAATGACAATGAGATCGTATTTCATGATAGAATTGAGAATCGTCCCCGGGCCGCGGACGCCCACGGGTTCGACCCATTCAAAGGCAGCACTGCCGGCAATTGCAACCGCAACCGCCACACCAGTCGGCACTCAGGGCTCCACCCAGGTCTTCCATACAAATCCGTCGATGATGTACTGGTTGAAGCGCTTACCCTCCGCCACCGGACGCAGCCGCAGCATGCAGCGCGCCACTCCTTCCCCCTCAGGATTCACCTCCCCGCGCCGCCTCGCCTGCTGGCACTCCGCCAGCAGTTGCCTGGCAATCTCGGAGTCGGTCTCGCAGTACCCATAACAATTGAGACTGTCCTCGGGATCCGCCAGACGGAAGGCATGATAGCGGTACTCATCCTCGAAGGCCCCGATGTAATGATGCACCGGACTGGCCGTCACGCGGAAGGCCACCGGCTGCTCGTGATTTCCCGTCAGAAACTCCGACCAAGGTACCTCGGACCAACTCACCGCATGCTCCCAGTCCAGCTTCGGATCGCTGCCGTCCTTCGGCAGTTCCAGCCAGACCTGCCGCTTCTGAAACGAATCCACCTCCACGGTCGTGTAGATGAAATCCACCCCCTTGCCCTCGAAATTCCCCACTTCCTCCCAGTCAGTCTCGAAACTGACCTGCCGGGGCGTGAGCGCCTGACTCGCATAATACCGCCGCATCCGATCCCCCGTCAGCTCCGGATGACGCACTTCCTTCGCCATCGCATCCACCGTATCAGCACTGAAAAATCTCTGCAGCACCGCGGTGGCCGCTTCCTTGTTCCTCGTGGCACCCCCATCAGCCTCCGCCGCCGCACCTGCAGCCGGTGCCTTCGCAAAAAATCCACGGGACGCCACCACCGCCGCACCTCCTCCCGCCAGCAGCAGAAAAACCAGAGCCAGAGAAACAGTCCGGCGGAAGGTCGGCGACTGTTCGGCAGGTTCACCCCCGCCTCCCCATTCACCGACGTTCTCCACCGAAAGATCAGCCTCATGCTTCGGAGAAAATGCCGGTGCGCGCTCCGGCGCCACCCGCGGCACCCGCGTCTTCGGCGGGGCCGGCTCAGAAGGCGCTGCGGCAGACACCGCCACTGGTTCCCGTTCCGCGGATACCGGAGATTCCACAGATGCCCGGACCGCCGGCTCCGGCGCAGGTTCGCGCCGCGGAGGCAGCTTCACCGCAAACTCCGCATCCCCACGCGCCGGGATCGGCTCGGAGGCTCCCGGCGGCACGCCACCACGCTCCTTCAAAACTCCAGAAACCTCTTCCCCGCTTTTCCTCGCCGGCGGCAACTCACCTCCCTGACGCTTAGGCCGCCCCGCACCAGCCTGCTCTCCAGACGGCACGTCAATCACCTGACGCCGTTCCGGAAGCACCGTCTTCTCCCGCTCCGGGACCCCGACATCATCAGCACCAACCATCGCCGCCAGCCGTTTCTGCTCTTCCTCATCCTCCATCCTCCGCTTCTGCGGCAGCAACACCACCCGCCGCTCGGGATCAGGCACCACCGCCGGCTCCACCCCCTCGACCGCCCCCGCTTGACCTGTCCGGCTCAGCCGGAAATTCCTGCGCCCGTCACCCGTCTCCGCCTCCATGACCGACTTCTCCCTCACTGGCACCTTCCCCCGAGGATCCGCAGGCAGAATCAGGTGCACCTTGCACCCCGGACACAGCACCTCAGCCCCCGCATTGTCATCATCAACAAGCAGCGGGGTCTGACAGCGGGGACAAGGCAGCACAATCTCCGGCATGATTCTGATTCGTTCGGCCCCACCTATCCGCCGGATCAATCCGCCGTCCAGTTCAAATCCCTCGCAACCGATCGCTTTTGGCCTTGAGTCGCGCCGCATCAATGCTTACCAGCCTACTCGCGTGGACCTCCCGCCGGATTAGCTCAGTGGTAGAGCAGTTGATTTGTAATCATCAGGTCGTCGGTTCAAATCCGACATCCGGCTCCATCCGCAGAGCCCACCCACCACGGAACAAGACGTCAGGCGCGGCCACTGCACCGACCGGCCAGCATTCCCGACACCGGCATCCGTACAGTCTTCCCCCTGCCCCCCGGGATCAGCCAACGGCCCATGCTTTGGCCACCGGCCCGCCAGAATTGCGCAGCACTCCCCAGGCAATGCGTAGCAGCGGTCCCCGTCCGGAACTACCTGACCAAATCCGTACCCTCACCAGGTCGCGGCCCATGCATCCCCATCCCCACCATGGTCCCTACCCAGAAACGCCCGAACCTCGACTCCGTCACGACCATCAACGACGACGGATCCCGCTTCTTCCTGCACCCCGCCGACGTGCGCGGCCGCTTCACCCTTGCCCGCAGGCTGACCGGCATACTCCTCATCGCCATCTACATCCTCCTACCGCTGATCCCCATCAACGGCCACCCAGCCGTCTTCCTCGACGTCGAAAACCGCCGCTTTCACCTCCTCGGCCTCACCTTCCTCGTCCAGGATGTCTGGCTCCTGTTCTTCGTCATCAGCGGTCTCGGCTTCTCCCTGTTCTTCGTCACCTCACTCCTCGGACGGATCTGGTGCGGCTGGGCCTGCCCCTACACGGTCTTCCTCGACCACGTCTTCCGCCGCATCGAACGCTTCATCGACGGCGACGCCGCCGCCCGACGGAAACTCGACGCCGCCCCATGGGGCATCACCAAAACTGCCCGCCGCCTCGTCAAGCACGCCCTCTACCTCCTCTGCGCGGCCGCCATCGCCCACATCTTTCTCAGCTACTTCGTCTCGCTGGAAAAACTCTACGGCTGGATGCGCCAGAGCCCATCCCAGCACTTCACCGTCTTCGCAGGGGTCATGGCCCTCACCGCCATCCTCTACTTCTGCTTCAGCTGGTTCCGCGAACAGTTCTGCGTCATCATGTGCCCGTACGGACGCCTCCAGTCCGCCCTCACCGACGACGATACCCTC
Organism: Verrucomicrobiota bacterium; assembly: GCA_039795165.1. Classification (GTDB taxonomy): domain Bacteria; phylum Verrucomicrobiota; class Verrucomicrobiia; order Verrucomicrobiales; family V1-33; genus V1-33. The sequence continues at coordinate 143,476 of JBDKER010000001.1, read as the reverse complement.
AACATCGGCTACGACCGCAGCCGGGGCGAACCCCGCGGCAAAGCCAGCGACCCGACGGCCGGAAGCTGCATCGACTGCCGCCGCTGCGTCCAAGTCTGCCCCACCGGCATCGATATCCGCAACGGTCTCCAGATGGAATGCATCGGCTGCGCCGCCTGCGTCGATGCCTGCGACGAAGTCATGACCAGACTCCAGCGGCCGCGCGGACTCGTGCGCTACGATTCCCTCAACGGCCTCAGCGGTCGCGCCCGCCGCATCTTCCGCCCCCGCATCGCACTCTATTCCCTGCTCCTCCTCGCCGGAGCCGGCGTCTCTCTCTGGGCCACCACCCGCATCCACAGCTTCGAAATGAGCGTCGTCCGCATGCGGGGCATGCCCTACATGACCGATAACGGCACTGTCCGGAATCAGTTCATCCTCCGCCTCATGAGCAAGGCCACGGAAACCAGTTCCTACCAGCTCGCCACCTCCGGCGGCCCAGCCGGACTCACCGTCAGCGGCATGGACACCGACGTCACTCTCGACCCGGAAAAGGAGATCCAGAAGACCGTTATGTTCACCATCCCCATGGCCGCATACACTGGTCCCTTCCAGTTCACCATCGAAGCCCGGCCCACCAAGGGTGGCGACATCATCCGCAAAAGCGTCGAATTCCTCGGGCCGGATCCCTCCACCACGCTCGGAACCTCCCACCGCTGACCATACCACGCCTTCCCCCGCCATGAAAGCCTTCCTCCGCCAGCGCCCCTGGGTCATCATCCTAGCCGTCAAGATCCTCTTCGTCTCATGGTGGATCGGATTCATCATCTGGGCTTCCCAGCATACCCCGCAGCAGATCGAAACCCCGCCGCGCCCCGGTCATGCCAGCCATTGAAACCGTCAATACGGCCGCCGGAGCCTTTGTCGCCGGACTCGCCACCAGCCTCCACTGCGCCGGCATGTGCGGACCGGTCGCCTGCAGCCTCATGGCTCTCAAAAGCGGCGAGGACCAGCAGATGCAGGCAGCCGCACTCTACCACATCGGCCGCCTCTGCTCCTACACCGCCATCGGTGTCATCGCCGGCAGCCTCGGCCGCTGGCCCCTTGAAAAACTAACCGGCTCTCCCGTCATGGTGCTGCCATGGGTCCTCGCCGTCATTCTGCTCGGCATCGCCCTCGGCCTTCATGTCCGGCTGCCCCGTCCTGCGTTCCTCCGCGGATGGTCGGCCCGCACCCGCCTCCGCCTCGTCCGCATCCCCGTGCGGCAAGGGGCCCTCGCCCTCGGCCTCGCCACCCCGCTCATGCCCTGCGGCCCGCTCTACATCATGGTCGGCATCGCCCTCGTAAGCGGTTCCGCAGTCCGTGGAGCCGAATTCATGCTCTCCTTCGCCCTCGGGACCGTCCCCCTGCTCTGGTTTGCTCAGCAGCGCTTCCATGTCTGGCAGCACCAGCTCAGCCCAGCCGCCATGGCCCGGGTCCGCCGCGGCGTCGCCCTCGCAGGAGCCATCCTCGTCTTCGCCCGGCTCTGGCCCACCCTTCCTGCCAATGCCGCCCCACCCCCAGCCGCAGGAGAAATCCCCGCCGCCTCCTGCCCCTTCTGCGACGGTCCGCAGAACGGCAAAGCCTCCCCAGCCGTCCCGCAGGATTCCAATCCATGAAAGCTTCCACCGACCATGCCTGCAGCCACTGCGGCACCCACTTTGAACCACAGGAACCATCGGACGAATTCTGCTGCGGCGGCTGCGCCTTCGTCCACCAGCTCATCCACGACCAGGGCTTCGACCAATACTACCATCTCAAAGGCGGCAAGGTCACCGCACCCGTCAAATCAGTCGCTTTTCAGAAACGCGACTACACATGGCTCACCGAAAGCGCCGCCACCGCAGAAGCCGCCGCCGGTCAGGGTGCCGCCCAGCTCGACCTCGCCGTCCAGGGCATCTCCTGCGTCGGTTGCGTCTGGCTCCTCGAACGCGTCTTCTCACGCACCCCCGGTGCCCTGCGTGCCCGCGTCCGCGCCCACCCCGGACGCATCCGGCTCGAATGGTCCCCCGGATCGTGCGACCTCGCCAGTTTCGCCGACACCGTCCGCCAGTTCGGCTACCTCCTTGGCCCCGCCGACGCCACCGGCGCAGCCCGCAATGAATTCAGCGGCCGAACCGGACTCTGCGGTGCCTTCGCCATGAATGCCATGGCTTTCTCCCTGCCACGCTACCTCGGCATGGAAGCGGATTTCGCCCTCGCCGGGATCTTCACCATTGCCGCCGGTGTCTGCGCAACCCTCGCTGTCCTCACCGGCGGTTCCTACTTCATCAGCCGCGCCTTCCGCAGCCTCCAGAGCGGAGTCCTCCACATCGATCTGCCCATCGCCGCAGGCATCCTCTCCGCCTACGCCGGATCACTCGCTGGCTGGCTCCTCTCCGTTGAATCACTTCTCTACTTCGATTTCGTCGCTGTCTTCACCTTCCTCATGCTGGCCGGACGCCGGCTCCAGATGGCCGCCGTCGAACGAAACCGCGGCCGTCTCCTCGGCGAAGCACTCGACGCCAATTCGGTCCGCACCCCGGACGGAAAACCACTGCCCCTCAGCCAGCTTCAGCCCGGCACCGTCTTCCACACTAATCCCGGCCAGGTCGTTCCCGTGGCCGCCCAGCTCGTCGGCGAGGAAGGAACCGTCAGCATGGAGTCCATCAGCGGTGAAGCCGAACCCCGCCACACCGCCACAGGCGGACGCCTCGCCGCCGGATCCCTCAACATCGGACGAACACCCCTTGCCCTCGCCGCCCTCGAAACATGGGACGCTTCCCTCTTCCGCCGCCTCCGCGAAGCGCGCGAAGACGAAGCCCGTCACCCCATCCTCGACCGGATCCTCAGGATCTACATCGCCGTCGTCCTCGTCCTCGCCATCGCCGGCTTCGCCGCATGGCTGCTCTCAACCGGAAAGCCGGAAATGGCCCTTCAGGTCATGATTTCCCTCCTCGTGGTCTCCTGCCCCTGCGCCCTCGGAGTCGCCCTGCCCCTCGCCGATGACCTCGCAGCAGCCCGCATGGAACGCCGCGGCGTCTTCGTACGCCGCGCCATCTTCTGGCCCCGGCTCCTCCGCGTCCGGAAAATCCTCTTCGACAAAACCGGTACCCTCACTCTCGAAAACCCCGTTCTCGAAAACCCAGATAGCCTCGCCTCCCTCAAACCAGAAGCCCGGCGCGCCCTGCTCTCGCTCACTATCGACAGCCTCCACCCCGTGTGCCGCAGCCTCATCGAAGCCCTCGGATCCTCAGGACGACTCGACCCGCTGCCCGATGCCGAAGTCAACGAAACCCCGGGCCTCGGCGCATGGTTCCACGACAGCTCCGGAGCCCGATGGTCCCTCGGCCGCCCGGGCTGGCAGGCCCCCGCCCCTCCCCACTCCACGCACAGCGATGCCGTCTTCGCCTGCGATGGCATCCCTCTTGCGGGATTCCGCTTCCGCGATTCCATCCGCCCGGACGCCGCCACCCAGACGGGACTTCTCCAGAAGTCGGGCTTCTCCCTGCACCTGCTCAGTGGCGACCGACCCGAAAAAGTCCGCACGCTCGCCGCCGAACTAGACATTCCCCTCAGCCAAGCACACGCCTCCCTCACTCCCACCGAAAAGGAATCCATGGTCCGCGCACTCGATCGCGGCGACACTCTCTACATCGGCGATGGCATGAACGACAGCCTCGCCTTCTCCGCAGCTTCCTGCACCGGCACTCCGGTCGTCGACAAGGGCCTTCTCGAAGCCAAGGCCGATTTCTACTTCCTCGGCCGCAGCCTCCGGTTCCTCAGTGGTCTCATCGCCACGGCCCGGCTCCGTCAGCGCGCGGTTCACCGGGTCGCTGCCTTCGCAGTCCTCTACAACGCCGCCGCTGCCGCCATCTGCCTCACCGGCCACATGGATCCTCTGCTCGCAGCCATCCTCATGCCACTCAGCGGGGTCGTCACACTCGCCATCGTGGCCGCCCACTTCGCCACACCCAACCGGGATTGAGAAGCCAACCCGCTTTCCGTCCTTGGCAGAGCCCCCCGCGGAATGCTATGCCTCAACCTGTGAATCATCAGCCGTCCCTGTTCCGCTCCCTTTCCGCTGCCTCGTCTCTTCTGCTCGCCGCATCATCGCAGGCCGCCCCTCCCGCTGCGCCCACGGACTTCACTCTGAAGTGGGAAGCCAACGGAGACTTCCAATGCTCATGGAAGGACAATTCCTCAGACGAAGAAGGATTCTACATCATCTACCGCACGTCCCCGACCGGCAACTACAGCATCTTCACCACCGTCGCCGCCAACACCTCCAGCTACACCGATACCCTCACTTCATGGCCCTCCTGCAGCTACTTCCAGTGGGGTGCCGTCTCCTTCAAAAGCAACGGAGCCGAGTATTCCTTCTCGAATCTGGTCACGATGACCGCGCCGCCCATCATCTCCAGCGCTGAATACACCAGCGGACTCGTCAGCACACCGTTTTCCCACCAGATCACCCTCACCTGCAGCGGCACCACCGTCACCGGATACTCGGCAGCCAATCTGCCCCCGGGCCTCTCCCTCGACCCCGCCAACGGAAAAATCACCGGCACCCCGGAAAGCAAAGGCCGCTTCGTGGCCACCGTGAACGCCACCCTCAGCAACGGCACCACCGTCACCCAGCGCCTCAGCATCCACATCTTCCGCCCAGTCCCAGCCCTCGCCGCACCCGTTTCCTCCCAGACCATCCCCGCGGTCTCTCTCGAACGCGGATCCTCTCCCTCCACCATCGACCTCGCTCCCTACTTTCTCGACCCCGACGTTTCCCAGGCCGCCCGCATCACCTTCAACACCGGCACCATCGACTTCGCCTTCTTCCCGGAAGCAGCCCCCCAGACCGTCGCCAACTTCACCGGGTACATCACCCGCAACGACTACCTCAACACCATCATCCACCGCAGCGTCCCCGGCTTCGTACTCCAGGGCGGCGGCTACAAGTCGGAACCCGGCACCCCCTCCATCACCAGACAACCACCAGTTCCCAACGAACCGGAAATCACAAACGCTCGCGGCACCGTCGCCATGGCGAAACTCGGTGGCGACCCGGACAGCGCCACCTCGGAATTCTTCATCAGTCTCGCCGACAATGCCTCCAACCTCAATAACCAGAACGAAGGCTTCACCGTCTTCGCACGCGTCGCCGGCAACGGCATGCAGGTGGCCGACGCCATCGCTGCCCTCGAGATCCGAAACTATTCCTCGGTAAACAGCGTGCTCTCCGCCTGCCCGGTCACCAACCCTCCACCACCGGCCTTCTCCACGGACTCCCTCGTCAAGGTGCTCGCCGCCGGACCCGTCCACCCTCTCTCCTTCTCCGCAGAAAGCCTCCATCCCGCCATCTGCAACGCCTCCGTCACCGGAACGTCTCTCAGCCTGTCCGCGCTCGCCGAAGGCACCGCCACCATCCGCATCACCGCACGCGACCTCGACGGTCTCACCACCACCTCAACCCTCGACGTCACCGTAAACCTTTCCTACCAGCAATGGATCGCCAGCGAGGGACTCAGCGGCCCAGACGCAGACCCGCACGCAGACCCCGACAAGGACGGTCACCCGAACCTCCTCGAATACGCCTTCCTGACACCCGCCAGCAGCACGAACTCAGCGTACCGGCCCATGCCGACCACCGGCACCGCCCTCGTCGATGGCCAATCATACCTCACCCTCGCCTTCCCTGCCCGCCTCTTCACCGGCGGCCTCATCTACCGCACCGAATCGGCTCCCAACCCGACCGGACCATGGTCCACCATCTGGAATTCCTCCACCGATGGTTTCCAGTCGCCCCTCGTCATCGCCAGCATCCCTGATGCCAACGCCATCCAGACAACGGTGCGCGATGCCATCCCCATCACTCCCGGCTCCCCCCGCTTCCTGCGACTCCGGGTATCTCTGCCGTAAGCCAAGGTGTGATTCACTGACAGCATGTCCGCCGTCGGAACGTTACGGGCGACAACACCATGAATCGCCGCCAGTCCCTCAAGCACGTCGCCGCCCTCGCCGCCTCCGCCCCCTTCCTCGCTCCAGACTTCCTCAGAGCCGGAGACTCCGCAAGGAAACTCAAGCACGCCGCCATCGGCATCACCGGCCAGGCCGCCTCGGATATCGACGCCCTCATGGCCTCCGGACGGATGGAAGTCGTCGCCATCGCCGAAGTCGATACCCGCAACCACGCGGCCGCCCGCCAGAAATTTCCGGACGCACGCATCTACCAAGACTGGCGCGAACTCTTCCGCGCGGAAGGCGACCGCATCGAAAGCGTCAGCATCACCGTGCCCGACCACATGCACGCCCTCATCGCCATGGAGGCGCTCCGCCGTAAAAAACACGTCTACTGCCAGAAACCCCTCACCCGCACCATCGCCGAAGCCCGAGCCCTGCGGACCGCCGCCCGCAAGGCCGGCGTCGTCACCCAGATGGGCAACCAGATCCAGAGCAGCAGCGAGTACCGCACCGCCGTGCAGATGGTCAAGGAAGGAGCCATCGGCAAAGTGAAGGAAGTCCACTGCTGGAGCAGCGCCACCTTCGCCCAGGCCCCCCGTCCGGACGGCGAGGAAACCATCCCTCAAGGGCTCTCATGGGATCTTTGGCTGGGGGGTGCACCTGCACGCCCCTACCAGAGCAAAATCTATCACCCCTTCAATTGGCGCGGCTGGCAGGACTTCGGAGGCGGTGCCATCGCCGACTTCGCCTGCCACATCATGGATACCCCATTCAAGGCTCTCGATCTCGCCGCACCCCTCAGCGTACGCTGCACCGGAGCGGAAGAAGCATGGCTCAAGGACCAGAAACGCCGCAGCGAAAGCTGGCCCCAGTGGGAAACGTTCGAATATTCCTTCGCCGGCACCCCCTTCACCACCCGCCCCACCCTCCCACTCTTCTGGTACGACGGCGGCCGGAAACCATCGCCTTCCCAGATCCCCGGAATGGAAGGCCGCGAAGTCCCCGGAAACGGAGCCGCCATCGTCGGCGAAGAGGCAACTCTCCTGATCGTCCACTTCGGCTCCCGCCCCCAACTCCTCCGCCCCGGAAAACCCCCGGAACTCCGCCGCAAAATGGAACCCGGCAGCCCGCAGGAACACTACACCTCATTCGTCCTCGCCTGCCTCGGCGAAGGCAAAACCACCAGTCACTTCGACTACGCCGTCCCCCTCACCACCGCAGCCCTCCTCGGCACCATCGCCGTACGCTTCCCGGACAAGACCCTCACATGGGACGAAACCAACGGTACCCTCGCAGGCGACCCGGACGCCGCCAAACTCGTCAGCCAGGCCTACCGTGACGGATGGTCGCTCGAAACGATCTGATCACCCGGCCTCACGCCTCACCAACGAGAGCACGCTAAAGCACCGGCGTACGCCGGAGACTCCCTCTCCGGCGGTGCCCCCGCCCGGGGTGCGCAGGCACATCCGCGCCGCACCCGGAACTCGGCTCACTTGGACTTGCGCTCACTCACCGCCTTCTCAATCACCAAGACAAGTTCCTTGCTGCGCAGATCCCCACTGGCCACAATCCTGCCCGTCGTCCCATCCACCAGCACCCGGAACGGAATGGAATTGACACCATAAAGCCGAGCAAGGTCGCTCTGCCAGCCCTTGCCATCATGTACCTGCGGCCAGCCCATGCCCGTCTTGGCTGCCAATGCCTTCAGCGCCGGACCGGATGCCGCCCCGTCCAGCGACACCCCCACTATCTCCAGCCCATCTCCCCGGAAACGGCGTCCCGCCTCCACAGTCGAAGGAATCTCGGTCAGACAAGGCCCGCACCACGACGCCCAGAAATCAAGAAGCAACAGTTTGCTGCGGTACCCATCGGGAACCCTGACCTCCTGCCCTGCCGTGTCCAGCACCGCAAACGCAAGCGCCTCCCTTCCCGGACTCAGATCCGGACCCTCCCGCTTCACCGCAGGTGGAGCAGCCACCTCCTCCAACCGTACCCGGCCGCCCTCAGCCACCTCTGCCACCCGGTACCACCGCCCGAAGGCCTCAAACGCACGGTTCAGCAGATGATACTCTCCCCGGCTATTCATCCCGTTGCCATCCAGATCAAGCCAGAGCGCAGCCTTGTCTGTCAATTCGATGTCCCCGAAATCAAAGGTCCCCCGGCACTCCATGTCCACCAGCATCGTCCTCACTTCTCCACCCCCCGGAAAGGCAATTTTCCCGGCGATGCCAAAATCACAATAGTAATTGATCGCATCAGGGGAAAATCTACCCGTCCGCTCGGTCCAGTAAAAACGAATCGCTCCACTCTGTCTTCCACCGTCGAGTGGTAACCGGACATGGAAAGCCGCTTTCCACACATCGTCGCTGCCCGGCCGGTCTCCTTCAGGCTTCTGCCGGAGGAACGGTACTCTCTCGCCAGGACCGATCCGGCCATCCCCATCGCCATCCACCGCAAGACCATGCGGCAATCCTTCGCGGTACGTCATCTCCACCGCATGCCGCTCCGGCCGCTGCTCGTCGCCCAGTTCAAGAAATCCCCGGCGCACCACCGCCCCTTCAGGCCCCACCTGCTGCGGACCAAGTTTCACCTGCCGTGGCCTGAATCCCAGATACAGATCACTCAGCCCCGCCTCCTGAAACACATTCCCGGTACTCTCAATCACACCAGCAGCCTTCACCGGCAACAACGCCAGGATCAGTCCTGCCAGAATCGTCCTCATCATGATCCTGACATCTGACAGCAGGATTTCACTCTGACAAGTCCGTTGTATCCGCCCACCCCCGCACATCCTCTCTGGAATGCACCAGCCGCACGGTCATCTTCCAGGCATGCTCGTCCCCGCTCTCCTGCTGATGCTCCAGACCTCCGCGGCTCCCGCACCACCACCGGCGCTTTCGACCAACGAAACCTCCATGGCCGGCTGGATGTCGGACCACCCGGACCCCAACTCCCCCACCGAAGTCTTCAGCGCGGTCTTCGCAGCCCTTCCCGCCGAGGTCACGGTGCATCCTTCCGAAAACTACTGGTACTGGCAACTCGCCACCGATGGCCGCACCCTTCACGGCAACATCCGTCTCGCCGCCGGTCGCCGCGAAAAAGGCGAACTCAGCTTCGCTTACTCCGAACGCCTCGCTTCCCCCACCGATGCCATCAAGCCCCTCGCCAGAACCCTGTGGCTCGGACCCGGCGACGGCCTATCCATGGCCTGCCCCAGCCCGCTTTCCTGCCGCGTCACATGGAAGACAAAATCCGTCCTGTTCCACTTCCTCGCCCTCGAACAGACGCCTCCCCCGAATCTCGCCCTCAGGAACGGCGAAACCTTCGTCCAGCGCACCTGCGATGAAAGCGGACTCCGCTTCATCCTCGTCTGCGACCGCACCCGCAAGGCCTTCGCATGGATCCTCGATCCCTCATTCCCTCAGCCGGAACACTTCTCCCCGCTCTCCGCATCGCTCGCCATCGGCCGCCGCACCGGCTTCGTTTTCTGGAACGATCCCCATGCCGGCAACCGCAAGGTCCTCGCCGCCGTCGCCAGTTCCGCCGTCGCCCGTAATGAATGGAACGACGGCCCCTTCGACCAACTCGCCGACAACTACGCCGACCAAACCGGCATCCGCTCGTTCATCGAACTCGTCATGCCCTCCACCAAAGGCCGCATCGACCGCTTCGGCAACTTCACCGACCGCTCCGAAGCCGCCCGCGTCGCCATCGTTCCCTACGGCACCTACCATTCCCCGCACGATGTCGGAACATGGCTCCAGCAGCAAGGCACGCAGCCCATGGAAGCCATGCACGCCGCCCAGGGCACCAGCATCCCCACAACCGAATGACCAGTTTCCTCAGTTCAGCAGCTCCAACTCGGGCAGCACAAACTTCCCGTCCTTGCGGATGAGTCGGTCATCAAAGAAAATCTCGCCACCGCCATAGTCGGGCCGCTGAATGCATACCAGATCCCAGTGCACCTGGCTCCGGTTCCCATTGTCCGTCTTCCCCTCATACGCCTGCCCAGGCGTGAAATGGAAGCTTCCCGCAATCTTCTCGTCGAAAAGAATGTCGCGCATCGGATGGAGAATCTCCCGGTTAAAACCAATCGCAAACTCACCGATGTACCGGGCTCCCTCATCCGAATCCAGAACCCGGTTGATGGCTTCCGTATTGTTCGCTGTCGCTTTCACAATCCGGCCACGCGAAAACTCGAGACGCACACTGTCGAACGCAATCCCCTGATAAATCGTCGGCGCATTGAATGAGACCACGCCTTCCACGGAATCCCTGACCGGAGCCGTGAAGCACTCCCCATCGGGAATGTTCTTCTCTCCACCACAGGCTTCGCTCCCGATTCCCTCGATGCTGAACCGCAAGTCCGTGCCCGGCCCCTTGATGTGCACCTGACGCGTCTCGTCCATCAGCTTCTCAAGAGCCATCATGCCAGGCTTGAGCGCCGCATAATCCAGCAGACAAACCCGGAAATAAAAGTCCTCAAAAGCCTCGGTGCTCATGCTGTTGAGCTGCGCCATCGAAGGATTCGGCCACCGCAGCACACACCAGCGCGTCTTCTGAACCCGGTGATTCATCACCGGCCTCATCTTCGCCATCACCAGCTTCATCCGCTCCGGCGGCACATCGGAACTCTCCGTGATATTATGACTGCCCCGGATCGCAATGTATGCCTGCATCCGCTCAATCAGATTCATCTGCACCCCGCTCCATTCCTCATACTGCTTCTCCACCGCACCCAACTGCAGTTCCCGCGTCAGCCGCGCATCGTGAATCTGCACCTGAGGAATGCCCCCAGCCGCACGCGCCGCACGCACGAGCGCAATCCCCATCTCCGCAGGTGTATCATACAGATCAAAAAGAATATTCTCCCCGGGCTTCAGCGCAACGGAATGACTGATGAGCTGCCGGGCCAATTGATCGATTCGCGGGTCGTGCATGGGAAAAAATCAGGGAATCATTCACGGAAAACGGAAGCCTCGTGCGCCCGCTTCCCGATGCACACGTTCATGGCCCGCCTCTCCGCCTTGTCCATCGCAGAATCATGCCGACGCAGACCGCACTTCCCGGGCCACCGGCATCTCCCGCTCCCTCCGCTGCTCCCGGCTCTTCTGCCAGCCAGGATACGCCAAACCCAGCAGCACCCCCACCATCGCCAGCAGGATCAGCAACTCCAGAATGCTGATGCCCGCAGGCCCAGCACAGCGCACCGCCCGCTTCAAAGCGCCGCCCCCTCCGGATCAGGTTCCCCTCCCGGAAACATCTCCGGCACGGTCCGCTGACGCCGCTCGCGCATCCAATCCCAGAGTGCACGACGCAGCACCTCGGCCGTCCCCGGATACCGCAGTGCGACATCCTCCCGGCAATCCGGATCCCCCGACACATCAAACAACCGCAGTATATCCCGGCTCTCCCCCGGCGTGAACACCAGCTTCCACTTACCCGTCCGCACCATCCTCTCCTTCATTTGCAAAGCTTCCTCCCTCAAACCCGGATTGAGCACAAACCGTCCCTCCATCGACCCGTCCATCGTCAGCAGCGGTTCCTCCGGCACCATCACCAGAGGCTCTCCTCCGTCCATCTTCCTCACCGGGAACGGCACCGAAGATTCCCCGTACGCCACTAGCCCGGCATCCGCTCCACCCTCCAGATACGGTCCCAGACTGACTCCCTCCATCCCAGCATCTCTCTCCCCTCCACACAATTCCAGAAGCGTCGGTGCGAAATCAACCAACCGCACCACATGCGGTACCACAGCAGCATGACGCCGGCCCGGAAGGTGCAGCAACGCCGGAACCCGCATGGTCCGATCCCCTCCCTGCAGGCCATTTCCATGCCCCAGCGACACCCCGTCCTCAAGCAGTTCCTCCCCATGATCACCCGCTACCATGAGAATCGTGTTCTCCCACTGCCCCGTCGACTTCAGCCTTGCCACCACCCGACCCACACATTCATCAAACCGCCCCACCGCCCCGGCATAAAGCTCCCGCAGTGCTTCCCCTGCTTCCCCCACTGCCCCGCCCCCAGCCGCTAACCGGGCCACCCATGCTCCCGCATCCGACCCAATTCGCTCCAGCCGCTCCCGACCTCCCTTGCCGACGAATTGCCGCGCACTGTTCTCGTACGGCATCCGCCCGCACGAATAGTAAACCGTCCAGAAAAATGGCCGCTCCTCCAACCCCCGCTCCTCCAACCGCTCACAGACTCGGTCCGTAACCGATTCCGGACTGACCATGGGAGCACTGTCAGCCAGTTCCGGCAGCAGCCAGCGCCCCGCCGGATGCCAGAACCACGCCGCCAACAGCGGATGCGAACGGCAGATTTCCCCACTCACCACCGCCTGCACCGACCCGCCTTCCTCCATCTCCTGCGCCTCAAACCCCAGCGGAAGCCCCGCCACACGCCCCGAACCTCCATCACCAGCCACATACGTCTCATACCCCAGATCACGCATCCTCTCCGGCAGCAGTGGCACCCCATTCCGCAGGAATCGAATTTCATCATCGCCTGGGTACTCATGCCGCAGACCATGACTGTGAGGATACACTCCCGTCAGCAGCGACGTCAGCGCCCCGGCACTGCCATTGACCGGAGTCAGGCACTGATCAAAACGCAGCCCCTGCTCCGCCAGCCGCCGCAGCGCCGGAGCCACCACTTTCCCCTCCCGCTCACCGAACGCATAATCCGCCCGCAGCGACTCCCCAACCAGCAGGAGCACATTCGGACGCCCCGCAGTCTTCCCGGCCCGCACCGGCAGATTCCCGCCGTCCGACCTCTCCGCATCCGGGGCCAACTGCAGCCCCAGCCCAGCCAGCGCCACCATCCCGCTCGCTGTCGCCGCACAAGCACCCGGCGTCCACCCAGACCGCAGCCAGCACACAAACCGATAACAGTACCATCCGCCGCTGAACGCCAGCCACGCCACCACCGTCCCCTTCAGCACAAATGGCAGCACCCCCAGCCGGACCCAGCCAGGCACCGCTTCCTGCATCCGGAAATACCAGTGCCGACCGTCCATCCCACTCAACATCCACGGACGGTAATGCACCACTGCCGCAGACACCAGCAGCGTCACCAGCAGCACCAGCAGCAGCGTCCGCCACACCACCGACCAGAATCGGCCCGACCGCCCCGCCCACATCACCACCAGCGGATAAACCGCCAGCGCCATCAGGATCCCAGCCGGCACATAGGCCCGCGCCAGCACCCCGGCATGCCGCCACATCAGCTGATCCCTCAACCCGGCCATCCCGAAGGCTTCATGCGAAGCAGCCACTTTCGGCCAAACACTCACAAACGTAAACACTCCGCCGGCAAACCCCAGCAGTTGCCAGGCCATGACCACGGCCAGTACCCGCAGAAACACCCATCCACGATTCCCAGTCTCCTCGCTCGACAGCATCATCGTTCCCTCATCTCATTCCCCCTACCCCCCTTTGCAACGGCAATCGAAGCAGCTTGCCTCCCCACCATGCCGAGTCCACACTCCCCACGCCATGGATAAAGCCACCAAGTCCTTCCTGCTGGATCTCCTCAACACCCCAAGCCCCACCGGTTTCGAAATGGCCGGACAAAGGAAATGGGCCGCATGGGTCAAACCTCACGCCGACTCCGTTGCCTGCGACGCCTACGGCAGCACATGGGCCATCCTCGAAGGCCAGACCCCCTACCGCATCATGCTCGAAGCCCACGCCGACGAAATCGGCTTCATGATCAAGCACATCACCAAGGAAGGCTTCCTCCACGTCGACCGCATCGGAGGCAGCGACTACGCCACCGCACGCGGACGCCGCATCATCTTCCATGGCGACAAAGGCCCCGTCACCGGCATCATCGGCAATACCGCCATCCACATCCGCGACCGCTCCGGCGGGGAAAAAGCTCCGGAAGTCCACGAACTCTACGTCGATGTCGGAGCCGATTCCGAAAAAGATGTCGCCAAACTCGGACTCCGCGTCGGCCATCCCGCCGTCTATGCCGACTCCGCCGAGGAATTCGGCGGCAACCGCCTCATCGGCCGCGCCCTCGACAACCGCATCGGCGGCTTCATCATCGCAGAAACCATCCGCCGCCTCCATAAACAGCGCCGGAAACTCAGCGCCACCGTCATCGCCGCCAACTGCGTTCAAGAGGAAATCGGCGGATACGGAGCCCGCATGCTCACCTACCGGCTCAAACCAGACGTCGCCATTTGCCTCGACGTCACCCACGCCACCGATTCCCCCGGCATCGAAAAAGCCCGCCACGGATCGGTCACCCTCGGCGGCGGTCCCTCCATCACCCACGGCACCTGCTGCCACCCCCTCGTCATCGAACGCCTGCTCAAAACCGCCACACGGGAGAAAATCAGCATCCAGCACGAATCCTCCTCCCGCTACAGCGGCACAGACACCGACTCCATCTACCACATCCGCGAAGGCACACCCTCCGCTCTCGTCTCCCTCCCGCTCCGCTACATGCACTCGGTCGTCGAATGCGCCAGCTTCGCCGACATCGAAGAAGTCATCTCCCTGCTCACAGCCTTCGCCCTCTCGGTCAAACCAGGCGATTCCTTCAGCCAGTCCCTCTAATCCCATTCCCGTGATTCTGCCCTCCGACGACGACGCCCGCAAACCCGGCCGGGGTGATCCGGATCCTTCCCGGAACGATCCCTCACCGGAATCAAAGCGCCCGCAGGACGACACCGGCCATGGCCCAGCGTCGTCCAACGAAAACGATGACGGGTTCAGCATGCCCGACGACCAGGATGATTCCTCCTTTCACGACGACGGTACGCTTCCCCTAAGCTCCGGCATCAAGGCCCCCGCACCCCCGGGCTGGCGCGAGGACCTGCGCGATGAACTCGACGATGCCCTCGACGAACTCGCCGAAATCGAGGACCCAACCCAGGATTTCGATCCCCCGGACCCGCCCGATCTCTTCACCTTCTACGGGGAACTGGCCGCCATCCGCAACGAACTGCGGCGGGCCTTCCGCCGCTCATCGGAAACAGCCGAGAAATTCGGCGGAGCCCTCCAGGCGCTCTCCTCAGGCCCCCAGACCCCCATCAACAACCGGTCCCTCGGCCTCGCCCTCGTGGCGCTCGCCGACCGGATTGCAGAAGCACCAGCACCAGTCGCCGCCGCCCTCCAGACCGCGCTGCGGGCTGCCGGCGTCGAAGTGATCGAAACCATCGGAAAACCGTTTGATCCCAGCACCATGAGCATGGTGGCGACCACCCCCCCGCCCAGAGGAACCAAGTCCGGCACGGTCCTCGCCGAATCCGTGCGAGGGTACCGGAACCAGGACGGCATCCTCCGCCCAGCCTCCGTCACCGTCGCCGATCCTGCCTGACCCCATCCCGCCCGCCACCCATGGACGTGAATTGCCCATACTGTCGGCACCGGGTCTCCCTGCCCAAACACGGACACTGCCCTCACTGCGGCTGCGAAGTCGCCATGCTCGGCACCATCCTCCACGCCACCCACGACTCCCTCCAGCTCGGTCTCCTCGCCCTCTACGATGGACGCTACGCAGAAGCCTGCGACCTCGCAGAAGAAGCATGGGGCCTCAAACGCTGCCGCGAAGCCACCGCCATCGGACTGATGGCGTCCACCGCCCTCAGCGACCCCATCGAAATCTCCCGGTGGCTCCGCCGACGGAGCCGACTCCTCGAAGGAACTCCCTGAGAGCCCAGCGCAGAACCAAGGCCCGGCATCGGATGCAGATTCCACAGTGGCCGACAGAGCGGCTGCGCCGTGGCTCGGGAGATGGCTCCCCAGCGGTCGGCCGACCCTATTCCAGAAGGCTTCGCTGCGCCAACAGCCTTGGTTTTCAACAGGCTCCTAACCTTTAGCCACCGCAGCCTGCAGCGGGGGATTGAGACGTTCCCGCGGCGTCAGAATCTCCGGTCCATCGTCCGTCACCACCACCGTGTGCTCAAAATGTGAACTTGGCCGCCGGTCCCGCGTCACCGCTGTCCAGCGATCCGCAAGCACTACCACCTCCGGTGTCCCCATGTTCACCATCGGCTCAATCGCAAGCACCATCCCCGGCTCCAGCCGCACCCGGATCCGCCCATTGTCGAAATTAGGCACCTCCGGACTCTCATGAAGCTGACGCCCCACCCCATGACCCACAAACTGATGCACAACCGAAAATCCATACCGCCGCACAAACTGATCAACACTCCCGCAGAGCACTCGCAGGGGCCCGCCCGGCACCGCATGACCGACAGCCACATGAAGCGATTCCTCCGTCACCCTAAGCAGCTGATGCACCTCAGGCGGAATCATGCCCACCGGAACCGTCACCGCATTGTCGCCAATCCACCCGTTGCGGACAATGCCCACATCAATCTTCACAATGTCGCCATTCTGAATGATCCGGTTCGCCCGCCCAATCCCATGCACCACCTCCTCATTGAGTGAAATGCAGATTCTTCCAGGAAATCCCCGGTACCCCAGAAAGGCACTCCGGCAGCCAGCCTCCGCCATGAACTGACCAGCCGCCTCATCAACCTCCCGCGTAGAAACCCCCGGACGGACCACCGCACAGGTCTTCCGCAGCACATCCGCAGCCACCTGACCAGCCTCCCGAAGGCCATCAAGCTCAGCACCCTTCCGAATCGGTATCTTGCCCCCTTTGCCCACAGACTCAGATGGTCAATGTCACCCGTTCAGCTTGCGGTAAATCGCCGTGCTGATGCCAATCAGAATCAGCACCGCCAGCGCCACATACAGCAGCACCACTTTGCCGCCCGAAGAACCAGCACCCTCGCGCAGCGTGCCATCCCCCTCATAGCGGCCCCGGATCTTGCCCTTCCGCAGAAATCCATCGTAGTTCCGCTGCAGCAGATGCGTCTCCACCTGCCGCATCAGATCCAAAAGAACACCCACCAGAATCAGCACACTGGTGCCACCGAAGAACTGCGCCGTGAAATACGGAATCTGCGCGTAGTGCGTCATCATCTGCGGAACAATCGCCACCAGACTCAGAAAGGCAGCCCCCGCAAACGTCAGCCGGCTCATCGTGAAATCAAGAAAGTCAGCCGTCGGCTTGCCTGGCCTGATCCCCGGAATGTACCCGCCATTCGACTTCAGATCCTCGGAAATCTGCGTCGGCTGAAACATCGTCGCCACCCAGAAATAGGCAAAGAAGAAAATCAGTACAAGGTAGATCAGCCAGTGCCACGGGCCGTTGTTCTGCGAAATCTCCAGAAACTTCTTCGCCCAGTCGGAATCCTTGAAGATCCAGTTGATGATCACCGCCGGAAACGAAATGATCGCCGACGCAAAGATGATCGGCATGACGCCGGAATAGTTCAGCTTGATCGGCAGGTGCGTCGACTGACCACCCATCACCTTGCGACCCACCATCCGCTTGGCGTAGTTGATCGCAATCTTCCGCGTGGCCTGCGTCAGCACAATGATGCCGGCCACCGTCAGCACAAACAGCGCAATCAACCCGACAAGTTTGATGGCCTTCACCGGATCACCAGCCCGTACATAGTCCCGGAACGTGTTGACGAGCGCATTCGGCAGGTCAGCGAGAATGTTCACCGAAATGATCAGCGACGTGCCATTCCCAATCCCACGCTCCGTAATCTGTTCGCCCAGCCACATCAGAAAAAGAGTGCCCGCCGTCATCGCCGTCACCGCAATCCCATAGAACCCGAAAGTGTCGACCAGATTCTGCGGCACCAGCTGCCGCGAAGATCCCTTCAGATACTCATCCATCCCCCGCAGGAGCACGTTCCCCTCCGGATGGCACAGCCCCCGCGCCATCAGATAACCCTGAATCACACAGAGGATGATCGTCAGATACCGCGTGTACTGCGTAATCTTCTGCCGCCCCCCCACTTCCTTCGCCAGCTTGCTCAGCTTGGGAACCACCGCCGTCAGCAGTTGCACCATGATCGATGCACTGATGTACGGCATGATCCCCAGCGCGAAAATCGAGCAGGCCGCCACCACGCCACCACTGAAGGCACTGATGAGCGTCGTCAGCGCATTTCCAGTCTTGGCCTCCGCCGTGTCAAGATAACCCTGCACAACCGACGGATCCACACCCGGAAGAGTGATGGCAGCACCGATCCGCACCACCGCCAGCATGGCTATCGTGAAAAGAACCCGCTGACGGAGTTCGGGGATCTTGAAAATGTTCGCGAAGGCGGAAATCATGGAAAGATATCAGGGAAAGGATCTGGACAGTTATGCCGGAACAGGAAGACGGGCGCAACCCTCGTTGCGCCCGTCCGGAATCTTTTTGTCTGCTTATTCCGCACCGGGCGCAAGAACACTGCCACCCGCCTTCTCGATTTTCTCACGGGCCGCAGCACTAACCTTGTGAACCCGCACCTTGAAGGACTTGCTCAACTCGCCTTCAGCCAGCACCTTGACGCCATCCCAGCGCTGACCCTTCACAAGACCAGCCTCACGAAGAACTTGCTCCGTGATCTCCGTGCCAGCCTCAAATGCCTCGTCGAGGTCACCCACATTGATGACCGCATAGCGGATCGCAAAATCCACGTTGCTGAAGCCTTTCTTCGGCAAACGACGGTAAATCGGCATCTGACCGCCTTCAAAACCGTGGCGGACGGTGCCACCAGCCCGGGCCTTCTGACCCTTGTGGCCCTTGCCCGAAGTTTTGCCGTGACCGGAGCTTTCGCCGCAGCCAAGGCGCTTGACCCTGTGTTTGGCACCGGGACGCGGTGCGAGAGTGTTCAATCTCATGGAATCAGTAATTGTTGATTTTCTGCGGCAAGTGGCCGCCTCAGGCCCCCGCCGACTTAAGTTTGCCACGGGCTCCAAAGAATTGCTCGCGGGTCCGCAGTTGCTGCAGCGCTGTCAGCGTCGCTTTCACCACATTGGAGGGGTTCTTCGAACCAAGACTCTTCGCTAGCACATCCTTCACACCGGCGGCTTCCACCACGGCGCGCACAGCCCCACCGGCAATGATCCCGGTTCCGGGACTGGCCGGCTTAAGCAGAACCCGGCCACCGCCGAACTCTCCCGTCACCTCATGAGGAATCGTGTTGTCCCGGAGGCGAACCGGCGTCAGCGCGCGGCGGGCCGCCTCACTCGCTTTCTTGATCGCATCGGAAACCTCATTGGCCTTGCCGAAGCCATACCCGACACGACCGCTCTTGTCTCCGCATACAACGAGCGCAGAGAAGCTGAAACGGCGGCCACCCTTGACAACCTTGGCACACCGATTGATGTGCACCACCTTCTCGGTGACTTCGGCTTTGGCAGCTTCGGAAAATCCTTCCGAAAATTCTACAGTGGAATCAGTGGACATGAGAGTATTGCGTTAGAACTGAAGGCCGGCTTCGCGGGCGGCATCCGCCAGCGCCTTGACCTTGCCGTGATAAATGTGACCACCCCGGTCGAAAACGACCGCAGAGATACTCGCCGCCTTCGCGCGCTCAGCGATGAGTTTGCCTGCCGCCGTGGCGGTCTCCACACTGGCCTTCGAGGGGAGATTCTCCTCCGTAGTATTCACCGAAGCGAGCGTGACACCCTTCGTGTCGTCAATCACCTGCACGCAGATGTTGCGGTTCGAAAAATGCACAGCCAGACGTGGACGCTCCGCGCTGCCTGACAGCTTCTTGCGGATACGGGCGTGAATCCGGCGGCGGGTGGTTTTACGATCGATTGACATGGATAAAAATAGATGGGGAAACAAACTTCCCGGTTTACTTCACTTTCTTGCCTTCCTTGCGGCGAATCTGCTCGCCGGCATAACGAACACCCTTCGCCTTGTATGGCTCCGGCGGATAATAGTTGCGGACATCAGCAGCAAACTGACCCACACGCTGCTTGTCAATTCCCTCGACGCGGATCTTCGTGTTGTCAGTGACCGTCACCTTCAGATCGGATGGAATCGGGTGCAGCACAGGATGGCTGTAACCGAGCGAAAGGTCAAGCGCTGTTCCCTTGACCGCCGCACGGAATCCAGTGCCATGGATCTCGAGATCCCGGACAAATCCTTCGCTGACCCCCTTGATCATATTTGTCAGCAGACGCTGACTCGTCCCATGAAGCGCCTTCTGACGGCGGTCATCGCTGGAACGCTTCACCGAAATGCTGTCCCCTTCCACAGCAAGGCTGATGCCCTCCGGAAGCGTATGCGTGAGTTTTCCCTTCGGTCCCTCGACCGCAACCGCCGCACCATCATTCTGAATAGTGACTTTGGAAGGAAGAGTAATGCTTTTATTGCCGACTCGTGACATGACTAATGAAATTGTTTGGATTGATTACCAGACGAGAGCGAGCAGCTCCCCTCCGACACGCTGCTTGCGCGCCTGGGCTCCGGTCATGACCCCCTTCGAAGTGGAAAGAATGGAAATGCCCATTCCACCCAGCACCCGGGGAATCGCCTCGCACTCCACGTACTGACGCATGCCCGGCTTGGAGACGCGCTTGACGTCGGTTACGACCGGGCGGTTGCCCGAGAATTTGTTTTTCACTCGCAGAACCGGATGCCGGCCAGAGGTATCCACCTCATAGGACCAGATGTAACCCTCCTGCTGGAGGATGCGGGCAATCTCCGCCTTGATGCGGGAGAAGGGAGCTGTGAAGTCGTCCTTGCGGGCACGCGAGGCATTCTTCCAGCGGGTAAGGAAATCGGAAACAGGATCGGAAATGACGGCCATTTTTTCGGGAAAGTTGAATTCTAGGGATCAGGCAGCCTGCTCGCCCTCCCGGGCAGCCACCGCCTTGTTGTCACGGAATGGCATGCCCAGCGCTCTGAGCAGCTCCCGCCCGGCTTCGTCGGTCGTGGCCGATGTCACAATGCAGACATCGAAACCAAGCTGCCGCTTCACCTTGTCGATTTCAATCTCCGGAAAGATCGACTGATCCGTGATACCAAGGGTGTAGTTGCCGTTGCCGTCAAACGCCTTTGGACTCACTCCGCGGAAGTCACGCACCACAGGAAGCGCCATCTTCATGAGACGCTCGAGGAATTCCCACATGATGCGCCCACGCAGGGTGACTTTCACGCCAAGAGGTTCACCCTCGCGGAGCTTGAAGTTGGAAATCGCCTTGCGAGACCTAGTCACCACAGGCTTTTGCCCGGTGATCGACTGCAGGTCGTTGACGGCGTCTTCCATTGCCTGCTTGCGGTCCGGAGCCTTGCCGAACGAGCAGTTGATGACGACCTTTTCCACCCGGGGAATCTGATGGACGTTGGCTACGGCCAGCTTAGTCTTGAGAGCCGGTGCCACTTTTTCCGAATAATATGTTTTCAGGGAAGGTTCCATGACCATGAATCAGGTTTGTGCTTTTCTTACTTGCCTTTCCGGGCTGCGGGCTTGCCGGCAGCGCCTTCGTCCGCACGCACATTGGAAATGTGAATCGGACCCTCCATACTGACGATGCCGCCTTGTGGATTGGCCTGTGAACCCTTGCGGTGCTTCTTGATCATGCGAAGCCCCTCGACGAACACCTGGCCCTTCCTGGGAAGGACGCGGATGACCTTGCCGGACTTGCCCCTGATCTCTTCGGATCCAGTGATGACGGTAACCGTATCACCCTTCTTGACGTGTGCTTTCACTGCGGACATGGCTCAGAGTACTTCGGGTGCGAGGGAGATGATCTTCATGAAATTCTTGTCGCGCAGTTCACGCGCCACCGGGCCGAAGATACGGGTGCCCTTGGGATTCTGATCTTTGTCAATGACAACGATCGCGTTCGAATCGAACCGGAGAACGCTGCCGTCGTCACGTCGGATCGGGGCCGCAGTGCGGACGACGACGGCTTTGACGACTTCTCCTTTTTTGACGCTTCCGGTGGGGCTGGCTTCACGGATGTGCGCGGTGATGATATCTCCGATCCTGGCAATGCGCGTACGCTTGCCGAGAACGCCGATCATCTTGGCGACACGGGCTCCCGTGTTGTCCGCCACCTGCAGCTTGGATTCCATCTGAATCATAGTAGTGTGTGTGGGCTGTGGTTTGGCTTACTTGTGAAAATCAATGCTTGAGAACCTCGACGAGGCGCCAGCGCTTCAGTTTGCTCAGTGGCCGGCATTCGGTGACCCGAACCCGGTCCCCCACCTTGGCTTCGGACTTCTCGTCAGCGGCGTAGAGCTTGGTGGTCTTTTTTACGATCTTGTGGAACTTGGGATGCGGAACGCGGCGGACCACGCCGACCACGATGGTTTTGTCCATCTTGTCAGAGAGGACGACACCAACGCGGGTCTTGCGGCGGCCACGGTCGGCATCGCATGTGGAGACAGAAGAGTTTTCAGACATGAGTGGGAAATCTCGGGTTTACGTTGGTTCAGCGTGCCGCAGCTGTCCGGGCATGCACCAGTTCCTTCAGAACAGTTTCAATGCGGGCCACATTGCGGCGCAGGGTGCGCAGCCGGGCCGGATTCTCAAGCTGACCGCTGCGCTGCTGGATGCGCAGATTCAGCATTTCCTGTTTCAGGGAGCGGCGGGACTCAGCCAGACTTTCGACTGACTGTTCTCGGATATCTTTGATTTTCATGGATGTCGTATCTGCGACGGGATTTACTGGTGGGCGGAACGGCGCACAAAGCGGCAGCGGATACCCAGCTTGTTCGCGGCGAGCCGGAAGGACTCCCGGGCAAGGGATTCCGGGACTCCAGCGACTTCGAAGAGCATGTTGCCTGGCCGGACAACCGCAACCCAGAATTCAGGGGCACCCTTACCTTTACCCATCCGGGTTTCCGGAGGACGGGCCGTCACGGGCTTGTGGGGAAAGATCCGGATGAATACCTTGCCTTTGCGCTTGAGATTGCGGGTAACCGCAACCCGGCAGGCTTCGATCTGGTTGTTCTTGATCCAGCCCCGGTCCAGCGCCTGGAGGCCATATTCACCGAACGCCACTGTGGTCCCAACCTGGGCATTGCCCGCCCGGCTGCCCCGCTGTGTCTTGCGGTACTTCACTCGACTTGGAATCATCGCCATAATCTATTATCCTCTCTTGTTGAATCAATGAACGTGATGGGCCTCACTCGGCAGCGGGTGCAGGCGGTGCCGCGGCGGGAGCCTCCGCTGGTGCGTCGCGGCGTGGACCCCTTCCGGCGCCCGGACGACCGCCGCCACGGTTGCCGCCGGGACCCCGGCGGTCGCCATCCTTGCGCGGGGCGCGCTCGCGCCGCTGCGCACCGGATCCCACAACTTCCCCTTCCTCATTGAGCTTACGGTTGATCCAGACTTTGATGCCGATCCGGCCATAGACAGTGTGGGCCTCCGTGAAACCATAGTCGAGTGGTGTCCGCAGTGTCTGCAGAGGCACCTTGCCTTCGCGGTACCATTCGGCACGGGCAATGTCAGCACCCCCGAGCCGACCGGCCACCCGGATCCGGATGCCCAGAGCACCGAATTCCATGGAAGTCTGCACGGCCCGCTTCATGGCGCGGCGGAAGGAGATCCGGCGCTCGAGCTGCACAGCGACATTCTCCGCAACCAGTTGGGCATCGAGTTCCGGCTGCTTGATTTCAAAAATATCGATCTTCACCTGCTTGCCGCCGGACATTTCACTGATGGCGGAATTCATGACCTCGATTTCGGCACCCTTCTTCCCGATCACTAATCCGGGACGGGCGGTAAAGAGCGTCACCCGGACACTGTTCCACGCCCGTTCAATCGTGATCCTCGCCACCGCAGCCTGCTGCAGCTTGCTCTTGAGATACTCACGGATTTTCATGTCACTCTGCAGAAACTGAGGAAAGTCCTGCTTAGGAGCGTACCACTTTGAACGCCAGTCCTTGTTGACGGCGAGTCGGAAACCAATCGGATTTACTTTTTGTCCCATGATGATGCGGGTAGTGAAGGTGATGCCTTGCGGGAAATTATGATTGCGTGCCAGCCTCGTCGCTGACCACCACAAGGATGTGGCTGGTTGGCTTACGGATCGATCCGGCCGATCCGCGTGCCATCGGCTTGATGCGTTTCTGAACCGGACCCGTGTTTGCGACCGCCATTTTGACGTAGAGTTTGTCCACGCTCATATCGTGATTGTGCTCAGCGTTCGCGACTGCGGATTTGAGTGTCTTGCTGAATAGCAGAGCCGCCTTTTTCGGGGTAAAGGTGAGGATATTGAGAGCTTCGGAGACTGGGAGTCCCTGAATTTCACGTCCCACCTGGCGCGCTTTGAGCGGTGAGATGCGGGCGTATTTTGTGAGAGCTTTGACGTCCATGGATGGCAAGAATGTCGGTTATTGTTCGGAAGTATTGGAATCTGTTCTGGGGCGGACGGAGTCACCGGCACGGACGCCGGCATTCTGGTTTCCGGTGATGAGGACACCGGCCACGTTGTCGCGAATATCAACCACGAGACCGCTGGCAACCACTTGGTCGCCCCGGCGCACTACCATGGGTGTGCCAGGCCGCAGCCCGGCAAGGCGGCCGGCACTCACCACCGCCAGTGAAAGTTCGGATTTATAGGACACGACCCGGGCAGACTCGAGAGACGGAACCGCCGATGCTTCGGTGGCTTTGCGCCTCGCCTCCCCCGCCCGCTTCATGACCTGCTGAAAAGCGGAGCGTGCAGTGGAACCTTCCGGATTCGCCACCAACGCCGCACCGGCCTCGAGGAGCTGCTCGTTGGATTCGGAAAGATTACGGACGCTGCGGCGGGTAACTGAAAGTTCCCCGAGAGCCTTCGCCAGCCTTTCCTGGATCGCACGGGCACCGGGATCAAGGGCCGCAAGGCCAAGCGCTTCCACTTGGAGACGGGTCCTGCTCAGTTCCTCGCGGAGCGATTCCAGTTCCAGATTGGCAACCGCAAGAGCCTCGGCGGCGCTGCGCTCCGAGATTCCGGAGTAGTTTGAATCGGTATCCTCAGACCGCACCGGCAACGTCACCGCAGCCCAGCACAGTGCTGCCGAGGCAGTGATGCTGGTGTATTTTCGCGGCGAAGTCTTCATACCGGATGGTTCGATGGTTAGGACTGCTTTACTTGCTCACCTTGGCAGTGTGAGCACCATGACCCTTGAAGGTGCGGGTCGGGCTGAATTCACCAAGCTTGTGCCCCACCATGTTTTCCGTCACGTAGACGCTGATGAAGTCCTTCCCGTTGTGCACCATGAAAGTATGACCCACGAAGTCCGGTGTGATCATCGAAGAGCGTGCCCATGTCTTGATCGGCTTCTTCTGCGGGGTATCGTTCATCTTGTCGATTTTCCCGAGAAGCTTCTGATTGACGAAAGGTCCTTTTTTGAGAGAGCGGCCCATAATTGAGATTGGTCAGGAGAGTTTGCGCAGCAGGTCAGGATTTCTTCTTCGCGTTGCGGCGCTGGACGATGAAGCGATCGGTCTGGTGGTGGCGTTTCCGGGTTTTCTGCCCCTTGGCATGACCCCACGGGCTCAGCAGGTGCTGACGGCCACCACCCGACTTTGAGCGTCCTTCACCACCTCCATTGGGGTGGTCAACCGGGTTCATGGTCATGCCGCGGACCGTCGGGCGAATCCCCATCCAGCGTGTCCGGCCAGCCTTGCCGGAGACAACGTTCATGTGCTCGCTGTTCCCAATGGTGCCAATGGTGGCATAGCATTTTGTGTGCACCTTCCGGATTTCGCCTGAAGGCATCTTGAGAAGCGCATACTCACCTTCGCGGTTGTTCAGGATCGCCGCTTGTCCGGCGGCCCGGGCCACTCTGCCTCCCTGCCCCGGCTTCAGTTCAACATTGTGAATAGCCGTACCGAGAGGGATGACCGCAAGGGGAAGAGCGTTGCCAACTTCAGGAGCGGCCTTTTCGCCGGCTTGGACCCGTGCCCCGACATTCAGACCCACAGGAGCAAGGATGTAGGCCTTGGTGCCGTCCTTGTACTGGAGTAGCGCAATGCGGGCACTGCGATTAGGATCATATTCAATGGCGGTGACCGTGGCGTCCATGTCGCGCTTGACTCGTTTGAAGTCAATGATGCGGTACTTCTGCTTGTTGCCTCCACCGATATGGCGGCAGGTGATGACACCGGTATTGTTGCGGCCACCCGACTTTTTCTTGGTGGAGACAAGGGACTTCTCGGGCTTTTTGCCCTTGGAGAGTCCGGAATAGTCTGGCCACTGCTTGTAGCGGTTGGAGGGCGTGATGGGATTAAACGTCTTGAGAGCCATGGCGATGGGCCTTGCGGCGGATCTGGTTCAGTTCAGGTAAGATCGATCTTTTCACCGGCAGCAAGGCGGACGACCGCCTTCTTCCAGTTCGCGGTGAATCCGGCGGCAGCGGTCCGCTTGCGGCGCGCTTTTCCGGCGTAATTGGCGGTGCGGACGCTGTCTACCTTCTTGCCGAAGATGGTTCGGACAGCGTGAGCAATTTCCAGTTTATTCGCCTTTGGATGCACCTCGAAGACGTACTCGTTGTTGAGTTCGCTCGCGATGGCAGCCTTTTCGGTGAGGCGGATGTTGCGGATGATCTGGTATACGTCCTTCATGGTTAAGCTGTCCTCCGGGCAAGGGTTTCCATGGCGTCGGCCGTGACGACAATTTTGTCGTAGTGCAGGATCTGCTCCGTATTCGCCTCATCGGCGGTCATGAGCAGGGCCTTGCCGAAATTCCGCGCCGCGAGATAAGTTTGTCCATCGAAGGCCATGGCAATGATCATGACTTTGCGGGACTGCGAGAGGGACTCGAGTTGTTTCTTGAAGGAACTGGTCTTGCCATCAGCGACCGCGAATGCCGGGACCGTCAGAACGTCACCCGACTTGATGCGCTCCGACAGTGCTTTGGCGAAAGCAAGTTTACGCGTCTTCTTGGAAACCTTCTTGCTGTAATCGCGGGGCTTCGGCCCGTGTGCCGTACCGCCACCGACCCGCGTCGGCGCACGCTTTTCACCCATACGGGCATTACCGGTACCCTTCTGGCGGTACATTTTCTTGTTGGACCCGGAGACCTCTCCACGGGTCTTGGTTTTAGCGGTGCCACTGCGGCGGTTAGCCCGCATGGCGACGACGGCATCGTGCACCGCCTGGGATCCGCGTCCATTTTCGATGACCCGGATGCTGGCGTTTTTTGCCGATTCAATTGTGAGTACAGAAGCTGCCATGGATGGAAACTTGGTTGAATTTCGAGATCAGTCCCGCTTTAGCTGGCGAGTGGTTTTTTCTTGGCTGGGCGGAGGATGACGAGACCGCCCTTGCTTCCCGGGACGCTGCCCGAAATAAGGACAATGTTATCCTCAGGCCGGACGGCCACCACCTGAAGGTTCTGCACGGTGCAGCGGTCGACGCCCATGTGGCCGGGCATACGCTGGTTTTTCCAGACGCGGCCGGGTGTGAGGCGGCAACCAATGGCACCGGTACGGCGGTGCATCATGGAACCGTGCGTCTGGCGCTGACCCTTGAACTTGTGTCGCTTAACGCCGCCAGCGAATCCGCGGCCTTTGGTCACACCAATGACATCGACCCACTGGCCTTTCGTGAACTGCTCAGCGGTGAGGGCAGTTCCCGGTACGGGAGCCTCTCCGTCGACGCGGAATTCGCGGATGTGGTACTTGGAAGTGGATCCAGCCTTCTTAACGTGGCCGAGTTCGGCTTTGTTGGCGCGGCTTTCCTTCTTGTTAGCGAAACCCACCTGAACAGCTGAATAGCCGTCAGCGTCGGCAGTTTTCACCTGCAGCACTTCGTTTTCACTGACATCGACGACGGTCACCGGAATGAACTTGCCGTTCTCGTCATAGATGTGGGTCATGCCCAGCTTTTTTCCCAGGAGTCCGAGGCTCATAAGAATGATTGTGTTGATTGGTTAGTCGGCGGAGAGCCGGCAGGGTCAGATTTTGATGGTGATGTCGACGCCGGCGGGTAGATTGAGCTTCTTCAGCTCGTCAACAGTTCGGGCGGTGGGATCGACGATATCGAGAAGGCGCTTGTGGGTCCGCAGTTCGAATTGGTCGGCCGATTTTTTGTCGGCGTGCACGGAACGGTTGACCGAGAACTTCTCGATGCGGGTGGGCAGCGGGATGGGACCGGCGACCCTTGCCCCCGTCCGTTTGGCGGTTTCCACGATTTCGTGGACGCTGCGGTCGAGGGTGCGGCTGTCGTAGGCGCGGAGTCGGATGCGGATGCGCTGGCTTTGCATGGGATTCAGAAAGAACGTGGAAGGTTTGGCTGGATCAGGCGCGGGCTGCTTTGCCGCCGCGCTGTTCGACGACCTGTTCCACAATATTGTTGGGAACCGGGTCGAAGTGACTTGGGGTCATGGAATAATTGGCGCGTCCCTGGGAGACCGTGCGAATGGCGGTGGCATAGCCGAACATTTCCGCGAGGGGCACGTCGGCACGGAGTACCGCGGCGTTGTCGCGCGTTTCCATGCCGTTGATCTTTCCGCGGCGCTTGTTGAGGTCACCCATGATGTCACCCTGATAGTCTTCCGGCGTAGACACCTCTACCGCCATGATGGGCTCGAGCAGCTGGGGACCGCATTTCTTCATGGCTTCCTTCATCGCGAAGATGCCAGCCATCTTGAAGGCGTTTTCATTGGAGTCGACTTCGTGGTAGGATCCGTCCACCAGATCGACATGCACGTCGACAACTGGGTATCCAGCGACCACACCATTGTGAAGGGCTTCCTCGACACCCTCGAGACAGGCCTTGTGGTATTCCTTGGGAATGGCACCGCCTACAATTTTGTTTTCGTAGGTGAAACCTTTGCCTTTCTCGTTGGGCTTCAGGTTGATGACCACGTGGCCGTACTGTCCGCGACCACCGCTCTGCTTAACCAGTTTTCCGTGAACGTAGTCGGCACCCTTGGTAATCGTTTCGCGGTAGGCGATCTGCGGTTTGCCGGCGGTCACGTCCACTTTGAACTCGCGCTTGAGGCGGTCGCAGATGATTTCGAGGTGGAGTTCGCCCATCCCGGCGATGATGGTCTGCCCGGTTTCCTCGTCGGTGCGCACCACAAACGTTGGATCTTCATCCGAGAGACGGGAGAGAGCAACGGCCATCTTCTCCTGGTCGGCCTTGGAATTCGGCTCCACAGACATGCTGATGACCGGTTCCGGGAAAGTGGGAGGCTCGAGGAGCATTTCCCGGTCCTCGTTGCAGAGGGTATCCCCCGTGCGGACGTCCTTGATTCCCACGATGGCCGCGATGTCCCCGGCATAACAGGTTTCAATGTCCGTGTGCTGGGCTGCCTGGATCTGAATGAGTCGACCGATCCGTTCCCGCTTTCTGGTGCGCGGGTTGTAGACAACATCGCCCTTCGAAACGGTTCCGGAATAGACGCGGAAGAACACCAGTTTTCCGACGAACTTGTCGGACCAGAGCTTGAACGCAAGGGAGACAAATTTCTCGTGATCGCTCGTGACGGCCTCGATCTTGATGGCTTCGTCATCCGGATCCTGGCCGATGGCGGATTCAATGTCGAGCGGGCTGGGGAGGTAGTCCACGACGGCATCCATGAGACCCTGAACGCCCTTGTTTTTGAAGGCGGATCCACCGATGACGGGAACGATTTGATTGGCGATAACCGCACGGCGCAGGGCGGATTTGACATCCTTGACGCTGATCGGCTTCTCTTCGAGGAACATCATGCCCAATTCTTCGTCGACGTCGCAGAGGGAATCCTTGAGGTATTCGTAGGCGACTTCCGCGGTTTCGCGCTGGTCCGGGGTGAGTTCCTCGCAGACGTAGGTCGATCCTAGCTTGTCGTTGTCGAGGTACTTGATGGCCTTCATGCCAACGACGTCGATTTGGCCCTGGAGTTGGTCTTCGGCTCCAATGGGAATGAGAATCGGGCAGGCGCGGGCTCCAAGTTTCGTGCGGATGTCCTGAACGACCCGGTCGAAGTTCGCACCGGTTCGGTCCATTTTGTTCACGAACGCCATCCGGGGAACCTTGTACTTGGTGGCCTGACGCCAGACGGTTTCCGACTGGGGC
This sequence comes from Verrucomicrobiota bacterium, assembly GCA_039795165.1. Lineage (GTDB taxonomy): Bacteria > Verrucomicrobiota > Verrucomicrobiia > Verrucomicrobiales > V1-33 > V1-33. The sequence goes on along the minus strand of JBDKER010000001.1, from coordinate 113,688 downwards.
TGCACACCGGCCACGCCGCAGTACACAAGAATCACCCCGTCGAGAACCCGCAGCGAGCGCTCCACCTCAGCGGTGAAGTCAACGTGCCCCGGGGTATCGATGATGTTGATGCGGTGGTTGATGCCTTCGTACATCTTGAAGACCCCTTCGGTCGGGATCTGTTTCCAGCTCGCGGTAACGGCGGCGGAAGTGATCGTGATGCCGCGTTCCTTTTCCTGTTCCATCCAGTCGGTAGTCGCCGCACCGTCGTGCACCTCACCGATCTTGTGGATCATTCCGGTGTAGAAAAGAATCCGCTCGGTCAGGGTCGTCTTGCCGGCGTCAATGTGCGCCGAGATCCCGATGTTGCGGGTGTGCTCGAGCGGAAACTGGCGTTTCGGACTGTTCGGGTTCGTGGACATGCGGTTCAGAAAATGGGAAACTTTGGAATCGTGAAGAACGGCTTCTTACCAGCGGAAGTGAGCGAAGGCGCGGTTGGCCTGGGCCATCTTGTGGACGTCGTCGCGTTTGCGGATGGCATTGCCGGTGGCATTGGCGGCCTCGCGGATTTCGTTCGCGAGAGCAACGTGCATCGGCGTTCCCTTGCGGTTGCGGGCGAATCCGATGATCCAGCGCATGGCGAGACTTTCGCTGCGCTCAGGAGCGACTTCGAGGGGGACTTGGTAGGTGGCACCACCGACCCGGCGGCTTTTCACTTCAAGGCGCGGCTTAGCGTTCTCGATGGCCCGGTTGACGACCTCGAGAGGATCGACCGTTTCGCTCTTTTCGTTCACCCTGTCGATGGCAGCGTAGACAATGCGCTCAGCGATGGAGCGTTTGCCCTCAACCATGAGTCGGGTGATCAGTTTAGCGACGAGGGGACTATCGTAGCGGGAGTCACGGAGGTCCGCTTTCTTGTAAACGCGTTTTCTGCGAGCCATAAGCCTGAAATGAAATGGATGACGATCGGAGGATGATTATTTCTTGCCTTTGCCCTTGGCTGCTGCGGCGGCTGCCTGGCCCGGCTTCGGACGCTTCGCTCCGTATTTTGAGCGGCCCTGACGACGCTTATCGACGCCTAGGCAATCGAGCGAACCACGGACGATGTGATACCGGACACCGGGAAGGTCTTTGACCCGACCGCCGCGCACGAGAACAATGGAGTGTTCCTGCAGGTTGTGTCCTTCACCGCCGATGTAGGCAATGACTTCAAATCCGTTGGTGAGGCGCACCTTGGCCACTTTCCGGAGAGCGGAGTTTGGCTTTTTGGGTGTGCGGGTCATCACCTGCAGGCAGACGCCGCGACGCTGCGGGCAGTCCTCCAGCGCGGGCGACTTCGACTTGTAGCGCTTGGGGTGGCGACCCTTGTTGATGAGCTGGTTGATGGTGGGCATGGCTGAAAGGTATTGGTTTTCCATACAAAGGAAGAACCGGGAGAGCCAGCGCCACCGCTTAAGGTATCACCTGCGTCATTTCAGCGGCAACTTTTCCGGTGCCGCACCCGATAAATCCTGTGCACCCGGCGAGGGGCCGGGCAGGAAGGAGGGGCGACCTTAGTAGGCCGCCTGCTCTGCGCAAGCCGTTTTTTCTCTTTTTTCGTTCTGCTGGCGTTTTTTCATCGGGGGCCTGCTCCGAGGGCATCCGAAAAGAATTCTAGGAGCCGTTCCTCGTTGATGGCGACGTGGCCCTGGTCCGGCCCGATCTGGATTTCGCAGGATTTTCCTGCCTGCTGGAGGGAGTGGATGAGCTGGAGCGAGTTCGCCGGGTGGACATTGTTGTCAGCAGTTCCGAAGAAGATCATGAGCCTTCCGGTCAGTCCGGGGGCGAGCGGCAGAGGGCTGGCGGCGTTGTAGGCCGCTGCCGAATCGGAGGGTAGACCGAGATAGCGTTCCGTGTAGATGCTGTCGTAGTTTCGGAAGTCCATCACGCCGGAAGATGTGCAGGCGGCTTGGAATGTATCCGCATGACGCAGCAGAGCCAGCGCGGAGACGGTTCCTCCGTACGACGTTCCGTGGATTCCGACCCGGTTTCCATCGATGTACGGGCGGGCCTTGAGGGCCTTGACGCCGGCGGCCTGATCGTCCACCTCGGCCTGGCCCAGCTTCTGGTAGATGGCGTCGAGGAAGGCTCTTCCGCGGCCGGCAGCGCTGCGGGAGTCGAGGGATGCGACCACCCATCCGGCTTCTGTGGCTGCGGCGGGCAGGCTGAAGGTTTCGCGGGCCGCATTGGTGCCCGGTCCGGCATAGACGCTGACGAGCAGCGGCCATTTCCGCGCGGGATCGAAGCCCGATGGAAAGTGGAGCATGCCATGCAGGTCCGTTGCTCCATCAGCCGATTTGAACGTGAACATTTCGGCCATCCGTCCACCGAGGGCCGTCCACCCGGAGATGTCGCTGACCGCCAGCTCTGCGGCCACCGTTCCGTCGTGGCGGATGATGCGGGTGACCGGGGGATGGTTGTGCCGCTGGGCGATGTCGGCAAAGTGGCGGCCGTCCGGGGCAATGTTGACCTCGTGATGCCATGCGGGGTCCGTCAGACGGGTGTCGCCCGACCCGTCGAGTGCGCACCGGTGCAGCTGGAGTTTCATGTGATGATCGCCGCTGCGGGTTAGGTACCAGATGGTGTTGGCTGCTTCGTCGATGCGCACAATCCCAGCGGTTTCGAAGGGGTGTCTGGTGATCTCGACGGGGGAACCACCCGCGAGGTCGTGCCGCACGAGATTGCGCCAGCCGGAACGGTCCGATTCACGCAGGAAAGCGCGTCCGTCGGCAAGGAACCGGAGGGCCGCGAGTTCAAAGTCGACCCAGCTCTGCGGGCGTTCCTCGCGGTACACCACACGGACCTTTCCCGAGACCGGTTCGGCTGCGCATAACTCAAGGATTTTCTGACGTCTATCCATCCGGTGAAAGAGCAGTTCGCGCCCGTCCGGCGACCACTGCACCGCGAAGACATAATGTCCGGTCACGCTGTCGCTGAACGGAGCCCCGCTGCGGACATCCACGGTCACCGTGCTGCGGGTTTCCCGGTCGTAGATCAGGAGGTCGGCGACCGGATTCGGAGCCCCGGCTTTCGGATAGGGTTCCGTTTCGAGGGTCGTCTGCCGCTGCGTATGGTCCCTTGTCAGATGGTAATCGGTGACCTTCGATTCGTCGAACCGGTAGAATGCAATGCGTCGGCTGTCGGCCGACCACCAGATTGCGGCCTTCTGAAACAGTTCTTCCCCGTAGACCCAGCTCGCCGACCCGAACCGCAGCCGGTTGCGGTCATTGCCCTCGGTCGTGATGGCCTCCGTGGCCCCTCCCACACTTGCGCCGACGTACAAGTTCCGGTTGCGGTGGTAGGCCACCATGGATCCGTCCGGCGAAGTTGCCGATGGAAACTGACGCCCCCGGTCGGGCCGGCTGTTCCATTCCCTCGCTCTTTCCGCATGATCGATGGCGCTTCTGGAGGGTGCCCGGTCTTCAGCATCAGCTTCCCCGGGCACAATCTTCCCGTCCTCCGCCTGAAACCGCCACCGCTTTCCGTCGTGCTCGTAGACAAAGGCCGCCCCGCCTTCCAGCCAGCGGCCCCGCACCGCTCCACTCTTCCATGATCCCGGACCCTCCTTCCGGAACCGCGCATACCGTTCATACTCAGGCATCGAACGGAATCGGCTCTGTCCCTTGCCATGCCCCGCAAAACCCAGCACCGCGAACCCGAGAATCCACCCAAAAACCGCCCGGCTGATTGTAATTTTCATAGAAACCATAGCCGGAAGCTAGCGGGCAGGTTCACTGCAGGCAAGTTCCGATTGGAACCCGGCGGCTGCTATACTCCGGCGGACAGCGGCAGAATTCGTGATGGTTCCCGGCCGAATCCGGTGACCACGATGCGGTCGGCAAAGCATTCGATGCGGGCGGCGGCACTGGAATCTTTTTCGACCATGCCGCGGAACGTCAGGAAGTGGATCCCGTCAGTGGTCACATAGCCGCCGGCGTGATTATGGCCATTGAACCATGCAGCGACGACGTCCTTGAAATCACGGAGCAGCGCCAGCGCGGCGGGTGCATCCCAGAGAACATGCCCGTCCTGCGGAAGCAGTGGGTAGTGGCAGCAGAGCAGGCACCGCAGCCCCCTGCTACGCGCCTCGGCCAGTTCGGATCGCAACCACGCGAGCTGTGGACCACCCATGCCGCCATTGTAATCCGGCAGCGTGCCACCCGCAGCCTTCCGGAAGGCCAGCGCTTCCCCATGCTGAGGCGACCCTTCCGGCCATGCGAACAGACTGACAGCATTCCCGTCGAGCATGAGCAGACGCCACCTGCGGAAGTCCCTCCGGTAGAATGGCGATGGCATTCCGAGCAGCGCGGGGACCTTTTCCTTGATGCCGTCCGCCACCGAGTAATCGTGATTTCCGGCCACATGCAGCACTGGGACCCGGGACGAACGGAAAATTGGCATGACGACCCCGAAACTTCGTTCGTCGCGGTCGATGGCATCACCCAGGTGTACCAGAAACTCCAGATCGGTCATCGCATTGAACCGCGCGATTTCGTCGGCTAGCTTCTGGGGTGACCGGCGGTAGAAACGCGAACTCAGTCCACCCGGCGGGGTATCGCTGTCAGCGTACTGGCAATCCGTGAGGAGCCCGAAGCGCAACACTTCTCCATTTCCGGCGGCCTGCGTGAGAACTGCCGGCGCAAGGGTCCCTGCACCGAGGAACCGGAGAAAACCGGACCGTGTCATGGCGGCACTCGCCGGAGACTCATAGGAGTTTTCAGAAGTCAATGTCGTCTTCCTCGGTGTGTCCACCTTTCCGGCCCCGGAATTCCTGTTCCCCGCGCTTGGGGCGACCGCCGTCCCGGCCCCCATCGCGTGATCCACCGCGATCCCATCGGTCGTTGCCGCCCGCCCGGTCTCCCCGGTCCCCACCACTGCCCACCTGGCGTGGAGGCCGTGGGCCGCTGCGTTCCTGCGAGGGTGCCGAACGCGTCGATGGGGTCTGCCCCTCAGCGGAACCACCGGAACCGTCAGTACCATCAGCAGGGTGGATCCGCCATGCCTGGAGATTGACATAGTAGCGTCCGTTATGCTCGCCGCCACGAAGGTCGAAACCGACCTTCACCTTCTGGCCGGGCTTGTAGCGGTCGAGGAGCGAAACCTTGTCCTTGACGAATTCCAGCTTGATGTCCTGCGGGTAGCGGTCCTCGCCGATCGTGACTACGAATTCGCGTTTAACGAAACCGCTGCCGAACGTCTGCGTCTCCATCACAACCTTGAGCGTGCCTTCCAGTTCGAATGCCATGGGAACGGGATGATTGAAGTGGGTATTGAATAGTCGGCCGCCAGTTGCAGCCCGAAGAATTAAATTTGCCTGATTCGGACGCGCGTTTCAATCTCCAAGTTGCATGGAAAACAAAAATTTTTGCTCGCGGACATTTTTCCAGCGGGCTGAACATGGCATTGCGGACACTCGGGAAAATCCCTACTGTCCACCTTCCCGTTACAACGCGCCATGAATCTGTCCGGCCCCTCTCCTTTCCGCCTGCTTGTCTGCCTTGGCGTCGCGGGAACCCTGCAACCGTTCCGGATTGCGGCGCAGAGCCCTGCGGCCCAACCTCCCGCGGTGCGTCTGCAATCCGGCAAGTCTGGCGTCGCCAGCCTTTATCTGGAAGGACACACTCTCATGACGGAGGGCGAAAAACTGCGTGAGAGGGGTGAATTTGCCGCCGCCTACTACAAAATGAGGGACGCCCGCGACCTATTCAATGCCGTGTACGCCACGGACCCGTCGTGGAATACAGAGGTTGTCGAAATGCGCCGACGCAAGATCCTCGAGGAGATGGAAAAGGTGCGCCAACTGGAGATCCAGCGCCGCGCCAGCGGGGGCGCCCCGTCTCCGGCCGGTCTGATCGGCAGCGTCCGAACTCCCGATATCCCGTTCACTCAGCCGAATCCGCCGGATGACGACAACGCCGTGCCCCGGCCGGGCCAGGTCGTCATGGAGGAACGCATGAAAGCTCTCGGCCAGCACATCCAGAAGCAGGAGAAGCGGATCGAGGAAATCCTCACGTCACTGGGAGCCAAGGAAGAGGAACTCCGCAGCACCCGCGCCGAGTTGCTTGACTCCCGTACCAGCGAAAAACAGCTACGGGAACGCCTTGTCGAAGCGAGGGACCGCGTCGCCACTGCCGACGCCGCCGAGAAGCGCCGCCAGAAGGAACTCGTCACCAAAATCGATCAGCTCCAGACCGCCCTCAAGGAGGCCACCGACAAGCTAGCAGCGGCCAATCAGCGCACCGAAGAAATGGCCGCGGAACTGACGAAAGCGTATGCGGAAATCAAGACCATCACGGAAGAACGGGACAGCCTCCGGCGGGAACGCGATCAGGTCACTGCCTTGCTTGCGGGAGAAGACGGCGGCAAAGCTCCCGAGAAGCTCAGGATTCTCGAGGAAAACCAGCGCCTGAAACGCGAGTTGGCCACCGCCCAGAGCCGGATGGCGGAACTCACCGGAGCCCAGCAGAAAGACCAGCAGGAAATCGCTTCGCTCAAGGAACAGCTCAAATCGGTTCAGGATTCCGTTCTCGGCATCCAGCAGGAAAACGAGGAATACCGCCAGCAGATTGCGTCGCTCAGGATGCGCCTGGAAGCGACGTCCAAGCGGTTGGCCGACAGCGGAGCGGCCGGCACGCTCCCGGAGCAGGACGCCATCGCCGAAAACCAGGTGCTCCGTGAAATCATTCTCCAGCAGCTCAAGCAGCAGGCCCGGCGCGAACGGGCCCGGCAGAACCTCATGGACGAACTCAACCGCGACGGCGTCTTTGCGCAGCTGAAGGAAATGGGCGCGGAATCGGACAAGATGCTGCGGGCCGTTAATGAAATGGCAGCTCCCGTGACCCTTTCCAAGGAACAGCGGGACGTGCTCACCTCGACGCAGGTCAGCAAGCTGATGACCAGTGCGGATGGCAGGGAGTTGTTCATGGTGGACGATTCGGCAGCACCTTCCCAGCCGCTCACCACGGAAGCTCCGGAACCGAATGGAGCGAAGGACCGGGCTGGACTCAGTCCGGAACTGAAGACGCATGCCATCACTGCCGAGGAATACTTCAAGACGGGTGCGTTCGAGGACGCCGAGAATTCGTTCCGCCGCATTCTCACCGTGGAACCGCAGAATGTTTACGCCCTCTGCAACCTCGGGGTCACCCAACTCAAGCTCGGGAAGCTCGAGGAAGCCTCCGAAACTCTCCGCAAGGCGCAGGCCTACGATTTCGACAACGATTTCTCCCATTACCTCCTCGGAGTCGCCTACCTCCGGCAGGGCAAGCTAGACGAGGCCGCCGGGGAAATCGAGACAGGCCTCAAGATCAACCCCAATCAATCGGCAGCATGGCACACCCTCGGCCTCATTCTCGTCAAGCAGGGCAACCGGCCGACCGCCCGCGCCCACTTTGAAAAGGCCGTCGCCGTGGATCCGGACTGTGCCGATGCGCATTTCAATCTCGCCGTGATCTTCGCCACATCGGATCCTCCGGACCTTGAAACGGCGCGCCGCCACTACCGCGAGGCCGTCCGTGCCGGTGCCGTGCGCGACTCCGCCCTCGACAAGCTGCTGGGAGTCTGATGGGCCTCCTGCACGCATTTTCCGAGCTTCCTGCGATACCCGCTTCATGTCCCTGACCCACACCCGCGAAGGAATTCTCTGCGTCGTCTCCGGTCCCTCCGGATCCGGCAAAACGACCCTGTGCCGCAATACCGCCGCGGTGGAACCGGTCGTCTACACGGTCTCGTGCACCACCCGTGACATCCGGCCGGGCGAGGCGGACGGACGGGACTACTTCTTTCTGTCGGACTCTGATTTTCAGCAGCGCATCGATGCCGGTGAGTTCCTCGAACATGCGATCGTCCACGGCCGGCGCTACGGAACCCTGAAATCCCAGGTCCTCCCGCATCTTGCGGCCGGACGAGATGTCATCATGGACCTCGACATCCAGGGAGCCTCGCAGCTGCGGGATTGTCCGGATGAAGCCATTCGCCGCGCCCTTGTCGATGTCTTCATTCACGTGCCCGACCTTGCGGAACTGAAGGCGCGGCTGGCAGGACGGCGTTCGGAAACGACGGAACAGCTGGATCTCCGCCTCGAGAATGCGGTTGGCGAAATGCAGCACTGGCACCACTACCGCTACACGCTGGTGAGCCGCAGTCAGGACGAAGACCTCCGCGAATTCCGGGCCATACTCACGGCGGAACGCCACCGCAGCACCCGCCTTTCCTTCCCTGGCAGCAGCACCCCATGAAACCCCGCGTCATTCTTGGCATCACCGGCTCCATCGCGGCCTACCGCGCCGCCGACCTCGCCAGCCTCCTCACCAAGAGGGGCTGCGACGTCACGGCTGTCATGACCGACGACGCTGCGGAATTCATCACGCCCCTCACGCTCAAGGTCCTCACCCGCAACCCGGTCGTCGCTTCCCTGTTCGATGAGAAGGAATCATGGCATCCCGGCCACATCCAACTGGCCGACAGTGCCTCCCTTCTTCTCATCGCTCCCGCCACGGCCAGCACCATCGCCCGCATGGCCGCCGGTCTCGCCGACGACACCCTCACCGCCATCGCCCTCGCCACCCGCGCCCCCGTTCTCATCGCTCCTGCCATGAACGGAAAGATGTGGCTGCACCCCGCCACCGTGCGCAATACCGCCACTCTCAGAAGCTGGGGCCATCAGTTCATCGGACCGGACGAAGGCATGCTCGCCTGCGGCTACGAAGGCGTCGGACGGCTCTGGCCAGTCGAAGGAATCGTCGACCGCGCCATCGAAATGCTCCATCCGCCCCCGGCTGCATCTTCCGGTTTTTCAGCTTGAGGGACACCCCCGCCTCATGCGAACATCGGAGATTCCCGTATCTCAACCCCGGGCAGTTTCTCCAGCATCCACCGGTCAGCCAATTCCTCCTCCATGAAATCCATCCGCTTCCTCCTCGCCGCCGCCCTCACCGCGTCGCCCGCCCTCCTCCGCGCCGACACGCTCAAACTGAAGAATGGCAAGGTCTACGAAGGCACCGTGACCGAGATCGGCGATTCCTACGAGATCGCCATCCCCATGGGCAAAATCGTCGACCACCAGACCGTCAAGAAGGCGGACGTCGCCGAATTCATCCGCACCCTGCCCGACGAAAAGGAATCAAAGGATCTGGCCGCGCTGGTGCCCACGGCCGACGCCATGCCCGCTTCCGCCTACGAAGCTGTCCTCAAGGAAAAGATCGAACCGTTCCTCAAGAAGTATCCCGTCAGCAAATTCCGCGCGGCCGTCGACAGCGTCGCCAAAACATACCGCGAGGAACTCGCCCGCGTGAAAGCCGGCGACCTCAAGCTCGATGGAAAATGGATCGCTGCCGAGGAACTGAAGTGGAACGATTACAATGTGAAGGCCCAGAAGCTCCTTCTGCAGCTGCGCGGCCATCTCAAGGCAGGCAAGCCCATGGAAGCGTATCAGGCATTCTCCGCCATCGAAACCGGACACGTCGCATCGACCGCCTACCCGACGGCCGTGGCCGAGATTTCCAAGGCGATGGCGAAGCTCGAATCGGCCCTTGAAGCGGCTGCCACGGAACAACCCGCCAAGGTCATCGAACGCACGAAGATGCTGGCTGGCCTCACCGCCGACAAACGCAGCGCGGTCGAAGCCGCCATCAAGGAAGAACTGACGAATTTCCAGACCCGCCTCGCCGAGGAAAAGAAGAACAAGATTCCTCTCACCACCTTCTATCCGTACGACCTTTCATCGATCAAGGAATCAATGACGGGAGCCAAGAAGGAAATCACCCGCCTCGGCGGTCTGGACCTCGCGAAACTGGCCACCATCAGCACGAAATTCCAGGCTGGTCTCAAGGACATGGCGGAAAAGGCATACATCTCGGCGCGCAGCAGCTTCGAGGAAGTCGCCAAGTTTCACAGCAAGGACGAGACGGTGAAGAAGATGGTGGAATCCGCCAAGACGGCCGCCGCCACGGCCCCCAAGACGGAAACGGGCACCTCCGGATCGGCCACCGCCCCGCCGGCGACTGGCCTTCCCGCCACCGGAGCGGTGCCCACCGCCAAACCGGCCCCGACCGCCGCACCGAAGCCAGCCGCCGCCCCGAAACCGGCAGAACCAGCGGCGGCTCCCGCGGCCCCTCCGACCGAGATGACGGTGTCGGAACCGGAACCGGAGAATAATCTCCCCAAATTCCTCATGGGAGGAGCCGGCCTGCTGGCCCTCGTTGGCATCCTCGCCAAGGTCCTCGGCAAGAAGAAGTCGGAAGACTGATCCCCGGGACCAGCCCACTCTCCACGATGAGCAACGCCCGCACTGCCAGAATTTCGCGCCGCACCGCGGAAACCGACATCTCCCTCAGCGTCAGCATCGATGGCTCCGGAAAGTCCGACGTCGACACCGGCATCGGCTTTTTCGACCACATGCTCACCCTGCTCGCCCGGCACAGCCTCATGGACCTGAGCGTGAAGGCCATCGGCGATCTGCATGTCGATTTCCACCACACCGTGGAGGACACCGGCATCGTGCTTGGCCAGGCACTGCGCGAAGCACTCGGGGACAAGCGCGGCATCGTCCGCTATGGATCGGCCTACCTGCCCATGGACGAAACCCTCGCCCGGGTCGCGGTCGATCTCTCGGGCCGATCATTCCTCGAATTCCGCGCCCCGGCGTCGGTTCCTGCCATCGGTCTGTTTCCATTCCAGTTGGTCGAGGAATTCCTCCGTGGCTTCGCTCATAACGTTCTCGCGAATGTCCATGTGGAAATCCTCTATGGCCGCGATGCCCACCACATGGCCGAAGCGGTTTTCAAGGGACTCGCCCGTGCGCTCGACGCCGCCATGAGGATCGATCCGCGGGTGACCGGCGTCCCCAGCACCAAGGAAAGTCTCTGACACGGATGAAGTCCGGAATCATCGACTACGGCGGCGGCAACCTCCAGAGCGTCCGCAATGCGGTCCGCGCTCTCGGCCACGATCCTGTCCTCGTGCGCAGCCCGCAGGATCTCGAAGGTGTCTCCGCCCTCATTTTTCCCGGGCAAGGAGCCTTTGGCGACTGCATGGCCGCCCTCGGGCGGCAGCAACTGACGGAGGCCCTCGTCAGTTGGATCGCGGCGGACCGTCCCTTCTTCGGCATCTGCATCGGATACCAGGTGCTGTTTGCCGGAAGCGACGAGAATCAAGGAGTCCGTGGCCTCGGGGTATTTCCGGGAAGGGTCGTCCGCTTCCCCTCGGTGCCCGGAGCCAAAGTGCCCCACATGGGATGGAATCAGGCACAGCTAACCAATCCAGAGCATCCGGTGTGGGACGGCCTCGGTCAGTCACCATTCTTCTACTTTGTCCATTCCTACTTCCCGGTACCGGAGGACGACTCCCTCGTGGCGTCCCGCACGGACTACGCGGGCTTGAGTTTTGCCTCAGCCATCCAGCAGGGCAATATCACCGCCACCCAGTTCCATCCGGAGAAAAGTCAGGAGAATGGGCTCAGACTGATCGGAAACTTTCTCCGCCGTCATGCGGAACCACGCTGACGCATCCCGCGTTGCGCCGCGTTCCGGCTGCGGTAAATGCCAAGGCAGCGCTCCCGCCGGGAAACGCTATCTCTGAACCACCACATGGCTGCTCTCTGGAACTTCCTCCACACCGCCGGGATCATCCTTCTCGTGCTCCTCGTCTTCAATTTCGTGATTCTCGTGCACGAATGGGGGCACTTCCTTGCGGCCCGCTGGCGTGGCCTGAAAGTCGAGAAGTTCCAGATCTGGATGGGCCAGCCCATCTGGAAACGGACATGGAATGGCGTCCAGTACGGCCTCGGATGGCTTCCCATCGGCGGCTTCGTCCAGCTTCCCCAGATGTCCCCCATGGAGGCCATCGAAGGCGCTTCCTCGGAGCCCCGTGAAAAACTCCCGCCCATCCGCCCGCTCGACAAAATCATCGTCGCCTTCGCCGGACCACTCTTCAGCATGCTGCTCGCGGTGGCATGCGCCTTCCTCGTCAGCCTCGTCGGCCGACCCGTCGACCAGCGGGAAACCTCCACCGTCATCGGCATCATCGATCCCGAAGGCGCCGCCGCCCGGGACGGCCAGCTGAAACTCGGCGACCGCGTGCTCGCCATCGACGGGCAACCCGTGAAGCGCTTTCTCGGCATGGTCGACAGTGTCCAGTGGTTCATCATGTCGGGTACCCGCAACCCCATTGCTCTCACGATACTTCGCGATGGAGAAACAGAACCGCGACAGCTCGCCATCCCGGCCCCGCCGGAAGTCATGAAGGAATTCCGGGAATGGGAAAGCCGCAGCTGGTGGCAGCGGCTCTCAGGCCGCCCCCCCGTCCGCAAACTTGGAATCGGTCCAGCCACCGACGGCCGCATCGCCGGACTCTATCCTGCCAGCCCCGCTGAACGCGCCGGGCTGAAGCCAGGCGACCGCATCCTCCGCATCAATGGCGAGAAAGTCTGGACGCAGGCCGCCATCGAGGACGCCGCCGAAAAAAGCACCGGGCCGCTCGAGGTGACCGTTCTGCGCGGGAGCACCGAGCAAACACTCAGCATCACTCCGGAAGTCCCCGCCACCGCCCCAGCCTCGATAGCGGGACAGAAACGCGTCGGCATCAGCAAGATCGAATCCGCCGACGGCACCGCCTACACCATCGAACATCCGGCTCCCTTCGGACTCATCCGCGACTACGTCCGCAATTTCTTCGGAACCATCAGCGCGGTCGGCAACCGCTCCAGCAGCATCGGCATCGGCCACATGAGCGGCCCCGTCGGCATCATGAATCTCTACTACCGCATCTTCCAGCACCCGGAAGGCTGGCGCTTCCTCATCTTCATGTCGGTCATCATCAATGTGAGCCTCGCCCTCTTCAATCTGCTGCCCGTGCCGGTTCTCGACGGCGGTCACATCACCATGGCCATTGCCGAATGGATCAGGGGCCGTCCCCTGCCCCTGCGCATGCTGGAAGCCCTCCAGACCGGCTGCGTCCTGCTCCTCCTTACCTTCGTCGGATTCGTAACCATCAAGGACGTGAGTGGCCTGCGCGAGGACGCCGACGATGCCACTCCGATCACGTTCCGCAATCCTGACAGCCAGTGACGGACCCTGCCCCATGAGCCACGCAGACCTTTCCTACTGCCCAGACCTGTTTCATTTCCACCGCCGCATCGCGCGCCCCGTCACGGTCGGACGCACCTTCATCGGAGGAGAACGCCCCGTCGTGGTGCAGAGCATGCTCACCAGCGACACCCGTGACACGGAAGCCTGCGTCGCTGAAGCCCTCGAACTGGATCAGGCCGGCTGCGAAATCGTCCGCATCACTGCCCAGACCCGTATCTACGCCGCGAATCTCGAGAATATCCGGAATGGACTCCGCGCTGCCGGCAGTTCCGTTCCGCTCGTCGCCGACATCCATTTCAAGCCGGACGCTGCCATGGAAGCGGCCCGCTGGGTCGACAAGGTACGCATCAATCCCGGCAATTTCGTCGACAAGAAGAAGTTCGAAGTCCGCGAATACACCGACGAGGACTACGAAGCGGAAGTCGCCCGCATCGCCGAAGTCTTCGCTCCCCTCGTCCAGCTCTGCAGAGAACGCGGAGTTGCCATGCGCATCGGCACCAATCACGGCAGCCTGAGCGACCGCATCATGAACCGCTGGGGCGACACGCCGCGCGGCATGGTGGAAAGCGCCCTCGAATTCGCCCGCATGGCCCGCGCCATGGACTATCATGAGTTCGTCTTCTCGATGAAGGCGTCCAATCCCAAAGTCATGATCGAAGCGTACCGCCTCCTCGTGGCGGAATTGCGCGCGCTCGGACCGGATTGGAATTACCCGATTCATCTCGGCGTCACGGAAGCGGGTGACGGGGAAGACGGGCGCATCAAGAGCGCGATCGGGATAGGTTCCCTTCTCGGCGATGGCATTGGCGACACCATCCGGGTCTCCCTGACGGAGGACGCCGTCCACGAAATTCCGGTCGCCCGGGCCCTCGCCCGCGTCATCGCCACGGAAACCGCCCGACCTCCGCTGCCTGCGGTCACCGCCGCGCCCGCATGGGATCCCTTCAGCTACCGCCGCCGGGCCACCGCCCGCATCACCGTCGGTCAGCATCCGCTCGGCGGCACGGAAACTGTCCGTATCGTGACCACTCAGGCGAAGTACGACGCGGTCGCTCACAAGCTCGCCGACCTCGGTGAATTCCAGCCGGAGATTGTGCTTGAATCCAGTGGCGTGCTTACCGTGGATCCTCTCGATGACGAAGCCATCGAGCGCATCAACCGCTTCCCGGATCCGGTCTTCGTGACCATTCCCGATGGCTACCCGCATCCGGTCGTTGCCAGTTTCCGGCTCCTCGCAGCGCGCCTTGCGGAGCGGCATCCCATCCTTCTCAAGGATACCTTTCATCCATCTCACGACCCCGAAGCTCCCTTCCTCGACACGCTGCTGCGGGCCGCCGCCCATCTCGGCAGCCTGCTCTGCGATGGCATCGGCGACGCTATCATCGTGCAGGGCGAACAGGCCCCCGGTCAGAGCCTCCGCCTTTCCTACAATATCCTCCAGGCCGCCGGTGTCCGCATCTTCAAAACCGACTACGTGGCCTGCCCAAGCTGCGGCCGCACCCTCTTCAATCTGCAGTCCACCACCCAGAAGATCCGCGCTGCCACCGGTCACCTCAAGGGGGTGCGCATCGCCGTGATGGGCTGCATCGTCAATGGACCCGGCGAGATGGCCGATGCCGATTTCGGCTACGTCGGCGGAGCCCCCGGAAAGATCAATCTCTACGTCGGCAAAACGCCCGTGAAATTCAATATCCCGGAAAACGAAGCCGTCGACCGTCTCGTCGATCTGATCCGTGAGCACGGGCGCTGGATCGATGCTCCGGCACAGGCGGCAGATCCCATGCCGGCCTGAGCATCAGCTGGGTCGGTCAGGGATTCACGGTTTCAGTGAGCGGCCGTCTCGGCCCCGCGGGCTTCGCGGAACTGGCGGCTGGCGGTGATCTTTGCCGCTACGGTCCCCACCCGGCCATCGCCACTGAGCAGGGCGGCATTGATTTCCTCCAGCAGAGGTTCGTCACTCAGCATGACCGAGCGGCCGAGCGCGTAGCCGAGGAGTTTGCGGGCAAACTGACGGAAGAACTGCTCGCGCCGCGGCCCGGCGATCCAAGAGCGCAGACCTTCCATGCCATCCACCGCCGTGCCATCCGGCAGCGTCGCAACCGCCGACACCGCAAGGCCAGCCGCATCGTTCTTCCGGAACCGGCCAATGGCATCGTATCCCTCGAGAGCAAAGCCGTATGGATCAATGCGCACGTGACACCCGGAACAGCGCGCATCGGAACTGTGACGCTCGGTCATGGCGCGCTCGGTCAGACCATCCGGAGCCGATTCCGGAAGCGGAGGCACTCCTTTGGGAGGCCGCGGCAGGCGCTCGCCCAGCAAGGTCTCACATAGCCAGTTGCCCCTTAGAATCGGGCTGGTGCGCGAGGCTCCGCTCTGGCTCGCCAGCACCGCCGCAAAACCAAGGAGCCCTCCGCGCCGATGCCCGCGCATGCCCTCGACCCGGCGCCATTCCCCACCACTCACCGACTCGATCCCATAATGCCGGGCGAGGGTTTCGTTCAGATAACTGTAGTCGGCATCAAGGAGGTCGCCCACCGGACGGTTCTCCTGAAACAATGCCGTGAAGAAACGTGCCGCCTCTTCCTTCATGGCCCCGCGGACATCCACGAAGGTCGGAAAATGCCGCTCGCTCTTCTCGTTGAGCGTGTCGATTTCCCGGATGTGCAGCCACTGGAGCCCAAATTCCTCGGCAAGCCGGTGCACCTTCGGATCCCGCAGCATTCGCGCCGTCTGTTCCACCAGCACGGCCGGATCCCGCAGCCGTCCCGCCTCGGCTTCCGCCATGAGCACCGCATCGGGCGCGGACGACCACAGAAAATAACTGAGACGCACCGCCAGTTCGCGGTCGCTCACCGGTCCCGGCTCACTTCCAGGAACGGCCTTCTCGGCCCGGTACAGAAAGGCAGGCGATGTCAGGATCCTCGCCAGCACAAGCCGCACGGCTTCCTCATGCGGAAGTTCGTCCTTTCTCAGCTGTGAGTAGACTCCACGCAGTCGATCCGATTCTCCCGGCTGCAGCGGACGCCTCCATGCCTGCGCCGCGAACCGTTCCAGCCATTCCACATGCCGCGACTCCGCAGCCTTCATGAGCGCACGGAATTCCTCGGCCCGCTTCCGGATCGGTTCCCGCAATGGTTCAAATGCCGATGGATCCGCGTCCTGCGTCGCAAACTGCCAGAGCTGATCATAGGCATCGACCGACTGCAGGGCGTCCTGACTGACAAAATGCAGTTCCGCCCAGAGTCGGTCCAGTTCGGCCGCTTCGGCATCGGAAAGCATGAGCTTTCGCAGATGATGGTCCTCCCGATAGAAGAGGGTGAGCGTCACGACTTCGTCGACCGGAACAATCCGGGTGTAGCAAAGTGCCGCCGGAAAGAGATCGCGGAACCTCCCCATCGCTTCTGCATACCGCCGGTGCCCCGGACTACCCGCCGCGGCGAGCACCGGCAGACCAGCCGCAGGTGCCGCCATGGCAGCGCCATCCACCGCCACCCGCATCTGCACGGTAGCCTCCGGCCCAGCCGATGCGTCCAGCGCCGCCGTCGTCACCAGTTCCGCCCCCTCCGCCAGCACCGCTGGAATCCGGAATTCCGTGAACGCGAGGGCCCGCATCACCAGATCCGGATCTCCTGTCACTTCATCCCCGGGAATCGCTCCCGATGGCCCGGCCTCCGAAGCGGCTTCCGCCAGATACGACTGCACCAGCGGACCACCCGGAGCCAGCAACTGACGCCGCAGCTGGCCATCGGGCGAATCACCTTCCGGCGGTGGCCCGGCCAGCAGGGACTGCACCGCAGCCGCCAGTTCCTTTCTCCCGTCACCGTCCGCAAAAAGCCAGCGCGATAGCAGGCTCCCCGCCGGAAGTTCCTTACCGGAAGCCGACGCCGGCTCGCTGAAGAAATGCCAGATGCCCTCCTGCCCTCCCCGACCAGGATGAGGATTGGCAGCGGCAAGGGTATCCACCGTGTCAGCCACCACATCCCAAGGCGGACTTCCATCCGATGGCTCGATCTTCAGCGAAAACGCCGTCAGATCGCAGGTGTGATCCCCATCCCGCGGCAGAATCAGCAGGCACAGCAAATCACCACGGCGGACCTCCATGTCCCGCACGGGATCGGGCTGCAGCAGTTTTCCTCCCTCGGTCAGGCCAGACCCCAGACGCCGACGGGCAGACGCCCGGCGATGCTCAAGCGCCCACGCCACCCCATTGCCACAGTCGAGATGGGCATCCTGAAGCGACCATTGGACCGCCACGCGGCCGTCGGCAGGAGCGCGCCATGCCACCCCGGCGGCCCGCTGCGGAGCCGGATGCATGGCCAGACTGCGCGGCCCCATGGTTCCCGGAATTCTCACGGTCTCCCCGGAAGGATTCGCGATCACACTGAGCGCATCAGCCCCGCCCCAGCCGGCCAGTTTCACTGCCCCGGCAGCGGCCTCCACCTTCGCCTTCATGAGTTCCGGCTCCGCCGCCGCCGTACCCGCCACTTGACGCCACGCTGCCAGCAACCCGGGACGCAATGCCTCCAAGTTCACCGGCGCAGTTCCAGTAATCGCCGCCAGATACGCTGACGCCGTTTCCGGAATCTCGCGCTGCGCACGGTCCAGAGCCGCCATGGCTCCACTCATCCCGCGCAGCGGCAGGTCCGCCCGCCCCGGTGCCACCAGCCGCGGATTCCGCCACACCGCCACATCTCCATCAGACCCATCCCCGGCATCGTTCACCTCCAACCGGATGGTCACCATGCCATCGGCATCCGGCGCAGGCAGCTTGAGCCGGATCTCCTGCGAGGGAAGCAGCGGATCGACCGGAACCTGCCATGCAGGCGGACCATCCCGCTTTCCTATGTGCCCTACCGTCGTGAACTTCCAGAGGGCCTGCTGCCACGGTGCCACAAGAGCAGCCAGCGCCCCCCCATCGCCTGCCTTAGCTTCCCGGAACTTCGTACGCAGTTCCCTCAGCAGAGGCGAACCATCATCGCCACGCA
The DNA here is from genome assembly GCA_039795165.1 of Verrucomicrobiota bacterium. Taxonomy (GTDB): domain Bacteria; phylum Verrucomicrobiota; class Verrucomicrobiia; order Verrucomicrobiales; family V1-33; genus V1-33. The sequence goes on along the minus strand of JBDKER010000001.1, from coordinate 95,597 downwards.
GCAGTTCCAGCAAAGTCAGCAGATACTTCGGACTGAGCCCGGCCGACTGCGCCTGCTTCGCCACCGCAAGGGGATCGCCGGACCGATCCCGCAGTGCCACGCAGGCTTCCAGATACCGATCAAGCGGCAGACGCCCTCCGCCATTGGTCTCGAACTGAATCCCCTGAAGATTCACTTGGGTCCCACCGGCCTCGGCACAGTAGCGTCCATAGAATCCACGGATCGCCGCCAGCTTTTCCCCAGTCCAGTCGCGCGCCGTCACCTGTGGCGAAAACGCCAGCCCATCCGGCAGCAGCATGGCATGCTCCCCCACTTTCCGTGCGGCCTCGAGGTACTTGCTGACCAATGCCGGCGACATGCTGAGCGCCGCCCCCGCATTCGTGAACCCTTCTCCCGCGGCACTGTCCGCCGGAAATTCCGCGGCCGGATCCAGCACCGCCACCCCCGTCAGGTCCCGGATCGTCCACGTGTACTCCGCATTCGAAAGCCGCCTCAGCACCACCGGCCCAGGATCGCCCGCATGCTTCCGCGCCGCCTGCGCCAGCATCGACCCCACCCACCGCAGCAGCGCGTTCTTCTCCGCCTCCGTCAGAGGCTCGGCATCGTCCGGCGGCATGGCTCCGTCCATTACCTGATCCCGAACCGCCTGCCAGATCTCCGGTTCCCGCTGCACCGATTCCACATCCCGGAAGCGTTCCAGATCCAGATCACCCTTCTGCTTCTCCGTGGAATGACACGAATAACAGGTCTTCTTCAGCACCGGAAGCACCACTGCCGCAAAATCCTCCGGCAACTCAGCCCCCGTCACACACGGAACCATGACAGCACTGAGCGCCGCCACCATCTGAATTGTCTTCCGCAGAATCATAAAGTCTCCGGCCACATCAGGGCCACCCACACTGAACGTTGCCGCGGCCCGGCTTTTTCCTCCACCATTCCGGTCCGCCGTCGCGCCGCATTCAAGGACAAGATTTGCCTTCCCCTCACCGCCCCGGACACGCCACGCTCAAACATAGTCATCATGAAAACCAGCCGCCGTTCCTTTCTCCGTTCTTCTGCGCTCAGCGTTCCGTTTCTGATTCCATCCGGACTGCGCGCCGCGTCCGGCAGCGATTCCCCCGCCAGCCAGATCACCATGGGCTTCATCGGCATGGGGAAACAGAGCGGCCACCTCCTCCGCACTTTCCTCGGTCAACCCGGCGTTCAGGTCGTGGCCGTATGCGACGTCGATACGACCCGCCGCAGCGACGCCCGCCGCAAGGTCGAAGAATACTATTCGTCCCGCAAGGACACCGCATGGAAGGGCTGCGCCGACACCGCAGACTTCCGCGAAATCATCGCCCGGAAGGACATCGACGCGGTCTGCATCGCCACGCCGGATCACTGGCACGCCATCATCACCGTCGCCGCCCTCCGCGCCGGCAAGGACGTCTACTGCGAAAAACCCCTCACCCACAATATCCACGAAGCCGTCGCCGTCATGAAGGCGGTCAACGACCACCAGCGCGTCCTCCAGACCGGTTCCATGCAGCGCTCCAGTGGCGAATTCCGCGTCGCCTGCGAACTCGTCCGCAACGGCGTCATCGGAAAACTCATCCGCGCCGAAGTCCAGTTCGGCCCCCCGCCGCTTCCCTGCAACCTTCCCGAAGAAGCCATGGAAAACGGGCTCGACTGGGACCGCTGGCTCGGCCCAGCCCCGCTCCGTCCCTACAATTCCACCCTCTCACCCCGCGGCGTCCATAACCACTTCCCGGATTGGCGCATGAACGCAGAATACGGCGGTGGCATGGTCACCGACTGGGGCGCCCACCACCTCGACATCGCCCACTGGGGCCTCGGAGCAGACGATGCCGGCCCCCTCGAAATTTCCCCACCCGAGGGCTGCGCCGATCTCCTCCAGCAACGCCAGAACGGCAAAGTACAGGGCTGTACCCTCACCTACGCCAACGGCGTCACCGTCCAGCATCTCCACAAGGGCTTCGGTGCCCACTTCTTCGGCGAATCCGGCGAAGTCAAAGTCAACCGCGGTCAGTTCGAAGTCGTCCTCAATGGCAAAGTCGCCTACGCCAAAGCCCCGAACATGAATGTCGAACGAGCCTACATGACCGCAGAAAAGGACCTCCTCAAGGACGCCACCACCAGACTCTACCGCAGCACCAATCACATGGACGACTTCCTCAAGGCCGTCCGCAGCCGCTCCAAACCCATCACCAGCGAAATCGTCGGCGGCCGCTCCGCCATCGCCTGCCACCTCATCAATATCGCCTACCGCACCGGCCGCAAACTCCTCTGGGACCCGGCCACCAATTCCTTCCGCAGCGATTCCTGCCCAGCCTCAGAACTCACCCGCAGCTACCGGGGCGACTGGACAGTCTGACCCACGCCGCGCCATGACCGGCTCAAGGTCGGCTCAATGCCGGCGTCATGTCTGCAAGGGCGGCAAGGTGATCGACCCCGGTTCCACAGCATCCACCGAGCACAGCGACCCCGAACCTTCTGTGGACTTCCGCCATGGCTTCGCTCCACGAAGCAATAGGATCGGTCACCGTTGCCGCAGAGCCATCCAGTTGCCTGACATCCCGCGAAGAACCATTCGCCTGAATGCCAATGAGACGGCCAAGTTCGCCTTCCTGATAGGCCGACAGCAGAAAACGGGGATGCGTGCAGTTCACAAAGTACCCCACCGGACGATTCCCCGCCGGCACGGCGGCATCGATCCGTTCCATGGCCTCCGGCAACGCTGTCCCATCCAGCACCCTCCCATCCGGGCCCGTGCAGAAACTGATGATAAAGGGCTTGCCGGTACCGGACATGAGCCGGGCAATCCCAGCTGCTTCGGCCACGGACGGCATCGTTTGAGCCAGCAGGAACTCCGCGCCGCCATCCACCAGTTGCCCGACCTGCCATTCGTGAAACCGTTCGGCTTCCGCTGTCCCAGGCGCATGATCCGGCCGATAGCAATCGCCCCGGGGACCCACCAGCCCGCCGACCAGCACCGGAGGCTGGCCGAGAGCAGCCTCATCACGCAGCGCCCGCAGAAAGGCGACGGCATCGACCACCATCGACGGCGGCATGCCCGCAGCCGCCAACCGCTCTGCATCGAGTCTCCACGTCGGAGCCGTCAGCAGCATCGGCCGCCCCGCGGCGCGCGCAATCTCCAGATACCCCCGGTAGATTCCAGCCATGGCCTCGCGTGAAGACTCCGGCCCGTAAATCAGCGCAGCATTGAAAAGGGTCGGATGAAGTTCCACCCCGGGCATGCGCCGCATCCGCTCGGCCACCGCACATTCCGCGAGCACGATTCCCGATTCGTTCAGAAGTTCCTCAAGCATGACGCTCGTCTCCTGCCTGCAGATCGGAAACACAAGGCGCAATGGCAGGCCCGGCTCCGGTCCGCGTACGCGGCAGCACCGCAGCAGGGCTTGCAGCCAGCCGGAGACTTTGCTAAGGCCGCGCCATGAAATTCCGGGGCCTCCTGCTGCTGACTCTTCCAACCGCCAGCCTGGCAGGGGCCGCCGACCCTCCGGCAGGCGGGCTCACGCTGCGCTGGCAACCAGGTACCCGCTACGTGCAGCGGCTCGAAATCCGCCAGAACGGTCTCCTGCCCACCAAGGAAGGTTCCAAATCCCAGCACGCCCGCATCACCGCAGAACAAAGCGTCCTCGTACGCCCGCACGCCCGGCCCGCATGGACCTACGTCGGCGTCGTCTGGGGTGCCTTCCGCATCGCAGGAGCCAATGGCGAGGAAACCTTCGCCTACGATTCCAGCAAGCCTGCCAGTGGCTCGGACGCAAATATCACGGAGGTCGGCGACACCGTGCGCGCCTACCTCGGACAGGAATTTCTCTTCGAACGCGACCCCGCGGGACGCCTCGCCGCCACCCCGCAGTTCGACACTCTGCTTGCCGATATCGTCAAGAAGGTACCCGATGCCAAAGGCCCGGTGAAGGCGTTCTTCAGCAAGGCGAACATCACGCAACTCCTCCAGATCGGCACCCTGCCTGCGGTCCCGGATGCGCCGGTGACCGCCGGTGCAAGCTGGCCATTCGAGACAAAGTTCAGCATTCCCGCGGTGGGCGACCTCTCCATGACCGGCCAATGCACCCATAATGGACAATCCCGGCGCGGGGGAGCACTCTGCACGGAGGTCCCCATCGCCGGACGCCTGCGGCTCGTCTCGGGTGCCGCCATCTCGCTCCTCGGACTGAAATCAGCCAGCGGCAGCATCAGCGGTCAGGTCTGGTTCGACGAATCCCTCGGCTGGGCCCGCGAATCGGAAACCACATGGACCATCACCGCCACCCTCGGCGGCATCGCCTCCGCCACCGATGGCTCGGTACAGAAAGTCCCCCTCCGCTCCACCACCCGCTTCATCCTCCTCCGCACGGAGAAGATCCCCTGAAGACAAGCGCACCACAGGGGAAAACAAGGAACCAGTCTGTCGACTGCCCCCCCCGCAGCAACTCAAGGCCTTCTCACCCCCCTTATTTGGGATCGAGATTGACCTTCATGTCGTCGTCGGACAAGGCCTTCGTCTCGACGCCGTTCTCCGGAACCTCAGCCCGCGCAATCCAGCTGATGGCGTTGAGCACAACCTTGCGGAAATCGTCGTTCTGCCAGTTGCGGTGGAAATGCGCCCCCGTGAATCCAAAGCCCCGTCCAGCATCGCCATTGTCCGCCACCCACATGAGATGCTGTGCCTCACCCTTGGCAATGGCTTCCCGCACATGAGGATTGCCACTGTGTGGACCGTCACCACGGTTAAGCGTCTCCGCCGGAGGCAGCGCCGTCAGAATCGGCGTCACCCCCTTCATGCCCTCCCGGAACCGCATGTGATAGTACCATTCGTCATTCGCCTTGAACGGCTTCACCCCGCGCGTGACCTCGTGCTGAGGGAAACTTCCGTAACTCGCTTCCCAGTGCGGATTGACACTCCAGTCGGTTTCAAAATACCCACCGGTCCACTTCATGAACAGATCGCCACCCGGACCCTTGGGGATCTCCACCGCATAGTGAATGCAGCCCACTCCCATCCCTTTGGCCTGAGCCGCCTCCACTTCCGCCAGATGCGGATTGACCATGTGCCCGCCTCCACCATCCGAATACATCACAAGAGCATTCGCATTCTCAAAGGCCGAAGCATCAGCCGGCCAGCCATTGGAATAAACGGTCGCATAGATGCGTCCGGAAGACGATTCGTTGAGCAGACGGCTCAGCAGCATGCAACCGGCCCGGTGCTCGTGGTCGCCAGGACCATGACTGACGCGGCCCGCCACAAAAACCACCTTCTTCACCCCCTCCATGGGCAGACGCCGCAGCTTGATGTTCCGGAACTGCACTTTCATGGGCGGACCCGCATGCAACTGCAGCGCCAGCAGGCCACCCCGGCGCCTCATCTCGGTGTCCTCATCCGTAACCGACGCCGTCATCTTGCCATTGATGTAATTCTCAATCGTAAACCCCTTCGCAACAATCCGGTACGTGTTCCAGTCATCCTTGCGGATCCCGGCCTGGATTTCCGCACTGTCGCCAACTTTCCCCTGCACAGTGGGCTGATGATTCGCCCCGATCACGGTCTTTTCGCCGCGGTTCGCCAGAATGCCGCGGTACGCCTCGCCATAGACAATGCCACTGTAGGTGTCCCCGGCCTCCATATCCGCCTGATACCCCCCAATCGCCCACTTCCGGTCGGGCAGCCGGAAACTCCGGACCTGAATCCCGCTGTTCCCTCCCTCCAGCTTGTATTCCAGCGTCAGTTCGAAATCGTCCACTTCCCCGCGGTTCCAGATCAGAAAGGTGTTCGCTTCCGTCGGGACTTCCGCCGTCGTCTGCCCGGTGATACAGCCGTCTTCCACCTTCCAGAACCGCGGATCGCCATCCCATCCCTCGAGCGACTTGCCGTCAAAAAGCGCCGTGCCCTCCTGCGCTCGCGCACTCAGGGTCATCACAACGGCAAGACAGGAAAGAATCAGGGTTCCGGATTTCATGAGGCAGATGGGTGGCGGGGATGAATATCGGGTGGCGATACGGGCGGCCGCCTCTGCGTTTTTCAAGACATTCCCACGACTTCCGTCCGCTCCCCCATGGCGGACCATCCGCTCCGGAATCCGCAACCACCTTGTTTCCCTGACAGACCGTGCTTTCGTATCTACCAGACCGAGATGCCTCTTCCATGAAAACCGCGTCCTTCTCCCTCTTCCGCACTCTGCCGCTCAGCCTCATGCTGACCCTCTCACTGACTTCCTGCGGCAAGGCCCAGGACGCCACGGCTCCAAAACCCGAGGCCGCCTCCGGCGTCTTCCGCAATTCCCTCACGATCGACAAAAATCCCATGCAGCGGTCCGGCGCGGTCCTCAAAAGCTACGCGGACATGCTCGACAAGGTCCAGCCGAGCATCGTCACCATCCAGACCGGCATCGAGACCCCCACCGCCCGCCGCCGCTCCAGCGACGAGGACGTCCTCCGCTTCTTCTTTGGTCTCCCCGCAGCCCCCCAGCCCCGCAGCAACGGAAACAGCGGCAACACATGGCAGCAGCTCGGCATCGGTTCCGGCGTCATCGTCAGCCGCAGCGGCTACATCATCACCAACCGCCACGTCGTCCTGCCACCGGACCTCGACATGGAACTGCGCGACTACATCCGGATCATGAAACTCCGGGTCAGTATCCCCGGCCGGGAAACCCCCGTCCTCGCAGAACTCATCGATTTCTCGTCGGAAACCGACATCGCTGTCCTCAAAATCCCCGGCTCCGACCTCCCCGCGGCCACCCTCGCCGACAGCGATCAGGTCCGCGTCGGCGACGTCGTCTTCGCCCTCGGTGCCCCCTTCGGCATCGATAAAACCGTCACCATGGGCATCATCAGCGCCCGCCGGAATGACGAAGTCCTCGCCGGATTCGAAAAACAGGAACTGCTCCAGACGGATGCCTCCATCAATCCCGGCAATTCAGGCGGCCCCCTCATCGACGCCGACGGCCGCATCATCGGAATCAATACCGCCATCTACTCGCGCTCGGGCGGCAACATGGGCATCGGCTTCGCCATCCCCATCAACAAGGCAGTCGCCGCCGCCGATGCCCTCTCCAAACCCCGGGGCTACCTCGGCGTCCAGCTCTCCCCGGTCGACCAGCGCGTCGCCCGGCTCTACGGATTCAAAGGCGGTGCGTTCGTTGGCTCAGTCGAACCCGGCACCCCCGCGGAAAAAGGCGGCCTCCGGGAAGGAGACGTCATCCTCGAAATCGACAGCACTTCCGTCGGCAGCGATGCCGACCTCCGCCAGCGCCTCGCCGCCCAATCCCCCGGCACCAAAGTCCGCCTCTCCATCCTGCGCGACGAAAAGAAGGGGGAAATCACCATCACCCTAGGCGACCGCAACCGCTTCGGCCCGACCACCGACAGTCCGGACAATGCCATCGCCGGATCCCCGCCGGACACGGAGAACTACGTCGTCGGCATGAAGATCATGCCAGTCGCGGAAACAGACCGCCCCACCCTCAACCTCCCTCAGGGCGTTCCCGGTCTGCGCGTGGCCGACGTCCAGCCGAATTCCCCGGCCGCCAGCGCCGGAATCCGCGAGGGCGACATCATCCTGCGCATTAATTCAAAGTCCCCGGCCTCCGCACAGGAAGCCGCCGATGCCATCACCTCGCTCTCCCGCAACCGCATCGCCATGCTCCACATCCGCCAGGGCGATGTCACCAAGCTGATGAGCCTGGAACTCCCCTGAACGGAGCAGCAAGGGCCCACGCCACCAACTTCCCCATGCCTTTCCTCTTCTCCTCGGCCGGTGGCCGCCTCGCCGCCCGCAGCGGCATCCTCGATCTCATGGATGACCTCGGCAGGGCGCTCACCTCGGACCCGGAAATGCGCATGCTGGGCGGTGGCAACCCCGCCCACATCCCCGCAGCCAATGCTCTCTGGCGTCAGCAGATGACAGGCATTCTGCAAGACGGCGACCGCATGGAACGCATGCTCGGGAACTATGACCCGCCGCGCGGCCACCCTCCTTTTCTCAAGGCCCTCGCCGACTTCCTGCACACAGCCTGCGGGTGGCATCTCACCCCGGAGAACCTTGCCGTGACCTCCGGTGGCCAGACCGCCCTCTTTTACCTGTTCAACCTCCTCGGCGGAACCATGCCCGATGGCTCATTCCGTCACATCCTCCTCCCCCTCGTCCCAGAATACATCGGCTACGCGAACCAGGGCATCGAACCCGGACTATTCATGGGCTGCCAGGCCATCATCGAGGAAACCGCCCCCCACGAGTTCAAGTACCGTGTCGATTTCCCCGCAGTCGAAGCCGCCCTCAACAAGGGTACCATCGGGGCCATCTGCGTGTCCCGACCCACCAACCCAACCGGAAATGTCCTCACCGACAGCGAGATCGACCGCCTTTCGTCCCTCGCCAAAGCCCACCACATCCCCCTGATCATCGATAACGCCTACGGCTTTCCCTTTCCGGGTGCCATCTTCACCGAAGCCACACCATTCCTCGACGACCACGTCATCCTCACCCTCAGCCTCTCAAAACTCGGACTCCCCGGCACCCGCACCGGCATCGTCGTCGGCCCCCCGGAAATCACCAACGCCATCGCCGCCATGACCTCCGTCACCGGCCTCGCCAACAGCAACGCCGGCCAGCAGATCGTCCTCCCCCTCCTCTCTTCCGGCCAACTACTCGACCTCTGCCAGAATTCCATCCAGCCCTTCTACGCCCAGCGCGCCAAGGACGCCCATGCATGGATGCACGAAGCCTTCGGAAACTTCCCGCACTGGTCCATCCACCGCATCGAAGGCGCTTTCTTCGTCTGGCTCCGCCTCCCCAGCCTCCCCGTCCCCTCCCGCCAGCTGTACCACCAGCTGAAACAGCACAAGGTCCTCGTCGTCCCCGGCGATCCCTTCTTCTTCGGGACCGAAGCCGATTGGTCACACCAACACGAGTGCCTTAGAATCAACTGCACAGGTCACGAAAAGACCGTCCGCGACGCCCTCGGGATCATCGCTTCCACCGTCAGAGAACTCTCCCTCTGAGAAATCCGCGCATCCGGAGTTGCGAAAAATGAAGTTGCTTATAGTTTTTATGAATATCTTCAGGAATCATGAAAGCCAAAGTATTCTCCGTTCCCATTCGCGTGGGCGCAATCGGCCGCAATCCCCTTCAGGACCTCGAAGACCAATTGAACGATTACCTCGATGACCACCCGGACCTGACCGTCGCCGACCTCAAACTCAATTGCCTCACCGCTCCCCAGGACGTCAAACAGGACGGTCGCGCTGCTTTCTCCCCGAACACTGTCACCCTTCTCGCCACCCTCCTCTTCAAGGAACGGCAACTGGAACCATGCGGGCCGCGGGCCAGGGAAGCCACAACCTCCCCATGGCCAGTGACCGTTTCCTCGTTCCTCGCCTCCTGATCCCGCCCAGACAGGGTTCGGGCAGCGCATTGGATCACCTCACGCTCAGGTGACGTATCCGATGACCACCGGTCTGCACAACGCGCAGACTCAGGACCACAGTCAGCAGACCAAAAATCGAACCCCAGCAACCTCCGACATCACTCCGCAGGTGCAGCCGGAGTTTCCACCGCAGGTGCAGCCGGTGTTTCCACCGCAGGCGCAGTAGTTGCTGGGATAACCGGAACCGCAGGGGTCGGAGTTTCCAGATTGACCGCTGGAGCGGGAATTTCCACCGGAGCCGCCGGAGCGACCGGGGCCTGCTCGGCCACGGGAGCCGTTTTCGGAAGATTCAGATTGCTGAATTGCGCCGCTTCACGGGCCTTCAGAATGGCCAGCAGCAGGCTGAGCACAAAGAAAAGAACGCCTAGGTAGACCGTTCCCTTCTGGAGCACGTTGGTCGTCTGGCTCCCCCAGATCTGATCGGTCACGCCGGCACCGAACGCCGCACCGAGACCTTCCTGCTTCGGCCGCTGCATCAGCACGAGCACAATAAGAAGCAGGCAGACCACCACGAGCAGGATGGTGACAAGGACAATGAAAACGCTCAGCATAGGGGGAGGGAGTTTGAATGGATCCGCCGACTTGTAAAGGGAGCGTTTCCCGGAGCCGCATCTGCGTCGGAAAACGAGTCACCCGGCATTCAGGCCTTCTTTTCGTAAAACCGCAGGGCCTCGATGTCACTGCCGAATTCCCGGAGTGGATACACCCCGCGCCCCGCCCGCGAACCCGGATCCCGCACCAGATAATCGTATCCGTCCTTCCCGCAGATCACCACAAAATGCGTCGTCCCGCCATCCGGATACCGCAGCCGCACAATCACCGGATTCCCCCGCAGCAGATTGTCGTCAATCAGCCGGAACGAGGCATCATTCTCATAGGCAAAACTCACCCGCTCCGGAGCCATCTCCGCCGCCACCTCCCAGCGGATCCAGCCCTCCGGCGTATAACCATCCCTCGCCGTGAGAAAATCATTGAGTCGCTGCGGATCGGTATCAATCCCGTACGACGCCAGCACCATGGCCGCAGAACTCACGGCACACCCCGCCCCCGCAAGGGTGTCAGACGACGGACCCAGACGATCATCCGCCCAGCGGGCATCACTCTGACGGAACGTCGGCACCTCGATCTCCAGCTTGCGGGACAGAAACCGTCCCCCCGAAGGCGGCAGTTTCTTCTGAAGCTGAGCCCACTCCTTTTTCCGATGGTAGTCCCGCACCATCCACGCAATACCCCCGGCCGTCGCCGCCACCAGCAGTACCGCACCCGCCACCACCACCGCACGACGCCGCAGCCATGGCATTCCCGCCGCCGCCCGGCTGGGCTCCGCTGCTGATGAAGTTTCCGGTTCCGACATGACCAGCCATCAGAAAGCGGAAATGTCAGGTCGGCAACCGCAGCGTCTGCGGCGTTGCATTCCCCGCACTCCACGCCCACGGGTGCACGGAATCAATCACGCACCCGCCCCGCCGCATGCCGCCTTCACCGACCTGCCAGGTTCTGATCACCGGTGCCGGCATCGCCGGTCTCTGGACGCTCCGGCGGCTGCTTTCCGCGGGCTACGATGCCTTTCTCCTTGAGGAATCCGCCATTGGATCGGGTCAGACCCTCGGAGCCCAGGGCATCCTCCACGGGGGCGTGAAATACGGACTCGACGGATCCAGCCGCGCCATCGCCGACATGCTGCGCGCCCAGCCTCCCCGCTGGCTCGATGCCCTCGCCGGAAAGGGGGAACCCGACCTCTCCGCTGCCCGCATCAATTCTCCCTGCCAGCACCTCTGGGCCGCCGATTCATGGCTTGCAAGGGTCGGAGCTACCGTCGGTTCCCGTGCCATGCAGGGAGAAGTGAAACGTCTCGAGCCTTCGGATTGGCCCGCCGCCCTCCGCGAGGGCGGACACCGCGGCAGTGTCTACGAACTCGCCGAAACGGTAGTCGATGTCCGCAGTGTCTGCACCGCCCTTGCCGAGCCGGTCCGCCACCGCATTCTCACCGCCCCCATCACTGCCATCGAAACCGAAAACGGCCGAGTCACAGCCCTCCGCTCCGGAGCCCACACCCTGACCGCATCGGCCTATCTTTTCATGGCAGCCACCGGCAATGAAGCGGCAGCCACCGCCCTCGGCATGGGGCCGCAAGCCACCCAGCGCCGCCCCCTCCGCATGGTCATGGTGCGCGGCAGACTTCCCCAGCTCTTCGGGCACTGCGTCACCGTCAGCCCCAAACCAATCGTCACCATCACGAGCCACCCCATGGAAGACGATACGGTCTGGTACCTCGGCGGCGGCATTGCGGAGGACGCCGCGTCCCTGGCGGAAAACGAAGCCATCCAGCTCGCCGCCCACACCATGGCCCGCGTCTTTCCCGCCATGAACTGGCAGAATCTCCAGTGGGCCACATGGCAGGTCGACCGCGCCGAACCCAATGCAGCCAGCCGCCTTCCGGACGGCCCCGCCCTCCGCACCGCTGCCAATGCCGCGGTCGGCTGGCCCTCGAAACTGGTCTACGCCCCGGCCCTCGCAGACCTCGCCGCTTCCTTCGTCGGCCAACTCTGCAGCCCGTCCGGTTCCTCCTCGACCCTGCCCCTCCCCCCCGCACCCATCGGTTCCTACCCATGGGAAACATCATCGTGGATCTCCCTGTGAAACCACTCACCCCGCAACCGTTCGGCCTCACCGGCATCTCCTGCTCGCCTCTCGGCATCGGTACCGTCAAATGGGGCCGCACCGAAGGCCTCAAGCATACCCCGTTCGAACTTCCAGACGACGCCACCCTCCACGGACTTCTTGATGGCGCCGCCGCTGCCGGCATCAATGTCCTCGATACCGCTCCATCCTACGGCCTCTCCGAATCAAGAATCGGCCAGCTCCTCGCCGACCGGCAGCACGACTTCCACGTCTTCACAAAAGCAGGCGAAATCTTCGAAAACGGACGCCCCCGCTGGGATTTCCGCGCCAGTTCCATCCGCCAGAGCATCGAAAACAGCCTCCGCCTCCTCCGCACCGACCGCCTCGCCGGGGTGACCCTGCACTGCCCGCTCGACGACCTCGGCGTGATCACGTCCTCGGAAGCCCCCGACACCCTCGCAGCCCTGCGCGCAGAAGGAAAAATCGGACTGGCCGGCTTCTCGGTGATGTCCACGAACGGCGGTCTCCGCGCGGTCCCGCTCTTCGATTTTCTCATGATCGCATGGAATACAGGATTCCACGAACACGAACCCGTTATCCACGCCGCTGCCGATGCCGGACGCGGCATCCTCCTCAAAAAGGTGCTTTCCTCCGGCCATCTGCACGGAACTTCGCCCGCCACTGCCCTGACCGCCGCCCACGCCCTCCCAGGCCACCCGGTCACTCTCGTCGGCACCCTCAACCCAGCCCACCTCGCGGAAAACATCCGCGCCCTCACATCCCCGTCACCCGCTTGAGCGCATACACCAGCCAGCCACACAGCTCGGTGTACAATTCATAGTGATAAAGCGTCTCCAGCTTTCCCTCGGCCACCAGTTCCATCGTCCGGTCCACATCTCCCGTATCAATCCCAAACCGCTCGGACATCACAAGGCGCGCCTGATTCAGCGCAAGATACCACGATTCCACCTGCCCGGGCTCAATGCGCAGGCGGTCGGGCGTCCCGCTTTCCCGGGACAAACCCGCCGCAAATTCCTCAAGATTGGACGCAAAGCGTTCCTCAAGTTCCGGACGCACGAACTCATCCCACTCGGCCTCGTCCTCCGGCTCCGCATCCTCCCCGGCCACCGGTACCGGAAACAGCCTCCGCATCGCTCCCTCATGCCCGGAAGCATCCGCCAGCACCGGCACCGCCCGCAAGGCCTTCATCTCCCACGGCAATATCTCCGTAATGCTCACCGCCCCACTGCTGTTCATCCGGATCCTCATAAATCAGAATTCCCTCAGTCAGCCTTCTGCATCGATGCCAGCAGCTGGTGCGACTGCAGCTGCTGCGTGTAGTATTCCGCACGCTCGCGCGGCCCGCTCCAAACCACGCACTTTCCCTTGTGATGCACGTCCAGCATCATGCTCTCGGCCTTCCCCTTCGGATAACCGAAAACGCGCTGAATCACAAGGGTCACGTATTGCATCAGATTCACCGGATCATTGAAGATAACAACATTCCACGGCGGCTCGGTGGCTGTTTCCTCCGACTCCACAGGTCGCACCACCCGCTCCGGAGCCGTCACCACATCGCCACCCGATGCCCACACGGGAACCTCCGTGGTCACGTCAGCCACGGATGGGAATGTCTCCTCTCGATTCATGATCATCTGGTCTCAGTAACGCCGGAAGCGCCGACAGGGAACCTGCCGATTCCCGCAGAAATGCCTCCAGTCCACCCCCACCGCAATCGCTTTGCCGCCACTCCGCATAGAGCAGTCCCTGCAGCAAAGGCAGCATGCCGACACTGAATTCGACCGCATGCAGCGCCATCACGGTCACCCAATGCCCCGGAGCCTTCCCCTCGCGCACCGCTTCCCCGAATCTCCGCAGCACCGGCAAATGACGCGCCCCGGCCCGCGCAGCCAGCACCGCCGCCCCAGCCCGACGGGATTTTGCACAGTCCGCCAGCTGCCCATCAAGCCCGACCACCGCTTCCACCGCCCCGCGCCGTCCCGCCTCCGCCACCCGCAGGGCATGCGGAGCCCTCACTTCCAGAAATCCCGCGCCACTACTCAAACGCCCCAGCGCAGGCAACCTCGTCCCCGCCAGCAGCAAACGCAGCACCCGCTCCAATTCCTCCATTCCTCCCCCGCTAACCGCATAGATGCCCGGCACTCGATTCATGCCCCTCCCTCCCATGGCCAGACCTCCCCCAGAATCCGCTCCTGCACTTCCTTCATGCGCGCCGCATCCCCGGCTTCATGATCGTCAAACCCCTGCAGATGCAGCATCCCATGCACCGCATAGAGCACACATTCCCGCTCGGCACTGTGCCCGAATTCCTCCGCCCGGCGCTTCCCTGTCTCCGCACTGATCAGGATCTCCCCATGATCAAAGGTAATCACATCGGTCGGCTCAGGATCCCCCAGAAATTCCCCATGCACCCGCCCAATGGCCGCATCATCCACAAACGAAATCTCCACCTCGTCCAAACCAGCCAGCGCCGCCGGACGTCCACTTTCCTCCCGGATCACTTTCTCAAGCGCCGCCCGCACCGCCCCGGCCATCCTCGGGAGATCCAGCACCACCACCCCCTGATGATCATGAATCGATAAGTCGGGCATGACGACCTTGTGCCCGCTCCGCCTTTGTCACGCAACCGTTCTTGCAGAGATTCCCTCTTCCCGGAACCTTAATGCCGATTCACCAAGGATTTCACCACCCGCCATGAGACTCTCCCTCCCCGCCATCTTCTGGATGCTGCTCTCCCCTGTCTCCGCTGTCCCGCTCGTCAACCCAACGGACACCTTCCGCTACCGCAAGGGCACCTCCGCTCCCCAGCAGAACTGGAAATCACTCAGCGACGCCCAGCTCGATGCCTCATGGCTCTCCGGCCCCGGCTTCCTCGGCTACGGCGACGGTTCCCCGGGCACCGCCCTCACAGACATGCGCCAGACCACTTCCCCGGTCAATCCAGGCTACCTCACCTTCCTCGCCCGGCGATCGTTCACCATTCCCTCAGGTCTCGCCGCCACGGAACGCCTCTACCTGCGCACGGATTACGACGACGGCTTCGTCGCATGGATCATCAACAGCAGCGGCAACCCCGTCGCCGGCGACTGGGCCAATGTCTCCGGCATCACCACCAACCCACCCGCCGCTCCCTCGCCAGACCTCGCATTCAATGCCTCGGCCAATGGTAATCACGAATGCTCGTTCGGCAACAGTTCCCCCCAACCCGTCCGCATCACGGACCTCGGCCCCATCAGCGCCTTCCCGCCAGGAACATACACGCTCTGCCTGATGTGCCTGAACGACAATCTCACATCCAGCGACGCCATCCTCCACACCACCCTCTACACGGAATCCCCACCCCCACCCGTCACCCTCAACTGGACCAAGGCCAACAGTCCCTACACGTTCACCTCTTCAGTCACCGTCCCAGCCGGCAGTGTCCTCACCATCGAACCCGGCGTCACCGCCCGCTTCGCCGCCGGCACCGGCCTCACCGTCAACGGCCGCATCGAAGCCATCGGCACCGCCGCAGAACCCATCACCTTCACCAGATCCGGTACCTCCGGAAACTGGGACCGCATCCGGCTCGATAACTCCTCCAGCCAGCGCCAGACCCAGCAGCTCACCCACTGCCTCATCGAATGGGCTTCCACCACCAACAGCACCATCCGCGCTGCCAACACCAACCTCCAGCTCCGCAATACCCGCTTCGCCAACATCCGTACCCAGATGATCGACCTGACGGATTCCTCCTGCGAAATCTCAGGATGCGATTTCTGCAGCATCGCCAGCGGCGAACTGCTCCACTTCAGCAACATGCCCCCACAGGGATACGCCCTCATCCAGAACTGCACCTTCGGCACCCCCGGACAACCCGCCACCTCGGGCTACAATGACATCATCGACTTCACAGGCGGCAACCGCCCCGGCCCCATCGTCCGCTTCCTCGGCAATGTCTTCTACAACGGCGGCGAAGACGTCTTCGATATGGACGGGACCGACGCCCACATCGAGGGCAATGCCTTCTTCAATATCCGCAAGGACGCCGCCCGCGCCAGTTCCTCGAACTGCATCACCACCGGCGCCAATGGCTCCGACCTCTCGCAACTCGTCATCTGCCGGAACTGGTTCCACAACGTCGAACACGCCTTCCTCGAAAAGGACCGCGGCACCGCCATCCTCCAGAACAACACCATCGTCCGCATCACTCCCAACCCCGTCTCCACCAACTCAGGAGAAGCACCCGGCATCATCATGTTCGGTGAACCATGGCGCGGCGACCCCTACGGCAGCGGCGTCATCTTCGAAGGAAATATCGCCACCGCCCTCCAGGTGACCGATCCCTTTCCCCTCCTCGCCGCCGCCCAAGCCGCCGGTGCCTTCTTCACCACCCGCAGCAACTGCCTCGACGGCTTCCCCCTCGCCGGCCCCGGCAACCTCACCACCAACCCCCTCCTCGTCTCGGTCAACGGAACCGATTACACCAACTACCGCACAAACCTCGCCCTCCTCCCCGGCAGTCCCTGCCGCGCCACCGGCCCGAACGGCCTCGACATGGGAGCAGATGTCCCCGCCGGAGCCTCCCTCAGCGGCGAACCTCCCGCAGTCACCTCCAGCCGCGAAGCTACCCTCCGCGTCGCCGGTCCCGGCATCTGGTCGTACCGCTGGCGCCTCGACGGCGGCCCATGGAGCAGCGAAATCTCCCTCGTCCCGCCCGCCATCTGGAACGGTACCCAGTTCTCCGCCACCATGTTCGACAACGCCCCGCCCATCACCCTCGCCAACCTCAGCGACGGCCCGCACTCAGTCGAAGTCCTCGGACGTAATTCCGCCGGCGATTGGCAGGAATCACCCGCACAATCAAAACCATGGACCGTCCAGTCCACCCCAGCCGACTCGGACAACGATGGCATGCCGGACCCATGGGAAATCACCAACGGCCTCGACCCCGCCAACCCAGCCGACGCCCTCACCGACGCCGATGGCGACGCCCAGCACAACCTCTCGGAATTCACCGCTGGCACCAACCCGCGCGACCCCGCCAGCCGCTTCGCCGCCACCATCAGCCTGCTGACCGGAGGGTTTCCCGTAATCGCATTCGACGGCATCGGAAACCGTACCTACCGCATCGACACCGCCGATTCCCCAGCCGCCACCACATGGACGGAAATCGCACGCTTCGCCCCGGACACCAACGGCCCCATCTCCCACATCGACATCACCTCGCCCACCCCCAACCGCCGCTTCTACCGCGTCGTCACCCCGGCGCAGTAATCAGTCCTCCCACTCCATGCCCGCCCGGTCCGCTCTGCCCGCCCTGCTGCTCGCCCCGGCACTGAGCGCACTCGCCGCCGACCCACTCGCTCCCGCAGGCCCATGGGCCGAACCAGGCTTCCCATTCCTGACATCGGCGGTCGACTTCTCGAGGGAATTCCCGGGCGGCCCAGTCACCGTGCGCGGTCTCGTCGTCCGCCTCCCCCACAAGGTGTGCCTGTGCTTTGACCTCGACCGATCCACCATCACCGGAATCTGGCAGCACGAGGGAACCGACCCCATCACCCGCACTTCCATTCCAGCAACCTCATGGGACCATCCCAGCCGGAAAGCGGAACCAGGTACCGGAAACCTCCCCAGACCAAACGGGAAACCCATCCCGTTCCAGCTTCCCACCACCGCACCCGCAACCCAGTGGCACTCGATCTCGCTCGCCGGGAACCAGTTCCACCTCCGCCTCGCCACAGACAGGGGAACCACGGACATCTCATGGGAATCCACCCTCACGGAATCCGGTCCAGCCGTCCGCCAGATCGCCGCCGATGGCTCCCCAACCCTCCTCACCACTCACCCCGTCCCCGCCACCGCCACATGGACAGGACCAGCCATCGACCGCAACTGGCAGCAACCAGTCACCGTGAGCATCCAGCCGGGAAACGAAAAGACTGACCTCGTCTGCGACCGCATCCCCCTCCCCTTCCCCAACCCATGGCAACGCCGGGTCCGCCTCAGCGGCCTCGCCTGCCTGCCCGACGGCCGCGCCGCATTCTGCACCATCGATGGCGACGTCTGGATCGCCAGCGGACTCACCGCCACGTCCCGCTCAGTCACATGGAACCGCTTCGCCGCAGGACTCCACGAACCCCAGAGCCTCGCCTTCGCCCACGGCCGACTCTTCGCCTTCACCCGCGACGGGATCATCGCCCTCGAACCAGGCCCGGACGGTTCCTGCACCACATGGACCCGCTTCTGCTCCGAGATCCCTCAGTCCGCCGAAACCCGCGAGTACCCCATGGACCTTGCCGCCAAACCCCATGGCGGATTCTACGCCGCCAAAGGAGGTCAGCAGATCACTACAAGGACCTCAGGAGCCGGCCGGATCTACGACATCTCCCCGGACGGAAAAACGGTCACGGAACTCTGCAACGGCCTGCGCCAGCCATACCTCGGCATCCACCCCGCCTCCGGTCTCCTCACCGCCTCGGATCAGCAGGGAAACTGGATTCCCGCCACCCCGGTCCACAAAATCCGCCAAGGCTCATTCTACGGCTTTCAGGAAGCGGGTCCCGACCCCACCCCTTCCGTCACCGAACCCATCCTCTGGATCCCTCACGAGGTCAATCAGAGCGCCGCAGGCCAGGTCTGGTGCGACCCCTCCCGCATGGGCCCCCTCTCGGATCAACTGGTCCACCTCGCCTACTTCAAACCAGCCCTCTTCACCGTCTCGTTCGCCCCGGATGATTCCCAGGCAGCCGCCCTGCCCCTCCCGGTCCGCATGGACTTCCCACCCCTCAAGGCCGCCACCAACCCAGCCGACGGCAGCCTCCTCGTCTGCGGCTTCCAGATCTGGGGCACCGATGCCCCGGAACTCTCGGGCCTCGCCAGAATCCGCCCGGGTTCCCGCCCTCCCACATGGCCCACCTCCATCAAAGCCATCCCCGCAGGCATCGTCCTCTCCTTCGCCCAACCCCTCGCACCACCCCCAGCCAACGCCTGCCTCGCCCGCTCATGGCACTACCAGCGGACCAAAAACTACGGATCCCCTCACTTCCGCGCGGATAACTCCCCCGGCGAAGACATCCTGCCCATCACCGGACTCCAGCTCAGCCAAGACCGCCACAGCCTCCTCATCCACATCCCTTCCCTCACCCCCGCCCAGCAGATCCGCATCGACTGGAACCTCCCCAGCACAGACGGCCCACCGCTCCAGAGCTTCGCCTGCCTCACCGTCCATTCCCTCAAGCACCTGCCCTCCCTCGCCAGCTCGTTCGACCCAGCATGGCAGCCGGAACCAACCCCAACCCCGCCTCAACCTGCCAGGGAGGAAACACCCAGCCCAACCCGCGGCCGCGAACTCGCCCTCCAGATCGGCTGCCTCGCCTGCCACAGCACCAATGGCTCCATGGAAGGCATGAAGGGTCCCTCATGGCTCAACCTCCACGGCTCCCGCCAGACCCTCACCGACGGCTCCACCATCACTGTCGACGACCAGTACCTGCGCGAATCCATCCTCAATCCCCCCGCCCGGATCCGCCAGGGCTTCCTCTCCGCAGACACGGGCATGCCCCCCTACGACGGCATCCTCAACCCCAGCCAGATCAGCAGCATCCTCCTCTACATCCGCTCGCTCACGAAACCTGCCGCCCACAGGCCGCCCTGAAGGCAGGTTGCATTCGCCGGGCAGCACCGTATGAACCCCCGAGCCAACCCTCGGCCCACCCTTTCCCGTTACCAGACCCCACCCCCATGGCCAATCACGATTCCCCGGACGATTCCGACCAGCAGCCGGCTCAGCCAGACTCCGCCTACGGTGCCTCCCAGATCGATAAACTCGAAGGCCTCGAAGCCGTCCGCAAACGCCCAGGCATGTACATCGGCGACCCCGACGAACGAGGCCTCCACCACTGCGTCTTCGAAGTCCTCGACAACTCCATCGACGAACACCTCGCCGGATTCTGCAAAACCGTCGACGTCACCCTCCACGCCGACGGTTCCTGCTCGGTCCGCGACGACGGCCGCGGCATCCCCGTCGATACCCACCCGAAATTCGGTATCCCAGCCGTCGAACTCGTCCTCACCAACCTCCACGCCGGCGGCAAATTCGGCCAGGGCGCCTACAAATACTCCGGCGGCCTCCACGGCGTCGGAGCCAAATGCGTCAACGCCCTCAGCGAATGGTTCAAAGCGGAAGTCACCCGCGATGGCAAGGTCCACATGATCGCATTCGAACGCGGCCGCACCACCAAACCCCTCTCCGTCATCGGCGAGACCGGAAACGACCGCACCGGCACCCTCATCACCTTCCTCCCAGACCCCGAAATCTTCCAGGTCACCACGGAATTCCAGTTCGACCGCCTCGCCACCCGCCTCCGCGAACTCGCCTTCCTCAACCCAGGCCTCACCATCAATCTCACGGACGAACGCAGCGACAAGGAACGCCACACCACCTTCCGCTACGACCGCGGCATCGTCGAATTCGTCCACCAGATGGGCGAAAACAAAGACCTCACCCCGCCCGATCCCATCATCATCCGCGGCAAACGAGGCCTCGAACTGGAAGCCGGGAAACCCCCGGAGGACTTCTACGTCGACCTCGTCATCCAGTACACCGACAGCTACACGGAACAGATCTACTGCTACGCCAACAGCATTTTCAATGGCGACGGCGGCACTCACCTCTCGGGCTTCCGTGCCGCCCTCACCCGCGCCGTCAATACCTACGCCAAAGCCAATAACCTCCAGCGCGAAAAAGATCCCCCCATCACCGGCGACGACTGCCGCGAAGGCCTCATCGGCGTCCTCAGCGTCAAACTCCCCAACCCGCGCTTCTCCAGCCAGACCAAGGACAAACTCGTCAATAACGAAGTCGAAAGCGTCGTCAGCAGCGTCGCCTACGAAGGCCTCAGCAAATACTTCGAGGAAAATCCCTCCCTCGCCAAACGCATCATCGACAAAATCATCACGGCCGCACGCGCCCGCGAAGCCGCACGCAAAGCCCGCGAAACCGTCCGCAAAAGCGCCCTCACCGGCGGCGGCCTCCCCGGTAAACTGGCCGACTGCTCGGAAAAAGACCCCGCCCTCAGCGAACTCTTCATCGTCGAAGGCGATTCCGCCGGCGGCTCCGCCAAACAGGGACGCGACCGCCGTACCCAGGCCATCCTCCCCCTCCGCGGCAAACTCATCAACGTGGAAAAGGCCCGGCTCGACAAGGCCCTCGAAAACAAGGAAATCCAGACCATGATCACCGCCATCGGCGCGGGCATCGGTACCGGCGAAGGCGAAGGCACCTTCAACATCAATAAGGTCCGCTACCACAAAATCGTCATCATGACGGACGCCGATGTCGACGGCAGCCACATCCGCACCCTCCTCCTCACCTTCTTCTGCCGCCAGATGTCGGAACTCGTCCGCCGCGGCTACATCTACATCGCCCAACCCCCGCTCTACCGCATCACCCGCAAGAAACGCGAGGAATACATCCAGGACGATGGCGAACTGAACCGCATCCTCATCGACCTCGGAGCCGAAGAAGTCTCACTCCGCAACCTCGCCGACGGCAACGTCGTGAGCGCCCAGCAACTCCGCGAAATCCTCGAATTGCTCGCCAGGCTCGACCGCTTCGTCGATGTCATCCAGCGCAATGGCGGCAACTTCGAAGACTACCTCGCCGCCCGCGACCGCGAAGCCCAGCGCCTCCCCGCCTACATGGTCAAAATCCGCAGCGGCAACGAGGAAACCGTCGAGTACTGCCTCGACGAATCCTCCCTCCGCTCGTTCGCCGAAGCCAATCCCGACCTCCGCATCTTCGCCGACATCAGCCACACCCCGGACGCCACCCGCACCGAAAACGGCCAACTCCAGCGCCGCGCCCGACTCTACGAAGTCCACGAAGCCCGCGCCATCGGCAAGCTCCTCACCCAGCTCGGCGAAAAAGGCCTCGCCCTCGACCACTTCTCGGCTCAGGACAAACCTCTCTTCGAACTGATCGAACACGACGGCCGCCAGCACCCGCTCTTCGCCGTCCCCGAAGTCCTCCAGCGCGTCCTCGAAATCGGCCGACGCGGCCTCGAAATCTACCGCTTCAAGGGCCTCGGCGAAATGAATGCCAAGCAACTCTACGAAACCACCATGGACCCCACCCGGCGCAAACTCCTCCAGGTGAAGTTCAACGAGGAAAACATGGTGGAAGCCGACCGCATGTTCACCATCCTCATGGGCGATGTCGTGGAACCACGCCGCGCCTTCATCGAGGACAATGCCCTCAACGTCCGCCACCTCGACGTCTGATCCCATCCGACCGGACCGCGCCAACCCCATGCCGATCATGCCTGCCGTCCGACGCGTCAATGTCCGCACCCCGGAAATCATGCCGCTCGTCCAGGCGGAGGTCGAGGAACATTACCGCAGCCCCATCGTCGAAGCCGTGCGCGCCGCCGGAGGATCCCTCACCATCGGCTCCACCACCATCCGCCTCGCCAGACAGTTCGGCTTCTGCTACGGCGTGGAACGCGCCATCGACCTCGCCTACGCCGCCCGCCGCGTCTTCGCAGACCGCAACCTGTACCTCCTCGGCGAAATCATCCACAACCCGGAGGTCAACCGCCAGCTCGAGGAAATGAATATCCGCTTCCTCCCAAGCCGACCCGGCGACGAGGAACTCCAGTCGCTCAGCCCGGATGACGTCGTCATCGTCCCGGCCTTCGGCTCGGAAACCGCAGTCATGGAACAGATCGCCGCCCGCGGCTGCGCCACCATCGATACCACCTGCGGCGATGTCATGAGCGTCTGGCGCCGCGTGCGCGACTACGCCAAACGCGGCCACACTTCCATCATCCATGGCAAGGCTTCCCATGAGGAAACCCGCGCCACCGCCTCCCGCGCCCTCGGCGAAAATAGCCACGGTCACTATCTCGTCATCCTCACCCTCGATGACTGCGACGCCGTCTGCCACTACATCCTGCACGGCGGCAGCTCGGAAGCCTTCCTCGCCCGCTTCGCCGGAGCCGCCAGCCCGGGATTCAACCCGGATAACCACCTGCTGCGCATCGGCGTGGCCAATCAGACGACCATGCTCAAAAGCGAGACCGAGGAAATCCAGCGCCGCCTCCGCGCCGCTGTCGAGTCCCGCGATGGCAACAGCACCAATTTCCTAGCCTTCGACACCATCTGCGGAGCCACGCAGGAACGCCAAGACGCCCTCTTCGACATGCTCCGCCAACCCATGGACATCATGATCGTGGTCGGTGGCTACAACAGTTCGAACACGACCCACCTCGTCGAAATCGCCGAACAGCAACTCCCCACGTTCTTCATCCGTAACGCCGCCTGCCTCGCTTCCCTCGAACAGATCGTCCACTTCGACCTTCATCAGAAAAAGGAACAGGCAACCTACACGGATAAACTTCACGGCGACGGACCAGTCACCATCGGCATCACGGCCGGCGCTTCCTGCCCGAATAATCTCATCGAGGATACCATCGTCCGGCTCTTCGCGCTGCGCGGCACCTCCCGTACGGAACTGGAAGCAGCCCTGCCCGGCCCGCCCGAGGGGACGGCATGACGCCGCCGCCGCTGCCTGCCCGCCGCTTCCCGGTCCCCCTCGCACCAGCGGCCACCGCTGCCCTTGCCCTCATCGCTGCCAAGGCGTTCTACTGGAATCTCGCGGAATGGCTCAGCGTCTTCCTCTGCGGACCACTCCTCGCTCTGCTCTCCATGGCCACCGCGGCCGTACTCCTGTGGTCGCTCGCCGCCGCCTTCCGCACCAGGGGATCCTGGAGCCGGTTTCTCCCCGCCATCCTCTGCACCACCGCCTTCGCCGCTGCATGGTTCGTCCCGTTCGATGCCCTCTGGCTGAAGGCGGATTTCCTCCTGCGCCGCAGCGACCGCGAATCGGTCATCGCTCAACTCCGCAGCGGTGCCATCAACGCACGCTTCCCGGGCCACTCGATCGAACTCGTCGCCCTCCCATCATCCCCCGCAGTCTCGCGCAGCGGCAATGACATCCTCGTATTCGGATCCCGAGAGGATCCCTTCGTCTTCTTCTACACCTTCCGCGGCGTCATCGACAACTACGCCGGCTTCCTGCGCGTCCCACCCGGCCACCTGCCGGACGAATTCATCGCCGCCGGAGATCCCCCCTTCCTTACGCGGAAATTCGACGACGACTGGTTCTTCCTCTCCTTCCACTGAATCCTCCCGCAGCCGCCCAGCCACACCCGGATCAGGCCACCATGGTCACCACCCGGAGATAATGCTCCCCCCGGAAATCCGGCGGCATCGACCCCGGTTCCCACCGCCGCACTTCCCGCCCAGCCAGCCGCGCACCCGCAGCCAGCAGCCCGCGGAACTGCGCCTCGCTCAACCCACGGTGATTCGACGACACCTGGAGCCACCCTCCAGGCTCAAGAACCCGCAGACAATCAGCCACCATCTCACCAAGATCCCGTTCCACCCGCCACACCCGGCCCTCCCCATTCCGGGAAAAGGTCGGCGGATCGAGCACAATCCCATGCCAGCGCCGACCCTTCGCCGCAAAGCGCGGCAGCCACTCGCCCGCATCCCCACGGCAGAAATAATGCGCCGACACATCCAGCCCATTTGCCGCAAAATTCCGCTTCCCCCATTCCAGAAACGGCCGCGACAGATCCACACTGGTCGTCACCGCCCCGCTCCCCGCCGCCACCACGCTGAACGCACACGTATACGCAAAGAGATTGAGCACCCGGTCACCCGCACGCACCCGCCTCCGCACCGCTTCCTTCTGCTCCCTCTGATCAATGAACAGGCCCTGACTGTACCCAACCCCGAAATCTATCCCATACCGCCAGCCAAGTTCCCGCACCGGAAATTCCCCCACCGGAACTTCCCCAGCCATCGGCTCAGGTGCCTTCTTGTCCTGACGCTCCAGTCGCTTCCACGACAGCGAACGCCAGCCAGCCACCAGCTGCGTTCCCTCCAACCAGGCCGGCCACGCATCGCCCAGCGTCTGCACCAGCCAGTGACCCGCAAAGGAATCGATGAAAATCCCGGGAAACCCATCGGCCCCGCCATCAACCACCCGGTACGCTTCCGTCTCCCCAGACGGCAACCCCATCCGCCCACGCAACGCCACCGCGTCGGCCAACCGACCCCCGTTCTGCAAATCTCGGCTCGCTTCCGGCATGACAACTGCAAGGCTTCCGGGCTTGCCTCCCCGGCAATCACCCTCAGATTCCACGCCACTTCCGCGCTTCCGCCCCGACATGCAACTCGAAGAACTGAAATCCGCCGCCGACGCCGCCCTCGCCCGCAGCCTCCTCCTCCCCGCCAGCCACGCCAACCTCCTCGAACTCGCCGCGGCCAGCACCGACCCCGTCGTTCTCGCCAGCCTCTCGGAACTCGCCTCCGCAGGCCAGTGGCACGAACTCAACGACCGCTTCTTCAAAAAACTCGCCTTCGGCACCAGCGGCCTCCGCGGCCGCACCATCGGGAAAATCATCACCGCCGCCGAACAAGGCAACGCCCCAGCCGGCTCCCGGCCCCAGTTCCCCTGCGTCGGCACCAACGCCCTCAATTTCTTCAACCTCACCCGCGCCAACCGCGGCTTCGCACGCTTCCTCACCACCTACTGGAAATCCCAGAACCGTCCCGGCCGCCCGTCCGTCGTCTTCAGCCACGATACCCGCCACTTCGCCCGCGAATTCGCCGAATTCTCCGCCCGCATCATGACGGAAAGCGGCGTGGATGTCTGGCTCTTCGATTCCCACCGCCCCACCCCGGAACTCTCCTTCGCCGTCCGCCACGTCAACGCCACCGGCGGCGTCATGCTCACCGCCAGCCACAACCCAGCCCACGACAACGGCTACAAGGTCTACTTTGAAGAAGGCGATCCCATCCTCGACCCCATCGCCACAGGCATCCTCAACGAAGTCAATGCCGTCACTTCGGACCAGTACACCCCCCTCCCTCCCAGCCAGCAAGGGGAACTCCGCTTCCTCGGGTCGGAAATCGATGACGCCTACCTCGCCCGACTCAAGGGCGTCATGCTCCAGCCCAGCCTCCTCGAGAAAGCCCGCAGCCTCAAAATCGTCTACACCCCCATCCACGGCACCGGCGGCGTTCACGTTCCCAATGTCCTCCGCATGCTCGGCTTCCAGTTCCTCACCGTCCCGGAACAGGACGTGCCCGACGGCCGCTTCCCCACCGTCGCTTCCCCCAACCCGGAAAACGCCGCCGCCCTCCAGATGGCCCTCGACCTCGCCGAAAAGGAACACGCTGACATCGTCATAGGCACAGACCCGGACTGCGACCGCATGGGCGTCGCCGTCCGCAACCGCAGCGGCCAGATGCAGCTCATCACGGGCAATCAGATCGGCTCGCTCATGGCATGGTACCGCCTCCAGACATTCTTCGACCTCGGCATTCTCACGGAACAGAACCGCAGCCACGCCGTCGTCGTCAAAACCATCGTGACCACCCCTCTCCAGGACACCATCGCCAAGGCCTTCGGCGTCCCCTGCGTCAATACCCTCACCGGATTCAAATTCATCGGCGGTAAACTCGGGAAATACGAACGCGCCCTCCCACCGGACATCCGCGCACGCTACCGCCAGCTCAGCGACACCGAAAGCCGCGACGCCCGCCTCGCCCACAGCCGCTTCTTCGTCTTCGGCGGCGAGGAAAGCTACGGCTACCTCGGAAGCGACTGGATCCGCGACAAGGACGGCAACAGCGCAGTCGTCATGTTCGCAGAACTCGCCGCCTGCGCCGCCAGCCGCGGCCTCACCGTCCCCGACCTCCTCGACGAAGTCTCGTCCCGCTACGGCGTCTTCGTCGAACATACCGAAAGCCCGGAATTCCCCGGAGCCGACGGCTCGCTCAAAATCCACAAACTCGTCGAAAGCTACGCCGCTTCCCCTCCCTCCACTCTCGACGGCACCACCGTCACCCGCATGACCCACTACGGAAAACAGGACGTCCTCGACGAGGAAGGCGACCTCATCCCGAAGGAAAACATGCTCGTCACGGAACTCGCCGACGGCCGCCGCTTCGCGGTCCGTCCCTCGGGCACGGAACCCAAGGTCAAATTCTACTTCTTCGCCTCCCGCCTCCCCGCCGACGGCTCAGCCCTGCCGCTCGACCAGATCCCACAGATCCGCAGCGAGGTCCGCGCCTCGATCGACCGGCTCTGGAAGGATGTCAAAGCGGACATCGACCGCCGCCTCGCTTCCTGATCCCTCCCACCATGCGGCGGTTCGTCCCGGCTCTCCTCGCGGTCCTCAGCGGACTCCTCCTCGCCATCCCCTTCCTCTGGCCTCAGGATTCTCCTGCCGGTTCCTCCCTCCTCGCATTCGTCTGGCTCGTCCCGCTGCTCGCCGCCCTCCAGCACGGCCCCCGCTCCGCATGGACGGGCTTCCGCCGCGGCTGGCTCGCTGGTGCCGCATTCTTCGGAGCCACCCTCTGGTGGATCTGTCACGTGACCACCCCCGGCATGCTCGCCCTCGTGGCCTACCTCGCCCTCTACCCCGCCATCTGGGCCGCCGCCGCCACCACGCACACCCAGCCCGCCCCATGGCCCCGCCGCCTCGCTTCGGCCTGCGCCCTCGGTGGCCTCTGGTGCGGTCTCGAATGGCTCCGCGGCACTCTCCTCAGCGGTTTCCCATGGAACGGTGCCGCCGTCCCTCTCGCAACGCTCCCCGGCCTGCGCGACTGGGCCCCCTGCCTCGGCGTCACCGGAACCGCCTTCTTTCCCATCACTCTCCAGTGCCTCGCCTTCCCCAGACCCCATCACCCCGCCATCTGGGCCGCCCTCGCCACCACCGCCACCCTCGCCTTCGCCCCACTCGCATTCCCATTCCAGCCGACTGAACCAACACCACCACCCCTCAAGGTCGCCATCGTCCAGCCCAATGTCAGCATGCAGGACAAAATGTTCGGCGACGACTCCGTTCAGCAGCGCCGCTACGACGAACTCATCGCGGCCAGCCTCGCCACGCTGACCTCCCAGCCGGACCTCATCGTCTGGCCGGAATCCGCCCTCCCGGGCTGGTTCCACGACGCCGCCGGCTCGGGTGCCTTCGACGCCCTCCTCTCCAGTCACACGCACCTCCTCACAGGCTGCGACGCGGAAACCATCGACGGTGCCGCCCCAGACGACTGGAACCCACGCAACTGCATCGCTCTCATCTCGGGAAAGTCGGACAACTTCCAGCTCCATGCCAAGGTCCGCCTCGTCCCCTTCGGCGAATTCATCCCGTTCCGCCGCCAGTTCCCTTTCCTCGAATCCATGCTCGGTCACCTCATCCCGCGCGACTTCGCCCGCGGTACTTCCCTGTCCCCGCTCACCCTCCCAGGCCCAGCCCAGCAGACGGAAATCATCCCGCTCGTCTGCTTCGAAGACACCATCGGCAGCCACGCCCGCCAGTTCGTCCGCGCCTCCCCCCAGATCATCGTCAATGCCACCAACGACAACTGGTTCCATGACAGCCCCGCTGCCACCATCCACGCCCTCAATGCCCGCTGGCGCTGCCTCGAACTCCGCCGCCCCATGATCCGCTGCGCCAATACCGGATTCTCCTGCACCATCGACCCCACCGGCACCATCACCACCTCCCTCCCCCCCTTCACCCACGGCACCATCCTCACCCAGATCTCTCCCTCAGCCTCACCACCCACCTTCTTCGCCCGCCACGGCAACGCTTTCTCCACCACCGCCGCCACCGCTGCCCTCGCCGGCCTCTTCCTCCTCCGCCCGCGCCACCGCTCCCCATGACCTCACCCCCCCGCACCGAAACCTCCGAGGAAGTCATGTTCTTCGACACCGATGCCGGCGGCGTCGTCCACAATATCGCCTACCTCCGCTTCATCGAAACCGCCCGCACCAGACTCGGCAATCACATCGGACTCAGCGTGCGCACCATGGCCGACCACAACCAGTTCGCCGCCGTCATCCGCACGGAAATCGATTACCGCAGCCCCGCCCGGCTCGCCGACCTCCTCACCGTCCGCGCATGGCTCGATTCATTCGACCGCGCCAAGTTCTGGTGCGCCTTCGAAATCGTCCGCCCCGCCGACGACGCCCTCCTCATCACCTGCCGCCAGCAACTCGCCCTCCTCGAACTCCCCAAGGGCAAACCCATCCGGCTCCCCGCCGACTGGAAAAACCGCTGGCCCCACCTCGGTCCCGCCCGCCAGCCCGCCTGATCCCCCGCCACCCGCATGCCGGCAGACCTATCTTCCGCCCTCCTCATCACCGCGGCCCTCCCGGTGTTCCTCATCATGGCCACCGGAGCCCTCCTCCGCCGCCTCGCCATCCTCTCTCCCGCCAGCGACTCCGCCCTCATCGGACTCGCCGTCAATGTCACCTACCCCTGCTTCATCCTCCAGAACGTGGTCGGCAATCAAGCCCTCCTGAAACCGGAAAATGTCGTCATCCCCTTCGCCTGCGGAGTCTTCTTCATGATCCTCGGCGGTGCCCTGTCGTTCGCCGCCGCTCCCGCCTTCGGCCTACGCGAACCCACCACCCGCCGCACCTTCGCCCTCGCCTGCTCCATCCAGAACTACGGCTACCTCCCCATCCCCGTCATGTCGGTCCTCTTCCCAGGCGGCGACTGGATGGGCGTCCTCTTCGTCTACAGCCTCGGCGTCGAACTCGTCCTCTGGACCGCAGGCGTCTGGCTCATGCAGCCCTCTGCCCACGGAGCCTTCCGCAACATGCTCAACCCAGTCGTCCTCTCCATCGTCGCCGGCCTCCTCCTCAACCTCGTCAACTGGACCCCCTTCGCCTCACCTGACCACCCGGCCTCATGGGCTCTTTCCACAGTCCAGCGCACCACCGCCATGCTGGGCGACTGCGCCGTCCCCATCGGCCTCCTCCTCGTCGGTGCCACCCTTGGTGACCTCATGGGCCGCCCAGGCTGGCTCGGCGACTTCCGCGCCGCCACCGCAGGAATCATCATGCGGCTCGCCATCCTCCCACTCACCATGATCGGCACCATGCTCCTCCTCCACAAGGCCAGCACGGACTTCCGCCACGTCATCGCCATCCAGGCGGCCATGCCAGCCGCAGTCTTCCCCATGATCATCGCCCGGCGCTACGGTGGCCACGAAGCCACCGCCCTCCGCGTCATCGTCGCCACCACCCTCCTCAGCCTCGTCACCATCCCGTTCGCCGTCCGCTTCGCCCTCCGCTGGCTCGGCTGATTCCCAGCCATTCTGCCCTGGCCTAACCCAGCCCCGCAGACCATCATGCACCCACCATGAGAGAAATCGATTGGGCATGGTACGGGACCCTCGCCCTCATCCTGCTCCAGTGGGGCCTCATCCCCCACCTGCTCGCCCAACGCACCAAATCACCCAACGCCACCCTCGCATGGCTCTGGGCCATCCTCCTCTTCCCGGGCATCGGCGGCATCCTCTACCTCCTCATGGGATCGGAAAAAGTCCGCCGCCAGCGCCTCGCCGCGGTCGCCGCCGTACCCCACCCACCCACCGCCGCAGAACTCCCCCCGGATAAAATCCTCGCCCTCCCGGAACTCTCCGCCATCAACGGCCGCCCAGCCACCGCCGGCAATGCCGCCGATATCCTCCCTGACGGCACTTCGTTCTTCCCCGTCCTGCTCGACGCCATCGCATCGGCCCGCCACCACATCCACGTCGAATTCTACATCTGGCGACCCGACCGCGCAGGCCTCATGGTCCTCGACGCACTCACCCAGGCCGCCCAGCGCGGCGTCGCCGTCCGCGTCCTCGTGGACGAAATCGGCAGCCTCTGGACTTCACGCCGCTTCTTCGCCCCGCTGGAAGCCGCCGGCGGCCGCTTCTCATGGTTCCGGACCTTCGCCCCACTCAGCGGCCGTTTCCACCTCAACCTCCGCAACCACCGCAAACTCGTCATCACCGACGGAACCACCGCCCTCACCGGCGGCATGAACATCGGCAATGAATACTGGGGCGGCGATCACCCCGATCCCCCGCACCGGGACGCCGCCGTCCGCCTCCGCGGTCCCACTGTTCTCCAGCTCGCGGAAGTCTTCGCCGAAGACTGGCTCTTCTCGACAGGTGAATCTCTCACCGACCCAGCATTCCAACCCTCCCCCCGCCGCTGCGGCACCGTCGGCGTTCAAGTCGTCCCAGGCAGTCCGGACAATGACCTCAACGAAATCCAGCTCACCACCCTCGCCATCCTCCAGCAGGCCCGCACACGGGTCTGGATGATGACCCCCTACTTCGTCCCGGAACCTCCCCTCGTCGCCGCCCTCCAGCTCGCTGCCATGCGCGGCGTCGACGTCCGCATCATGGTCCCGGAAAAGGGAAACCACGCCTACCTCACCCACGTCACCCGCTCCTACTTCGAGGACCTCCTCCCGCACGGCGTCCGCCTCTTCCGCTACCACCCGCGCCTCCTCCACGCCAAAGTCCTCACCGTCGATGGCCAATGCGCCATGCTCGGCAGCGCCAACCTCGACATTCGCTCGCTCCGCATCAATTTCGAACTGAATGTCCTCCTGTCTTCCCCGCAGGCCGCCGCCACCGCCGAACACCTCTTCCTCGGCAACGCCGACAATGCCTCGGAAGTCACCCTGACCGATCACCTCAACCGCTCCCACTGGCTCCGCATCGCCGAAGCGGTCTTCCGCCCGCTCGCCCCTCTCCTCTAATGCGGAAGCTTTGACCGTTGCAGCCAAACCCACCCGGAACCATCGGGTTTCATGCCTCAGCGTATTTTTCTGACATGGGACCTACACCTCCTCCCCCAGGTCTCCTCATGGCTCGCCAGTGAATGGTCTAACGGCCCCCTCAATCTGGCCGATACCCTCGTCGTAGTCCCCTCGGCAGAAGCAGGCCGCCGCCTCCGCGAATCGCTAGCCCGCACCGCCGCCAGCCGCGGCGCAGCCCTCCTCCCACCCCGCATCACTACCCCGGAAGCAGTCGTCTCCCCACCTACCACGGAAAACCCACGCGAACTCCGCGCCTGCGAACTCGCCCTCTGGACCCGCTGCCTCCTCGACCTGCCCCTCGACCAGTTCCGCGCCGTTTTTCCCATCGATCCCCCCCAGCGCGATCAGGCATGGGCCCTCAGCACAGCCTCGGACCTCCTCAAACTCCGCTCGCTCCTCGACGAGGCCTGCCTCGATTTCACCACCGCCGCCCAGCGTCTCGGACCGGACCACGAGGAAGCCGAACGCTGGCAGCAACTTGCCTCGCTGGAAGCTTCAGCCCTCGCCAGACTCGCCGCCGCCAACCTTCCGGACCCGCACGCAGAACGCCTCCGCAACGCAAAGACCGGCACCCCGCCCGATGGAGTCCGCCGCATCGTCGTAGCCGCCGTTCCGGACGCCTCCCCACTCCTCGCCACGGCCCTCGACGCCCTCGGGAAAAACGGCACCGCCGTCACCATCCTCATCCACGCCCCGGAATCGGAAGCCCACCGCTTCCTCCCCCACGGCAATCCCCTCCCCTCGGATTGGACCACCGGCGACATCCCCATCCATAACCCCGCAGCCTCCCTCAAGGTCTTCGACCAACCCGCCGACGCCGCCACTTTCCTCACCAGCCAGTGGACCACCGCCAGCCGCACACAGATTGACCTCCCCAGCATCGGATCAGCCGACCCAGAAGTCACTGCCGCTTTCCTCAACTCAGCCGCCCAGGCTGGCTTCGCAGCCTACGACCCCGCAGGCCTCCCCTTCCACCGCGCCTCCCTCGCATGGACACTCCAGCTCGTGCGCGACCTCCTCCGCCACGACAGCATCACCGCCGCTTCCCAGATCCTCGCCATCCCCGGACTCCGCTTTCCCTCCAAAGTCCGCAGCGACTGGGACCAGTTCATCGCCTCCCGTATCCCCGCCACCCTCACCATCGCCCACCAGATCGCCTCGGACGCAACAAAGGCAGCCGCCGCCATCCCGGTAGGTGCTCCCAGACCAGACCACGATACCTCCATCGCCAGCAACGCGTCCGCCGCCACGGAGTTCCTCACGATCCTCCGGAGAAATCTGGCGTCAGCCCAGTCCCTCGATCCCATCCTCGCCTTCCTCGGTACCTCCCTCGGCCAAACCACCGGACCCCTCCTCGAAGACGCCGCCAGCGCCATCACGGAAGCCGCCCTCGCCACCGATACAGCCTTCGCCACGGCTCAACTCTCCCCCTCACCCGCAGACAGCATCGATTTCCTCCTCCACCTCCTCAAACCCACCAGACTCTACCCGCCGCAACCCGAAGACGCGGAAGCCATCGCCGGCTGGCTTGAACTCCCGTGGAACGATAACCCCCAGCTCTTCATCGCCGGCGCCAACGAAGGCATGGTACCGGACAGCACGCTCGGGGATGCATGGCTCCCCGATGGATCTCGCCTCGCCCTCGGCCTCCGCGCCAACGACTCCCGCCTCGCCCGCGATTCCTTCCTCCTCACCTCCATGCTGGCCTGCCGCCGCAGCACCGGCTGTCTCTCGCTCGTCTGCTGCCGCCGCAGCGCAGGCAACGACCCCCTCCGGCCCAGCCGACTCCTCTTCCGCTGCCCACCCACCGAACTCCCCGCCCGCGTCGCCCTGCTCTTCCACGAACCCTCCGAGCTGGAAAGGAACCGCCCGCGCCCAGCATGGCAGCGACCCTGGAAACTCAGCGTCCCTCCCCCTAAACCCGGGAACCCCGTCTTCCACAAAATCAGCGTCACCCAGTTCGCCGATTACCTCGCCTGCCCATTCCGCTTCTACCTCAAACACGCCCTCCGCATGCAGCCGTTCGATCCCCAGCCGGTCGAACTCGACCCCCGTGGCTTCGGCAATGCCATCCACGCCGCCATCGAACAACTGCACCGCGAGCCCGCCCTCGCCTCGTCCTCGGATCAAGGCGAAATCAATCACTTCCTCGACAACGCAGTCACCGCCATCTTCCACCACCACCACGGCCCCCACCTCACCGTCCCGCTCCGCATCCAGCTGGAAACCGCCCGGCGCCGCCTCGCCACCTTCGCCCGCATCCACGCCGACCAACGGGCCGCAGGCTGGCGCACCTTCCTCGTGGAAGCCAACTTCCCTGCCCTCAAGGACGGTACCGACCCAATCGAAATCGGTGGCCTCAAGATCACGGGCCGCATCGACCTCATCGAACAGCACGAAACCTCCGGCACCCTCCGCGTCATCGATTACAAAACAGGCAAGTCTGCCCACCCCGCCAAATCCCACCTCCGCAGAATCAGAAAGGGCGAAGACCTCCCCACATGGAAAACCGTCACCCTCGGCGACCAGCCGATGGCATGGAAAAACCTCCAGCTTCCCTTCTACGCAGCCATCGTCAGCCGCATCTTCAACCCTCCCAGCACGGAAGCAGCCTACATCTCCCTCCCAGCCTCGGTCCAGGACGCCGGCCTCCACGTGTTCGATAACCTCTCGCCGGAACTCCGCGACGCCGCCGAAACCTGCGCTGCCGGCATCGTCGACGCCATCCGCCATGGCATCTTCTGGCCCCCGGCTCCCCAGCCACAGTTCGACGACTTCAAACGCCTCGCCCCAGACGGTGCCGAACAGGCCTTCCTCCCCATCGATCCAGCCGCTTTCCGCGCCCCCGCCACCCCAGCCGCCCCCCTCCCATGATCCCCCACGAAATCATCAATGCCTCAGCCGGCACAGGCAAAACATGGCAGCTCACCAGCCGCTACCTTTCCCTCCTCGCAGCCGGCGCAGCCCCGGAATCCATCGCCGCTCTCACATTCAGCCGCGCCGCCGCCAGCGAATTCTTCGCCCGCATCATCACCAGACTCGCGAGCGCCGCCGCCAACCCGGAAAATGCCGCCCAGCTCGCCAGCGAACTCCAGCAGCCCCACCTCGACCAGCCACGCTGCCTCGATCTCCTCCGCTCGTTCATCCATGCCATGCCGTCCCTCCTCCTCGGGACACTCGACTCGTTCTTCGTCCGCATCGCCAGATCATTCCCGTTCGAACTCGGCCTCTCCGGCGACTTCGCCATCATGGACCAGCACCAGCAGAAAACCGAACGCCTCCGGGTCTACGATCACGTCTTCGCCACCTCCACCGATCCCTCCCGCACGGAAGCCCAGGACGAATTCCTGCGCGCCTTCGAACTCGCCACCATCGGCCGCGATGACCTCGGCATCCTCTCCCAACTCAATGGCTTCATCGACGACTGGTACCACCGCTTCCTCGAAAACAAAGACGCCTCCGCATGGGGCCATCCCTCCCGCATCTGGAAAGGATCCCCACCGCAGCCACCGCGCCATTCATGGCACGATGTCCTCACCCACGCCATGGCCCACTCCGCCGCCCTCGGCTCCAAACAGGATCGCCAGACCAAGGCCAGCGAGGCCCTCTTCAAGGCGCTCTCGGCATGGACTCCCGGAATTACCCCCAATATCACGGTCACTCTCTGGAAACGCCTGCTCGACGCGGCCCACGACCTCCGCCAAGGCCACGCCACCGTTAAGAATTACACCAACTGCGAACTCAGCGGCGAAGCCGCCCACGCCTTCTCCCAGCTCATCGACTTCATCGCACTCGACGCTATCTTCACCTGCCTCGAACAGACCCGCGGCATCCACACGGTCCTCGCTTCCTACGACCAAACCTACCACCAGCTCGTCCGCCGCCGCGGCCAGCTCTCGTTCCAGGATGTCCTCGGCCTCCTCAGCGGCGACATCGCCACCAACCCGCAGGAACACGAGGGACTCTCCTTCGCATCACGCCAGGCCATCGACTACCGCCTCGACGCGCGCTACCACCACTGGCTCCTCGACGAATTCCAGGACACCAGCCGCGCCCAGTGGAAGGTCATCGGCAGCCTCTGCGAGGAAGCCCTCCAGGACCCGGAAGGAGATCGCTCGTTCTTCGCCGTCGGCGACCCCAAGCAAAGCATCCACGTCTGGCGCGGAGCCGCCCCGGAACTCCTCTCCGAAATCCTCGACACCTACAATGGCCCGCCCGCTCCGGACGGATCGCGCCCCCGCTCCCACATCGCGGAACGCCCGCTCCACACCTCCCGCCGCAGCGGCCCCGCCGTCATCGCCATGGTCAATCAGCTCATGGGAAATCACGAGGCCTTCCACCGCTTCGAACGCCTCGCCGATGCCGCCGCGCGCTGGCACTTCCCCACCCATTCCTCCCACCAGCCTCACCTCCCCGGATCCGCCGTCGTCCTCGAAATCCCCAAAGAAGCGGACACCGATGCCTCCGCAGATTCTCCGGACGATTCCACCTCGGAAGAAAGCAGGGACGCCCCTTCCGCCGACCACCCCTCATGGATCGCCTGCGCCCAGCTCCTCCGCGAAATCCAACCCCTGCAGCGCGGGCTCTCGGTCGCCATCCTCTGCTGCGCCAACCGCCGCGCCCTCGACATCACGGATGCCCTCCGCCGCCTCACCGGCATGGAAATCATCACGGAAGCAGACCACTTCGTCGCGAGCGACAATGCCCTCTGCTCGGCCCTCATCGACCTCCTCCGCAGCGCAGCGCACCCAGCCGATGCCTTCCCATGGCAGCACGTTCTCATGACGCCGCTCCACGCCGTCATCAGCAACCGCTTCTCCTCAGCCGAATCCCCTCATCCAGATCCCGCAAACCTCCGCGCCGCGGTCTCCACAGCCATCCTCGCCGGCATCACCCACGAAGGCTTCGCCCGCACCCTCGCCTCATGGGCGGATCAACTCGCCCAACTCCACCCGCTCGACCCCTTCAGTTCAGCCCGCCTGCCGGAATTGCTCCGCTGCGCGGCCGCCTTCGACGACACCGGCAGCCGCAGCATCGACGAATTCACCGAGTTCGCGCAATCATGGTCAGTCCGCGAATCGTCACCCCACGCCTCCATCACCGTCATGACGGCCCACAAAAGCAAGGGCCTCACCTTCGATATCGTCATCCTCCCGGACCTCCACGACACCAGCCTCTCAAGGGACCGCTCCAGCCAGGGCCTCCACTACGAAAACAGTCAGCTCGACTGGATCGCCCTCCTTCCCAGAAAGGCACTCGCCGCCGCAGACCCCACCCTCGCCGCCGCCCTCCGCGACATGGAAGGCCGCCGCTGGCTGGAACTCTTCGCCCTCCTCTACGTCATGGTCACAAGAGCCAGATACGCCAACTACCTCATCATCCCGGAACAGGGGAAACCGTCGGAAGATGCTGCCCCCAGTTTCTCCAGAATCGTCCGCGCCGCACTCTCGTCCCCCCAGTGCCAACCCCTCAACCTCGGATCGTTCTCCGCACCCTGCCTCTGGCGCGACGGCACCGATGACTGGTTCCTCTCCAAACCCATCATCCCAGCCCCCGCCGCAGCCACCGCCTCCGCACCCGAGTCAGCCGCCCCGACCCCGGCCTCATCCGCACGGAAACCCATCCCGCTCACCAGAAAATCACCCACCGCCCACCACGCCGCCAGCCTCTTCGACCGCCAGCGCCAGCAGGCCATGGCCACCGGCACTTCCCTCCACAACCTCTTCCAGCTCCTCCCATGGTCGGATCAGCCGGACGCCGCATGGCAACGCGCCCTCGCCACGGCCAGCCCAGCCACCGCCGCCACCCTCCAGCGCTGCCTCGAAAACCCCGAAATCCACCGCATCCTCGCCAAACCTCCTCACCCCGCCACGCTCTGGCGCGAACAACCATTCGACTTCATCGACGGTTCCTCATGGGTCAGCGGCATCTTCGACCGCGTCGTCCTCCACCTCGACGCCAGCCTCCAACCCACCCGCGCCACCATCATCGACTTCAAATCGGATGCCGTCGCTTCCCCGGAAGAAGCCGCCACCATCCTGCCCGCCCGCCACGCCAGCCAGCTCCTGACCTACCGCCGCGCAGTCGAACTCCTCACCGGCCTGCCACCCGCCTCCATCGAAGCGTGGATCATCTCCACGACCGCTCCCGCCGCCATCCCCTGCCACGTCTGAACAGAGAATTCCCTCAGACACTTCACAGCCCACCACACGCTTCCCTCAGGGGATTACCGGTTGCCTTTCCATCGGCTGCCAGCATGCTCCACTTTCCCCATTTTCGTCACCCTCCGCTTATCGCCGCCCCATGCTGCACTGGATCCTCCGCAAGATCGTCGGTTCGAAAAACCAGCGCGAACTCAAGAAACTCTGGCCCATCGTCCAGCAGATCAACAAGATCGAACAGGACCTCCAGTCCAAGCCCGAATCCATCCTCCGCGAAAAAACCGCCCAGTGGAAGGCCGACCTCGCCAAACTCGAGGATTTCAGGGAAGTTCAGGCCTACCTCAATAAAATCCTCCCGGAAGCCTTCGCCGTCGTCAAAAACGGTGCCCGCCGCCTCTCCGGTCACCCCCTCTCCGTCTGCGACCAGCCCATCACATGGGAAATGGTCCACTTCGATGTCCAACTCATCGGCGGCATCACCCTCCATAACGGAAAAATCGCCGAAATGGCCACCGGCGAAGGCAAAACCCTCGTCGCTACCCTCCCACTCTACCTCAATGGCCTCACCGGCCGCGGCGTCCACATCATCACGGTCAACGACTACCTCGCCAGACGCGACGCCGAATGGATGGGCTTCCTCCTCCAGTACCTCGGCCTGACCGTTGGCTGCATCCAGCACGACCAGCCTCCGTACATCCGCCGCCAGCAGTACAGCTGCGATGTCACCTACGGCACCAATGCCGAATTCGGCTTCGATTACCTCCGCGATAACGGCCTCGCCCAGAGCACGGACGAACAAGTCCAGCGCGGTCACTGGTTCGCCATCGTCGATGAAGTCGACTCCGTCCTCATCGACGAAGCCAGAACCCCCCTCATCATCAGCGGACCGGTCAAGCACGACTCCCACCAGTACGACCGCTTCAAGCCCATGGTCGAACGGCTCGTCCGCCAGCAGGGCCTCCTCCTCAATCAGATCGCCTCGGAAGCCAAAGCCCTCGGCGACGCCGGAAAACACGAGGACGCCGGCAACCTCCTTGTCAAACTCAAGCTCGGGCAACCCCGCCACCGCGCCCTCCTCCGCATGATGGAGGAACCGGAATACCGCCGCGCCCTCGAAAAAGCCGAACTCAATTTCTTCGTCGATCCCCAGAAGAAAGCCCTCTTCGCTCTCAAAGAGGAACTCTACTACAGCATCGACGAAAAATCACACGAGGCCGACCTCATGGAAATGGGCCGGAAATTCCTCAGCCCGGATGAACCGGACGCCTTCGTCCTCCCGGACCTCGCCACGGCCTTCGCCGACATCGACCAGAACAAAGCCCTCTCCCCGGAACAGCGCCTCGCCGCCAAGGAGGAAGTCCAGCAGAAAATGGACGTGCAGGCCCAGCGCATGCACAATATCTCCCAGCTCCTCCGCGCCTACTGCCTCTACGAACGCGACGTCCATTACATGGTCGGCGCCGTCCACAAGGAAGGCGAAGCCCCCGGCGAACCAAAAGTCATCATCCTCGACGAACACACCGGCCGCCCCATGCCCGGCCGCCGCTGGAGCGATGGCCTCCACCAGGCGGTCGAAGCCAAGGAAGGCGTCCGCATCGACAAGGAAACGCAGACCCTCGCCACCATCACCATCCAGAACTACTTCCGCCTGTACCACAAACTCGCAGGCATGACGGGTACCGCGGAAACGGAAGCCAGCGAGTTCCACGACATCTACAAACTCGACCTCCTCATCATCCCCACCAACCGCCCGGTCACCCGCAAGGACAACAACGACAAAATCTACAAGACCCGCCGGGAGAAATACAACGCTGTCATCAACCTCATCAAGGAACGCCACGAAAAAGGTCAGCCCATCCTCGTCGGCACCGCCAGCGTGGAAGCGTCGGAAACGCTCTCCCGCATGATGAAGCTCCAGAAGATCCCCCACCAGGTCCTCAATGCCAAAAACCACCGCTACGAAGCGGAAATCGTCGCCGGAGCCGGACAGAAAGGGGCCGTCACCGTCTCCACCAACATGGCCGGACGCGGCACGGACATCAAACTCGGTCAGGGCGTCGCCGAACTCGGCGGCCTCTTCGTGATCGCCACCGAACGCCACGAAGCCCGCCGCATCGACCGCCAGCTCCGCGGCCGCTGCGCCCGCCAGGGCGACCCCGGCGAAAGCATCTTCTACATCAGCTTCGAAGACCAGCTCATGATGAATTTCGGCGCAGCCGAACGCATGACAAAGCTCATGGAACGCATGGGCCTCGAAGATGGCCAGGAACTGGAACATCCATGGCTCAACCGATCAGTCGAAAGCGCCCAGAAACGCGTCGAACAGCGCAACTATACCTACCGCAAACGCACGCTCGAATTCGACGACGTCCTCAACAAGCAGCGCACCGTCATCTACAGCTACCGCAACGAGGCCCTCAACACGGATGACCCCCACAGCATGGTCACCGAAGTCATCGAAGAAGCCATCCCGGCCAAGGTCGTCTCGTTCCTCGATGTCGAGGAAGGCAACCCGGACTACGATGGTCTCCTCCAGTGGGTCAATGTCACCTTCCCCCTCCGCCTCTCCCGCGAGGAAGCGGCCTTTGATTCCCGTGATACCAAGGGGAACAGCGCATGGCTCGTCTCCCGGGTACGCGACCTCTACGAAATGAAGATGAAGTCGGAAAACCCCGACGAGGTCCGCGAACTGGAACGCTACGTCATCCTCACAGCCATCGACCGGCTCTGGCAGGAACACCTCTACAGCATCGATGCCCTCCGCGACGGCGTCCACCTCCGCTCGTTCGCTCAGAAGGACCCCCTCATCGAATACAAGGCGGAAGCCTACGACCTCTTCGAGACCCTCATGAACAACATCCGGAACGAGGTCCTCCACAACCTCTTCCGCAGCACCACCAACCTCCGAGGATTCGAGGAACTCCTCGCCAGCCTGCCCCGCCAGTTCTCCGGCGGCGGCAGCGAGGACGATGTCGATCAACCCCTCCCATCACAGTCAGCCCAGCCGCAGGCTCCCCCACGCCCTGCCTCCGCCCCTCCCATTCAGATGGGCGGCAGCGGCACCATCACCTTCAGCGGCGGCTTCCCCATCGCCCCGAAACGCAATCCCCAGCAGGGCCAGGCCCGCGAAGGAGGCTGAAGGCTAAGCGGCTTGGGAAATAAGCACATCAGACCGGCGCGGGCGGCAGTTGCCCCGCCGCTCACGGATGCGGTGTCTCCTCGGGCGGAGCCACCTTGCGCATCTGCTCCCGTGCCTTCCGCAGCTGTTCCTTGATTTCCCCGGGAACATTCGGATCGGAAAGCATCGACTCAAACGCATCGGCCCCCTCGCCTCCCTCGGTAACCTTCACCTTGCCATCCGGCCCCACCACCACGGTCCGGCGCATCCCACCAGAAGAGGAGGAAGATGACGAAAAACCGGAGGACTTCCCGCCCGGACGGGACGGATCCCTCCGGGCCGCCTTGCCCGCAGGGCGCGATCCCACCGTCACTTCCCACTTCATAGGCTTGCCTTTGCGCAGGCCCTCCAGAGTGACAACTGCCCCTGGCTGAACCGATGCCAGTGCCCTGCGGAATCCTTCGACCCCGGCCATGGCCACGCCATTCCAGCGCAGCAGCACGTCATTGACGCCCAGCCCGGCAGCGGCCCCCGGCCCGCCCTCGGCCACCACCTCAAGGAGCACCCCCTCGCCTTCAGGCAGATCCAGCTGGTCCCGCAGCGCCTCCGGCACGGGCACCCCATGCACGCCCAGCCAGCCCTGCGCCGGCTGGTCGCCACCGACCTCTCCCTTCCCGGGAACTCCTTCCCCGCCACCTCCATCAATCGACACCTTGCCATCCGCGCTCACCCGGATGGTCCGCTTCACGGTCTTCCCATCCCGGCTCATCGTCACTTCAGTCACGGTGCTCCCATCCGCTTCCGTCCGGCTGCTGCTCGAACTGGAAACACTGCCGCCACCGGACGATTCGCTGAAAACCTTCACCTTCCCCCCGTCAATCTCCACACGCGCCCCATCCCCCAGATCA
The DNA here is from genome assembly GCA_039795165.1 of Verrucomicrobiota bacterium. Lineage (GTDB taxonomy): Bacteria > Verrucomicrobiota > Verrucomicrobiia > Verrucomicrobiales > V1-33 > V1-33. The sequence continues at coordinate 53,639 of JBDKER010000001.1, read as the reverse complement.
ATCACCTGAGGCTCCCCAGCAGAAACCACCGCCGCCCACATCATCACAGGATACAGAATTGTCGATTTCATACGCTTCTTATTGTCAGTTGGTTTTTGGTTTGTCGGCTCGGAAATAATATGGCCCGCGGAGCAAAACTGTCCCTCTCCCTCAGTCGAGTGGCATGAACACAGGTACCACCGCCCGCCGCGGCTGCACGGAATGCACCACGGTCCCACCGGTCACGGAAACAACTGCTTCCTCTTCTTCCCACGCCACTTCCATGAGCCGCCAGTGATTGCGCTCAGCATCCTCCACCACCCCAAGCGGCCGGACACCTTTCACGGTCCGCTGCCGCGCATGAATCAGTGAGGCCGCCGCAGTCTCCCCCGGGCCCCGGCCGACTCTCTGCCAGATGAGCCCACCGGCAGCGATCGCCACCGCCGCCGCAAGCCCAATCCCGACAAACGGCACCACCCTGCGCCGCACCACCGCAGGCCGCTCCATGCGCTCCGCCAATTCCAATGGCAGGGCCGCCGGCCGCACTCTCCGCAGCGCCGCTTCCATGGCATCGTCAGACATCTTCATGACAGCAATTCTCCCAGAGCTTCCCGCAGTCGATCAAGCGCCACCCGGTACCGCGACACGAGCGTCGGCACCGGAACGCCCGTAAGCCGGCTGATCTCAGGAAAGGCCAGTTCCCCCCAAATCCGCAGCGTGACCACTTCCCGGTGAGCGTCCGGAAGCTGCGCAAGCGCCGCCGCCACCACCCGGATCGTATCCCCCTGCGCAGGATCGGGCGCAAACCATCCCTCCGCCGACTCCGCGACCACCGACTCCCGCGCCGCACGGCTGCGTCGCGACCTGCCAAGATCAATGGCCCGGCGCCGGATCGTGGCAAACACCAAGGCCCGGTCAGGCACGGCACCACCGCTGCGCCGCCACGCCGAAACCATGGCCTCCTGCACAAGGTCCCGCGCATCCTGCTCATCGGAAACCCGCTGACGTGCATATAGCAGAAATACCTCGCCAACCGCAGCCATCCATTGCCTCCAGCGGTTTTCGTCATCATGCTCTGCCACAGCGAAATCATCAGGTTGTCACGCCATCAAGCGGAGCCAAACCGCCAACCCATGAATCCACACAGCACTTTTCCGGAAAAATGCATTTACCGCAGTCTCCGGGGAAGCTGCCCCCCGGCCAGACCGCCCGCGTCCCATCCTCAGGGGAAGTTCCGTCCCGCAGACGCGCACGAGCCCTTCGGCTGCGGCGCAACAAAGCATTCTGGAATAAGGCCCCGCCTCCCGGGGAGCGTCACTTCTTCTCTTGTTTTATCTCCCCATTCATTTGCCGCAACTTCTCCACCATCCTGCGTATCGACGCCTTCTCATCCTCGGGGACGTTAGGGTCGGCAAGCATCGATTGGAACAAATCGCCATCCTCACCCTTGGCTCCAGCATCAGTTCCCATCCTGGCTCCCGGTGCAGGAGCGTCTCCCGCTGCAAACTTGGCGGCTGGGACGGTTCCCACCGTAACCTTCCACTTCATCGGCTTGCCGCCGCGAAACCCTTCCAACGCAACGGTTGCCGCCGGCTGTACCGACGCCAGCAACTTCCTCATTCCATCCACTCCGCCAATCGCCTTGCCGTTCCAGCGCAGCAGTATGTCGTCAGAACGCAGACCCGCACCGGCCGCTGGACCACTTTCATACACATCAAGGAGCGCGCCTTCACCCTCCTTAAGACCGAGCCGGTCCCGCAGCGGCCCGGGCACTGGCACCCCATGCACGCCCAGCCAGCCTTTACCCGTCAACTCCCTGCCAGCCTCGCCATTCCCTTTCTCCGCAAAAACCTCATTCCCACCAGTAATGGAAACTTTGCCATCCGATCCCACGCGGATCGTCCTCATGATCGTCTTTCCATCGCGCTCGAACGTCACATCAGTGATGGTACCGCCATCAGGCGCCTTCCGGCTGCTGCGAGAACCGGAGTAAGACTTGCCGCCAGGCGGACGCTCATTGATGACCTCCACCTTTCCATCCTTGATCACTACCTTCGCCCCAGCACCCAGATCAATCACCTGAAGCTCTCCGGCGAAGACTTTTCCAGCAACTGCTAGCATCATCAGCTGCAGGGAAATACGCTTGACGATCTCTTTATTCATCGTTTTTCTGAGTTAATTCTGATGCTGCCCCGTCGTGGATAATCTACCACGACCGATGCTCATAAGTACCATTTCCCAGAAGCGGAAACAAGCCTTATTCTCCATCACGAAATTCCATCCCAATCTGTATCCGGCAAGTCATGAGTTGCTCTACGATTCCGCCCTCCCACCATCGGCTTGTCTGCTGACTGATTCAGTTCCTGATCTCTTCGACCGGGCAATGGAACAGGAAATGAAGCTGCTGCCCAGGCTCGATCCCAAGACCGGAACGCACACGCACCACTCCTCGTCACTGCCCCATCATGCGGAGCGCCACGGCACGGGCCGCTTCCACGAGATGATCGCCTGCGGAGGAAAGATTCCCCATCCAGATGATTCCGAACGGAACCTTTGGAAAATCCGCGAGCGGAAGCAGCCGGACCCCGTCCGCATGCAGCGCTGGGGAATCGACGGTCAGACCGACCCCATAACCCTCGGCCACATAGCGCGACACCAGTTCAAGGGAGCCAAGTTCCAGCGAGGCCGGCCAATCGAGGCTCCGCTTCCGCAGTTCCTGCTGGAACAGGCGGCACATCGGTTCGGTCGCGGGAAGCGACACCAGCGGAACATCAATGCGGTCGCGTTCAAGGATTTTCTCCGCCGCGGAAAACCCGCTCTTCTCCGGAACAGCCAGGGCCATGGGGAGTCGGATCAATTCCTGTTCCTTCACACCTTCGGGCCGCTTCCCGATGAGTGCCGAGATACCGACATCGATGTCCTGAGCGAGCAGGCGTTGTTCGATCTGTTCCAGCCGTCCGGAAACGAGCGAGAACTGCAGCCCCGGAATCCGCTTCCGCAGGGCGCGCAGCACGGCGGGCAGGTACTCGCGCTGGACGGTTTCCGGACAACCGATGCGCAACCGCGGGGCCGCCCCGCCCCGCAGCACCCTCTCCACTTCCCCCAGACCACCGAAGAATGGTTCGATGAAGCGGAAGAGCGTCTCGCCTGTGGGCGTCAGCTGAAAGGGCCGCCGGTGAAACAGAGTGGTCGCCAGAGCATCCTCCAGCTGCATCATCTGCAGACTGATGGCCGGCTGCTGGATCCCATAGGGAATCTGCCGCGCCGCTGCACTGATGCCGCCGTGCCGGGCCACATAGTAGAACAGTTCGAGATGATGAACATTCATCGCTTCATCATGATGACACGCCCGCCCCGGAACCACACCCAACCTTGTCCGCGCTTCCGTACCGCCGACGTTAGTCCAGACGAGCCGACTGCCGCAGGACGTCATCGAGCACTTCGCAGGCGCGGGCGATCTCATCGGGCCGCAGCGTGGGATGGACAAGGAACATGAGGCTGGTCTCGCCAAGTTCCCGGGCCGCCGGAAGCCTCTCGGCAGGACGCCAACCCGTCCCATCAAAGGCCTTCTCGAGATAGACTTCGGAACAGGATCCCTGATAGCAGGGCACCCCGGCTGCCATGACCGCCTCCACGATCCGGTCGCGGCTCCAGCCGTCGGCGAGGCGCTCGGGGCGGACGTAGGCATACGCCTTGTAGCAGGCATGCACACACTGGCTGCGGGCCGCGCAGCCATCCCCGCAGGAGGAGGCACAGCGGAAAGCCGGGACACGGACATGGGCATGCCGACGGCAGACCCCAAGAATCGCTTCCGTGTACTCATTGCGCACACGGGTCCATTCCGGCATCCTCTGCAGCTGCAGTCGCCCAATGACCGCCTGCATCTCCATCATCCGCCAGTTCGTGCCGAACGATTCATGGAGCCAGCGGAACCCAGGCGGATGCGACCGCTCATAGACAGCCTCGTAGCTCTTGCCGTGGTCCTTGAAGCTCCACATGGCACGCCACAGCGCTTCGTCATTGGTCGTCACCATCCCGCCCTCGCCCCCGGTCGTCATGATCTTGTCCTGACAGAAACTCCACGCGCCCACATGGCCAATCGTGCCGACCGGCCGCCCCTTGTAGCGCGCTCCATGTGCCTGCGCACAATCTTCGATGACCTTGCAGCCATGCTCCGCAGCCAGCGCCATGATCTCATCCATGGCACAAGGCCAGCCCGCCAGATGCACGCAGATGACCGCCCGGGTGCGCGGCGTCAGTACCCTCCGGATCGTCTCCGCAGAAATATTCCCGCTGTCCCGCTCGACATCGGCAAAGACCGGCGTGGCACCGGCATTGACCACACACGAAATGCTCGCAATGAACGTCCGCGGCGTCACCACCACCTCGTCGCCCGGCCCGATCCCCAGGGCCTTGAGCGCCACATCCAGCGCCAGCGTGCCATTGGAAAGCGCCACGGCAAAACGCGCACCGCTCCACGCCGCAAATTCCTTCTCGAATTCCCGGCTCTCGTTCCCCGTCCAGTAATTGACCCGGTTCGACAGCAGACAACTGCGGACAGCGTCGGCTTCCCCGGCAGTGAAACTCGGCCACGGACTGAAAGATGTGTTCAGCATGAGATGAGACGGATAACGCACAGATTCTCAGGGGCTGCAAGCAAAGGCGGGATCGGCCCGCTGTGCCAGCACTCCCCAGGTTCCCAGCGCAGCCACTTTCATCGTGGCTGCGGCGGTCCCTTGGCACCCTGTTGCTGCCAGAGCAAAAGAAAACGCGCACGGGCCGCCTCGTCCGGTGCCCCCTTCACGAAGGCAGGCATCCACGCATCCATGCGCTCAGGACCAGCCTCCCGCGCCCATTGCTCCAGCAACCCGGGATGCGCGTCGGCCGTGGCAAGGACGGCAGGAATAAAGGCTTTCCATTTGCGGGCATCCGACATCATGCGCCCGAAAACCGGAACAGGTCCCCACGCCGAACCCGGATACCTCCCTTCAATCAGCTCAGCCCGCCGGATGGCTTCAGCCCAGCATTCCGGGACTTCACTCATCACGTAAGGTGCCCACGCCGACGCCTGCTGCAGCGGAACCGGAACCGCCATCGGATTGAGCCGACGCTGAATCTGAAAGGTTTTCCGGGCGGGCTCAAGGCCCTCGTCGAGGACGACCTGAGCGGATCCGGCAATCCCATAAAGCGACGCCGCCATGGGTACCTGCCGCTGCGCCTCCGTGACCTGTGCAAGCGCAACTTCAAGAAGGTCGGGGCCCACCTCCGGGGCTGAGGCCTGGTCCGCCGGAAGCTCTGCGGTGGCCTCGCCTTTTCCGCCCGCCCCGCCCGCAGTCGCCGCCGCTTGGCGTTCCGCTTCCTCCTGCCGCCTCGCGTCTTCCGCAAAGAGCGCCCGGGCCGATTCTCCCACCGTCCTCTCAAGGCTGCGCGCAAGCGTCGGGGATCCCTGCTGATCCATCCAGACCAGTGCCACCCCGGCGGCGACAACGCCGACGCCGGCAAGGCGGAAGCAGCCCGCTTCAAGGCGGCCAGGCGGGTGGGCACGGTGCGACCTCGTACTAAGGGCGACGAGCCAGGCGGCGGCCCATGCAAGACCGATGTGATGGGCCGGGACGTCTCCGATGCCATGAATGGGGAGCGTAGCAGCACCCATCAGACAGCCAATCCGCAGAGCCCGGGCATGACCATGGAGCGACCCACGCAGAGCCGGCCAGAAGCATGCAGCGACAAGCAACGCCATCAGAATGGCCGCCGGCATGCCGCATTCCGCCGCCACCAGCAGCCAGTCGCTTTCGGGATGGAGGGACCGCATTTCGTTCTGGAAGGCCGTCAGGTTCCGGTACTGTGGGTAGACCGACCCAAATTGTCCGGCTCCGACACCCGTGATCGGAAAATCGCGGATCATCCCGAGGGTATCCTTCTGGATGGGAATGCGGGCATCGACCGACGCCAGTTCCTGCCCTCCTTCCCCGGGACCAGTCGTGGTGGTGTTGTCCGCAAGGATCACAGCGGTGCGTTCCGCCGTGACAGCCAGCCGGTCGCGCGCCAGCGAGGGCCCACTGCTCACATAGATGATTCCTGCGGCTGCCAGCAGGGCGACGGCGGCCAGAAGCCGCCGACCAAGGTAGCGGTTCCCCATGAGCATGACCCACCCACAGAAGGCAATCGCGAGGAGGAGCAGACCACCACGGCTGCCCAGATCCCGCACCAGTCCCGTAAGAATGGCAATGACGCTGAGAATCGCAAGCGCTGCGCTGAAGGGACGCTTCACGCGGACCGACTGCACGGCCACACCGAGTCCCGCCATGATGCCCATGACCATGAACGTGCCGAAGTGATTGCGGTTGGGAAAGAAGCCAAATGAAGGCTCCTTGTCCCATGGAATGACCCAGCGTCCGTGCTGGGCCGCTTGGCTGATGAGCACAAGAAGGGCAACCGCTGCACTGAACCAGAGGGCGACGCGATGCTGTCCCCCATGATCGGTCCGCTGTCCGAGAATGTAGAGCGCGCCCACAAGGGTGACGGCCATCGCTGCGAAGCTCTGCTGCGTCCAAAGCGGCTGCAGGGTGACCGTGGGCGCAAGCGGCATGCCAAGTCCCCCCAGCTCCGCCCGCCAGGCTGGCTGGGGAAACCACGCAGCCGGCAGCAGCGCCAGTCCCGCCGCCAGCAGAAATCCACACGCCAGCACTCCCCGCAGCCACCCCATCCGCTCCGTCGGCGGAAACACCATCATGAGCAATCCCGCCAGCGCCACCAGTCCCCCACCCCAGGTCCGGAACACCTCCCCCGGTGCCCACAGAATCAGCAGCAGAATCAAGCCAAAGACCCCGAACAGCCACGGGCGCTGCAGCGGTTCTCCGCGAAGCCCGCCAGCAGCAGCATCCACCGACTCCCGTGTCGAGTTCGCTTCTTCGTCCATCATTCCTCCTGCGCTCATCGTCTCTGGGCCCCTCCCCCGGAAAAGAAACGAGCCCAGTCAGGACAAACCTGACTGGACTCTCGATTCTCTTGCTGAGGAGAATTCAGCCGTTCCAAGCTCCCTCAGGCCCTCCGGCGGCGACGGGTGGCGACAGAAAGTCCCATCATGCCTGCCAGCAGCGATCCCATCGCGCTCGACGGCTCCGGCACCCCACTGAGTCCCTGAAGCACAATCGCATTCGATCCACCATTGGCCGCATTCGTCAGATCCCACACAACGTCGAAGGAGTCCCATTGCAGTCCAGCCGCACCAGGGATTGTTCCGCTGAAACTGGTCGAATTGGTACCACCGAGGGTTGCAAAGAAATCGAGATCCGACCCGTTCACCGCAAAGTCAATGCGCAAACTGTACATGGAGTCATCGTAAAGAGCCTCATTTGTGAAGGTGAGCGCCTGACCACCGGCAGGCGATCCCCACCAGATGTTCATCAGATCAGGATCGGACCCGTCCGGAATGAAGCGAAGGTCAAACACACTCTGAGAACTTCCCTGAAAAGAGAAACCGAATGTGTCTCGGCCCGCCACGATGTCTCCCGGATCTGCCGGAGCATTCGCACTCGACTGAATGAAGAAATTCGTCAGAAGACCACCGCTGCCGGCAAAAGGGACACCCACTGGCTTGGACAAAGTCGCGTTCGACCCCGCTGGAGTCGCATACAACCCACCCAGCGATCCCCAGTTCTCCGACCCGACCTGTTGGAAGTAACTCAAATCCGAAGGCGTCCCAGGATTGATGGTCCATCCACCCTGCCCAGATACCTCAAGCGATGGATCGTAGGGCGGATTCGCATTGAAGTTCACGTCGAGTTGCGCGGAAGCAGAGGAAGCCGCCAGCAAAGACAGACCGGTAAAAAGTGAACAAACTTTCATTGTTTGTATGTGTTAAAAATGTGTAGTTGAGGGTGAGAGAAAAATCTGATCAGGAGCGGCACTTGAAGTGCACAATCTCCTGATCAGGAAAGTTGTTCAGCCAGGGAGGTTGCTGACGATCGGCCCGGGAGCTGGAGGAGGAGCGACGGGGACAGTGGGGGTCTTCGGCTTACGGGCGTGAGCGACACTGGCGGCCGCCATGAGGGCTCCGAGGACGAGAAGGAGGAGTGATTTGCGTTTCATGAGTGAGGAGGTAGACCTAATATCAGTAGGAGTTTCGGCGCGATGGGCGGGGATGTCGAGCATTTTTTTCTGCAAAGTGCGAAAATCATTCTCAAATTTGCGGATATTCAGCGTGCCTTAAGTTTTTATGCAACAGGCTGTTCTTCAGGAATTTATTCAAATCAGCGAGCCTGTCGGGGGCGGTCGCGGCTGCCATGGCGCGGCTGGTGCCGGGAATTTGCTGAGATTTCTCCATCATGCTGAGGCTCAGGGAATTTGGTTAGTTTCCAGTGATTGCTGGTTCTGTGACCCGGTGAATGGGGGCATGGTGGCATGGCCGGGGGATTCGATACCGGAGCGGCGGAGGACTTTGCCGATGGTTAGGAAGAGAATGTAGCCATCGAGGGCGAGGCTGGCATTTTCGGTGTACCAGACATCCATGGCGAAGCGTTCGGGCCAGCTGACGGCGTTGCGGCCATTGATCTGAGCCCAGCCGGTGAGGCCGCCGGGGCGGTCATGGCGGCGGGCCTGTTCTGAGGAGTAGAGTGGGAGGTACTGAGGGAGCAGGGGTCTGGGGCCGACGAGGCTGAGGTCCCCGCGGAGGACTGCGAGGAGGCCGGGTATTTCGTCGAGGGACGAACTGCGGAGACCTCGGCCAAAAGAACCAAGGCGTTCGGCATCGGGGAGGAGTTTCCCGTCTGGCCCCCGGGCGTCGGACATCGAGCGCAGCTTGTGCATGGAGAACGATCGCCCGGCCAGTCCGGTGCGGATCTGCGCGAAGAAGACCGGGCTACCGAGGCGCATCCGTACGAACAGCATGCCCAGCAGGAGCAGTGTCCCCCAAAGCGGGACGGCCAGCAGCGTCAGGCCAAGGTCCATGATGCGTTTGGGGCGGGGATAGGTGCCGGCGGGCGCATCGTAGCGTCCCCAGCGGGTCCATGCAGGAGGGTGGACAGGGGCATGCTTCATGTCTGGGAGGAAACGGAAATCGGCGGGCGACGAGGCGGGCAGCCTCAGAGCGACCAGCGGTCGTTGGGTTTCACAGGGACGGCGGGATTGCCATAGGCGATCACCCCGGCAGGGATGTCCTTGGTGACCACGCTGCCCATGCCGATCCATGTGTTTTCGCCGATGGTGATGCCGTCGCGCAAAACGGCGCCGGCACCGACCATGACGGCGCGACCGACGGTGACCCGACTGGCGATGCAGACCCCCGGGCTGATATCGCAGAAGTCTCCGATGGTGGAGTGGTGGCCGATGGATGCGTTGCGTTTCACTGTGACGCCAAAGCCGAGGCGGGCTTCCGTGGAGACGGCCGAGCCTGGTTCGAGGAGGCAGCCCTGACCGATGTCTGCAGATCCGGCCACGTAGGCACGCGGATGCGTGATCACCGGAAAAGCTTCGCGCTGGAGTCCCGCAGCTTCGCCCACATAGCGCAGGCAGGCGTCCTTGCCCCGGGGAAAGGTCAGGCCGAAGGCGAGCGGTCCATCCGTGATGCCCTCGTGGTCACCGAACTCGTGCTGGATGAAGTGCCACGCAAACCTTCCGGCTACCACCAGTGGAGATCCCTCGCAGGGAATATTGCGGTAGAGATGGAAACAGCCCCCTACCCTCGCTTCGAGAGCCATTTCACAGACCACCGGAAGGTAGCCCCAGTCGTTTCCGATCAGATTGACGCGGTCCTTCATGCCATGGACGATAATTCAGAGGAAGGCCCCGCCGCAACGGATCGACCGAGTACCGTCTGGCGGAATTCCGCTCCAGGCATGGGCCCGAGTTCCAATTCGGCCATCATTCGGTGCAACCTCCTGAGCAACTGCATATTGGAGGCGAGCACGGTCCGGGCCCGGTCGTAATGAAGGTTGTCCTCGAGGCCCACACGGACGCCGAGGCCCTCGGCGAGCGCCATGGCATTGGCCTTGAGCTGAGCGCGTCCGATGCCTCCGACGGCGACATACCCTCCGGGAATGGCATGGAGGGCAGCCGCGAATTCCGACGGCGTCGCCTGCATGCCGGCTACGTTCCCGAAGATCAGATTCCAGTAGAGCGGCCCCTTGAGGATTCCTTTGCCGATGAGGTATTTTCCGTAGTTGATCATGCCGGGATCGAAGCATTCGAGTTCCGGAACCACGCCCCGTTCCTGCATGCGGGCCGCCAGCCGGGCGATCATGTCCGGTTCGTTGACCGAGGCACCGCCGGCGAAATTCAGGGACGAAAGGGTGAGCGAGCACATTTCGGGCTGGAGATCGAGTACGGCGGCACGGCGTTCGAATTCCGGCCAGTTCCGTCCGGAGCTGCTGCCGCAGATGACGACATCCGGGCAATGCTTTCTGACCCCATCGAAGATGCGGCTGTACACCGCGGAGGAATCCGTCGGAGTGCCGTCGTCAAGACGCGCATGCAGATGAGCGATGGTGATCCCAATCCCGCTGGCCTCGTGGACGGATTCCACGATTTCGCTGACACTGATGGGGACATGCGGCGTCTGCTGCCGCGTCGGCACCATCCCGGTGGGACAGAAATTGATGGCGATCGGATGCCGGTTCATGAGGGCAGCAGACCGCGGTCCTCCGCCATCTTCCGGACGCGCTCGAGGGCGGCAGCGGCCTCGCGATATTCCACCGAAGCGGGATCGTAATGGCGAGCCGTGAACGATTCAGGGCCGTCGTACGGACGGGTCCATTCGAATCCCGCAGCCGACAGCCTTTCCCGGAGCAGAGCGTGGAGACGGGCCGGATGCGCGCAGAAATCCCCGTGCGGGAGCGACAGAACCCGTTCCTCCGGAAAACTGCGGAGCTGGCGACCGAGGTGGAGGTTCGTGAAATGCACCTGCCCGGCTACCTGTTCCACGGGGCTCAGATCCCTGAGCCATTCATATTCCGGCGGACGCACACTGATCCATTCCCGGACATCACCGGCCACGCTGATGCGGTGGCCCAGCAGGGACACCACATTGTCCGCTTCATCGCGGATGGTGTGAATGATGATCACGCGCGGATCGCCGAGGAACAGTTCAAGGTGGTACTGAATGAGAAGGGCCTTGACGGCCGGTGGGGATCCGAGAGCGGAACCGAAGCCGCGCAAGCCCGCAAGGAATCCATCAGGGTCGCAGGTTGCGATTTGTTCCGGGTGCAATGCTTCCCCGACGGTGACGGGGAAGAACCTGCGGAAAAAAAACGAGAATTCGTGCGGAGCGAGGACACCGCGGGTTTTCCCATAGGAAGACGCAAAGCTGTCACCGGGCGCGCCTACGGACAGTTCGTCCCGGTAGCCCAGCGCGGGGTCGCTGAGAAGGCGCTGCAGCATGCCCGCAAAGCGGGGATTCATGGAGAATCTTGCGGCGAGATTGGACGGGACCGCGAACCCGGACGCCTTGAGCCATTGCATGAGGACGGTGGTGCCGCTGCGGGGTGCTCCCACCACAAGGATGATGGGGAGGCGATCGTCCGCAGTAGCCGGCGCATGACGCTCTCCTGCGGACACGAGTTCATTGATGGCGGCGAGGAATTCCGCACTGGAAGCAGCAGGGCGGAATTCGGACGTGCGCACGGGTTGGCCGGGTGGGTTCATATCGGGTGGTGAAACGTGTTCCGCCGGGCTTGGGCAGCCATGCGGCGGTGGGGAGCTGCACGTCAGCGCACAAGCGCCGCGGTCTGCGGAATTTCCGCAGGGAAAAGCCGGTCAGCCTTGCAGGCCGAGAGACCGGGAGCACAATGCAGCCACGCTTCCCGGGCAGGACGCCCGAAGGCCCATGCGATGAGCGCAGCCGGCACATCGGCACCGGCGGCCTGGGAAAACGGATAGCCCCCACCGAAGCGGGCATTCATTTCCAGAATGACGATGCGGTCCGCTCCCACCATGACATCGCAATCAAGGATGCCGTCGTGCTGTAGGGCTTCCCCCACCCGCCAGCCGAGTTCGGTCAGGCGTGGGTCATCCACGGTGACGGCGCGGTCGGTTTCTCCGGCACGCATGCCGAGTTTGCGGCGGGCCATCACGCCAACCGTGCGGCCGCTGAAGGTATTGATGATTTCGAGGCCCATTTCGATGGGGCCGAGGCATTCCTGGATGATGAGTTCCTGTCCAGCCGTGTGCATGTGACTGAAGATCGAGCGGCGCAGACGGCGGCGTCCGAGAAACCACGTCGCTTCCAGTTCGTCGAGATCGTGGACCATTTCGACGCCGACGGATGCGGAACCGCAGCGGGGTTTGATGACGAGGGGAAAGCTGATGCGCCCTGATTCAAGGGCGGCGGCGGCTCCGTCGATGCTCCGGTAGGTGGCTGGAGCGTCGAACTGCGCCATGCGCAGGAATTCGCTGGTCAGCCACTTGTCCTTGCAGACCTCAACCACTTCCGGCGAGGATACCATGACGACCGTTCCGATGGCTGTGAAGCGATCCCGGGCGGCGGCCAGCAGCGGCAGTTCGAAGTCGTTCAGCGGGACAAGGAGCCCGATCCGTTCCTGACGGCATATCTGGAGGAGGCAATCGATATAGTCGGGATCAAAGACCGCGGGAACGAGGACGCTGCGGTCGGTGACGCGGAGAGCGGAAGCTTCGAGCGCCATGTCGGCCCCGTAGAGGAGTCCCTCGCCACCAAGAGCTTCACGGAAGGACTCGGCAAGGAGGGTGCGGCGTCCGGCACAGGTCAGCAGGACATTCCGGTGATCCGGAGCGGCCCGCTGCGGCGGACTGCCATGGATGACATCATCGGGGCGAGAAAGATTCATCGGGTAGGGTTCGGGTGGGACAACGGTAGGCCGGAAAGAAGTCGGCGCGGGCCGGGACGAGACCATGCCGGGCATTCCATGCGGCACGGAGCCCGCAGGCTTCCCCATAAGCCACTGGGTCGATCGTCCATTTCCAGGTGCGGAACTCGTGCCGGCGGTCGCTGAAGCCAGCCTTGAAAACAAAGAGGGGATTATCCGGAGCCGGGGAAGTACCGCCGCCAAGGTGGAAAACCCGGCACCCACGGTCCGTGCTCCAGCGGCGCATGGAGTCGTACATCACGCGCGCCGGCGAAAGCGGCAACGCCTCGGTCCGCACGCAGCTGATAATGCCCTGAAGGATGCCGTTCCACTCGGTGCCGAGATAGGTGGCCACGAGTCGCCCAGCATGCCGCACCCCGAACAGGTGGAATCGGTCACCGAGGCCGCTGCGGAGGCTCGCGTAGAAGGAATCCGGGTAGCGGAACACGTCGGCAGCCCCCACGCGATCCATGGTTTCCCCGTAAATCTCAAGGCATTCCGCCAGATGCTCATCGTAATCAAGATAACAGGGCTCGAGGTTGTCGCGCAATGCATTGCGGAGGTAACGGCGCAGCCTCGGACGGAAGCGGCCGAATTGCTCGTCCGGGGAAAGCGTAAGGTCGATGGAAACGGTGGTCTGCGCGTATTCCGTAGATCCAAGCCCATCGAGGAACTGTTCCTGCCCAAGGATCGGATTGAGCTTGGAAAAGGCAAAGATGACGCCCCGGCGGCGAAGTTCGGCGGTCAGTTCCCTCTGGAAATGCTGAATGAGGGCAACCGGAACATCGGGCCCCGACGCCAGCGGACCAGCATAGTCCCCCACGGAAACGGCATCGCTTCCTCCGCATTCCTCCAGTCCGGGCACCGCTCTGATGGGCCGCAGCAGCAGAGGCAATGCCACGAAATCGCTCCCCTCGCGGCACACAAAAAGAAACGCGGAGCCTTCCCCGCGTTCCTCCGCATGCAGCCACAGATCGGGAAGGTGCCCGGCGTCGCTGACGGCAGCCTCCATTGCGAGGGCCCGCCACGAGGATGCCTCCGCAGAGGAAAAGACCGTAAAGCACGGCCCGTCTCCAGACCGGGCATCAAGGACACAGGAAGCCCCCGCCCCGCCCTGCCCCCGCATGGCCCCTCGCTCAATATTGTTTGCTTCCCTCGTCAGCATGATTGCTCCGCATCTCAACTGATACGGCCCAGCATGTCCACCCCGGTACGCGGACGAAGGAGCGTAAAATTCTCACCCTCAAGCAGCACCATGGCCGGAATTCCCTGAATGAACATGGACGACATGCTCAGCGCATACGCCCCCTTCTGGGCAAGCACCAGCAGATCCCCCACCGCGAGCGGTTCCCCGAAATCTTCAATCCAGCGGTCGAGGTCCATGCAGCTGTTGCCGTACACGGTCACCGGTGCCGGGACCTGCTGGCAGGCCCCCTCAGCAGGCACCCGGAAACACGCCGGACGCGTCGCCGTCCGCATCGGATTCGCACAGAAATACGTGCTGTCCACCACCGCAAGAGACCGCCCCCCCACCACCTTCACATCTTCCACCCGCGTCACAAACACCCCGGCATCCGCCACCAGGCCCGTCCCGGGCTCACAATACAGTGTCACGTCTTCCCCCGGAAATCGGCGCTTCATGGCCCGCGCCATCCCTGCTCCATATTCCTCCAGCGTCGCCACCTCATACGGCAACTGCTGCCTCACCTCCGCAGGCATCCCGCTCGCCAGCCCACCCCCACAGTCAAGAAACTCCAGCACCCCACCACCGAGCGCCTCCCATGCCTCCGCCAGAAAATCAATCCGTTCCCCAAACCCAGCCACACTCCGGTCATCACTCAGATGCAGATGCAGCCCGCACAGCCGCAATGCCCCCGACCCCACCACCCGCCGCACCGCAGCCAGTTGCTCCGGATCGCACAGATCAACCCCGAACCGGCTCGGCCCACGCTGATGCCTCAACCTCGGATTGACCCGCAACCCCAGCCTCGCCTGCACCTCCAGCCCACCCCTCACAAGCAACTCCATCCGCTCCAGCTCAGCCAGCGAATCAGCAATCAGCACCAATTCCCGCCCCATGAGCTCCCGCAGCATCCCCTCGGTCTTGCCAGGACCATTGCACAGAATCTCCCCATCCGGAATCCCCAGCGCCCCAGCATGCCCCAGCTCCAGCAACGATACCACCTCACTCAACGCTCCAGCCCCACGCGCCGCCTCAATGACCGCCTTCCCATAGTTCGCCTTATACGAATACGCCACCTCCGACCTCCCATACTCCCCACGCATCGCCCCCAGCAACCGCCCCACATTCCGCCCCACCATCCCAGCATCCACAACATAACAAGCCCCCCCAGCAAGACAGCTAATCTCATGGAGCAACCCAGACGGCAACCGCCGCACCGCCTCGTAAAGTGTCTCCTGCCCACTCCCACCACAGCCATCCACACCAACCAAACTCTCTTTCGTCTTCATAAATATCGCTCTCCCGGCTCGCGCCCACGCACCACCCGGCAGGGATGGCCATACGCCACCACCCGATCCGGCAGGTCATTAAACACATCTAGGCTCGCCCGCTGACCGTCTGATCTCCCCCCCATCGCACCAAGGTCGCCCCCCACGAGTAGCCAACCCCAAAACCAACCAGCATCACAAGGTCACCCACCCGCAGTCGTCCGGCCACCTCGGCGTCCCGGAGAGCTATGGGAATCGAATTGGATACCGTGTTCCCGCAATCTCTCATCGAAACCCAGAACTTCCCCGCTGGTATGGCCATCTTCCTGCGCAGATGCTCAAGCATGTACTCGTTGGCCTGATGAAAGACAAACAAATCAACCTCATCAAGCTTCCTGTCCGCCTTGCTAAGGAGATTGTCCACCGCAGCCGGCACAGCCCGCAGCGTGAAATTGAAAATCTCCGGTCCATTCATCCAGAGACTTTCCCTCCCCGGAACTTCCTCCGGATCCCGACGCCAGCCAAACCGACGGCAGATCAGATTCGCTGCCCCTGATCCATCCGTGCCAAATACAAACGGGCCCATGGCACTCTCATCCGTACCACCCCGCACCACCAGCGTCGCTGTCCCGGCATCACCAAAAATCGTCCGCACGCTCCGATCGCCGGGATCCAACAACTTGGAGTATGTCTCCCCTGTAAGCAGAAGAAGCCGGGAAGCCTGCCCCGATTCCACGAGACCTTTCGCCAAAGACAGACCGTACACGTAGCCAGAACAACCAAGGTTGAAATCAAGCGCACCAGCCGTTGTCGGGATTCCCAGTCGATTCTGCAGAAGGCAAGCGGTCGTCGGCAACAGGTAGTCGGGCGTCTGACTGCAGAAAAGCACGAAATCAATCGACGATGCCTCCACCGCAAGGCGCCCGAAGAGCTTCCGTGCTGCCGCCTCGGCAAGGTCGGACGACAACTCATCCGCCCCAGCAATCCAGCGGTTCTCAATCCCGGTCTTGGCACCAATCTTCTGCGCATCCCAATCCGGGAAGAGTCCAGACAGTTCCTCGTTCGTGAGTGAGATTCCCGGAAGATGGTAATCTATTCCCGAAATTCTCGAAGAAACCCGCATGGATGAGTTCATCATAAAAATTCCTCTGCGGTCCGCTCATGCATCGCAAACCAAAAATAGATCTCCTGCCATCTCGGCCTTCTCAGCGTGCCAACGAGCACCCTGATTCAACCCAGACCAACAATTCCCCGGGCACCATCATCATTCATCTCCACTCTCCTCAGGCACCCACTGCCTCAATCATCCTTCACCATAAGCGTCCGCGCCGGATTTCCGAAAACGGTCTCGCCGGATTTAACATTCCTGACGACAACAGCCCCTGCGCCAACAAAAGCACCCTTTCCGACCACAATGCGAGGCAGCAGAGTCGCGTGCGCTCCGACCATGACTTCGTCTTCCACTATCACACCCCCTGTTATCTCGCAGGATCCACTGATTGTCGAAAATCGCCCGATGCGGCAGTCATGGCCGCCACCGCTGCGACAATTAACTGTCGCAAAGTCGCCAACTTCAATGTCGCAAGTGAAGATGGTGCCTGGACATAACACCACTCCGACTCCAAGCCTCACATTATGCCCGACGGTTGCCGTCGGGTGAATCAACGTCATAAAGCAAGCGCCCTTCTGCAGAAGGCTCTCGCAGATCTTCTTCTTAATGCCGGGAGCTCCAATCGCACATACCAACAGGTCACCAGGAAGGGGCGTGTAATCACTGATCCCGGAGACAACTCCGACGGGATAATCAAACCCGGCAAGGGCCTCCCGATCGTCATCAAGAAAGCCGCCTATCTGCCATTCGTGATGATTCTCTGGAGCGACCTCGCAGTAACTGTATATTTCCCTGCCGAACCCCCCTGCGCCGACAATGAGCAACCGTTTCATGGTCTTATCTATTTGGCAGTGTAACCCCCATCCAGAACCATGTTGGTTCCGGTAACCCACCTCGCTCCCGGTGAGAGCAGGTAAATGGCCGCGGCAGCAACATCCCCCACTTCGCCATAGCCGAGGGGGTAGAGAGCTTCATCGGCCGCCTTGAGTTCAGGGCTAAGGTTCTTCAGCATCTCATCCGCACCCGGAGTTCGGACCATACCCGGGGATACGCAGTTTACCCGGATAGCCTGTTTGGCGAGCTCAATCGAAAAGATCCTCGAACTGGCTGCCAGCGCCGCCTTGGCTGCACCGTAGGCAGCATTTCCGGGCGTGGCAATCAGTCCACCAATGGAGGAAATATACACTACAGCCCCGCCAGGTCGCAGCTTCTTGTGCTTCACCAACTCATTTGTCAGAAGCACTGGTGCCTTGTAGTTAACCGCGTGAATTCGTTCCAAATAGTTCTCGTCGATGTACTTCAAGGGACGCAGCACATTGAAGCCAGCGCTGTTCACAAAGCCATCGATGGCCGGGATCTTCGCAGGAAGTGCTTTCAATTGCGCGATATCAGCGAGGTCGGCAGGCACGGACGAGTGACCAGTACCCGGCAGCATCTGTTCCGTTTCGCGCAGGCGATCCGGATCGCGCCCTGAGAGAACCATGCGGGCACCGGCGGCGGCCGCCTCCATGGCAATTGCTCTTCCTATTCCGGACGAAGCACCGGTGATGAAAACAGTCAGTCCAGTGAGGTCGAAAAGTTTACTCATAGTTCCACTAAGGGCGGGCATGTAACATTGCAAGTCTTGATGACAACCGTGCCCCATGAAAGGCCTACGCCAAATCCTGACAGCACAAAGGTGGCGGCGCGCGATGATAGCAGTTCACTGCATCGAGTCACAAGGGTCAGGGGAATGGTTGCTGAGCTTGTGTTGCCGAAGTCATCAAGACTGTAGGGGTGCTTTTCCGGAGGAATTCCAAGCTTTTTCCTGATGACTTCATTCATCATGAAATTTGCCTGATGGAAAACGAAAGCATCCACATCATCAGTAGTTACCCCGGCTGCCTCGCACGCCGTTTTCACTGAAGGCGGGACCTCCCTCAGGGTAAAATTGAAAACATCCGGTCCATTCAATCGCACGTGAAGTCCCGTGCGCACATTGCCCGACGATTCCCGTACCTCTTCGAAGGACTCTGGATTGACCTGTTTGCGGTATCCTCCGTCTGGAATCATGATCGCAGCAGCTCCGGATCCGTCAGATCCTAGTTGGATCGTGATCGGCTCCGCAGCTTCATCGTAGCATAACGCGGTGGCTGTCCCAGCATCACCGAACAAAGGACGCACACTCTTATCGAGTGAATGAGAAATCTTGGAAATCGTATCCCCCGCAAGCAAAAGTGCCTTCTGAATTCCCATGGCCCGGACCATAGAACCCAGTGAAACCAGACCGTAAACGTACCCGGAACACCCGAGGATGATGTCATAGGCAAGACATTGCTTGCCAAGCCCCAACCGATCCTGAAGAATCGGCGCAGTGGCTGGCAATTGATAGTCCGGAGTCTGTGTGACGAAAACTAGAGCACCGATGTCCTCCCGCTGCCAGCCAAGCGCATCGATCAACTGTTCAGCGGCAGCGGCACAGAGATCCGAGGTACACACTTCCGAGGATGCCATTCTCCGGAACCGTATTCCGGTGGCCTTGACCAGTTTCTGGGCCTCGTCACTATTTAAACCGGGAAAACAATTGTTGTCTTCCTGATTCTTTGGCACGGCAGCAGCCACCCCAGCCAATCGGATGTTTGGGATCGATGCTGTGGCCATTGCCGTCAGTGCTGAAAAACCTCAAGAGAGCTTGGAGGCCACCAACCTTGCGATGTCGCCGATCGAGGTGCAGCCTTGCAATTCAACCCCGTTCAGTTGCACGCCATACGCACCATCGGCCATTGCCAGAGTCGCCAGCAGCGCAAGCGAGTCCCATTGCGGTATCTCGGAGAGCTGGGTATCAAGGTTTACCGTAGGCTCAGTGACTTCGATGTTGCCAAGAAAGGTGGTGAGGAATTCTTCAGGATTCATTGAATTTCTGGAAAAATGGGTTCTTGCATGAAATTTTTGATATTTGCAAGAAATATCTCATGATTCGGCTAATTTCTGACAGTTACAGAATGAGACCTCCAGTGGCGGGCCCCTGACGCGGGTGAATTTTAGCAGTTTCGGTCAAGTGGACACAGATTCACTTCCCGAACGATTCGAGGAATTCGCGGAATTTTCCGGCGAGTTGGGGACGGGAGAACTGGGTTTCGCCGAGTTTGCGGGCATTGGATCCCATGATCTGGCAGGCGACTGGGTGGGCAGCCATGTGTTCGAGGGCGGAGGCGAGGGCGGCGGGGTCGCCTGGGGGGACGACGGAGCCGCATTGGTGTTCGGTGATCATGTCGGCGAGCCATCCGGGGTAGTTGTTGACCACAGGAATGCCGGCCGCGAGGTAGTCGAAGAATTTGTTCGGCGACGTACCTCTGTAGAATGCGGGGATATTGTCGAGGAACATGAGGCCGCAGCCGAAGGAGGCGGTGAGGGAGGCGAGTTGATTTTTGGGGATGAGTGGGTGGAAGATGACATTATCGAGGCCGAGTTGTTCCGCCTGTTTCATGAGGCGGGGTTTTTCGGAGCCATCGCCGATGAGGAGGAACTTGATGTGGTGGGATCCGCGTTTCTTTAGTTCCGCGGCCCCGGCGAGGACGGCATCGAGTCCGTTGGCGCGGCCGTGAGAACCGGTGAATCCTGCCACGAAGTCGCCCGGGTTGATGCCGGGAATGGTGATTGGGCCCTTCAGCCCGGGGTGGAAGATATCGAGGTCGCAGCCATTGGGGATGAGGGATACGGGGTGCGCCTCGGGGGACCGGCGGACGATGCCTTCGACGATGCCCGGGGAGAGGCCGATGCAACCGATGGATGAGCGGTAGGCGAGCCCCTCGAGAATCCACATGCCCCCAAGGAGGAAGGGATTCTTCATGCCCATGGCCCGGGGAAGTTCCGGCCAGAGGTCGCGCACTTCAAATACGAATGGCTTGCTGCGCAGCCAGCGGGCAGCGATGCCGGGAATGGCCGCCGTCAGTGGAGTGGACGTGGCGAAGATGAGATCGTAGTCCTCCCGTAGGGCGATGCGGAGGGTATGCCATGCGAATCCTACGAAGATGCCGATGCGCTGCCGGATGGATTGTTTATTGCTGTATCCGAAAGGGAGACCGATGAGGCGGATGCCATCGATTTCGCCGGTCTGGATGCCTGTCCGTTCGCACTTCGTGAGCTGGATCCCGATGCGGGGGTGCATCCCGAAGACCATGGTGACTTCGTGCCCGGCTTCCACGAGAGCCCGCGCCATTTCGTACGAGCGGATGCCCCCGGCTCCGTAGGGTGTCGAAAAGTGCTGGTGGCAGTAGAGGATCTTCATGAAGCGGCGGGCTCAGTCTTGCGCAGGGGCGGCAAAGGCTTCAAGGAAACGGTTATTACCTCAGAACCAGCTGCACAACCCATTTGGACCCGCCACGGCTCAGCGAAAGCCATTATGATGACAAGCGCCACGCTATAAAGAACCGTTCCCCAACAGGCTTCCGGAAAACGGCGAGGAGACGGCCGATGCGCTTTCTCGGCAGAGGCTGCGAATGTTTCAGTTAGGGATGGCTACCCGCATGCCGTTTTCCTGTGGGCAGCGAGGTTCATGATGCCGCTGCGGAGCGAAGTCTTCAGACGTTCGCAGACTGGAGTCAGGGCGACCACCAGCAGAAGGATTCCACCGGTGAGGAACAGCAAATGAGCCCAACTGTCGCGGCCGCAGGGACTCACTGCAGCCAACAAGCACATCGCGGGGTAGTGGCTCAGGTAGAGCGGGAAAGTCAAGGATCCGAACCATCGGATGATCCTTGCACCGGGCGGTTCAAAGGCAACTCCCTCGAACATTTTCCTGGCTGTCACCAGATTGAGGCAGAACAGTGCTCCCGGCAGGTAGTCAGCGACTAAGTTGCGGTCTATTAGGAACTTACTGTACGGAAAGCGATGGCCGTAATTATCACTGGGCAGATACCATGCGATCATTGGGGAGACAACCGTCAGAACCGCTGACACTGCAAAGAGCGAAGCCCAAACCCTCCTTGGCCATGCCGGAAGGCGTTCTGAAGGAACCCGGTATAGCAGGAATCCCATCATCCAAAGGGGGAACAGGGCACAGATCGTGCGGCCACAGGCGATCAATGCAAGAAGACACAGAGGCACTGAAATCCTTGGTTTCAGGAAAATAAACAGACCAGCGATGAGATAATAGGCTGCTTCGAAACTCAACGTCCACCATGGAGCGTTGGTACCTGGACAGATTCCATTGAAACCAAAACTCTGAAATTCATTTACTAATAAAAATGAGGCTGCATATCCTTGCACCGAAGGTGGATCCGCAAGCATCTTCCGATGAGAATAGAAGTCAGGATTCAGCAGCATGCCCAATGAATCCAGAAGAAACGTCAGCAGCAAGGCAACCATCACGACTGAGTACAATCTACTGATTCTGGCGGCGGCATAGCCGATGGCGGTGCGATCCCGGTGACTCGTCACGTAGGAAATCACATGCCCTGAGAGCACAAAGAAAACAGTTACCGCCAAAGTTCCAACGGAACCAGCGCCCCGGAAAATGATTCCCTCGGTGAATGGAGGAGAGGAAAGATGCGACAGGAGCACTGCCACAGCCGCCGTAAACCGCACCAAATCCAAATACAGCGAGAGCAACGATGGCATCATGGGCTCAACTGATGAGAGAGTCTGTTGATGAATCAGGGCCGCTAGCACGACAAAGCATTCATTTCACAAGGCGAGCCAAAACAAAGAAGAAGGACGAGACCTTTGACTGCGGCGCAAGTAAGCTTTCCTGAATAAAGCCGCCCGCCCTCGGGGGATCCAGTCGCCCGCCCTCAGGGGATCCGGACCCTAAACCACGGGGCAGTGGGTCATCAAACCACTTTGGATTCCGGATCCGCTGCCGGGACTGGTTCTTCAGCGGGCGCTTATGCCAAGTCGGGAGTAAGCCAGCGGATGACTGAGCGGAAGCTGGCGGAGCGGGCGTGGATGCGGAGTTCGCGGCACCATGCTGGTTCCGCGTGATGGTAGGTAGTGGCGTGGAGGCCGAGGCCCGACTGTTCGTCGTGGTGGTGCCAGTGTTCCGTGGCGGCGGGGTCGCTGCAGGACATGGCAATGGCCGCGAGGGCGGGACGATGGCGGCCGTGCCAGCGGATGGCGAGATCAGCTGCGCGGTAGCCTTCGATGTGATCGAGGACGACGCAGTGGTCCGCACGGATCTGGACTTCGCGCCGGTAGAGGAAGTGATTGACCCCTTCGAACGAGGCGACGAGACGATCTGGCTCGTTGACTTCGAGTCGGCAGGGGATCCATGGGAGCCAAAGGAAACGGCTGGCGTGTTCCATGGGGTTGTCCTGGTCGACCGTGGGGACGTTGTGGAAGCGGGCGGCGGAGAAACCAGCCCATGGTTTCGCTGGGTCGTTATAGGAAAGAGATCCCGGGTCGGCTGTGAGAAACTCATTTCCGTCGTGGACGGAGACGTGGAGGTGATCCGCGTGGCCGGGACGGAAGCGGAACTGGGTGGGGGCACGGAACAGGAGGGTGGCAGCCCCCCGCCGGCGGATGTGAATGCCTCCGGGTGGCTCGCGCAGGATCGCGGGATCGGCGGGCGTCCGCCCGGGAGACACTCCGGGGCCGAAGCCTCCTGAGAACGCATTGAGCTGATCCGCCTGTTCCTGCCATGGCCCCGGCCCCGGATCCGGTCCGCGGAAGAACAGGGCACAGGCCGCAAGGGTCGGACGGTAGTCGCCATAACGGCATTCACTGAGCTGGATCACACGGGCACCGTCATCGGACCCGTAACGCATCACCGAACCATCGGAGACCATCAGTTGATGAAGAAAGGCCGCCGCCCTGCGTCCTGCTTCGCGGACTTCATCCGAAAGCCCGAGCCCGGCGCGGCGGACCACCGTTTCCGCAAAACAGAGGTCGTCAAGCATGACGCGGTGATAGTTCGACGAATGCTGGCTGAAGGAACCATCGGCGGCAATGAGGCGATCGCAGAGCCGCACAAGGGTTTCCATGCCTTCTCCGAGCCATTGCTCCGCTCCGGGCAGGGTTGGCCAGAGGGCCCCCGCCGTAATCAGTCCTACCGCCTCGCTGACTCCATGATTATTGTCCTGGGAAATGGCGTAGCCAATGTGGGCCGCCACCCGGTCGCCAGTCGCATGGGCCAGCCGGCTGAGTCGTGCCATGCGTTCCGGGGTGGCACTGGCATGCCGGCGAAAAACTTCGGCCGCAAAAGCAGCCGCAAATAGCCGCATGGATGCTTCCTGCCCGCACTTCCAGTTCGGCCCGGTGTTCGGAGGATTCTTTTCCATCCAGTCCTCCAGCCAGCGCCAGAAACATTCCGGAAACCGATCGTCGCCAGTCGCCTGCCACGCCCGCGCCAGCACCCATGCCCAGCTCCAGCGATTCGCTTCCCACACCCCCTTGATGTCTCCATTCCCAAAATCCCCGATCTCCGTCCAGTGCCGATCAGATGGCACCCGCTGACCAGTGCAGACATTCAGAAACCAATCGGGTGGATCCCCCACAGCCACCGCACGCCCGGAAAAGATCCGCAGCTTCCCTTCCAGAAGTTCCATGGCTTCTTCCCGCCCTCCCCCGAGCACATCCCCCGCCCCATCAAAATCCCCTCCCCCACGCATTGGCTCCGCCCCATGCCAATCCCATCCCCGCTGCGGTGTGCGCCGCCGCATCACCCCACGCACCGCATCCACCTTCATCTTCGCCCGCTGCACCACCCAGCCTGGCCCAAGCGTTCGCAACAAAGGGATGATATGCCGGGCTTTCATGGATCCAGGAATGTTTCAGCAAAACACAAGCTCAGAGCAGCTTCTCAAGGGCCGCCACAATGCGTTCCGCCGCCCGCCCATCCCATCGCTCTGGAACCGCTCCCTTTTTCCACTCGCCCGCGAGCACCCGCCGCATGGCCGGCGGGATGGCCGCCGGATCAGTGCCAATCAGTTCATTAGTCCCCACCGTCACCGTTTCCGGTCGCTCCGTGCTGTCACGCAGCGTCAGACAGGGAATCCCCAGCACGGTCGCTTCTTCCGTGATGCCCCCGGAATCAGTCACGACCGCGGCCGCCCCGTGCACAAGGTGGATGAACTCCAGATAGCCCAGTGGATCGACCTGACGAATCCCGGGAAATGATTCCCCGGACGCCTCCAGGATCTTCGCCGTGCGCGGATGCACCGGGAAAATCACCGGCAACCCGCCCGCAGACGACTCAATGGTGCGCAGCAACGATACCAGCTTCGCAGGATCATCGACATTGCCCGGCCGATGCAGCGTCACCACCCAGTACCCACGGGACGGAAGCGAAGCGAGTTCCTCGTGCGGACGCACCCTCGGAAGCTGCCGCAGCAGCGTGTCAATCATCGTATTCCCCACAAAGAAAATCCGGTCGTCGCCCACTCCACCCAACCGCAGATTCTCGCCAGCGGAAGCCGAAGTCGTGAAGAACCAGTTCGTAATGCTGTCCGTCACCACCCGGTTCACTTCCTCGGGCATGCTCCAGTCACCGGACCGGATGCCGGCTTCCACATGCGCCACCGGAACTCCCATCTTCCGTGCTGTGATCGCGCAGGCCATCGTGGATGTGACATCGCCCACCACCAGACAAAGATCCGGCCGTCTCCGCAGTACCGCCCGCTCATACGCCACCATGATCTTCCCAGTCTGCTCCGCCTGTGTCCCGGAACCCGCCTCAAGGTGCTCATCCGGCTCAGGTATTCCCAGCTGCTCAAAGAAACTCCCAGACATCGCCTGGTCATAATGCTGCCCAGTATGCACCAGCCGGAAACCCAGCCCACTCCCCCGCCCCGCACTCGCAAGGATCGCTTCCACAATCGGTGCAATCTTCATGAAATTCGGACGCGCCCCGGCAATGAGATCAATGGTTCTGCTATTCATGGTAGGTTGGGTACAAGATACTGATGTGGAAAGAGAAACCCGTGTAGTCGCATTTGGGGCTGACGACTGCGGCGCGACCGATCCTTTTGGAAAAAAGCTGCTGCCCGGCGAGGCCCCCTACCCGTTCGACGGTTCGGCTACTCTTCCATACCGTGCGGAATCCGGATCAGCTGCGTTATCTGTTGATCGGCAGGTTCTCATCAATCAACTGAAGACAATGACTGCAGCATTCCAGCAAGCCGAGCGGCGGCCGCGTCCAGTCTCCACGGTGCTGCCATTTCAAGAGAGCGTATCCCCATGAGATTGCGAAGCCCCGGATCACGGATGAGCGTCGTCACGGCTGTGGCCAAGTCGTCGGCGCTATCCACGACGTATCCATTCCATTGATCCTTCACAAGAATGCCGTGACCGGAACGGACTCCCGGGCTGATGACAAGGGGAAGCCCCGCTTCAGCGGCCTGCTGGAGGGACACTCCCCACCCTTCATAATCAGCCGGGTGCACACAGACATCGGCCCATGCCAGCGTCTCGGCGAGTTCCTTCCGCCCAAGGTGACCCATGAATTCAATCGTAAAACCGGGCCGCCGCAGACGTTCCGCCTGCCGCTCGAGTCGCTCCCGCTCAGGACCATCCCCGCAAACCCGCAGAACCATCGGTACAGGCCAGACCTTCCCCGCTAGCCAATCCATCAGTTTCCCTTGCTGCTTGCGGGGAATCAGTTGCCCGACGCTCACCAACCGGAATTCGGCCCCTCCCAGGGACCGCACAGCCGATGGCAGAGGTTCTTCGCAGAACCCGAAAGGTTCCGCTGACCAGCGGAGCCCCAAGCGCCGGAAATCGTCGGCGGCTCCGTGCCCGACAGCGAGAAGTTTGCCCTGAGGATATCGGCTCAGCAGCCGCATGAGAAACCTCCGCGGCATTGTCATATGACGCTCACGCAATCCTTCTGAAAGCACCATGACTGGCCGCCCCGTCCGCAATGCCCTCAGCATGAGCCACGTCATGGCCGGGGCCGGATGGAAGAATCCGTAGAAAAAGAAAACGGAGGATTCCCTCAGCCAGCGACGCTCGGGGCATCCTCCACACAGTGTCCATCGAGCCAACCGCTCGGAGCCATCCGGCGCAATCCATCCCTGCCGACCGCGGAACTCCGGGACCGGTTCCCAATACACCACCCGGAGCGTGCCCGCCAATTGCGCAACCACACTCTGCAGCACCGGAAGCACCTGCCCGGAACAGTAAGGCAAAGCCGCGCCTAACTCGATCACTGCTGATTTGTCCAAACCGGAAAAGCCTGCGGAATCTTCAGAAACTCTATGGATCGCTCCCGCATGTCAATTCGCGGCAATCACCCTCTCTCATGCCCTGCATGACAATGGCCACGTGAGAAACCTCGGCGATTTCCTCCAGAGGAATCGGCACCGGACCCTGCCCCCCGGAAGCTGCCAGAAAGGCACTGATCGCCTCGGGATGGCCCTTCCTCGGAGCCTTCGACCAACGGCTGCCCCAGGCGACTCCCCCCAATCCCTCTGTCCGCAGTCTCGCCCAGTTCGCGATCTCCCCACGCCATCCTTCGCCGCTCAGTTCAATGGATTCCTTCGCCACCGTCGCCGGAAGATCGGTCCGGTAATCAATGACGGCCTCGGATCCATCTGCAAACCGAAGCGTAAAGCAGCCACCGTCCTGACCATCCCGATCCCGCCGCTCGCAGCGCACGGACACAAGCGGACTCCCCACAAGGTATCTGGCCAGATCAACCCAATGACAGGCTTCCCCGACAATCCGACCACCCCCTACCGCCGGATCGAGGGTCCAATGGTCCGGATCGAGTCGACCGGCATTGATGTCCGCCCGGAAACGCTTCTTCCCACCGCGCCCAGCCACCGCCCGCCTCAAAGCCACCGCAGCCGGCGCAAACCGACGGTTGAATCCAACCATCAGACACTTCCCCGACTCCCGCGCCGCCCCCACCACAGCATCCACATCCGCTGACAACAAGGCCAGCGGCTTTTCCACCCACACGGACTTCCCGGCCCGAAGATACCGCAAGGCCTCCCGCGCGTGCCCATCGTGACGAGTACAGAGAAATACCGACCCCGCCGCAAACTCAGCCCCAGGATCCGTGACCGCTCGCCCGCCGCCAAACTGGCGGGCCGCCAGCATCGCATGGTATCCCTGATTGGAAACCACCACCTCCAGACGTGGTCGGGGATCCAATCCCATCATCGCAGGCAGCAGCGAACGCACCCCGAAATTCCCGGCCCCCACCAGTGCCACCAGCGGACCATGCCCCTCAGGTTCTCCCAAACGAAGTTCCGCCCCCCCAATCTCTCCCAGCCCACGTCCATACTCCAGCACCAGTCCCAGCGCAGACTTGTCACGCGTCAGACGATCGTAGGCCGCCGGAGCCTCCGAAAACGCATACCGCGCCGTCACCAGATCGTCGACCTTCAGCCGCCCAGCCGCCATCTCCCCTAGCACGGTCTCAAAATTTGCCCGCACCGAACCCGGCCCCACATGCGTCCGCTCCCCATACGAACAGGATACCTGAAACGCCACCTCCCGCCGGTAAAAATCAGCCCGGTTCAGCAGCAAACCCACCACCCCCACCAGCACCACCTTGCCACGCCGACCGCAACCCCGCGCCGCCTGACTCACTGGCTCGTGCGACGCCGTACTCGCCGTAATCAATACACCGGCCGCTCCCTGTCCATCCGTCCACCCATGAACCGCACCCACCAAATCCACGCCTTCCGGAATCACCGCTCCAACAAGTCGCGCCATCTCCCGCCGCTCCCCGGATGGATCCCACCCCATCACCTCACAACCACGCCCAACCAGCAGCCGCACCGCCAGCTGCCCAATCAATCCCAAACCCATCACCACCACCCGATCCCCACGCCCCACCCCAAGAAGATCAATCCCCTCCAACGCAATCGCCGCCAGCGGAGTAAACGCCGCATCCTCATCCGCTACCCCCTCCGGCACCCTCGCACACAACCGCTCACTCACCGCCACCACCTCCGCATGCGACCCATTGCAAACCACCCTCTCCCCCTCCCGGAACTCACCACCAGTACCAGCCACCACCCCCACGTGGCAGTACCCCAGGCCAATCGGCTGCGCCAGCTTGCTCCGCACCGCCGCCCAAGTCGCCCCCAACCCGTTCACCCGCACCTTCCTCACCACCTCCCGCACCTTCTCCGGCTGCTGCCGCGCCTTCCCCAACCACCCAGACCTCCCAAAATCCACCAGCATCCGCTCCGTCCCAGCCGATACCAAACTCCTCACCGCCCGCACCACCACCACCCCACCACGCCCAACCGGAGCCGGTACCTCCTCCAAACGCGTCTCCCCACTGCCCAAATATTGTAGTAGTTGCTGCATGATCTCAGGACTCTATGTCATCCATTTCCGTATGCGTGTAACAAAACCTCACCACTATCTGAATTCATCAGTTTTTAGAACTGCCGAATCCATGAATCAATTGCAAGAACTGCAAAGAGTGGGTAGGCAGCATCAACCTCCCGGCGCTGATCCCTTCTCAGTATTTCCTGAAGCCCGGTGCGGTCAAACAATCCCTGATCGAGTATTCTCTGGGAATTGATGTATTCCTCGAACCGCTCCGCAAGAGCCCCATGAATCCAGCGCCGCAGCGGTGCACCGAAACCACTCTTCTTTCGGAACGCAAAACTTCTCGGGACGCGCGAACACATCGCTTCCTTAAAAATCCATTTTGGAACTCCACCTTTGACTTTAAAGCGATCAGGAATCGTGCGGGCAAAGTCCATCAGCTCCGGATCCAGAAAAGGAACCCGGACCTCCACACCAACGGCCATGCTCATCTTATCCGTATAATTGAGGTTATGATCAGTAAGAAAGTATGATTGCTCAAGAAAGAGCATTCGTTCGAGTGGCGAAAGCCCTTCTCCAGCACCGTCAGCGGTCTGCGCCAAGGTGTCGGCCGCCGCGAAACCGCCAAGAGCGCGGACCGTATCATCCGATAGAAGACCACCAAGGTCCGAGTCTGCCAGCCAGAGAAAATAAGAAGCCAGTCTCTCGTTTCGATTGAGCGCAGCCACTCCAAGAAGCTTACGCAGCCGCCGGTAGAGAGGTGTCCCCACGGGCAGGTGAGAAGCTCCCCGCGCGATCGACTGCCGCATGAAACGAGGAAGCCAATCCCAGACATAGTCAGACTGAATCGCCGTGTGCCGACGGTAACCGCTGAAAATATCATCGCCACCAGCACCAGACAACAGAACCTTGATTCCATGGGCACGAGCCTGGCGACAGATAAACAGAGCATTCAACGCAGCAGGATCAGGCTGAGGCTCATCCAGCATCCAAACCATCTCATCAATCCTGCACAGATCATCCTCTTTGATCTCGACTTCGCGCAATTCACATCCGAACATTGCAGCAGCCTCGCGCGCATACGGGAGATCCTCGACAAACCCGTCCGAGGAACCGTCAGTTCCCGCGCACCGAATCGTATAGCAAGGCAACGGCTCCTCCGGGTGAAGCCGACGCGCAGCAGAAACAATGGCGGTCGAATCAAGCCCACCGGAAAGAAAACAGCCTACAGGAACGTCCGCCACCATCTGTCGACTCACCGCATCATCCAGTTTCCCGAGAAGGCATAAACCCAATTCCCGGGTCTCCAAGGCGGACTTAGGGCCACCAATGGGTTTCCGGTAAAAGGTCCATTCCTCGAGAGCGTCTGCAGTCTCAGAGAAACGCATCATTGTTCCCGGAGTCCACTTTCTGATCCCCTGCATGGGTGTAAGTGGCCCAGGAGCATAACACAAGCTGATGTAGGAGATCATGCCCCGATGATCGAGAGAACGGTCAACTCCCGGCAGCCTTGAAAGCGCCTTGAGTTCACTTGCAAACACCAGACCGAACTGCGTACGACTCCAGTAAAGCGGCTTCACTCCCAAACCATCACGCGCCAAAACGAGCGAGCGATCTCGAGTATCCCATATGGCAATGGAGAAGATTCCATTGAGCCATGCGAAAACACTCCGACCATGCAAGGCATACAGATTGATCAGAACCTCTGTGTCCGACGAACCCCGCAGCACCACACCGGCCCTCCGCACCCTCTCAGCCAACTCCTCATAATTATAGATCTCGCCATTAAAGACGATGACACACTGCCCCCCAGCATCCCACATCGGTTGACTGCCCCGCGGCGACAGATCACGGATCGCGAGACGAGTGTGGGCCAAGCCCACATGCATGCCCTCCGACTGCCAAACACCGTGGGCGTCAGGTCCCCGATGGGCCACGGCTTTTCTCATGGCTTCCAGATCCCCAGAGTAAGCCATTCCAATGTATCCTGCGATTCCACACATAGTATTTTGATTATTTCACCAGCTAGACGCAAATTATTGAAGCTAAACCGGATGCCCGTGCCGCCCTGATGCAAGAGACCCACCTAATCCGGAACGCCTCGAAAGGTTCCTGTACTACGGGCACTGGAGCAGTACGTCTTTCCAGGAATCAGACGAATGCACCGGCGGCATAGGTGCGGAAAACGGGAAGGAGCAGCTATGGTCACCGTGTGGGGAGAACCCCGGTGCGCCCCAATGCCAACCGCCTTTGCCTAGAATAGCTGCAAGTCTAATCTCTCAACCTGTTGTCAAATGGAAACATCCAAAAGACGAACCAGCGCCGTGGGCCACCTGACGTCACTGCTTCCAGTTGCTGTTCACAAAAAGCACCTCGTGACCAAGTGGGGAAGTCCAAGCCACCCTGAAGCCGATTGCCTTGAGCCGTTCACAGAGTCCCAGCGTATCACGTACACTAAATGGCTCCATCCAATGATGGAACTCAATAAGCAACTGATGAGTGCGCCGCAGGTTGTCGAGACCCTCACCAGCCCCAAACGCGCTGTACTCAGCACCTTCGATGTCCACCTTGAGAACATCTATGTGATCGTGGCCGTTGCGGCACATGATTTCCCCAAGTGTCGCGCACTCAGCCAAAAACGAAGCCCCTTTGGTGCGGTCAGTCATCTCCAGCGAAGCAGAAACATGTTCCGCATTCGTGGGGAGAAACAACTCCAATGTACCGACATGATCAGCAAGAGCCGTAGGGTGAATAATAAAAAGCGGGTCGCCAATAGTCCGCCGCACATAGTCGAGAGATTTCGGGGTTGGGTCGAATGCGAGCACTCGACAGCCGTATTTTCTTATTAACGAAACATCGAAGCTCGCATCCTCTCCCACACCAAAGGAGTATATGATACTTGCTGCGTTCAGAGAATCCGCAAGCACTGGCCATCCACAGCTCTCACTCCCGTGATGCTCGATTGGAAGTTTCCGCTCCACCGGCAGCCACACATCTCTCCCAAGCAGTGCTTTGATCCGCAGTCGAAGCCGACGGTACAGTTTTCTCATAAGATAAGCTTAAATCTGCTTGGTGTAGAATTCAACAGCACTCCTTCCAATGTCTCTCCACGAATGGCACTGTAGCGTATACTCCTTCGCACGAGCGCCAATCCGATCTGCGAGGTCCTTCTCTGCAGTCAAACGCTCAAGTGCATCCGCGAGAGATTCCACGGTAGGTTCAATCTCAAAGACCGCCCCAGCTATCGCGGCCTCGTGCATATAGCAGCCCGTGCCGACGATGGTCGGCAACCCAGCAGACATAGCCTCTAGGACAGCCATGGCCATACCCTCACTATCAGAAACGTGACTGAAAAGGGACGCCGCAGCAAAGATACCGGTCTTCAGTTCCTCGTCGACGAACCCCGGCCAGTACACCCGATTCTCGATCTGGAGATCCTTGGCGAGAGCCTGCAAAGTGGCTCCATAGCTACCGTGCTGGGAAAGCACGCCACCGATCACCAAGCCAACGTCAGCGTGCTGCCGGGCGAAAATCTGGAACGCCCGCAGAAGCCTGTCGATGCCCTTCTTCCAATGAATTCGGCCCACGTAGACAATCAGTCTCGACTCCCTGATGCCAAATCTCCTCCGAAACTCAATGGCAGCCGGTCCGCTGACTCTGACTTCGTTGATTCCATTTCCCAGTACTTTGATCGGGCACGTGACACCAAGTTGCCTCAATTGAGACTCCTCTACTTCCGTCGAGGCGAACATGCCAGCGGCCACACTCAAGTTCCGAAATTCGACCGAATGGATATAAAGCCTCTTCTTAAGACTTTTCATTAATCCTTTGTTCACGACCACAGGATCGAGACTTCCATGCGCCTGGTAAAACACAGAAACCCTGCCACCAAAAACCTCACGCACATAGACATTAAACGACAAGAAGTTGTTATGGCTGTGCACAACATCGAAGTTTCCTCGGTTAGCGAGCATGGCTCGCTTCATGTCCGGTGAGCCAAATCGGGGAAACCGCACACCGCGGAAGTACTCAATGCGAAGCCCTTCGCGAATCTCTCCATGCCTTGGCAGGATCCGCTTTCCCTCCAACAGATCCGTCGTGTAAATCGTTACATCATGACCCTCCGCAGCCTGCGCTACGCCAAGCTCGTATACAAGCTTAGAGATCCCACCCCAGTATTCCCCCGGAACAAGACTGAACACAACGTGAAGAATGCGCATTAAATTAGCAGCAAATTTGTATGGCGGTTTGAGATTCCTAGGTTCGAGACCCCAGACCTACTAAGAACATGATCACAGCCGTGCTGTCTCAGCTTTCATCGGCGTGGTATGAACCTACCATTCTGCATCACCCTCATCATTCGCTCCGCTTGAACATCCGGCGAGTAGTTCTCGGCGACCACACGCCAGCAGGCCTCCGCTGTCTGCATGCGGTTTGGTCCACGGTTTGTCCATTTCATTATGGCATCGAGCAGTGCACCCAGATCACCCATACGGTAGAAGTCACCGGTAGTTCCCGGGATAATGGCCTCGAACTCAGGACCTTGAGTATTGAAACTGTCATGCGTTATCACAGGCACCCCGCATCCCAGTGCATGAATCGCGGTGAGCCCGACACTGCCGGGCGATACACAAACCTCAGCCTGAAGCAGCAACTGCCTTATTTCGCCTTCATCATAGGTCTCACCATAAAACTTTACGTGGTCTGCAATCTCGTGATGATTCACCAAATTACGCAGACTAGCGAGTTCCGGTCCGCCGCCGACACAGAGGAAATTAAATGGTTTTCCCATCAGCAGCGAACGCTGGAGACAATGCAGCACCAAGTCCAGCCGTTTTTCCTGCTGAAGCCTTCCAATGAAAACGACAATGGGAAGGCCGACTGCGTGGGGGAACAACTTTGCCCTGAGGACCAGATCCGGCTCAAGAGATACCCTGAGACTCTCCCAGGAGGGTGGCGCTCCCAGGGAATTATAGATAACGTGCAGTTTCGCGGGCGGTACACCATTTGTCACCAGGATTTCGCGAGCGTGTTGTCCATACAGCATAACCCCATCAGCAAGCTTCATCATAGCTCTTCGCAAGGTGATCTTTAGTCTATTCTCTGACCCGAGTGCCCCGTGAGTCCACAGATACACACGAATGCGACGCATGCGGCACACAATCATGGTCAGCCAAGAAGTAAGATACTGAATGGAACCCTGCAAGATGAGTGCATCCGGTCTTTCGGAAAGTACGGTGCCAAGTAGATTCCACTCGATAAGAAAGCCTCTGAACCATATGTGCCGGGTGTGTCGTTCCACGATATTATCTTTGAGCGAAACTCCTGGGAGGTTTTGTATACGTTTAAGCTTCGTAGGCGAGTCTGGATCATGAATCAGAACCAACGTCTCCGCACGAAGCGCAAGTTCCGCCAGAAGATTCACACGATATACCGGAAAGACTAACTGCTGGATTGCAAGTTTTAACACGGGTTTTCCATTGAGTGCGGGATGACATTAGCATTGCGAAATTTCCTCTTTGCAACCCGCGGCCGTGACGTTGGCGATTTTTCCGCGCCAATGAGAAACATTCCCGTCATCGTTAATGCGTCGGCTCCCCAAATAGACCCGGAAACCATGTTCAGCGTAAGAAATAGAAAATAGATTACCGAGACCCATCCAATTTGCGGATGGACTAACAATCGCCAAGCAGCGACAGTGGCACGAAAGAAGACTGCAATATATAGAAACCCAAGTGTTCCGCAACTCATCAATGCTTCAAGAAATACATTGTGCGGGTACATTCCATTTTCCAGTTCAATATGGCTTCCTAAGATGGGAGCATCTGCGAATTTTTTGTATGCTTCGGCATACAATTCAACACGGACCATTTCGGATGAACCACTCTGATAGTCCTGTCCCATAGAGAGCAGGCGGGTGATCGCGGCACTCTCGGTGGCAGCCACAAATACTGCCGCAGCACCGAAGCAGACAAGGAAGGCCAGCGCCCGAAGTCCCGACTCACGAGATCTTATGCCACTACCGAAACTTGCAACGGTATAGGCCCCACCCGCAATCAGCATGCCAACAATGGGACCTCGAGATGCACCCAAGAGAATAGGCGCGAGGCCAGCCGCCCCGCAGATAATGGAAACTATTTTCTTGATTTTGCTCTTCAGATTGACGCTTGCCCAAAGACCAACCAAAACATTAGCTGCCCCAAGGTAGCCGAGCGCCAACGGACTTATGGTAAGAGCATACTCACTCTGTGAACGCACCCCTCTCGATTCGCCGGAGAGAGAGAGCAGATCTCTGTAGAAGTAGAAAGATAGGGAACTGAATACTGCCAAAGATGCAAGGACATTCAGAACATGGTCAGATGAGTTTCTTCCCTTTAGACCCAGCGCGCAAGCACCTATTGAGGGAAGAAATGTCGTGCCCCATAGATACATAAGATATTCCGATGCACTTCTCTGTACAAGCAGAGAATCCATGTCGTTTTGAATGATTCTAAGGCTGTAGAGTACAAAGAACAAAGAGAGCACCAGCAACCATTGCAGGGATTGCCAGTTCTTTATATGCAATACGGCAGCCAAAAGCGCTATGGCGATAACACCCACCCGGTGTGCAATCGTGACCTCGCGACCATACAGCCCAAGTGAGAGCGAGCAGATTAATACCACATAAAATCCGACCGATGAAAAAGCAATGTAATTGCCGATATTCAGAATTCCGGCAGTCTCTTTGGTGGCCGTCACGTTTGGGTGCACGGTGTGCGCTTTAGTCTGTTTTTCCATGCCCCGCATGATTTTACTAATCCGGTAGGCACTTGGGCGACGTCTGATAGGCTGGCAGCATGAATAAGCGTGATGGCCGGACTCTGGATCCCAGGACGATGGAGACGATCCGCATGGATGCGGTCGCCCGGGTCATGGCGGGCGAGGATATTTCCAGTGTCATGGCCAGTTACCGCATGGCCCGGACTACCTGGTACAAGTGGATAGCACGCATGGAGGTGAAAGCCTCCCGGTCAACCGAACAGTTCATAAGTAGAGTCAGGGGCGGGCAATGGTTCGGTTTTGGTTCGTGCCTTCTGCTGGCTAAAGATGCTCGGGGGCACATTGCCGAGGGCTTCATGGGGGCGCTCTTCGTTGTAGGTTGTCATCCATTCGTGGACGATCTCGCGGACTTCAATTAGGGAGGTGAACACGTGCGCATCAAGGACCTCGCGCCGGAAGGTCCGGTTGAAGCGTTCAATATAGGCGTTCTGCCTTCCCTCCCCGTTTTGGCTTTCTTAATCCGTTCTCGCTGCGCTCCGAGGCTGCCAGGCTTCGCTGCAGGTTCCGATTTTCAATCTTTCGCATCCTCACTTGTTGTCTGGGATTCCTGATTGCGGAACGGTTGCAGCATAATCGTGGGGGCCGAGGCCTTCGTGCATTGTGAAGGAATGCACCATTGGATTCCCAGTAGGATGCAACCACGGGAACTCACCACCCAGTTGTGAATGCAATTAGGCCTGCGCCTGTGCCAAAGTTCCGCTCCGTCAGGCAGAACGGGTCGCTTCCATGAAACTGTGGAAAGGCCTCTGAAATTGATTTTACGGTCATGAGCATCCCGGAGCGTTAGCGCTATCGACTTGTCACAGAATCGAACCGACATCCTGCCATTATTCAGAATTCCATTGGGCGCTTTGCTTGCCGTCCGGCGCTGGGGCAAGTTTCCATTTGGTGTTGTGTGGCTATGCCGCACATGATTGTATCAAGAAAACTGGGACACTGAGTTCTCTCAAAGTTGGAGGCCGACGACCGCGCGCTCGAGCTCGAGTCGGATGCCGGCAGCGATGAATTTCGCCCCGCTTTCCGTTAGATGCTTCCCATCATAGGAGAGCAGGGTGTCTGTCGAGTCCTTATTAGTGATTGTCCCGTAGACAGTAGACAGTTGGGCCATAATATCAATGAATGGCGTTCCGTGGGCCGTTTCCCTGATCAGTCGATTTATTTTCTCGGCAGAAGCTACATCATCCGAGTACTTTCCCTCGAATTCGGACCTCATGATCATCCTGTCGGTTGGTGTCGGGATTCGCTTCGTTCCCACGATGACAACGTTGGCACAGCCCGCAGCCCGTATGAACGCCACTGTTTCGCCTACCAGTTGCGCGGACCACGTGCGCCAGTCAGCGGCAAGAAACACCACGTCGGTCTCGCCGAAGACATCGGTAGCCTTGAAGATCGCGTCTCTTTGGATACACACTGGAAAGTCCCTATGAGGCAGATGCCTTTGGAGCTCCTCCCTACTGGAGATTGGTTGACAGATAGCGGGTATATACAATGTCCTCACACAGTTTTTCTCAAGATACTTGGCTTCGTGAAGAATGTTCACAAAGTCTTGGGCAAATGAATCACCTGCCACGAGTACTTTGACGCCGTTGTTCTCAGTGTAAGACCGGCGCCGCACGTTGTGACTATTGAAAAGGTCGACTACGTAGTGATAGTGTGCGCGAGGTGAGATTTCATTAAACTTTTTGCGTTGTTCAGGGGAGTAGCGGAAGGCCATTCCATCGGAGGTGATGATGGAAAGGGGCAGTAGTACAGCGGTGACGAAGAGGGTGACCAGTGCCCTTGCGTGTCTGGCCGTGAGTTGGCGCTGTTGGGCGCGGAAGGGCTGTTCGATGAGGTAGAACGACGTGATGCTGAGGGCTAGGGTTGCGGCGATAGCGGCGCAGGCGGATGCCGGGGTGAGGTCTTTTTCGGTGATGATTCTGGTGATGGCGAGGCATGGGACATGCCAGAGGTAGAGGCTGTAGGAGATTCCGCCGATCCAGAGCAGCGGACGTGCGGAGAGTACTCTGGAGACGGATGCAGATGGTCCTGTGGCGAGGAGAAGGCAGGTGCCTAGGCAAGCGGGCAATGCGGACAGACCTGGGAAGAGGGAAGCCTCGCTGAGCAGGAGCAGGCTTGCGGCGATGGCTGCCGTGCCGAGCCATGCGATCGACTCTCTGGTCCGTCTCGAGAGGGATTGGAACGCGCCATGGTCGGCGGAGATGGCGGCAACGAGACCGAGGCCCAGTTCCCATGCGCGGAAGGGGATCAGGTAGAAGGCACCGGTCTGGTATAGAGTGTTGAGTACGAGTTGTGCGGCAGCGAGGGAGATGGCGGTGCCCGCGAGGAGGATTTCAATGATTCTGGCGGGCTGTTTTCTGGTGATCCAGAGAAGTAGCAGGGGAAGGATGAGATAGAATTGTTCCTCGACAGCGAGGCTCCATGTGTGGAGGAAGGTGTGGGTTTCGGCTGACGGGCCGAAGTATTTCATCGTGATCCATAGGGGGACATTGGAAACACCGAAGACGGCGGCGAGTGCTACTTTTGCCTGCCCAACGGCGCGTTCGGGTCCGACGATGAAAGGCAGGAGGGACGTTACAGCTATGATCATGGCCAGCAGGGCCGGCATGATTCTGCGGATTCGGCGGAGGATGAATTTCCTCCATGAGAAGCGGTGTTCGGAGACTTCGCGGTAGACGAGGCGGCCCATGACGAACCCACTGATTACGAAAAAGATGTCTACTCCGACGAAGCCTCCTTTGAGGACGTTTGGGTGGATGTGGAAGAGGATGACCGCGACGACGGCTACTGCGCGCATTCCCTGGATATCTGGACGGAACGCGATGTGGGCCGGGGTCGGCTCCTTGAAGGTATGGTCTGTTGTGCTGGTCACAATCCGACGAGTGCTTTGGAGCGCTTAAGCAGGCGCGAGCGGTAGGCGCGATCGACGCAGATGGGCAGGGTGAAGATGAGTGCGGCGATGAAGGCGGCGGTGCCTGCGGTGATGGTTGTGAGCCATGATGAGGGCATGGGCAGTTGCGTCTGCATGAGGGCCACTATTCCGAGGATGGTGAAGGGGATCAGGGATTTCCAGCGTAGAGCGCGGGCAGTGCTTGCGGTGGCATGAACAGCCTTTGTGATGATGTTTGGATAGACGATTTGGAGGAAGAGTCGGCTGATGACGAGAGCGAGGCACATGCCCATGATTCCGTGGGAGGGAACCAGTGCGAGCGCTGCGACGAGAAAGATGATCAGAGAGATCACACTCATTATGATCTTCTCGCGCATGGAAAGGAGGATATCGAGGAAGGCGCTGTCCTGGCCGTTGATGAAGGCCTGATAGGTAGCCAGGGAAATGAGGAAGTTGGTGGCGGGCCCGAGGTAGTGGCTCGGGCCGACCCAGAGGGTCACGAAGGCTTCATTTACAAGGAGTGCTGGGATGCAGAAGGCGAGACCGATCCAGCGACCGACGGTGGCAGCTTCGGTGTAGAGGTCGAGGACGCGCGTCATGTTCTTCTTGCCGATTTCGCTGGCGATGCCGGGCAGGATGGCTGAGAAGGCGGTCGAGGAGAAAACGGGAATGAGGAGAGAGAAGTAGCGGCAGACCGTGTAGTCCGTAATGGTGGCGGCACCGAGCATGAGTCCCGCGAGCAGGATATCTGCGCTGCCGAGGGTGGTTCCGATGAAAACCCAAACGCTGAACCATGTGCTTTGGCGGAGGGTGGATTTGAAATTGGCGCGGGTTGGTCGGGACAGCCCGAACCACTTAAGGGTCCTGCGGAGGACAACGTAGAGGGAGATCCCATTGACGACCGAAGTGGCGATGAGTATGAGGGCCAACTGAACGAGGCCACCGCCGCGGGTGACGGTCAGCCATGAAGCGATGCCACCCGAGATTGTGATGAGACCCCTCAGTCCCATCCTTTTGTATGCGAGGTTCATCCCGCGGAGGATGCCCTGCCAGAACGCGGTGACTGAGATGATGAGAGCGTTGAGCGCGAGGAGAGCGGTGACCCAGCGCACCGTGGTTGGCGGGAGGTCGCATGCTATCCCGAGCGACGGGGCCACCCAGATAAGAAGGGCGAAACCAATCAGCAGCAGCGGCAGGAAGGCAAGGAAACTGAGAAGGGCGGCTCCGAAGTCCTGCTGACGTTCCTGAGCGGAGGCTGTTTCGCTGGTGGCTGCGAGTTTCCATTTAAGCACTTCGGCACTGCGTCCATCGAGTACGCCAAGCTGTGCGACGTTGTTTCTCGCAAACTCCCAGAATCCAAAGGCCACGGGGCCGATACCCGCAAGGATTGCTGGGGTGATGAGGAGATTGGTGACGACCCCGAGCATTTGGTCCAGCAGGGCTGAGACCACATTGAGCACACCCTTTCTAGTTTTGCTCATGGGGAGACGGGTCTTATGCTTTCCGAGACCGGTGGAGCCTGTTGAAGGACTGGTCCCGGCAGCGGCTCCGGAATCCAACTTGGTTGGATGAGCGGCTGCGCGGGTGCCGGGCTCCCTTCCGGAACGCTTCGCTGCGCCGCAGTCGAAGGTCCCGGCGGTCAGTGGCCGCAGGTGGTTCTCCGGGAACTAACCCGGAGTGGCCTTCTACATGTCCCCCCTGCCCCTTTTATTCCCCCGCCCTATGATTTCTGAGCATGGCGGTATTTTGAGCGTCGGTGAGGTCGGAGAGGACCATTTCGCGGCACATTTGCTGGACAGTGATTTCCGGGGACCAGCCGAGTTTTGCTTTGGCTTTGGAGGGGTCGCCGAGCAGCGTTTCCACTTCGGTGGGGCGGAAGTAGCGAGGGTCGATGCGGAGGATGACGTCGCCTGGTTTGACGGCAGGGGCGAGGTTGCCGGTGACTTTGGTGACGGTGGCGGTTTCGTCGACCCCGGAGCCCTGGAAGGCGAGGGTGATGCCGAGTTCTTCGGCGGCCCATGTGATGAACTGGCGGACGGAGTATTGGATGCCTGTGGCGATGACGAAGTCGTCTGGCTGGTCCTGTTGGAGCATGAGCCACTGCATGCGGACGTAGTCGCGGGCGTGTCCCCAGTCGCGGAGGGAGTCGATATTGCCCATGTGGAGGCAGGATTCGAGGCCTGTGGCGATGTGGGCGAGGCCGCGGGTGATTTTGCGGGTGACGAAGGTTTCGCCGCGTCTGGGGCTTTCGTGATTGAAGAGGATGCCGTTGCAGGCGTAGAGGCCGTAGGCTTCGCGGTAATTGACGACGATCCAGTAGGCGTAGAGTTTGGCGACGGCGTAGGGGCTGCGAGGGTAGAAGGGGGTGGATTCCTTTTGTGGGGATTCCTGGACGAGGCCGTAGAGTTCGGAGGTGGAGGCCTGGTAGAATCTGGTTTTCTTCTGGAGGCCGAGGATGCGGATGGCTTCGAGGAGGCGGAGGGTACCGATGGCGTCGACGTCGGCGGTGTATTCCGGGCTTTCGAAGCTGACGGCGACGTGGCTCATGGCTCCGAGGTTATAGATTTCGTCTGGCTGGGTTTCCTGGACGATGCGGATGAGGTTGCTGGTGTCGCTGAGGTCGCCGTAATGGAGGTGGAAGCGTGGATTATCGCTGTGGGGGTCCTCGTAGAGGTGATCGACTCTGGAGGTATTGAAGAGGCTGGAGCGTCGTTTGATGCCGTGGACGGTGTAGCCTTTTTCGAGGAGGAATTCGGCGAGGTAGGAACCGTCTTGGCCGGTGATTCCAGTGATGAGAGCGGTCTTCATGAGTGGGAAAGCGGGGTCGCAAGAGAGCGGCGGGCGGAGGAAAAGTCCAAGGGAAACTGCGGGTTGTGAGCAGGTGGTGGCTCTTTGGGCCTGAGGGGGTTGTGGTGATCCGAGAAGGGACCGGAGCGCAGGGCTGGAGACTTCCGTGGCGGGATTCCGTGAGGAGGATCAGCGGGAGCCCTTGGGGCGGCGTTTCTTTTCTGTTTTTTCGTCCTCGGCGTCGTCGCCGTAGACGGAGCCGTACTTTTTGCCATATCCGCCGTACTTCCCGTAGTATCCGTACGAGTAATTGTAGCCGAGATTGCGGCGGGATTCGATGGTCCCGTTGAGGACGCAGCCACCGATTTTTGATTTTGCGGGATTCTGGGGGTCCCAGCCGAGGAGATCGAGGGCGCGGAGGATGGCACCCTTGGGGGTTTTCTCGGCACCGGAGACGAGGATGCAGGTATCTGCGAGTTTGGCGATGAGGCGGGTATCCGAGACTGGGAGGAGCGGGGCGGTATCGACGATGACGCGGTCGAAGTGTTTGCTGAGCGCGGCGATGACGTCCTTGAGTCGCTGGGAATTGAGGAGTTCGGCGGGGTTGGGGGCGTGGGTGCCTGCGAGGAAGAGCGTGAGATTCTCGAGGCCCGAGGGATGGAGGGCGTCCGACAATTTGCACTGGGAAGCGAGGACATCGGCGACCCCGGTGCCCTTTTTGCGGTCGGTACCGAACATGTTCTGCTGGCGGGGGCGGCGGAGGTCGAGGTCGACGAGGACCGTACGGGCTCCCGACATGGCGAAGGAGGCGGCGATGTTTGAGCTGACGAACGATTTGCCTTCGGCGGGGAGGGCGGAGGTGAAGAGGATGACTTTGGTGGTTTCCGCGGGGCCGAGGAGGATGATGGAAGTGCGGAGGTTGCGGATCATTTCGGCTTCGACCGTGCGGGAGCCGTTGTCGCGGAAGAAGAGTTCCGGGGCCCATGTCAGGGGGGGCGCATCGTTGTCCGTGGATTTTTCCTTGGCCGAGGCGGCTGCCTGTTCTGCGAGGACCTTGCGGCGGACGGCGGCGATGGAAGCGAGGACGGGAGCCCCCGTGGCACGTTCGAGGTCCGAGACCGTGTGGATCTTGTTGTCGAGCTTTGTGAGGAGGAGTGCGAGGGCCCCGCCGAGCATGAGACCGGCCATGGCTCCGGCGGCGTAGATGAGGGAGGGGCGGGGCTTGGTGAGGATGCCTTCGCGGGCTGGTTCGATGGGAAGGATTTCGGCTTCCTTGTCTTCCTTGGAGACATCGGCCCCCGCCTTCTGAGTGAGGAGAATATTGTAGGTCTGGGTCCGGTTCTGGATTTCGCTGGTGAGGACCTCGCTGCGG
Source organism: Verrucomicrobiota bacterium (assembly GCA_039795165.1). Lineage (GTDB taxonomy): Bacteria > Verrucomicrobiota > Verrucomicrobiia > Verrucomicrobiales > V1-33 > V1-33. Next base: position 11,202 of record JBDKER010000001.1, on the reverse strand, counting down.
GCCTGCAGGAGGCGGATGGCTTCCTTGACCGCGTCTTCACGGGCTCCACCCGACGCCTGGAGCTGGACCGTTTCCCAGTACTTGCGGTCGGCTGCCGACTGGCGGGCCGCGTCGAATTCGCGCAGGAAGTTCGTCTGGACATCCTCGAGGAGTTTGCGGCTACTGATGACGTCCGGGTGCTTGTCCCGGTAGCGGAGGAGGAGGGATGCCAGTTTGGTCTCCTGGTCCTTGAGCTGTTCCACCAGCGTGAGGGCCGTGCGGTAGGCCGCGAGGGCATTCTGGGATTCCTGGAGATCGTCCTGGGCCTTTTCCGTTTCCCGCTGAATCGTTTCGAGGGCGGATTCCGTGCGCCCTGAGCGCCGGTCCACGTGGATTTTGATGTACGTTTCCACGATGGCATCCGCGAGGCGGCGGGCCATGCCGGGATTCGTGTGATTGACCTTGATGTCGACGATGCGGCTGGCGCGGCGGGCTGCCACCTTGTAGAGGCGGCTCACCGGGCTCGCCAGCCTGCGGGCGAGGGCGGTGAGTTCTTCGCGGTAGCGACTCGCCGCTGGACTGGTGGTGTCACCTTCGGCGGGAGCGGGTGGCAATGAATAGAGCGTCCGTTCCGGGGGCGGTGCCAGCCACACCGGCGTCCAGTTGGCCTCTGCCGGCAGGAGATCCGGATCCGTGAGCAGGTCCGGATTGTCCTCCAGCATGGTCTGAATCAGGGAAAACGTATTGAACTTCCCGATGATCGTGTTGATGGCGTCGACCGATTTGAGGTCGAGTTCCGAAGCCGCTGCGCGCTCCGTGGGATTGGTGACGACGACTGAGCTGGCACCGCTGGTTTTGACCTGGACGGCTGCGGTCGATTCGTAATTCTTGGGAGCGACCGAGAGGTAGTAGTGGGCCAGCCCGAGGGTGAGTGCGCTGAGGAGGGCGATCCAGTGCCAGCGGCCGAGAAGGGCCGAAAGCAATTCCCCGAGGAGGTTGCGGGCCCGCAGGCCCGTGGGGTCGCGCAGTTCGTCGTTGTCGGAGAAATCGTCCATGAAGGTAATTAACCGATGGTCAGAAGATCAGGGAAAAGCAAGCTGCCGCACATGGTGGGCGTGGGGCTCACCTTGCAGGGCGGAATCAGGGCCATTCCGATGGCAACCGGGAGCGGCCATGGGTCTGTATCGGGTGTGGTAGGAGATGGAGCAGGGCCATGCGGGAGTGCAGGCCCCGGAAAGGAAAATCAGATGCGCCGTCGGCCCACCTTGACGGTATCGCCGGGTTGGAGCGGGACCGTGGGGGCTTCGCCGCGGCTGATGGCGGCCCCATCGACCGGGATGACCCGTCCGGCGCGCATGATGGTGATATCGGATGTCTTGGCGAAGCGGCTGAAGTCGCCCGCCATGGTGATGGCGGTGATGACATCGAGTTTCTCATCGGTGGGGAAGCGGATCTGCCCGGGGCGGTTTACTTCGCCGACGACATTGATGAACTGGTCGACGCGCAGGCCGATGCTGATGCCATCGCCGGGGCGGATGACGGGCGCTCCGGCGGGGTCGTTCTGCAGGGCGGCGGCATTGATGCGCACGGTTTCCGAGGACCCCTTGCGGCGGAGCGTGACGAGGCGCAGGTCGGCCTTTTCCGTGGCTCCCCCCGCTGCGGCAATGGCATCAAGGAGATCGAAGCGGCCTTCCACGGGAACAGACACGCTCCCAGGCTTGGAAACCGCTCCCGTCACCGTGGCGAACTGGGCCGCGTAGCCGGTAACCGTCAGCGTCACCTTCGGATTCACAAGATAATCCCGGTCATAGAGTTCCCGGATCATTTCCTCGGCGGCGCCCACCGATTTTCCGGCGATTTTGACATTTCCGATCAGATAGAAGGAAACTTCCCCGGCGGAAGTGATGGTGCGCTGGGCCTCGAGCGATGGCTCATTGAAGACACTGAGCTGGACGGAGTCGCCTACCGCGAGACGGTAGCCGGCTGGGGTTGGAGCAGCGGCGGGGCGGGCGGGGGATGCGGCATTGGCCGCGGGTGTTCCTTCCGCTGCGGCGGGCGGCGCAGCCGCGGGTTTTTCCTGAGCGCGCCCCGCCGTGGTGGCCAGCAGCCAGACGAACACCGGAAGGAGAAAGCAGGCAGCGGCCCGAGAAAAGAAACGGTTTGTCACGCGAGTCACAGTTTGAACCGGAAATGGGAAGTCGGATATTTATGGGAATTTGCGGAAATCACAACTGGTTAATTGAAGGAGCCGCGTTCGTGTAGTCGGAATCCCGAACTGCGGTAGGGGATTTGACTAACAAATTCCCCCTTTGATGCTCAGTGGCTTACCCTGTGGAGACCTTGGGACGGTCTGCGGTGCCGCCTTAGAATCGGTATTGCAGTTGGACGCCGGCCTGAGAGTTGGAGAAGTCGAGGTTTTCGCGTGAGGAATTGGTGAAGCGGTAGCGGTAGAAGACTTCGAAGCCGAGGTTGGAGTCGGCTGGGGTGATGCGGAGAGCGAGGTTACCGAAGAAGTAATCATCGTCGCGGTCCTGGGAAGGACTGTCATGGAATTCGAAGGAGGCGCGTTCGTAGCCGAGGCCGGCGGCGACGAGGAGAAGCTCGTCGGGAACCCATGAAACATCAGCGCTCAGGCCTGTGCTTTGCTGGGTGGAATCTAAGCCCTGGGGAGCGGCGGTGGAGTTGGAGTAGGCCTGGAAGCCGATTTTCCAGAGGGCGTCGACGTCCCAGAGGCCGCTGAGGCGGGCTGAGGGGGCCCAGAAGGTGCGGCCGGTATCGAGCGAGACCCACTGTGCGCCCACGTCGCCGCGCAGGGTGATGATGCTCTGCGGATTATAATTGATGGCGACGAGCGTGTGAACGATGTCGCGGTCGGCATTGATCGAGGAATCGATCTGTTCGTAGCGCACGGCTGGGCCGAGCCGGGTAGCGGCGCTGAGTTGCCAGAGGGCGGCGGCGCGGGCCATGAAGGTATCTTCGTCGTTGTAGCGCTGGTTGGAGTCTTGGAGGCTGTCACCGCGCTCGAGCCGGGACCATTCGAGATTGCCTTCAAGGAAGGTGCTGGGGCCGAGGACGTAATCCGCGCCTGTGTAGGCCCGGGTGGTTGTTGTCGTGAAGAGGTCGCGGGTAAAGCGGTTGTTGGCGGTGTTTTCCCGATAGTCGAGTCCGGCGGTAGCAGTGAGGAGTGGCTGCTGGAGACGGCCTTCGATGCCGCCGGCGTGGTCGAAGCGGTTGAAGTCCGAGTTCGAGGCATAGGTGGTCCATGCCGGGGTGTAGCGGGCCTCTCCGTACCAGTCGCTGCCCGATCCCGTACCGCTGCCAGTGCGCCGTTCCCCGAAGAGGGCGGTGATGCCTGGAGTGACCCGGTTGACCCAGTCCGCCTCCTCGTTGTCTGACTGGAGGAAGATATTGCTGTCGTAGAGGCTTTGGATGCCAATTCCGAACCGGAGCCATTCCGGAAAGAGCGAATCCGCCGAGATGTCGATGTCCGGCGCCTCCGTGGCGGCCGGCGGTGCTTCCGTCGATGCGGACTGCGCATCGCCAACAGTTCCCGGAAGAGGATTCGGCGTCACCGCACCGCCCTCCCCCGTCAGGGCCGGATCCGGCAGGGGAATCCCTGAAGCCGTCTCCGCCGGAGCGCCCGCCGCGTGAGCCGCCGGAGCCTGCCGCACCGGTACCCGCGATGGCCGCGTCATGAAATCAAACTGCGAACTGTCCGGAGTTTGCGCCAGCAGCGGCTGAGACAGCCCAGCCAGCACCAGCAGCCGAACCAACCCAAGATTGGTTCCAGAAACAATACAGCAACCGCTTTGATTTTCGGAAATCATGGAAATTCTAATAAACCGCATAAGCTTTCAGGAAAAGCAAATTTTGGGAAATATCTCTTCCTCTGATAATTATTAAAACTGCAGCGGTTTACCCTCAGGGGATTAAGAGGGTGTGTACCTGTCCGCGGGGTGGGGTCAGGAGGGAGCGAGCGAAAGGTCTCCGAGTGTTGAGGTGGGAGGAGTCGTGCTTTCGGGATGAGCGGGTGCTGGCGGTGGGGAGGCCATCTGGGACGCGCCGGTGTATTCCGGGATGATGGTGTGGAGCAGTTCGCGGAGTTCGTGGGCGTCGGCGTCGGAGAGGCAATTGCCGAGGGAATCGAAGTGGGACTCGATGTCCGGGAGGGACGATCCTGGGCCTGTGAAGCGCATGATGCGCGGGTGGGAGGTATGGGATAGTTCCTCGCCGCGGTGGCTGATTTCCTCGTACAGTTTCTCGCCTGGGCGGATGGTGGTGTACTGGATTTCGATATCCTTGCCGGGGCGCAGACCCGAGAGTTCGATCATCTGGGTGGCGAGGTCGCGGATGTGAACGGGTTCGCCCATGTCGAGGACGAAGATTTCGCCACCGGTGGAGAGCGTGGAACTGGTGAGGACGAGGCCGACGGCTTCCGGGATGGTCATGAAGAACCTTGTCATGTCCGGGTGAGTGACCGTGACGGGACCTCCCTCGAGGATCTGCTGTTTGAAGATGGGTATGACGCTGCCGGAGGAACCGAGGACATTGCCGAAGCGGACGGCCGAGAACCGGGTTTTGCCGGGGTGCTGCTGCTGGAAGGCCTGGAGGTAGAGTTCGGCGAGCCGTTTGGTGGCTCCCATCACGCTGGTGGGATTGATGGCCTTGTCCGTGGAGATGAGAACGAAGCGATCCACGCCGAAGCGGGCGGCAGTGCGGATGAGGCAGCGGGTTCCGAAGGCATTGTTGCGGATGGCTTCGTCCGGCTGGAATTCCATCATGGGCACGTGCTTGTGGGCCGCGGCGTGATAGACGATTTCCGGGGATGATTCGCGGAAGATGCGCTGGAGGCGGGTTTCATCGAGGATGGAAGCCACCACAGCGATGACGGGGACCTCCTGAAAATCCTTCTTCAGTTCCTGTTCGATCGTGAAGAGGGCTGGTTCCGAATGATCGAGGATGACGAGGGCATTGGGACGGCACCTTGCGATCTGGCGGCAGAGTTCGCTGCCGATGCTGCCACCGGCTCCCGTCACCAGCACCGTGCGGTCGCGGAGAAGGTCGTTGATCTGATCCGTCCTCATGGTGACAGGGTCGCGTCCCAGCAGATCCTCGATGGCAACCGGCTTGAGGGTAGAGTAGGCCACCTTGCCAGTCGCCAACTGATCCATGGAGGGAACGGTCACGCAGGGCATCCGGAGACGGCTGCAGAGCGAGACGATCTCGCGGAGCCGGCTGGGTTTGGCCGATGGAATGGCGAGGAGAACCTTGCCCACCTGAAAGCGGTCGATGGCCGATTCCAGCTGGTTCAGCGCTCCCCAGACGGGAACATCGTGGACTTTGAGGCCGTGAAAGCGCGGATTGTCATCGAGCACCACCACCGGCTGGAGACCGAGGGACGTCTTCTTGAGGAGTTCGGAAATGACGCTGCCGCCCGCGCTGCCCGCACCGATCACCGCGACCCGGGTCACGGCGATGCCATGTTTCCGACGCACTTTCGGACGTTCCGAACGGAGCCGCATGGCAAGGCGGAAACCGATCACAAAGGCCGTGAAAACGATCGCGTCGATGAGAAGCACTCCGCGTGGCAGCGGCAGAGGACCGCGCAGGATCGCGGGAGCCAGAACGAACAGCAGCATCGCCCCGGCGAGCGCCGCCATGGCAATGCGGATCGCGTCAGAAATCCGGAAGAAGGAGAGCAGTCCCCGGTACTGCCCCGCCAACCCTAGCAAGGCCATCTTCAGCGGCACCACCAAGGGAAGCATCGCGAGGCAGACCGGCCAGTAGCTGCGCTGACCGCCCCCGGGATTGAAATCGAAGCGGAGCAGGAAAGCCGCCAGCCACGAAAGCGCCGCCAGCGAAGCATAGATGGCGGCAATAACCGGGAGGCGGAAGCGCCGGAAGAGACTGGGTGTGTCTACTTTCATGCAAAGTTAATGACCAAAGGAATGCAAAGACGCTCAGCGTCTTGTGAAGACTATGAAATTTTTTGATTAATTCCAGCAATTTCTTAGTGAAGACGCGTAGCGTCGGTTACCGCTTATGCGGCAATGCTGAAATCAGCACCCTGGCGAACGGGAGGTTGGTCGCTTTGGGCTGTGGAACGGCCGGTCACGGGCCTGCCGCGCTCAATCCATTACTAAAGCTTCATTCTCAAAATCCTGCGGCTTCCCAGAGAAGTTTTTTATCGGAGGCATTCCAGAGTCGGAGGATGCCGTCTTCACCGCCGACGGCCAGAATCCTTCCGTGTGGGTCGGCGGCGAGGGTGAAGCAGAAACTTTTACTTCCTGGAAGTTTTTCCTCGTTGATGCGGACTCCTTCATCGCCGGAGGCTGAGGCGATGGCGTCTGAGGAACCGAGCCATGAGAGGGCGCTGACTTCCTTGGTGAAGGAGGAGAGGGCCTTGATTTGTTTGGATTCGGCGACGTCCCAGAGGCGGAGTGTTTTGTCGGCGGAGCCGGTGGCGAGGGCGAGGCCGTCGCAGCGCCATGCGACGGAGAGGACGGCGGCGCTGTGGCCTTCGAAGGCGTGGGTACGGGATCCGTCGTCGGTGCGGAAGATGCGGGTCCAGCGATCGCTTCCGGCGGTGGCGAGGAGGGTATCGTCTGGGGAGAAGGCGAGGGCGTTGACGGTATCCGAGTGGGGATTCTGGAGGGTGAGGACGGGGGCACCGTCGCTGGTGTTCCAGATGCGGACTTCGCCCTGGCGGGAGGGAACGCCGCCGCCGGTGGCGAGGAGGCGGGCATCCGACGAGAAGGCGAGGGCCGTGGTGCGGCTGGCGAGGATGGCGGGATCGTTCGGGTTGCCGATGGTGCGTTCGAGGGCGAACGGGCGGCGGGGAGGGCAGAGCAGAGCCTTGCGGTCGGGCCGCGCGAGGAGGATTGCCTGGGAGGATGCTGCGAGGAGGATGGTGGCATCCGGGGCGAGCGGGCCATCGGCGGCGTCGAGGAACGCCCCGTCGGCGGAGTGCCACTGGAGGCGGCCGCCCCTGCAGGCGATGGTGAGAACCTTCCCGCCATGGAGAGAAGCGAGGCCGATCGGGCTGACGGGAGCCGGCAGGGCTTTGCGGGCGGCTTCGAGGGATGCGGTGATTTCGGTGACGGCGGCGGCCGCGGCCGCGGCATTGGCTTCCGCGGCGGTGAGGGCCTGGGCGGCCTGACCGGTGAGGCGGACGGCGAGTTCCGCATTCGTGCGGGCGTCCGTGAAGGCACGCAGGGAAGCCTCGGCTTCGCTGGCGGCCTTGGTGGCGGTGTCCGTGCGGGCCTTGTCGTCCGGGGCGGCGGCGGCGGCTGATTTTGTGCTGCGGGCGGCTTCCTGTTTGGCAGCGAGGTCCGTGCGGGCCTTTTCGCGGGCCTGATGGGAGGCGACGAGGGCTTCCTGTTCCTTTTTGTGGGCCTCGGCGGCTGCATTGCGGCGGGCCGTGTGGGCTTCACTGAGCCGCTGGGCTGCCTTGAGGCGGAGTTCCGTGGCCGTGAGGGCGGCGGTAGCGGGATTTTCGAGGGTGATGTCGCCCGCCTTGCCGTCCGCGGCATCGTACCAGTGCAGCGCAGCCGAGGCATCGGCCCAGACGAGGCGTGATCCCGCTGGGTCGAGGGTGGCGACTGCTGTGGGCGGGGCAGCGAATTTATGTTCGTGCGAAGGAGCGGGCGGAGTGGCTGGCGGGGACGCGGGGAATGGGTAGACGCGGAGCGTGCCGTCGCTGGCGACCGTGGCGAGAGCGGATCCATTCTGGAGGAAGCAGAGGGAGGTCAGCGGGGCTGGCGTGGTGGTCGAGAAAACCGCCTTGTGATCCGTGACCGACCAGACTGTCGCTTTGCCATCTTCGCCGGCCGAGACCAGCAGGGAGCCATCCGGGGAAAAGGCGAGGGCGCGGATGGGACTCTGGTGTTCCCGGAGATCCACGGGAGCAGCCGCTGGGTCAGCCGGATTCCAGAGCTGAATGAGGCCCGTGGCGTCGCCCGATGCCGCGATTTCATGGGTCGCCGCGACCGCCGTGGCTGGGGCCGGGAGGTCGCGCGAGTGGCTCGGGAGAAGAGGCTGGCGGCGCCAGAGACGGGCCGTGCGGAAACCGCCGCTGGCGATGAGGTCATCCGATCCGAACGCCAGGGAGAGGACCGCGTCGCGGTCGGCTGGGTGACGGTCCTTGTAGAGTTCCTCCTTGGCCAGTTCAGGGTCGGTGAGGTGGCCAACGGGAAGGCCCGTGGCGACTTCCGTGATGACGACCTCGTTGCCGCGGGCGGCCGCGGCGAGGCGGCCCTGCGGGGAGACTGCGGCGGCCGAAACCGGAGCCGCACCCGTCGGGAACGGACGCCAGTTCGACACGGTTTCCGTGACCGCCGAACCCTTGAGGCCCTGATTGATCCAGAGCTGGAGGAGGCCGAGTTCCTCCGGGGAGAAGTTGGGAGCATTGACCTTGTTCCCGGGCGGGGGCATCGCCGGGTCCTCCGCATGGGCGGCGGTGAGCACGAGGAGGCTTTCCTTTCCCTTCCCTGCGATGGCCGCCGGACCGGAATCCCCCCCTTTGAGGATGGCTTCCGGCGATTCCAGATTCAGGCCGGCCTTGGCCTTGGTGGTGTTATGGCAGGCAAGGCAGCTGCGCTTGAGGAGAGGGTGGATGTCCTTTGCGAAATCGACCGGACCTTCCCGGGTGATGTCCGCCACTGGAATGGGCGCGGCGGGAGCCGAAGCGGAGAGGAGGGCCGCCATGGCGGAGGCCGTGAAGAACGGAAGCGGGCGGTTCATGGTTTGACCTCGACGTTGATGGGAAGGGACCACGGAACTTCGACGCCGTTCCATGGGCATTTGGCGTTCACGGTGGCTTGGTGGGCTCCGTGCGGGGCGTCCGGAGCCGCCTTGAGAATGAGTTTCCCCTCCGTGGCCTCCTTGGCGATGGTGACCGCTTCACAGCTCGTGCCCTTGGGTGCTGCGAGCTGCAGTGTGATGGCATCCGCGAAGCCGAAGCGACGTTCCGCACGGACCGGGATTTCGACCGTTGCTCCCGGGGTGATGGCGATGGATTCCGGCAGCGTCAGGAAAACCGGCGAGGCGTCGATGCGGACCTTGATGGGAGCCGAATAGATGGCGTCTGCCAATTCGCGGACCGGTGCCTTTTCGCCGCCCGGCTGCCATTGGAGGGTGGCACGGGCCGAGGCATGGATCGTCCATGTGCCCGGCGAGAAGGCATTGCCGTCCTTGTTTTTGACATCGAGGACGAGCTTCGCTTCCGCGGCGTCGCCCGGGGGCTTGACCACGGGGGCCTGGCGGAGACCGGGAAGCCCCGTGAGGACGGCTTCCCATTCTCCTTTGATGCCCTTGAGGGCGGCATCGCGGGTGAATTTGACCGGGATTTCGACCGCTCCGCCGATAGCCGTTTCGTATACTTTCTCCTCGGCGGGTTCGATGGTCAGCGGCGGCGCTTCCGAATCGAGGACTGCGAGGGGAAATCCGTCCGTGCTGAGCCGCATTTCGGCGCGTTCCGCCGCTGTGTTGCCGACATTCCAGCGGGGCACCGCCTCCGCGGCAACCGCCGTGACGCTGCCGGCCGATCCCGTGATGCGGATGCGGCCATTCCATGTGGTCGCCGCAGCAGCAGCGCGGACCACGAGGGCCGCCTGGCCAACGCCCGGGGGTACGGTCACCTCCGGGGCTGAGACGCCCTCCGGGAGACCCTCCACACGCAGCTGAATGGGCTCGGCGAACCCATCGTAGCGGATCACAGCCACGGAAACATAGGAACTGGCACCCTTGCGGAGAAGCGGGCTCCAGCGGTGCAGCGCCGCGCCCCGGGTCTGCGGACCGAGCGAAAACGCCACGAGGGCAAAGCCCGGCGAGGGGTCGCGCAGCGCAAGCCGCCACGGACGGCCCGCGCGGAATCGGTCGATGATCTGCAGCCGGTAGGTCGTGCCCGCTTCGCAGGCGAATTCGCCCGACGGGTCGCGGCTGCCGAGCGCAAGGGGTTCCGTGCCAAGGGGAGCGGCGGAATCTTCGAAAATGGCGAGCTGTTCAATGGATTCCACCCCCTTCGCGTCCTTGGCGACCTTGAGGAGACGGATCACAAAGTCGCTGGGAGCCCCGAGACGGTGGCTAAGCAGATCGAGCGAAACCCGGCGGGGCTGATCCGGGGTGAATTCGATCCATTCCGCCGCCGCCGATCCGGCAAGGTGGGCCGGGAGCGCCACCTTGTGGGCCGAGGCCGCGTCCTTGGCCGGGGCGGGCAATTCGGTGAGCGGCGTTTCGCTGGGGCGGACCACCGCACCGGCCAGCGGAAGCGAGGTCACCGGAGAGGCCGCGGATTCCTCCGGCGAAGCGATCGTGAGACGGTACGGGGCCGCGCCCCATGCCATGTCGTGGACGCGGACCGTGTAATCGCCATCCGCGGGAGCCGTGAAGTCGATACCGGCATCGTCGCCATCATTGCGGTGCGCTGAGAGGAGTTCGCGTCCACTGCTGTCCGCGAGGGCGATGACGGCATTCAGCGGGGAATCAATCCGTTCTGCGGCGCAGGACAGGAGCATCCGCTGCCCGGCGCTTGCCTTGAAGCGGAAGTGATCGGCTGCGTCCGGTCCCGTGGTCCCGTTGATGGTGACCGGCAGGGCAACCTCCGTAGCAGCGGAAGGCGAGGCATTGGGCGCCGCTTCGGAAATTTCCGGGAGCGACCCCACCACGAAGAGCTTGCTGGCCGAGATTCCGTAACGTCCCGCCGCACGGACCTCATGGACCCCCGGCGCCATGCCCGCACTGGCCGTCACTTTGAATTTCAGGCCATCCACCGGAACCGCCGACAGGCCGGGATCCGAAAAAAGGAGACGGTCCACTCCGTCGAGGTCAGCTCCTGCAATGGTCACTTCCGTTTCCGTCCCGGCGCGGAGGCCCTGCGGAAAGATTGTGTCGAGCCGGGCCGTCGGCAATTGAGCCATGAGCGGCAACGCCGCAGCGCCAAGGGCAGCCAGGGAGCAGGGCAGGACGAGGCGGCGGCACAGAAGGCCGTGCGGAATTCCAGGAGTCATGGCCGTGATGGATCGGCGGTCAGTGATTGAAGAGAAACTCCTTCGTATTGAGCAGCGCCCAGACCATGTCCTCCCATGCCGACTTCTCGCCGTTCTTCTTTGCGAGATAGTCGGCCGCCTTCTGGATTTCCTCCGGCTGAGGTTCCCGGGAATAGGCGGTCACAAAGAGCTGTCGGAGGCGCTCCGCGACCGGACGTTCATCCTTCGCAAGGATGGC